>JAZJZL010000064.1:0-18550 GCA_040389845.1 Bacteroidota bacterium
CCTAAATATGAACATATCACAACTGACGATAAACCTGACCTGAGAACAACCGTTTTCTGGAACCCTGAGTTTATAACCGATAAGGACGGCAACGCATCGCTGAGCTATTATAATGCAGATGGCAAAGGCACTTACAGGGTAGTAATAGAGGGGGTAGATGCAGAAGGCAACCTGGGAAGACAGGTATTAAGGTATAAAGTAGAATAAATGAAAAAAACAGCATTGCTTACACTTTTAAGTTTACTATTTGCAGCGACCGTGCTTTGCCAGCAGGTAAGCAATAATGCGGTTGAAAAAACTTATTTACAATTCGATAAGCCTTATTACGCTATTGGCGATACCATCTATTTTAAAGCTTATGTAACCTTAGGCGCAGAAAACAAGCTATCGGCATTAAGCGGGATATTATATGCTAAATTAATCAGCCCCGAAAACAAGATAGCAAGGGCGCTAAAGCTGCAGATTATTGCCGGTACAGCATCAGGAGATTTTGTATTGACAGATACGCTGAAAAGCGGCAGCTATCGGGTGCGTGCGTATACGCAATGGATGCGGAACGAGGGTGAGGATGCCTTATTTGAAAAAGTAATTCCAGTCGGCGGCACCGGGCCAAAACGCATCCCGGAAAGCGGAGAACCATCTAAAACAAAAAACAAAACAACCTCAAATCAAATCAGCAAAACCGATATACAATTTCTGCCGGAAGGCGGCAGCCTTATAGCAGGTAATTATTCCAGGATAGCGCTCAAGGTAGTAGGCCCGAACGGACTGGGGAAAGCGGCAAAAGGCGTCGTGACAGACGAAACCGGCGGAGAGGTAACACAGTTTGAGAGCGGTCATGCCGGTATGGGCAGTTTTACCTTTGTGCCTAGAAAAGGTAAGGCCTATAAAGCAGCTATTACCTTTGCTGACGGCACTACCACAACAATGGAATTGCCGGAAGCGCAGGCCAACGGTTATACCTTCAGTCTAAATAATTCAGGCCCTGATACAATTGGGATAAGAATAGCCGGCGGCGGCAACAGCCGGATGCAAAAGCTAAGGCTTGTAGCCCAGGCCTGCGGCAAAGTTTATTACGCCGTGGAAAACGACTCGGAGAATAAATACTTTTCAGCAACTGTACCTAAAAACAAATTCCCAACCGGTATTATCCAGTTCACATTGTTGTCGCCCACTGGCGAACCGCTCAACGAGCGACTGGCGTTTATCGAAAACTCCAATAAGGCCACACTCAATCTAAAGACCGATAGGACAGCTTACTCATCGCGCCAAAAAATTAACATACAGCTTAACGCAAAAAGCAAGGACAACAAACCATCAACGGGAAGCTATTCGGTAGCGGTAATTGATGAAGATAAAGTACCCGCCGATTCGCTGAATGAAACGAATATTTTAACCAACCTGCTGCTGACATCGGACTTAAAAGGAAATGTTGAACAACCGAACTATTATTTCACCAATCCATCAGAAAAAACAAGGGCCGACCTGGATAACCTGTTGCTTACACAAGGCTATCGCCATTTTACCTGGAAGCAGATGGCAGATACAACGGCCCCGAAATTTCAGCCCGAAAGCTCAATCACTATATCGGGCACGGTGAAACGAAACAACAAGCCTGTTCCGGGGGCACAAATTAAGCTGTTTGGCAAAACCGGTGGCTTGTTTATGCTGGATACGGTTACAGATGTGAATGGCAAATTTGCATTCCGCGATTTGATATTTGCCGACAGCACGAAATTCGTGGTACAATCGAAGGTAAAGAAAGGGCAGGATGAGGTAACGCTCGAGCTGGATACCACACGTGCCCCGCAGTTAAAAATCCGGCAAATTGAAAGCAATGATGGAGATTTACAGACCGCTGAAATAGCCACCTACCTTACCAGCGCGAAACAGTTTTATGAAGAGCAAAAAAAGTTCAGTATCAATCAGCATAGAATCTTGCTGAAAGAAATAACCGTTGAAGCTAAAAAAGATCCACCGCTTATACCGCATTCGCAAAACCTTAACGGCTCGGGCAATGCTGACCATTTATTAACCGCCAAAGATATAGAGCGGCTAATTTGCGCCCGGCTGGGAGATTGCCTGCAGGGTGTGTATAACCTGCATTTCAAGAACGGCATCCCGGAAATTGGCGTACTTGTTATAGACGGAAACTTTGTCGACAAAGATATTTTTCTACAATTGAATCCCGACGATATTGAAGGTATTGAAATAATTACAAGCGCGCATTATGGTGCTATATATGGTTCCAGGATGGCCAATGGCGGTTTAATTATAACTACTAAACCCGCCCGCCGGACTGACAACCTTTACTATCGTTACGCTCCGGGTGTGGTTACTTACATGCCTAAAGGTTTTTACAAAGCCCGCGAGTTTTATTCGCCGCAGTATGACAACCCGCACACCAATCAAAAAATGGCCGATTTACGCAGCACTATTTACTGGAACCCGAATATCATAACAGATAAAGACGGCAAGGCGTCGTTCAGTTATTTTAATGCTGATGGCAAGGGCACTTACCGGGTAGTTATTGAAGGTATTGATGCAGACGGTAATTTGGGGAGACAGGTATTAAGATATAAGGTAGAATAGCGTTACATAGAGCGTATTTACAAAAAAAATGAAAATCTTAAACTTAACTCTATTATTAGTAGTACTGTCGCTTTACTGCTTTGCACAATACAACGTAAAAGGCAAAGTAATAAGCCAGGCCGACACCCGCCCCGTTTCGGGTGCAAGCGTGTTTATTAACGGCGCTACTATTGGCAGCCGCACGGCTGATGACGGCACTTTTACCCTCAGCGGCATTAAACCTGGCAGGTATGATTTGATGATTGCGATGGTTGGCTTCGATAAATTTTCGGAAGCTATAGAGATTGTAAATAGCGACGTTAACCTGCCGGTTATAACCATCTTCCCCAAAACTACTGTATTAAATGAGGTAAAAATTAAGGCAGGCGATGATGCGGAACGCCGGCGTTACTATGAGACCTTTAAAGATGAGTTCCTGGGTAAATCCGACCTGGCAAAGGAGTGTAAAATATTAAATCCGGAGCTGCTCGACTATGACTACGATGATAAAGCCGGGATACTTAAAGCCTCGTCGGTCGATTTTTTGATTATTGAAAACCACGCCCTTGGTTACCGGCTTAAATACTTGTTAAGCAGCTTTTCAGTAACTGATGCTACCGGCGCAGGCAAAGAATTTTCATACGCGGGGAATGTGTTTTTTGAACCGATGCGGGGCAGTCCGCGGGATGAGGAAAGGTGGCGTGCCCGCCGGCAGGAAGTATATGAGGGTTCGCAGCTTCATTTTCTGCGGGCGGTGCTAAATAACCGGGTAGACCAGGAAGGCTTCCAGGTATTGCGTTATGCTGTCACTCCAAACCCGCAACGCCCGGCTGACAGCATCATCGGTAAAAAAATCCAACTATTCACGGCGCTCGCAACCGGTAAAGACAAAAAGCTTTATAAAGATTCGTTAAAGTACTGGCAGAAAAAGGCCGAAATGCCTGCAATAATTGCTCAGCGGCTGCTTAACACTCCCCTGAAAAAACCTGATTTTGCAAAACCAACCGACCAGCACGGATTGTATGCCCTGCTGGCCGGCGGTCAGGATGCCCTATATATCAATTACGACCAATACCATCATTACAAAACAGGAGCGGTTAGTCACTTATCCAGCGCCGATAATACCTATGCCACGCTGCTCACGTTTAGCGCGCCTGCTTTTTTTGACTCAAACGGCTCGGTTTTAAACCCGCAGAGTTTAAGCTACCTTGGCGTTTGGAGCCGCAACCGGATAGCCTCGTTACTGCCGGTTGATTATGAACCTTCTGCCGGCGCTGCCACTACATTGGATAGTGCGCTTGTGAAAAAAATAGATAATAAGGTAGCCGGTTACACCACCGCTCACCCCGAAGAAAAAGTATACGTCCATTTTGACAAACCGTACTATGCGGCCGGCGACACTATTTATTATTCGGCCTATATTACCGAAGGTGCTCAGCATAAGCCAACAGGCATGAGCGCCATTTTGCACGCGGAGCTAATCGGGCCTGACAACAAAATAAGTGATAGTGAACTTTTATTAATAAAAGACGGCACAGCCTGGGGAGATTTTGCCTTACCTGATACCTTGAAAAGCGGCAATTACCGCGTGCGGGCTTATACACAACTGATGCTCAACAACAACACCCCGGGTTATTTTGAACAAAATATCGCTGTAGGCTCCACCATGGCTGAACGTATACCCGAAAGTGGCGCAGCCAGTAGCGCAAATCCGAAATTAGCAAAACCCGCTACCCGTTTTTTACCCGAGGGCGGCAACCTGGTGACGGGCATCCGATCGAAAATTGCATTTAAAGCGCTGGCCGGAAACGGAATGGGGGTAGATGTACGAGGCGCCGTTTTGGATGAAACAGGTAAACAAGTAACAGAATTTACTTCATCGCATTTAGGAATGGGCTATTTCTATTTAACGCCGGCTGAAGGAAAAAGCTATCGCGCCAGGCTGACCTATGCTGATGGCACCGAAGATATTCTGGATCTGCCACACCCCGAATCAAGCGGTATCGTTATGGAAACGTCTGCTGATAATCGTATTTTTAATTTTAAAATCAGCGGTAATAAAACCTACTTCCAGGCCAATAAAAATAAATCGTTTACACTGATAGCTTACCAGGATACCGTACCGCTAAGCATTGCGGTAAAATTTGACAAGCAGGAAGTTACAGCTACGCTCCCGAAAAAGACCCTGCATACCGGAATTGTAAAAGTTACGCTGTTTACTTCGGATGGCGAAGCGCTGTGCGAAAGGTTATTATTTGTACAAAACGGAGATATGCCGGGGCTGCAACTTACGGCAGGCAAAACGAGTTATGCCGCCCGTGAAAAGGTAAGCCTGGACTTAAAGACAGCGCTGCTCCCGGGGCATTATTCGGTGTCGGTGACTGACGAAGGCCGGATAAAACCCGAGGGCGAAAATGAACAAACTATTATCAGCAACTTATTGCTGACATCGGAGCTGCATGGCTATGTGGAACAACCTGGTTACTATTTCGCTCATCCTGGTGATAAAACCGCGGCTGACCTTGACCTGGTAATGCTGACACACGGCTATCGCAGGTTTGAATGGGAGCAGGTGCTGAACGGTAGCCCCGCCCCCGCTGCATTTAAGCCGGAAAAAGCTTTGGTAATAAGCGGCATTGTAAAGAAAGATGGCAAGCCGCTGGCAAACGCAAAGATAAAGCTGTTTGGCAAGGGCAAAGACGGCCTGATGCTTGACACCGTAACCAACGCCGCCGGAAGGTTTGTATTTGATAACCTGGGCTATAGCGAAAACGCAAAATTTGTGTTGCAGGCCCGCGGCGCCAGGGGCGACAAAGATGTTGATGTAGAACCCGACAAACCCCTTGGCGGACCTGCTGTTATAAACGCTTTTTTGCCGGCGACCGATGATAAACAGGCTGTGGTATCATTTTATACACAAGGCAACCAGCAATACAGGAATGAACAGAAAAAATACGGCATAAATGAGCATACTCAAATGCTGAAGGAGGTGACAATAAAGGATAAAAAAATCATCCCGCTTGAACACTCGAAAAATCTAAATGGCCCGGGCAACGCTAACCAGGTGCTTACAGCGAAAGACATTGAAAAGTTTAATTGCGGCAACCTTGCAGATTGCCTGCAGGGAGTGCTGAACGGCATTTTCTTTATTAAAAGTACCATAGGCTACGAGGCTTATCTTCACAAATTAAATAGTATCAGCTATCACCCGCGTCCGATGGCTTATGTAATAGACGGGGCGTTTGTAAGCGCCGATGATTTTTCAAGCTTATACATTGACGATATAGAAGGTATCGAAGTTATAACGGACGTTCATTATGGGGCAATTTACGGCACCCGCGGCGCTGACGGGGTAATAATGGCAACAACAAAATTAGCACACCGTACCTCCGGCTATTATAAAGATGCCCCCGGCGTAATAACCTATATGCCCAAAGGCTTTTACAAAGCCCGCGAGTTTTATTCGCCGCAATATGACAACCCGCATACCAACCAGAAAATGGCCGATTTACGCAGCACCATTTACTGGAACCCTAATATCATAACAGATAAAGACGGCAAGGCATCGTTCAGCTATTTTAATGCGGATGGAAAGGGCACTTACCGGGTGGTTATTGAGGGCATTGATGCTGATGGAAATTTGGGAAGGCAGGTGTTGAGATATAAGGTAGAATAGCTTACATAATAGGTACTTTAGCAAAAATGAAAATCCTAAACTTAACTTTATTACTGGTAACGCTTACGCTCGGTTGCTTTGCACAATACAGCGTGAAGGGTAAGGTAATAAACCAGGTTGATACCCGCCCGGTTGCAGGGGCAAGCGTGTTTATTAACGGTGCTACCATAGGCAGCCACACGGCTGAAGATGGAACTTTTACGCTCAGCGGCATTAAACCGGGCAGGTATGATTTGATGATTACGATGGTTGGCTTCGATAAATTTTCAGAAGCTATAGAGATTGTAAACACCAACCTTAGCCTGCCGGTTATAACCATCTTCCCGAAAACTACGGTATTAAACGAGGTGAAAATTAAGGCAGGTGATGATGCGGAACGGCGGCGCTATTTTGAGACCTTTAAAGATGAGTTCCTCGGCAAATCAGACCTGGCAAAGGATTGTAAAATATTAAATCCCGAATTGCTCGACTTTGATTACAATGATAAAAACGGGGTACTAAAAGCCTCGTCTGTGGATTTTTTGATTATTGAAAACCACGCACTTGGTTACCGGCTTAAATACTTATTAAGCAGTTTTTCGGTAAATGATGCTATTGGCACCGGCAAAGAGTTTGCTTACGCCGGGAATGTGTTTTTTGAACCCATGAAGGGCAGCGCCCGTGACGAGGAAAATTGGCGTGCCCGCAGGCAGGAGGTATATGAAGGCTCGCAACTTCATTTTCTACGTGCTGTGCTGAATAACCGCGTGGACCAGGAAGGCTTCCAGGTATTGCGTTACGCCATCACACCAAACCCGGAGCGCCCGGCCGACAGTACCATCAGCAAAAAAATACAGCTATTCACCTCGCTGGCAACCGGCAAAGACAAAAAGCTTTATAAAGATTCGCTAAAGCGTTGGCAGAAAATAGCCGAAATGCCTATAATAATTGCTCAGCGGCTGCTCAATGCGCCCCTGCCAAAATCTGACTTTATTAAACTGACAGACCAGCGTGGCCTGTACGCCCTGATGGCCGGCGGCCCGGATGCTTTATATATCAATTATGATCATTATCATCATTATAAAACTGGAGCGATTAGTCACTTAGCCAGCGCTGATAATACTTATGCTACCTTACTTGCTTTTACGTCCCCTGCCTTTTTTGATGAGAACGGCTCGGTTTTAAACCCGCGGAGTCTAAGCTATCTCGGTGCCTGGAGCCGTAACCGCATAGCTTCCCTGCTGCCCGTTGATTATGAGCCCGCCGCAGGTGTAGCCAGTATGCTGGATAGTACACTTGTCAAAAAAATCGATGATAAGGTAGGTGGTTATGCATCCGCCCACCCGGAAGAGAAGGCCTATGTACATTTCGATAAACCTTATTATGCCGCAGGCGATACCATTTATTACTCGGCTTATGTAACCGAAGGCGCACTTCATAAACCGACAAGCCTGAGTGCCATTTTACACGCAGAATTGATTGGACCGGATAACAAAATAAGCAATAGCGAGAACCTGGTTGTTAAAGAAGGCGGAGCCTGGGGCGACTTTGCCCTGCCCGATACATTGAAAAGCGGCAATTACCGCGTGCGGGCTTATACACAGCTCATGCTCAACAATACCACACCACACTATTTTGAGCAGAACATCACTATCGGCTCCGCAGTAACTGAACGGATATCTGAAAGCGGTGGCGGCACAAAATCAAAATTAACAAAACCCGTCACCCGTTTCTTGCCGGAAGCCGGCAATCTGGTGATAGGTGTCCGGTCGAAAATTGCATTTAAGGCGCTGGCTGGTACCGGAATGGGGATTGACGTGCGGGGCATTATTTTGGATGAAACCGGTAAACAAGTAACAGAATTTACTTCGTCGCATTTAGGGATGGGCTATTTTTATTTAACCCCGGCCGAAGGTAAAAGCTATCGCGCCAGGCTGAACTATGCCGACGGCTCCGAAGATATATCGGATCTGCCACATCCTGAACCTGCGGGTATAGTTATGGAAACGTCTGCCGATAACCGGGTTTATAGCTTCAAAATCAGCAGCAATAAAACTTATTTCCAGGCAAATAAAAACAAATCGTTTACGCTGATAGCCTACCAGGATACGGTGCCGCTAAGCATGGCGGTAAAACTCGACAGGCAGGAAGTAACAACCACGCTGCTTAAAAAGAATTTTCACACCGGCATTGTAAAGGTTACACTATTCACAGCTGACGGCGAACCATTGTGCGAAAGGCTTTTGTTTGTACAGAACGACGATATGCCCGCGCTGCAGCTTACAGCAGACAAGGCCGGTTATGCCGCCCGCGAAAAGGTAACCCTGGACTTAAAGACAGGGCTGCTTCCGGGTCATTATTCAGTTTCGGTTACTGACGAAGGCCGGATAAAACCTGAAGGTGAGAATGAACAAACTATTATCAGCAACTTGCTGCTGACATCAGAATTACATGGCTACGTAGAACAACCTCGTTACTATTTCGCTCATACCGACGAAAAAACTGCGGCTGACCTTGACCTGGTAATGCTGACGCATGGCTACCGCAGGTTTGAGTGGAAACAGGTGCTGAATGATAGCCCTACCCCGCCTGCATTTAAGCCTGAAAAAGCCCTGGAAATAAGTGGTATTGTAAAAAAAGACGGTAAGCCGGTGCAGGGCGCACAGGTAAAGTTGTTCAGCAAAGTTGGCGGGATGTTTATGCGGGATACAGTGACAGATGTAAACGGAAGGTTTGCATTTAAAGATTTGATATTTGCCGACAGCACCAAGTTTGTAGTACAATCAAGGGTTAAGAAAGGGCAGGATGATGTAACATTGGAGTTGGATACTAATCGTGCAGTGCGCCTAACTGTTGAACGTACATCGATTGAAACAAACACGTCAAAGAACGGAGACCTGGCGGACTACATAATGAAGTCGCAGCAGTTTTACGAGGAACAAAAGAAATATGGTATCAATCAGCATAAAATAATGCTGAGGGAAATAAAGGTGGCTGCAAAGGCGGAACCTGTTGTACCACATTCACAAAACCTGAATGGAATAGGCAATGCAGATGCAGTTGTAACAGCGAAGGACATTGAAAAAATGGCCTGTGGTAAAATTTCCAGTTGTGTACTTTTGCCGGGAGTAACCTTTCGACGAGGTGTTCCATTAAATTTAAGAAAGCAGTTGGGGGAAATGGCGATAGTTGTCGATGGACTTTTCGTCGATCAGGACATATTTGATAGCCTTCACCCGGAAGATATAGAAGGAATAGAGGTTGTTTTGGGCGAACATTATGGTGCAATCTATGGTTCCCGTATGGCGAGCGGAGGGTTAATTATAACTACTAAACGCGCAACAAAGCCAAAAGAATATTACCGCTACGCACCCGGCGTAATAACCTACATGCCCAAGGGTTTTTACAAAGCCCGTGAGTTTTACTCCCCCCAATACGATAACCCGCACACCAACCAAAAAATGGCAGATTTACGCAGCACCATTTACTGGAATCCGAATATCATCACCGATAAAGATGGCAAAGCATCATTCAGCTATTTTAACGCTGATGGCAAGGGCACTTATCGCCTGGTGATTGAAGGTATTGATGCGGATGGAAATTTGGGGAGAGGGGTGCTGAGATATAAGGTGGAATAAAGGCGAGAGTTTAGCATTTTTAGTAGTCGGCCTGTCATAGTAAAAAACAAATTGAAATCGGTGAATTAATTTTGAATTCTCCAACGTAATTTTTAGTTTTAAACTCTCTGTTAACGATACTTCCTATGCCCTTAATCGCCGCTGCAAAAAAAACGTTTAAAAGATATTTGAAATTAAGCCCGCGGCTACTCGTCTATCTCGTTTTTTTGCTTCTGCCGGGATTGTTGTTTAGCCAGTCTGCCGACCGTCAGCCCAAGCAGACCCTTAATGAGAAAGCTTATCTTCAATTCGATAAACCTTATTACGCTATTGGTGATACTATTTATTTTAAGGCTTACCTAACCTTAGGTGCAGAAAACAAGTTATCGGCTTTAAGCGGTATCTTATATGCAGAACTGATCAATCCGGAAAATAAAATTGCAAGATCACTTAAGCTGCAAATAACTGCCGGCACAGCATCCGGCGACTTTATATTAGCTGACAGTTTGAAAAGCGGCAACTACAGGGTCCGTGCATATACCAATTGGATGCGGAATGAAGATGATGATGCATTATTTGAAAAGATAATCCCGGTAGGTGGCATAGATTCGAAACGTATACCGGAAAGCGGGGAATCTGTAAAGGCGAAAAATAAAACCATTACCAAACAAATTAACAAGATTGATATACAATTTCTGCCCGAAGGCGGCAGTCTGGTAATGGGTAATTATTCCAAAATAGCTTTTAAGGCGGTTGGGGCGGATGGATTGGGAAAAGATGTTAAAGGAACAGTAACAGATGACGCAGGCGAGGAAGTAACTGGTTTTGAGTCCAGCCATGCGGGGATGGGTAGTTTTGCACTCGTACCCAAAGCCGGAAAAACTTATAAAGCCAATATTACATTCGCAGATGGTACTACTAAAATATTAGATCTGCCGAAAGCAGAGGTGGCCGGATACACGTTTAGCCTTAATAACACAAACCAGGACACGTTAAGAATAAGAATAGCGGGGGGTGCCAACAGCCCGATGCCAAAGCTGAGACTGGCAGCACAAGCCTGCGGTAAAGTTTATTACGCGATTGAAAATAACTCGGACAATAAATATTTTTCGGTAACTATCCCCAAAAACAAGTTTCCTATGGGCATTATCCAATTCACCCTGCTATCGCCGGCAGGCGAACCGCTGAACGAGAGACTGGCGTTTATCGAAAACCACAATGAAACCACGCTTGGTATAAAACCGGACAAGCAGAATTATTCATCGAGACAAAAAGTCAAAATTCAGCTTAATGCAAAAAATGGCGCTAAGCCATCCACAGGCAGCTATTCGGTTGCTGTAACAGATGAAGATAAAGTGCCTGTAGATAGCGTGAATGAAACTACCATTTTGACGAGCCTGCTGCTAACATCAGACTTAAAAGGAAACGTTGAACAACCTAATTACTACTTTAATCATCCAACAGAAAAAACAAGGGCCGATTTGGATAACCTGCTTTTGACACAGGGCTACCGGCATTTTAGCTGGAAGCAATTGGCAGATACCACACAGCCCAAATTCCAGCCGGAAAAGAGCATTGTCATATCCGGCACCGTAAAACGAAACAACAAACCGGTACCAGGGGCAGAGGTAAAACTGTTCAGCAAAGCCGGGGGTATGTTTATGCTGGATACGGTGACCGATGTAAACGGCAAGTTTGCTTTTAAAGACCTGGTGTTTGCAGACAGCACCAAGTTTGTGGTGCAATCGAAGGTAAAAAAAGGGCAGGATGATGTGACCCTGGAGTTGGACACTACGCGTGCCCCTCAATTAAAAGTAACGCAGGTTACCAGCAACGATGAAGCAACACAGGCCGCTGAATTAACCACTTACCTGGCTAGTGAGAAGCAGTTTTATGAACAGCAAAAAAAATATGGCATCAATCAGCATAGCATATTATTAAAAGAAGTAAAAGTAGAAGCAAAGAAGGATCCGCCCATTATCCCGCATTCCCAGAACCTGAATGGGCCGGGTAATGCTGATTATGTGCTTACGACAAAAGATATAGAAAAAATGATTTGCGGGAGGCTGGCTGATTGCCTGCAAGGAGTTTTTGGCCTTCGTTTTAAAAACGGTTTACCAGCTATAGGGGCGCTTATAGTTGATGGTAATTTTGTAGACATGGATGTATTTAATGACTTACATCAGGACGACATTGAGGGAATAGAATACATAACGGATCATTCCCACTATAGATCTATTTACGGTTCGAGAATGGCAGACGGCGGTTTAATTATTACCACAAAACATGCAACAAAACTAAAAGAATATTACCGCTATGCCCCCGGCGTTATAACTTATATGCCAAAGGGTTTTTACAAAGCCCGTGAGTTTTACTCCCCGCAATATGATAACCCCCATACCAACCAAAAAATGGCTGATTTGCGCAGCACCATTTACTGGAACCCGAATATCATTACCGATAAGGACGGCAAGGCATCGTTCAGCTATTTTAATGCGGATGGAAAGGGAACTTACCGGATAGTGATAGAGGGAATAGATGCTGATGGGAATTTGGGGAGGCAGGTATTGAGGTATAAGGTGGAGTAAATAGGCACGAATGCGCTTATAAAATTAGTGCCCCTCTCTTTCAAAATATTTCAAACTGATATCCTCCCCGTCAAAAACCGCATAGCTGCAGGCGTACACCCATTCGCCGAGGTTAATGTAGCGGCTTTTTTCGTTCAGCTTAATATCGAGCGGTAAATGGCGATGGCCGAAGACAAGATAGTCATAAAATTGCTTTTGTAATACCAGGTTACTAAAGGTTACCAACCACTCCTGCTGACCAGGCTTTGCCTCGTCTTTCTTTTCGTTGGCCAAACGGCTGTGCGACGACCAGTAATTAGCCAGGCCCACACCAAAGTTAGGATGCAGCCGCGCAAAAAGCCATTGGCATAGCTTGCTGCGGAAAAATCCTTTCATAAATTTATAAAAGGTATCACCAGGACCGAGGCCATCACCATGATGAAGGTAGAACTTTTTGCCGCTGCGTTCTATTTCTAACTCGTTGCTGATAATGGTTGCGCCAAGCTCCCGCTCAAAATAGTCGAACATCCACATATCATGGTTACCACGGAAAAACCACAGCTTTATACCTGCATCACTCAATTCGGCCAGCTTACCCAAAAAACGGATATAGCCTTTGGGGACAACGGTTTTATATTCGAACCAGAAATCGAACACATCGCCCATTAAAAAAACTTCGGATGCATCTGTTTTTATACTGTCGAGCCAGCGCACCAGGCGCTCTTCGCGTGCACGGCCAGCGGCATAGGTGCCGGTGCCCAGGTGAAAATCGGATGCAAAATAGATTTTATTGCGTGTGGCCATTATGGGTGTAAAAATAGATTAATAATGGGAAGATATAAAAGGCAGGAGAATAAACCATATTTCATTCGGCGAATAGCGTTAACCCCTGTCCGTTCTCCTGGTTATTTTCACCGCTTTATTCCTATAGCTCACCGATAACATTATCACATTAGCCAACATTGCTTTGTGTCAATTTTAATTCTATCTTAGTTTTACATCGTAAACAAAGTTATCACCTAAAATAATTAAGAAAATGGACATGTATCAGAACCCATATATAGCATTTCCCGGAATGACATCAGAGGAAATGTTTTTTTTGCAGCAGGGTACTGCCGGTTTAAACGAAAACCAGAGAAAGCAATTTTACATGATTTACTCAGGTAAGAGAAAATCATCGCAGGATATATTGATTTTTACAATTATCGGCTTTTTTTGCGTCGCCGGCATACAACGCTTTGCTTTGGGCGAAGTAGTTATGGGACTGCTGTACCTTTTTACCGGAGGTTTTTGCTTGATAGGGACTATTATTGATTTGGTTAACCACAAAACCATGGCCGACGATTATAACCGCAAAATGGCTTATGAGAGCCTGCAGATTGCCAAAATGATGCCGGGATTTGACGCGATTTCTTAAAATATAACAAAAAACGGCTGCTAAAACATATCATTCTTTTTTACGATATGATCTTAGTGGCCGTAGTTTCTTTAATAGGATACCTCATGGAATATGCCAGCTTATTTAAACGGTTTGCTTAATTGTAATGCCCGCGCAAGGAATGAATTTTAATTGTTCGTTCATCGTCCAGAAGTTCGTATACCATTCGGTGTTCCAGGTTAATTCGGCGCGACCATAAGCCAGATAAACCATATCTTAATTGTTCAGGCTTGCCGATGCCTTCGAACGGAGTTTCCTCAATTGAGTTAAGTAATTCCTGTATCTTTTTTTGAATAATCTTATTGCCTGATTTTGTCCAGTATTTAATATCCAACTGGGCTTCGTCAGAATAGATTATTTCCATAAATCATCTGTTTTTATGGCTTTAAACTTGCCAGCTTTAAAATCAGCTTGGCTACGTTTTATCTTTTCGACAAATTCAGGTTTGTAAGGCGACTCTCCTTCTTCAAAACGTATCTTAAGCGCTTTCATGAAAGCCTTTAATGCTGCCATTTTCTCCTTGTTCTCCGGATGAGCTATTAATGTTCCCATAATTCAAATTTACAATTTTATTGCGTCATTCCGAATGGGCTGTGCTGATTGGATTAAATCCATTATCTTCGGATATAATTATTTCAATGAAAAATACCTTTACCATTCTATTGGCGCTTTTACTTTGTACCGCCGCCAAAGCGCAGCACCATGAGGCCTATACCCCACCGGCAGATCCTGCAGTTCAGCAAAAGCTTAGCCAATGGCAGGACCTTAAGTTCGGCCTGTTTATGCATTGGGGGCCCTACAGCGAATGGGGCGTAGTGGAAAGCTGGAGCCTTTGCCCCGAAGATGAAGGCTGGACACAGCGTAAAGGCCCCTATGGCGCTGACTATTACACCTATAAAAAAGCCTACGAAAACCTGCAGACTACCTTTAACCCCACCCATTTCGACCCGGATAAATGGGTAAAGGCCGCAAAGGATGCGGGCATGAAATACGTGGTTTTTACCACCAAGCACCATGATGGTTTTTGCATGTTTGATACCAAACAAACCGATTATAAAATTACCAGCCCAAAGACGCCGTTTTCTACAAATGCCAAAAGCAATGTTGCTAACGAGATATTCAGTGCTTTCCGTAAGGAGAACTTTATGATAGGGGCTTATTTTTCAAAGCCCGACTGGCATAGTCCGGATTACTGGTGGCCCTATTTTCCGCCAAAAGACCGCAACGTAAACTACGACCCGGTTAAGCATCCGGATAAATGGCAGAACTTTAAAAATTTCACCTATAACCAGATACAGGAATTGATGACCGGTTACGGCAAAATTGATATCCTGTGGATGGATGGCGGCTGGGTACGCCCGCTCAGTACGGTTGATACTACGGTGGACTGGCAACGTGGCATAAAGGTTAACCAGGATATAGATATGCCGCGTATAGCCAAAATGGCCAGGGCCGCACAACCTGGCCTGATAATGGTTGACCGTACCGTTACCGGGCCCTATGAAAACTATACCACCCCCGAGCAGCAAATTCCGGCCGAGCCAATCAGTCACCCATGGGAAACCTGTATGACGATGGGCAACTCCTGGAGCTACGTACCCGGCGACAAGTATAAATCGCCACAGCAGATTGTGCAGCTGCTGGTAAAAATCGTTTCACGCGGTGGCAATTTGCTGATGAACATCGGCCCCGGCCCGGACGGCGACTGGGACCCCGAAGCCTATAAACGACTGGCCGACATTGGCAAATGGATAAAAATTAACGGCGAGGGAATTTATTCATCAAAATCAATAGCGCCATACTCTGATGGGAATACATTTTTCACGCAGTCGGCAGACGGAAATAATGAATATGCTTTTGTATTGGCCGGAGATAACGGACTTGCATTATCGCCTGTCATCACCCTAAAAACAGGAAATACCAAAAAGGTGCAGCGTGTTACTTTGCTAGGATCAACCCAAAAACTGAAATGGAAACAAGACGGAGGGGCTATAAATGTAACCATCCCTGCATCGCTGCAAAACGGCGGGGGGCTGCAATATGCCGCAGCATTTAAGGTAGTGTATTAGCTTTCGGCAATCAGCGCCTCTAAACTATCTTCCTCGTGCAAGCCTGTTTTTTTACGCAGGCGTTGCTTGGCTTTTTTTACACCTTCCACGGTTATGCCCAGCATACCTGCCATTTCGCGGTTGTTTAATTTTAACCGTATCAGCGCCAGCAGCCGCGTGTCGGCGTCGGTAATATCCTTGAAGCGGGCGTCAAGCAGGGCGAAAAAGCTCGGGTGCACTTTCTCAAACAGCGTCTTAAATTCATGCCATGCCTTATCCGTCATGATATGGGCATTCATCATATCCTCCAACTGGCTTGCCCGGTATTGGTATAAAGGGTCGGTACGCCTTTGCATGTTATCCAGTTCTGTTTTAAAGGACTCGATAATATCATTCTTAATGCGCAGTTGGTCGGTATAGTCCATAAGGGCCAGCCTGGCATTTTTGCGTTCTTCCTCGGCGCGCGATATTTCAAGCTGCAGGGCCACTTCCTGTTTTTCAAGTATGGCCTTATCTTTCTTTATAACCAGCTTTTGCCGGTTATAAATTAAAACAGAAATCACAATTAACAGCAGCAATACGCCCACCAGCGCATTGCGTTTTATCTTTTCGGCGTTGGCCGCAGTGCTCAGTTGCTTTATTTTTAATTGCTCTTTATCTGCCTCCCATTTTATCTTTATTCGCTCCACTGCCAATGCATCATTTTTGCTGTTCAGCATTTCTTTTAACTCATCGTATTTTTTCCGGTAAGCCAGGGCAAGCGCCGCGTTCCCGGTTTTTTCGTATACGGCAGCCCATAAGGCATATAGGTCTATCCGTTGTTTCAGCGCATGGTCGGGCCTTAATGGGGCGGCATTATCGCCCCGTTTGTTTAGCAAACTATCAATCGATTTTAACTGATTTAATGCGGCGGCATAATTTCCCCGATCGGCATTTATTGTTGCCAGGCGCTGCAAGGCAATTGCGCCGTTTATAATTTCACCATATCTAACAGATTTTATGTAATCTTCCGTAAGATACGGAAGGGCGATATCGTATTTTTTCTGCAGAAAATAAACCGAGCCGATATTTCCCCCAATAATTGCTTTCCATGTTGAGTCGTTACTTTTCTGAGCCAACTGCAACGATTGATTAAAGTATTTCAGCGCTTCATTATAACGCCCGGTGCTGCGGTAAATAAGCCCGACCGTATTAATCATATTTATCTCCTCGCGGGGTATGGAGTTATGGTAGCTTAACGCTTGCAGCAGGTAGCTTTTAGACGTTTCCAGGTCATTCAAATTATAATAAAACTCGGCTACCTGGCTAAGATATTTTGCAATATCAGGCACGTTTTCGGGACCAACGGTTTTAAAAACATCAATCGCCTTCAAAAAATTCTGGCAGGCGGGCACATACATTTTAAACGTATTGTAATAAAGGCCCTTCTTAAAAATATAAATGCCCGATTCAATTGTAAGTCCATTAGCTGTAGCCAGGTCTATAGCTTTCTGATAATAAAAAAGGCTTCGGGGGTTAAACCCAAGATTTACAGAATAATAGTCGGCTTTACATTCAAGCACAACGCAATCAAGGGCTTTATCATGCAGTTCAGCGGCGATGTTACTGAGCTGTTTTAATTTGCCGAAAGTTACAGAGGAATCGAGATGACGGTAGCTGCCCTTATAGATAAGCAATGCCTGCGGCCCACGGTCTTTCGCCGGTATTGTTTTAATGGTGTCGAATTTCTGCGCATGGGCTTGAAACCCCGGCAGAAACGACAGCAGGAAGCAAATAATTATTTTAACAGGCATCAGTCTATAAAAATAAAGATAATTTTTATAGACCATGTTATTTAAATTATCCCCGGGCGAAATACCTGGAAGTTGCTTTGAGCCGCGGCAGGTTCGTTGTTAAAAAGGCTTTAAATGCGCTGTCATGGCTCATTTTACATCAACCATTGCTTTTTTTACCGGTTGATAATCAGTCGCTGTAGTAAAATGCTCCACGCATAACGTCCATGTCACGATAAATAAAAGCCATACTTTTTGCATTACAGGCAACAACTCCAGGTGGTAGCGGAAATAATAGATGACCGAGCAGCAATAAAACATCAGCAGGCAGGCAGCCGAAAGCACTTTCATGAAAAGCAATTTCGACCGGAGTAAAAGAACTGAAATATAAAATATGCAAATTACCGCCCCCGTACCTGCAACTGTAACTACAACATCATGCAACGGTGTTGCCACCAAAACGGCCAGTGCCATAGCGCCAACACCCACATATTTAATTAAGCGGACAATACCCGGCGAGGGCATTTTTTTTGATGACCGATAAAAAAATAACGCAAAGGCGGCGCCAAGCACAATTATTCCGCAATCGGCCCATGGTCTCGAGGAGCTTTGCGCCCCGTTAACAGTTTTACCGTCGAACAGGTTGCATACGTAATTATTTTTCCAGTCGTAACCAATAGAATTTTTATCCCGCTGCGAGCCGCCAGGATATTTTATCGCAGCTACAACAAACAGCGCGACCGACAGTAATATCCCGATTAAGATTGCATATTTTTTTAACATATAGTCAACTCAATTAGGTTTGGCAATTTAAATTTACAAAAAAGCCCCGAATTTTTCGAGGGTACTGAAAAAGTAGCTTAATAAGCTGCATTATTAAAG
>JAZJZL010000065.1:0-3358 GCA_040389845.1 Bacteroidota bacterium
AATTAATACCTGCCGCCAACGAGTTGGTGAGGCTTGCTTTCCCCCGCAGAATGTATACCCAGAGCCACCTGGATTATGTGGGTGAGGTGGTTTCCGAGCTGTATTGTAACCGCGCTCAGATCACGGGCTTGACCATCACCGAAGAAACGCCCTACCTGCGGCATTTCACCGCAAAGTTTACACCAGACACTACTAAAATATTACAAGATGACTTACAAGACATTGCACTTTAAAAGAATTGCACCGGGACTGCTATTGGCATTGATGATCCCGGCCTGCTGTCTTGCACAGCAGCATAACCCAAAAACAAGGAAGCCGCTATCAGCCGCTGAACGTATTCTGCCGCTGGATCCAGCCGTAAGGACCGGCAGGCTGGCCAATGGGTTCACCTACTATATCCGGCATAACGAAACTCCAAAAAACCGGGTTACCTTCAACCTGGCCAATAAGGTGGGCTCGATCCTGGAGACAGACGATCAGCAGGGACTGGCGCATTTTATGGAACACATGAGCTTTAACGGGACCAAACACTTTCCAAAAAACGAGCTGGTGGAATACTTAATGAAATCGGGGGTGCGCTTCGGCGCCGACCTGAATGCCTATACCGGCTTTGATGAAACCGTTTATAAATTACCTGTACCGTCTGATGATCCCAAGTTACTATCAACAGCTATCCAGATCGTCCGGGATTGGGCGCAGGAAGCTACACTTGACCCGGTAGAGATCGATAAGGAACGTGGGGTGGTCCTCGAAGAGAAACGTTTGGGAAAGGGTGCGCAGGAAAGAATGCAGCGTAAATACTGGCCCATGATCCTCAACGGTTCGCGTTATGCCAGCCGGAGCCCCATTGGAACAGATCAGGTTCTGAACAATTTCAAACCCGCGACCATTAAACGTTTTTACCACGATTGGTACCGCCCTGACCTGCAGGCTTTAATTGTGGTCGGCGATGTTAATGTGGATGAAATGGAGAAGATCATCAAAGCAAAGTTCTCAGACCTGAAAAATCCCTTAAAAGAAAGGCCAAGAACAAAGTATACCGTCGCCTTAACCGGTAAAAACCAGTTCATTGCTGTAACTGACCCTGAGATGACGGCTACCAGCGCGGATGTTATAATTAAGCAGCCGGAACTCCCCTTACATACCATTGCTCAATACCGGGAAAGCATTATTCGCCAGCTGTTTAATGCTATGCTTGATGAACGTTATGGCGAACTACAGCGCCAGGCCGCCCCTCCGTTTGTACAGGCAGATGCCGGCATCGCAGGTTTTATGGGTGGATTGGATACTTACAGCATTTCTGTAACGGCCAAACCCGGTGAACTGGAAAAAGGCTTTAAAGCCGTGTGGCGGGAAACTGAGCGTGTCAAACGTTTTGGATTTACAACCGCCGAGCTGGAACGTGCCAAAACCAGCTACTTGAATCACTTTGAATCGGCGCTGAAAGAAAAGAATAAAACCAACTCTGATAGCTATGTTAAAGAATACCTGCAATATTTTTTGCACGGTGCAGCTTCACCCGGGATAGATTATGAATATAGCCTGGTGAAAAATGACCTTGCAGGTATTACCCTGACTGAACTGAATACGCTGGCGAAAACTGAAAGCAAATCGACCGACAGGGACATTATACTGATGGCTCCTCAAACAGAAAAAGCCCGTCTGCCTGATGAGACAACATTTATCGGCTGGATGAAGGCGGTAGAAGCCGAAGGTATCCCGGTCTACAAGGATGAAACCAGTAATGAAAGCTTACTAAAAACAACCCCCTTACCCGGAAAAATTATCCTGGAGCAAAAGGATGACCGGTTAGGACTTACCACACTTACGCTTAGCAATGGAATTAAAGTATTGCTGAAGCCAACTGATTTTAAAAACAACGAGGTTATATTCAGCGGATTTGCGCCGGGTGGTACTTCGTTGTATAGTGATGCTGATTACGAGTCGGCCGCAGCTGCCAATCTTATACCATCATTTGGAGCGGGTAACTATAACACAACGGCCTTAAACAAGTACATGTCCGGGAAACAGCTAAGTGTACGGCCATTTGTAGGTGAACGGTTACAAGGGATAAACGGAGGTGCAGTTAATAATGACCTGGAAACTGCCCTGCAACTGGTATATGCTTATATCGTGGAACCGCGTAAAGATTCACTGATGTTCCTGGGGATGATAGATCGCTCAAAAGCAGCCATCGCTAACCGGCTGGGTGATCCAAAAAACGTTTTCCAGGATACCATAAGTTCAGTATTGAGTAATAACAACATCCGCAAAACCGGCCCATCGCTGGAAAAAATAAGCAGGATCAGTTTGGACAAAGCGTATGCTATTTATAGAGAGCGCTTTGCAAGTAGTGGTAATTTTACATTCGTATTTGCAGGCAGTATAGATATCCAGGCGATCAAA
Organism: Bacteroidota bacterium; assembly: GCA_040389845.1. Taxonomy (GTDB): domain Bacteria; phylum Bacteroidota; class Bacteroidia; order Sphingobacteriales; family Sphingobacteriaceae; genus Mucilaginibacter. The sequence continues at coordinate 2,407 of JAZJZL010000065.1, forward strand.
CCGTTGTTGGAAAAATACCTGGGCGGTTTACCCGGAACAGATAAATCTGAGAAGGCAAAGGATCTGCACATTGATATCCCGGCAGGGGTAATAGCCAGAACAGTATATAAGGGAACTGAACCCAAAGCAACCGTTCAGTTGGTTTTTTCCGGCCCTTTTGATTACAGCCTTGAAAATAAGCTGAAAATGGATGCGCTGACGGAAACGCTTCAGATCAGGTTACTGGAAAGATTGCGTGAGGACGAAAGTGGGGTTTACACCCCATCCGCAAGGATTAATATCAGTAAATACCCGCAGGGAAGGTTCAGCCTGACTGTATCATTTGGTTGTGCGCCTCAAAACGCAGATAAACTGATCGCTTCTGCGCTGGATGAGATCAATAAAATAAAAATATCGGGACCACTACAGGTCAATGTCGATAAGTTTAGGGCAGAAAATCAGCGCAGTCTAGAGACGGCGTTGAAAACGAATGGTTTTTGGCTCAACTACCTTAGCGGACAAATTCAGAACCAGGAGAAATTGGATCAGGTGGATAATTATTCAGCGACCTTAAACCAAATTACAGTTGCTGATATAAAGGAAGTAGCCAATAAATATCTCGGCGGTAAGAATTTTATTAAGCTGGTTCTGTTACCTGAAAATAATCAATAATTACCGGGTACTGATTTCCCTATAACTCCCAAAAAAACTCCCCGTTCTTTTTATCAAGTTAATAATAAGTTAATCAATAAAAAAAGTGCCTGTCGCGGGAGTGGCAGGCGCTTTTTACAAATCGAGCAACACCTAATAAAAATATGTTAGCAGAAGAAAAGAAAACATCGGCTTGTTTGTCGCCGCAGCTGGATGAACGTTTTACCAACCTGTGGAACGTGGTGGGCAATACGCCCATGCTGGAGTTGCAGTATACTTATCAGGGTAAGCCGGGAAATATCTATGTTAAATGCGAGAACTT
>JAZJZL010000066.1:0-17163 GCA_040389845.1 Bacteroidota bacterium
CGATGGTGAATTTCAGCCCCATTTTAATGAATCAGTACGCGGCTGCGACGTATTTTTAATACAAAGCACCAACCCGCCAACCGATAACCTGATGGAGTTGCTGATGATGATTGACGCGGCCCGCCGTGCTTCGGCACATTATGTTACTGCTGTTATCCCTTATTTCGGCCTGGCGCGACAGGACAGGAAAGATAAACCGCGTGTACCGATAGGCGCTAAGCTGGTTGCTAACCTGCTTGTTGCAGCCGGCATAAACCGCATCATGACCATGGATTTGCACGCTGCGCAGATACAGGGCTTTTTTGATATCCCGGTTGATCACCTGGATGCATCGATAATATTTGTGCCTTATATCAAAAGCTTAAATCTGAAGGCGCTTACCATCGCGTCGCCGGATATGGGCGGTTCCTACAGGGCGCGTACCTTTGCCAAGTTTTTTAATGCCGAGGTAGTAATTTGTGATAAACGCCGTAAGCGTGCCAACGAGATTGAGTCGATGACTTTGATTGGTGATGTAACCGGCCAGGATATAGTGCTGATTGATGATATGTGCGATACTGCAGGTACGCTGGCCAAAGCTGCTGCCCTGATTATGGAACGCGGCGCCAATACCGTTCGCGCGGTATGTACCCACCCGATATTATCGGGCAAGGCTTATGAAACTATCGAGAATTCGGTATTGACCGAGTTGATAGTTACAGATACCATCCCGCTTAAACAGCAAAGCAGCAAAATACGCGTGCTAAGCACCGCCGAGCTGTTTGCCAGGGCGATAATGAACGTAAACGAACACGGCTCGATTAGCCAGTTGTTTAAAGTGGATTAGAAGAGTTCATAGTTGATGGTTCATAGTTCATGGTAGAAAGTGAACTATGATTATTAACTTGAACGTAAAGATAAAATGGAAGATGCAAGGAGTTCGTCCATGAACTATGAACCATCAACCATGAATTAAGTAAAAACAAATAAATAAAAAATGAAATCATTTGCTATTAGCGGTTCTCCAAGAGAGAACGTAGGGAAAAGAGACGCAAAGGAGCTGCGTTACGAAGGCAAAGTGCCTGCAGTTCTTTATGGTGGTGCTACCCAGACCCACTTTTCTGTGTCCGCAGCTGATTTGAAAGCCGTAGTTTACACGCCGGTTGTTCATTTCATCGACATTGACGTTGCCGGTACAAAATCACAGGCAATTATCAAAGACATTCAGTTTCACCCGCTTACTGAACAAATCATCCACATCGACTTTTTGCTGTTAGACGCTAAAAAGCCAATCACTATCGAGATCCCTGTTACATTAACCGGTACTTCTCCAGGTGTTAAAGTGGGTGGTAAACTGGTTCAGAAATTAAGGAAACTGCGCGTTAAAGCCTTACCAAAAGACCACTTAGACAGCATCGAAGTTAGCATCGAAAGCCTTGAAGTTGGTAAATCGGTAAAAGTTGGCGAAATAAAATTCGATAACCTTGCTATCCTGAATGCTAAAGAAGATACCATTGTTTCGGTAACTACTTCACGTGCATTGCGCCAGGCTGAGCAGGAAGCTTCATCTGGTAAAAAATAAGGCCCCTAGCCCCTAAAGGGGAACAAAAAGGGAATAATTTAACAGCGACGAGTTTATACTTGTCGCTGTTTTTGTTAAAAGTAATATCTTCGCGTTTTAATTATTATACACTTTGCGGTTCAGCCGCAAACTAAAAATTCCCCCTTTAGGGGGCCAGGGGGCATGAACTATCTAATCGTCGGTTTAGGAAATATAGGGCCTGAGTATGCTGATACCCGGCATAACATCGGGTTTATGGTGCTGGATGAATTGGCCAAACAGGAAAGCGCTAAGTTTTACAACATGCGCCTGGCTTACTATGCCGAAATGACCCACAAAGCTCGTACACTATATTTGATAAAACCTACCACCTACATGAACCTGAGCGGCAAGGCCGTGAGCTACTGGATGCAGCAACTAAAAGTGCCCATTGAGAATGTATTGGTGATTGTGGATGATATTGCCCTTCCGTTCGGCACTTTGCGTTTGAAGCCCAAAGGCAGCGCCGCCGGTCATAACGGTTTAAAACATATTGAAGCCACCCTTGGCCATAGCAATTATGCCCGTCTGCGATTCGGTGTCGGCGACGACTTCCCCAAAGGCAAACAGGTAAACTATGTACTTGACGGTTTTGATAAAGACGAGCTGCCGGCTCTCCCCGAATTGATAGACCGCTCTGTAGAAATGGTAAAGAGCTTCGCCACTATAGGTACTGAGCTCACTATGACGAAGTTTAATAATAAGTAATTTAATTAGTGAATGACTGAATTAGTGATTTTTTGTTGGGATTTCATTCAATCACTAATTCACTAATTAACCGATTCCAAGTCTAATCCTTACCATTTCCTTATAGGTTTCTCCGATGGGCAGGTGTTCCTTATTAATTACTATCCTTCCCCGTTCAATATAGTCGATATTTTTTATGTTGATGAGATAAGATTTATGTATCCGCAGGAAACTGCTTCGCGGCAATAGTTCATCCATATTCTTCATCCGCTCAAGCGATAGAATTTTGCCGGTAGTAGTATGGAACGCAATATAATCGCGTAGTCCCTCCAGGTAAAGAACATCTGCCAGTGCTACTTTTTGTAAACGATATTCTGTTTTTACAAAAATGAAATCCGGCGTATTTACCGGTGGGTTTGACGGCATAGTTTGCAAACGGGCCTTAGCTTTGTTTGCAGCAGTTAAAAAACGTTCGAACGTGATGGGTTTTAAGAGGTAGTCGATAATGTCGTGTTCATAACCTTCAAGCGCGTATTGGGAATACGCAGTGGTAAGGATAACCTTCGTGTCGAAATTCCTGGTTATATTCATTAACTCTATCCCGGTAATTTCCGGCATCTGCACATCCAGGAATATCAGGTCGGCAGCGCCGCGTTTAATTGCTGTAATGGCTTCTGCGGCTTTAGTTGTGGCAAGCGCCAGTCCCAATCCCCCGGTTTGTTCAATATACCCGCTGAGCAGCTTAACCGCCAAAAACTCATCGTCGAGCACAATACAGCGTATAGGTTGTTTATTCTCCATAGTTCAAATTAAGTTTTACAGTAAACAACTCATCGGTATCGATAATTTCCAGGTTGTGTTTTTCCGGATATAAAAGCTCCAATCTCCGTTTTACATTGGCAATACCTATTCCACCTGTTGCGTCAGTCTTTTTAACTACTTTTTTATTCGAACAATAAAAATCAATATCATCCTGGGTTGTTTTTAGGCTGATGTTGAGCCAGTTTTTTACAGAATCATCACCGTGTTTAAAAGCATTCTCTATAAACGGAATTAGCAGCAGCGGCGGAATACTAATCGCATCCAAATCGCCGTTAAGTTTAAAGTCAACATCGGATGGATGCTCAAAACGTAATTGCTGCAGGGCGATGTATTTTTCTATGTAAGCAATCTCTGTTGTTAACAACACTGTGTCGTTAGTATCATATAACATATATCTTAACAGTTCCGAAAGCCCGGAGATGGCATTCAGGGACTGGTCGGACTTATAGTAAACCAGCGAATAGATATTGTTAAGGTTATTAAACAGGAAGTGCGGATTAACCTGCGACCGAAGAAACGAAAGTTCTGATTCCTTATTTTGCAGAGCGCTTTCTTTTTCCTGTAGCTCTTTGTAATGCGCGTAACGAATGAAGTAAAATGTCATGCCGAAAATTGTGTTCACGGTATTGAAAAATACCACCTGACTGAGGTAACTGCCTAACCTTACAGGAGTATTCTCCATAAAGCACGTCCACCAAAAACCTATAAAAAAGCAGGCGATAAGGGAGGTAATCAATCCGATTGCTATAAAACCGAATTTTTTCTGCGGATAAAAATAATAGAGCAGCAGATAAGGAAATACGGTAAAAAGGCAGGCGATAGCCATATCTGCTATGATGCGTACCACACTTAGGGTATAAGTTACTTCACCGTTCCAGGTTAACCGGCCGTGCAGCAGTTCGGGCAGGTGCCTCACGCCGTGCACCAGGGCATAAAAAGCTATAAAACCGGCCAGCAGTAATATCCCCTTTTTCTTCATGCTCAAAATTACTGCTTTTAGAGTGAAGTGATTGCCTGGCTTTTGCGTGTTTGCCGATGTGATTTCCGCGTTTGCCGATTAGCTTTTTGGTGGAGGCGCAATGCCGCTACTTTGGTTTGATATTAATCATAAATCACATGAAACTAATTAAACCAGTATTGTTATTTATTGCCTGCATATATTGTCCAGGTTTATCGGCGCAGAACAACGCCCCCAAGATTAACAGCTATCTTGACAGGATAGGCAAAGCCCGCCAGTTAAATGGTAACATATTGCTTGCCGAAAATGGCCACGTGATAGCCGACCGCGCTTTTGGTTATGCAGATTTTGTAACGCAAAAGCCCAATACAACAAATCTGCGTTTTAACCTGGCATCTATCTCAAAGTTGTTTACCTCAACAGCTATTCTGCAGTTAAGAGACAAAGGGAAACTATCGCTGGATGATCACCTGTATAAATTCTTTCCCGGTTTTCCTTTTAAAGATATCACCATCCGCCATTTGTTAACCCATACGTCTGGCTTGCCGGATGGAGATTTGTATGATGCAATTTCAAAAAAGCATTCAGGCGCGGTTGTGGTGAATAAAGACATTTTGCCAGAGCTAATGAGCTGGAAAGGTGGTTTGCAATTTAAACCGGGCGATAAATTCCGCTATTGCAATGTTGGCTATAACGTGCTGGCGCTGCTTATTGAGAAAGTTTCGGGAACATCCCTGTCAGCCTACCTGGAGCAATATATTTTTAAGCCGGCCGGAATGAAGGATACCTATCTGAGCATTTACGGAAAGAATTGCTTTTATAATGATGCACGCTGCGTTAAAATGCATTATCAACCTCACCCTTATTACGACACTACTTATGCACATGCTGATTCTTCCGCGATATTTGAATGGATAAAATTTGCGAATTATACGGCCAACGGGCCTGTTGGTGGCTCGAATATTATTACCCCGACGGCAGACCTTTTACGATTTGACCAGGCCTTTTTTGATGGAAAGCTGTTAAAACCATCGAGTATGGAAGAGGCGCTAACCCCGCTAACGCTTAATAATGGCGAGACGTATTATGGCCGTATGGACACGATGGATGGCGAAGGTAAAATGACGGTTGGACTTGGATGGGACATTTTTATACAGCCCGGCATTGGTAAATCAGTTGGCCATGGCGGTTTTATATTTGGCAATGCTACTTTTTACCTGCGTAACCTCGATAAAAAACAGGTAATAATTGCTTTTGACAACACCGCCGGCAGCGAATATGGACGCATCGTTACTTCTGCGCAATCACTTATGAACGGGAAAGCCCCGATGGAAATAAGGACTCACCGTTCAATGGCTTTTGTGTACGGCAGTACTTTGGTAAAGCAGGGCCCCGATGCGGCGGCGAGCGCTTTAAACGTAATAAAAAGTGATACCACCCATTATTACCTGAGCGAGTGGGAAATAAACCAGTTAGGCGGAAACCTGTTACACAGGTCGGCAGTACAAAATCATGAGCAACTGGCGGTGGAAGCTTTTAAAATCAATACGCTGCTGTTTCCGGATAGTTTTAATACTTATGATAGCTATGCGGAGGGTTTGCGGATGATAGGGAAAAGGCAGGAAGCCATTGCCATGTACCAAAAATCTATCCTAATGAACCCGGGTAATGATGACGGCAAGCAGGCGCTGAAAGAACTCCTGGATGGGAAGTAATCCTGCCGGATTTAAGTTAAAAATGTAAATAATAGCCGCGGACCAAAATAGCAATCGTTTCAAAAATGCCTTTTACTGAAAATAAAGCCATTTTTGAAACGATTTTTGTTGCAACATGGTAACATTAGCGTTACGTAACTAAATTGCTATCTAAATTCCGGTAAATCATTTTTTTAATGAGAATCCGCTCCCTATTTTCGCGCCGAAATTGATTTAGACTTTCCGGATGAAACGACTTTTACTGATGGCCCTGTGCTGTTATCTGTCGGCCGCAGTGTTCGCGCAGCCCTCACCTCAATTATTAACTGTTAAAGGCACAGCTATCGACTCTGCAACCAATCAGCCCGTTGGCTGGGCCACCGTTGCATTGCTGGACGCATCGACCAAAAAAACAGTGATGGGCGGGCTTACCAAAGATGATGGAACCCTTGAAATGGAGGTAGCTAAAGGAAAATCGTACCTGTTAACCATTGCATCAGTGGGGTACATGCCTAAAACGATACCGATTTCTGGTGATATCGCTGTCGTGAACGTTGGTAAAATACTCCTATCTCCCGCAAGGAATGCATTAAAAGAGGTTTCTGTAACTGCAGTGAAGCCTATAGTAAAACAAGAAATTGACCGCATTAGCTACGATGTACAAGCCGACCCCGAAACCAAAACCCAAAATGTGCTCGATATGTTGCGCAAAGTGCCGCTGGTAACAGTTGACGCCAGCGATAATATCCAGTTAAAAGGCAACAGCAGCTATAAGATATTGATTAACGGTAAGCCATCATCTTTGGTAGCCAATAATCCGTCGGACGTATTTAAATCGATGCCGGCCAGCAGCATTCAAAAGATTGAGATAATTACTACTCCTCCTGCGAAGTACGATGCGGAAGGTTTAACAGGTATTATCAATATCATCACCAATAAAAAAATTGACCAGGGTTATAACGGCAACATCAACCTGCGCGACAATACTTTGTATGGTCCGGGTGGTGGTATATCGCTCAACGTAAAACGTGGCAAGTTCGGTATATCCAACTACACAGGGTACAATAAGCGTATTGGCCAGGCAAACACATCATCGTACCAATTACAAACCTTAGGCGATGACCCAACGGACCTTAATCAAAGCTCAACAAGTAGAAATCATGGTCATTTTTTATATAGCAGTACCGAGTTAAGCTACGAAATAGACACCTTAAACCTGATTACCGGTAGCTTCGACTTTAATAATGGCCATTTTAATAACGACGGCAGCCAAATTGCCAATGAATTTGCCGGGGGCACAACAACCCCAATTCAGAGCTATCGTATCAGTAATACCAACACCTCGATATGGAAAGGGATGGATTTTGGTATTAACTACCAGCTTGGATTTAAGGGCAATAAAGAACGTTTGCTGACCTTTAGCTATAAATACTCTAATTCGCCGAACAACTCGCTTAATATGAGTGATATAACGGAACGGTTTAATTATGCCCGCCCAAACTATATGCAAACTAATGATGCCGGCGTACGCGAGCAAACCATACAGGCCGATTACGTGCACCCGCTGAAAAATTTAACCATTGAAGGTGGCGTTAAGGCTATCTTAAGGCATGGATCGAGTGATTTTGAGACAAGTAATTTTGTAGACTCAACCGGCGTTTACGTGGTTGACCCCAAAAACTCTGACCTGTTTATTTACAACCAGGACGTTTATAGCTTGTACAATACTTACCAATACAACCTGGATGGCTGGGGCATTAAAGGCGGTATCAGGTTGGAAAATACGGACATCAACGTTCCGGGGGCGACCGATTTAGATCAAAATTATACCAACCTGATACCGTCGATATCCTTACAGCGTAAGCTTAAAAACGGAACTAGCTTTACTTTTGGGTTTACCAACAGGATACAGCGCCCGAACGTTTACCAGCTAAACCCATTTGTAAATACATCAAACCCTAACTTTATATCGTCGGGTAACCCGGCTTTAAGGCCTGTGCTGAACCATAACTTTGAGCTAAACTACAGCCATTTTTCGAAGGGGTCTATCAACCTCGGTTTATCTTATGGCTTTTCGGATAATACGATTCAAAACGTTACCACCCTGCGCGGGGCTGATACGTCATTCACTACCTATCAAAATGTGGGCAGCAACAGGGTGCTCGGGTTGAACGCCGGCATTAACTATCCCATCACCAAGCAATTAAACTTTAACTTAAATGCCCAGCTATCAAACATTTGGCTGCATGGTGTTATAGGTAACCAGTTTTACAGTAATAAAGGTGTGCAGGGAAATGTGTTTGCCTATGCGGGATATAAATTTAATGACACCTGGCGCGCCGGTATAAATGCAGGCTTTAACAGTGCCTACATATCATTACAAGGTCAATCCAATTCGTTTGTTTGGACAGGCATTAGCACTTCGAAAGACATCCTGAAGAAAAAAGGTACCATCTTCCTGAATGTAAGTAACCCAAGCATGCATTATCGTACTTTTAGGAGTGAAACGAACGACCCGGCTTTTCATCAGTCGAGTATCTCGCAAAGTCCAACAAGATCTTTCAACTTCGGCTTTAGTTACCGGTTTGGTAAGCTAAGCTCGGAGATTAAGAAAAACCGCCGTGGTATTGATAACGATGATACCAAGGGCGCTGATAAACCAGCAACCGGGAAATAGTATTCAATTAAATTATAAAGGCATCTCTATTGGCTTTACGGCTGGTAGAGATGTTTTTATTTTACGGCGATGGTAAACCAGCAAAGTTTTTTTGAAATAATATTTAGCATTTTTGCTAAATAATTTAATAACTTTATCCTGTCTATTAAATAAATCCGGTATGACACCTAAAAAAACGCTTGGCGAACAGGAACTGGACGACTTCGACCTTGTTTTTAAGGCCCTTGCACACGCCTCGCGCCGTAATATTTTAGGTGTTTTACAGGCCCGCGGCGGTACTATGACGGCCGGTGACATTGTGAGCCGGTTCTCGTTTGCCTGGCCTACCATGACCAGGCACCTGCAGCAATTGGAGCAAGCCGGTCTGATATCCGTGGATAAAAAAAGCCGTGAGCAATATTATACGCTCAATGCCGGGCGCATGAATACGGTGATAAATAACTGGTTAAAATTCTTCAACAAATAAAATATTACAATGGAAAGAAAAGTAGATACCGACGGTACAGTGCTGGCGATAGCCACTTATAAGCCAAAACCCGGAAACGAAGACGAGTTTATGCAGCTTATTGAAAAACACCTGCCCGCATTGCGCGAGCTCGGACTGGCGACCGATAAAGAAAGCTACCTGGCGAAAGCAAAGGATGGTTCGATTATCGAAGTGTTTGAATGGACGTCGATAAACGCCGTAAGGGCGGCGCACCAGCACCCGGCGATATCGGCCATCTGGGAGAAAATGATAATGATAGGCGAGTTTCCGCCGTTGGCTACTTTGGAAGAAACACAACGCGCATTTCCCGGATTTGCGATTATTAATTAAACTCTCCGGCAGAATTTAATAAATTGCGCCATTATGAAAGTTTACGGAATTACCAATTGCAATACAGTAAAAAAAGCCCTCGACTGGCTGAAAGCCCATCACGTTGATTACGAGTTCCAGGATTTTAAAAAGCTTGGCGTAAGCCAGGAAAAACTGAACGAATGGGACGCTAAAGCCGGCTATGAGAAGTTTTTGAATAAGCAGGGCCTGACCTGGAAACAGCTTGACCAGTCAGTAAAAGACAGCATCAAAACCAAAACCGACGCCCTTAACCTGCTTCAGCAAAAAACCAGCATGATAAAACGCCCCGTAATTGAAGATGGCGATTTTCTTTATTTCGGTTTTGATGAAGGAGTGTATGAGCGGGAGTTTATTAAGTGAGTGAGTGGTCGGTTGAATTGATGAGGTTACGGTGTGGCTTGCAAGTTATAACAAAGATTGCGCCAGTATGGGTAACTTAACAAAGAATGTTGAAAAATTTATTTTCAGTCCTTTTTTGTAATAGTCTTATTATAAGATGTTTATGAAATTATTTTTTCAAAATGTGTTAAGTTGTGTTAACCCTGTTTTCCACATTTTTGCCAAAATGATTCGTGCGGTTACGCTCTTTTAGTAGTTCTAAAGGTCTCAACCGTAATGAAAAACTTTGGCGTTTTCCGGTCAATCGGCGAGGGCGTATGCAATACACCCCTACGGTAAAACCCCTAATTCAACTCTATCAACCTAATCCAACCCAATCAACTTAATACAACTAAAACGCCCTCCCCCCAAAAGGGTGATTTTCATCCCAACTCCTTTATAAAACCGTAACAATCAATTTACTTTATTAAGCATTACTTAATTTGTAGTATACTTGCTTTAACAAACTGACCTCAAAATGAAATTAAAACTGATAGCCGGTTTTACGCTGGCTTTAATGGCTGTCGCCGGCGTTAGCCAGGCGCAACAAGCCACTCCGGCAACTGCACCTGCAGCGCCCGCCACTAACTACGATAACCACGAAACTTTTGGCTACGCGTTTTACACCAAGAACGGGACGGAATACCGCGCCGCCGATGGTGAACCCGGGCCGAAATACTGGCAAAACCGCGCCGATTACCAACTGGCGGCAACCTTAAACGACCAGACTAACGAAATCACCGGTTCGGAAGTGTTAACCTACACCAACAACAGCCCGCAAAAGCTCGGCTTTTTATGGATGAACATGGAGCAAAACATGTTTAAGCAGGATTCAAGAGGCTTCAATATAGTTCCTTTGCGGGGTAACAATAAGGCCAGCCGCGACTGGGGCAACGGGCAGATTTTTGACGCCGGGTTTAAAATTAAATCGATAAAATTAATCGGCGCGAAGGGCGCTGCCACTGATGTGAAATTTGAAGTAACCGATACCCGTATGCAGGTATTTTTACCCTCAGCACTTGCAGCAGCGGGTGGCCAGGCAAAGCTGAAAATTGAATACAGCTTCACCCCGCCAAATTACGGCTCTGACCGTACCGGTATACAAGATACAAAAAATGGTAAAATATTTACCATTGCACAATGGTACCCGCGCATGTGCGTGTATGACGACATAATGGGCTGGAACACCCTGCCTTACCTTGGCGCCGGCGAGTTTTACCTGGAATATGGCGACTTTGATTTTAGCATCACTGCACCTGCAAACCACATTGTTGTAGGTTCGGGAGAGCTGGTTAACCCGCAGGAAGTTTATACCCCTGCACAGATAAAGCGCTGGGCTGAAGCTGCTGCGAGTGAAAAAACAGTAGTTATCCGCTCTGCGGGCGAAGTAACCGATCCGGCCTCACGCCCTGCCGGTAAAAAAATGCTGACCTGGCACTTTAAAATAAAGAATGCCCGTGATGCTTCATGGGCATCGTCGGCTGCGTTTATTATAGATGCTTCCAAAATGGATTTGCCAAGCGGAAAAAAAACAATCGCCATATCAGCATACCCTGTTGAAAGTGATGGCCAGGACGCCTGGGGCCGCTCGACCGAATATGTTAAAAAATCGCTGGAATACAATTCAAACAAATGGTTTGAGTACCCATACCCTGCCGCTACCGCTGTAGCCGGTGTAGTTGGCGGTATGGAATATCCAGGTATCGTTTTCTGCGGATATAAAGCAAAAAAAGGAAGCCTTTGGGGTGTTAACGATCATGAATTCGGCCATACCTGGTTCCCTATGATAGTTGGCTCGAACGAAAGGCTGCATGGCTGGATGGACGAAGGTTTTAATACTTTCATCAATACACTATCGACAGAGGATTTTAATAAAGGAGAATACTATCGTAAACCAGGCCCTATGACTCAGCAGGTTGCAAACCAACTTACCCGTGTTGGTAATGAGCCGATTATGAGCCAGGCCGATGGTTTCTACGAAAATCTTAAAGGTTTGAATGAGTACGGCAAACCAAGCGCAGGCCTTGTTTTACTGCGTGAGCAGGTGCTTGGCCCTGAGCGGTTCGATCGCGCTTTCAGGACTTACGTTGAGCGCTGGGCATTTAAACACCCTACGCCTGATGATTTCTTCCGTACCATGGAAAATGTATCCGGCGAGAGCCTGCAATGGTTCTGGAAAGGCTGGTTCCTGAATAACTGGAGACTTGATGTAGGCATCCGTGGTGTTGATTACGTAGATAACGACCCAACCAAAGGCGCCATTATTACAATCGATAACCTTGAAAAACAGGTAATGCCGGTTATCCTCGAAGTTAAAACCGTTAGCGGTAAGATCGACCGCATAAAACTTCCTGTAGAAGTATGGCAGCGTAATAAATTTTTTAGGGTTAAATATAATTCAACCGAAGCGATTGAGTCTGTTACTTATGATCCTGACCATGTTTTCCCTGACGTAAATGAAGCAAATAACGTTTGGAAGAAACAGTAGTTAGTTGATCAGAGGTTAGAGACCAGAGATTAGAAAAACAAATAAATCCCGGTGGAAGCCGGGCTTTATTTGTTTTATTATAATCGTTATGCTTTTGTGGTAGCGTATTTGCCGTTTAGCAGTTTGTAAATTACATACAAAAACATAACGACTGCGATGCTTACTGTAATGGTAAGGTCGATGCTTTTGCTGAACCAGATTGCCAACGAAATTTGTAGTAGAAACAGGATTATACCGATGATTGTCTTTGTCATGATTACATAAATTTGGTGAGAAATTCAGCCAGTATGCCGGCGCCGATGCCGAGTATAAAGGTTAGGGTTGTTAATATAATGGGCACTTTAAATCCGCCGAGTTTTTCTTTCGTTAATACCAGCGTGAATAAACCGAATGATGGTACCGTGCACACAACAGCAGCAATTGCACCGGTTGAAAACCCGAGCTGGTACAACATGGTGCCGAGCAATATCTCGAATAGCACCGGTACCGATAGCAGCGTACCAAAAAATGCCACGATGACGATTATAATGTAAGAGTTATACGATGTGATTTGGTGCAGCAGCTCATTCGGAAAGAATGCGCGGAAAATGGCTATTACCAGCGTGCCGATAAGCATTAACGGGATCAGCTTGTAAGCCATATTTCCAACCGCCAGCAGCCAGTCTTCAAATGATTTAATGATAGTTTGCACGAATGATTGTTCAGGGAAGTAGCAGGATATTTTATCAAATACCTGGCTTTGCAAAGGCGCCGTTTCCTGCTTGAAAACCATCTTTGATACCCATGGAACGATCACAAGTATCATTATTGCACTAAATACCAGCCTTGAAATAACCACCGCCGGGCTAAACAGGCCGAACATGGTTACAATTCCAATAATATTTAGTAACGCCCCGCCAAGGATGATCCCGAGCGTTGTCTCCGAGCTGCCGCTCTTAGACGTCATGGTAAGGCTGGCTACGGCGGAGCAGTTGGCGCACATGTTTAGCGGCATACCGAAAAGGCTGCCCACGGCAGCGCCTTTGATACCTTTAAAGGCCAGCACCTGTTCAAACTTTTTCCAGCTAAGCAACAGGGAAAGGCCGGCGCCGCCGATGATGATGGCGAAGGTCATGCCTGTGCCGTTGGCTTCCCAAAAGTTTTCAAAACCTTTAAGGGTAGCCATACCGATATTGTCATCCAGGGTTACCGTAAAACGCTCGTGGTAATTTAGCTGCCCATGGTCGTGGGGTTTGTCGCATTTGCCCTCGCTGCAGGCCACCTTTTTGCCTTCCGATCGAAAGCGGCTGCCTTGCAGGAACAGGACAAGAAAGCTGATCAAAATTATCAACTTGATAATGTTTTCTTTGTTCATGATAATAAAATAGGTTTAATTAGTTTAAAATCAGCCTTGTAATGGGCTTATAATTAGGTGTATGTAAGTAAATCAAAAAATGCGAAAATTCAATATTAAGTTTATGTAAACAACGGCGGGCAATGTTATCAAGTAGTGGTTTGTAAAATATTTATCAAAATGTTAAAATGAAAACCTTTGTTGGTTAAATAAGGTTATTTTAACAGCGTAATTCATCTGCCATGAAAATGAGAACTATTTTTATTTTGCTGTTAAGCGTAGCGGCAGGATTAGCAAACGCACAGGACGCTTTAAAGGGAACGGTTTATGAAAGTGCGGGCGGCGCCAGGCTTTCGAATGTTTTCGTGCGAAATATCAATAACAAGCAATTAGGCATTACTGATAAGCAGGGCAATTTTACTGTAAAAGCCGAAACAGGTAATACGCTAATATTTGAAGCGCCGGGATATGTTGCAGACACCCTTTACCTGGTTGATATGCTGCCCAAAAAAATCCAGCTAACTACCCAAACTATAGCTTTGCGGGAGGTGAAGATCAGCTCAACCCGCGAGGCATTCGACCCGCATAAGGAATACCCGGAAATTTATACAAAAAGTAAGCTTTATGTGTTATCCCCAACTACCTGGTTTGGCAAGGAGGCACGTGACGCCCGCAGGATGAAAAAGTTCTTCCGGCGAGAGCAGGAAGAGCGCAGGGTTGATGCCGTATTTACCCGCACGTACGTAGGCAGCATAGTGCCGCTGAAAGGGGAGGACCTGGACGATTTTATGTTGATGTACAGGCCTACATACGATTTCATAAAAGGCAACAATAACGTTTCGATGGCTATTTATATAAACGACAGCTACAAAAAATTCGAGGCCCTTTCTCCCGAAAAACGTAAGCCCCAAAAGCTGGTAACCCCGGTGGTTAATAATTAGTTGATTGGTGATTAGTTAATTAGAGATTGGGAAAATACATGTTTGTTTTAAATTGGTGAAATGATTCTCCAATCGCTGAAATCACAATAAATAAAATTACATAATATCATTCCACGTCTTTTTATCCTTAAGCATAACCTCGCGCAGCAGCCTTAATTGCGGCATGCCATGGCTTAACATTTCGTCGTGGAATTTATGGAGCGAAAAGTTTGTACCTTCCTGCTTTTCATAATCGGCGCGCAGCTTTAATATTTCGAGCTTACCTACGGTATAAAACAGGTAACCTGGGTCGAAGGTTCCGCGTAAGGCTTCCTGGTACGAAGGTTTCTCGCCCTGGTACCAGTTATCCATAAAGAATTTGGTTGCATCTTTAAGGTTCATGCCCTGGCAATGGGTTTTAATCGATACACATAGCCTGCATAAACGCAGTAGGGCATCGCCCGATTGGGCCAACCTGTATTTAGCCGCCCTTACGGTATCGCCATTATGCCCGTAACCAACATCAGCCATCATTTTTTCGCAATAATGCGCCCAGCCCTCTACGAATGCATAGCTGCCGAACATCTTTTCAATCCGCGTTGCGGCAGATTCGTTTAAGTGCAAAAATTGTGCGTAATGGCCCGGATATGCTTCGTGTATGGTGATGTTATCAGTAGTATAATAATCAAATTGCCGCAGCCAGTCTTCTTTTTGCTTCGCGTTCCACTTAGCGTCTACAGGAGTGATGTAATAAAAAGCCTCGGTAGCTTTTGTTTCGAAAGGTCCCGGATCGTCGTTGGATGCCGTGCTGGTTGCCCTTGCGAATTGTGGTGTTTCGGTAACCTTTAAATTCACTGTAGCCGGCATCGATAAAATGTTTTTGTCGGAAAGAAATTTGCGGATAGCTTCCACATTTTTCTTTACTTCGGGTATCAGGTTTTCGGCGGTCGGGTGTTCCTTTTGCAGGTCATGGTAAACGTCTATCGGTTTTTTATTTGGGTTGATGGTTTTTGCAGCGGTATTAAAAGTAGCTTGTTCTTTTTTAAGTTCACTTAGTCCTATCTCCAATATTTTCTCCGGCGATAGGGTAATGCCCTCGTTGTAAAGCAGCATTTTCTGATAGCTGGCCTTACCGATAGCATATTGGTTATTTGCTTTCGGCAGTTTTTGCTTTTGCAGCCATGCGGCATAGTCGTTAATTGCAGCAATTGCGGCTTTATTTACCGTATTGAACTGCTTCATCAGCGAATCATTCTTAATGTCTTTAAGAGCAATTTTTAGATCGCCACCCAAAAAATCCGCCGAGCCATGGGCAATTTCTATTGCGGTCTCCACATAAGGTTTCGCCAGCGTGTCTTTCAGGTTCTCCTTCGCGGCAGCAAAAACATTGCGTGCATTTTTTTCGATAGCGATGATTGATCTCAGCCTGTCCTCAAGCGGTGCGAAATCGCGTTTAATGTAGATACTCACATCCACCGCGCCGGCATAGGTCATGGGATTACGGTCGAAGGTGCCCATATCCTCAAAGTTGAATATCTCCAGCTTTATGGCCGAGCGCAAAATACGGTAATCATAAAACTCTTTCGGGCTTAGCGATGCGGTATCTGTAGCACCTAATTGCTGGTCAAAGTCCTTTAACCGCCCAAGCTCTTTACCGATAGATTCTTTGCCCATGTCGGTTACTTTGCCGTCGTACTGATGATAACCCAATGCCACACCATTCGCCGGTCGCCAGGCCAGGTAGCCGGTAATATAGTTATCAGCCAGTTTTTCAAAAGCTTCATCGCCCGAAACCGTGGCGGTTGTAGTTTTGGTTTTTTGTTCGCAGCCGAACAGTAATGCTATAGGGATAAGCAAAAGTAACTTTTTCATAGGCGCTGTTTTGCGGATAATAGTGCGATACCGGTAAAAATACTATTTTACTTTGAGCGATGAAACCATAGTTTCGGCAGCATCTTTCCATTTAGGCAGCAGCTTTTCTATGCAGTTAAAACTGAGCAACAATATTTTTCCATCCAGGTCGGTAAAGAAGTAGTAGTTAAACACCGGTTGGTCTACTGCATCAACTGTGAATTTGAAATAACCAACCTGCTTTCCGTTTATGGCTTTAACACCACTTTCGCCCCATTTGGCGCCCGGATGTATGCGTTTTAATGCGGCTATCTGGTAATCTTTGAATGCGCCTACCTGTTCGGGTTTAAGCGGTTGCGGTATCTGGCTGATAACTAGGTTTACCTCGCCGGCATCATCCGTTAAAATTACTGAAGGCCGCTGTGCCTGGTTAGGATATTTAGCATTCATCATCTGTTCCGACATTGGCTTAAAATGCGAGGGTACCATCAGTTCTATTTTGTTGTCAAGGAAGGTTTTCTTTTCGAGCTTTACCTGTGCACAAACGAAAAATGGAGCGATTAAGAATAACAGTAAGGTGGATTTCATTGCAGCGGTTGTTTATTATATTTAAGCATTAAATATAATAAACAACCGCCACTTGAAACGCAGATAATGGTTATTTTGGTGTTACCGGCATATTTAATATTAATGGCTGAGATATTCCGCGGGTATAAGGTTATCTTTCCGCTCGCCGTCATAAAACCAGCCCAGTATCCAAAAACGGGTTCCATCATTAAAAAGTTCAATACTGTTTATACCACGGTCAATTACTGGTCCGCCCGGCTCGTTCCTGGACTCGTAGGTGCTAAATACATGATAGATGGCTCCAAACTTTTCCGTTTTGCGCGATATTTCTTTTTCGTCGAAGCCGTCTTTTTCAACGTAGGGGTCTGATA
>JAZJZL010000067.1:0-34456 GCA_040389845.1 Bacteroidota bacterium
GCCATGCAGATGGAAGGCAAAACCCACGATAACATCCGCACCGTGCGCCCGCTTAAAGACGGTGTAATTGCCGACTTTAACGCTGCCGAGCACATGATACGCGGCATGATAAAAATGATTAACCAGGGCAAAGGATGGTTCTTCCCGTCATTGCGTATGGTTATCTGTATCCCGTCAGGTATTACCGAAGTTGAGAAACGCGCCGTGCGTGACTCGGCCGAGATTGCCGGCGCCAAAGAAGTTTACCTGATACACGAACCAATGGCCGCCGCCGTCGGTATCGGAATTGACGTTGAGGAACCGATGGGCAACATGATTATCGATATTGGCGGTGGTACTACGGAAATTGCCGTAATCGCTTTATCGGGTATCGTTTGCGACCAGTCTATCCGCGTGGCAGGTGATAATTTCGACTCTGATATCGTTCAATATATTCGTCGTCAGCACAACATTATGATTGGTGACAGAACTGCAGAAAAGATAAAAATTGAAGTTGGCGCCGCCCTGCCGGAAATTGCCGACCCACCAAGCGATTTTGCTGTACAAGGCCGCGACCTGATGACCGGCGTACCGAAACAGATAATGGTATCCTATTCAGAAATTGCGCATTGCCTTGATAAATCAATCTCGAAGATTGAAGAAGCGATATTAAAGGCGCTGGAAATTACCCCTCCGGAACTTTCAGCAGATATTTACCAAACCGGTATTTATTTAACCGGCGGTGGTGCATTATTGCGTGGCTTAGACAAGCGTATCGCCGCCAAAACCAAGCTACCTGTACACGTAGCGGAAGACCCGCTTCGCGCTGTAGTACGCGGTACAGGCACAGCCTTGAAAAACATAGGCAACTTTAAATTTTTGATGCAATAATTTTGTGAGTGGTGAGTGGGGAATGGTGAGTAGTTTTTGGTTTACTTACCTTTTTCCACTCACTACTCACCATTCACCACTCACAGCCCATGCGCAACCTGTTAATTTTCATTACCAAGTACAACGCATTCTTCCTGTTTATCATCTTCGAGGTCATCTCGCTGATAGTGTATGTAAAGTATAACTCTTTTCAGAAGGCAAGCTTTATCAATTCGGCAAATGGGGTTACCGGGGGCCTGTATGCAAAGGTAGACGAGTTTAACAGCTACCTCACCCTAAAAGATGATAATGACAATCTGGCCCGCGAAAATGCAAGGTTGCGCAATCAACTGAAATCGTCATTTTATATTGATACCGCTAGCAAACATAAAGTCGTCGACACAAACTACAAGCAGCAGTATGAATATATTGTTGCCAGGGTGATTAATAATTCTGTAAACAAGAGCTACAACTATCTCACCATAAACCGGGGCAGCCAGCAGGGCATTGCCAAAGGGATGGGCGTAATAAGCAACCTGGGGATTGTAGGGAAGGTGATGTTTGTATCCGCACATTATGCTGTTGTGCAGTCGCTATTGCATAAGGATTCAAAGTTTAGCGCTATGCTGGCTGACACAAAGGAGATTGGAAACGTGGAATGGGGCGACGATTTAAACCCGCATAAGGGCGTGCTGAAAGATGTATCGAACAATGCTGTACCCAAATTAGGCGAAGCTGTAGTAACTTCAGGCTATTCGCTTTTTCCGGTGGGTATTCCAATTGGTAAAATAAGTAATCTGCATACCAAAGCCGGCGGCTACGCTTTAAACATGGAGGTTACACTGGCGGTGGACTTCAGCAAGCTGCAATACGTGAACGTAGTAGAAAACAAATTCGGACAGGAACAAGAGGGAGTGGAGGCCCAGCAGAAAAAAGATGAGTAGAACTATCATCGTTAACCTGCTAAGGTTTATCATTGTGGTTTTCATACAGGTTTTCCTGTTAAAAAATATCAGCCTGTATGATATGCCTTCGCCTTATTTTTACGTCCTTTTCATCCTGCTGCTCCCTTTTAATACTCCCAACGTGTTACTATTTGCGCTGGCCTTTATACTGGGACTCACCGTCGATGCCTTTTATGATACCCCCGGTTTGCATGCCGGAGCGAGTGTATTGCTTGCATTCGTCCGCATATTGTTTATCAGCATAACCGTGCAAAAAGACGGCTTTGATAATGAGCCGGAGCCAACGCTGGGCATCATGGGCCTTCGCTGGTTTGTTACCTATGCCACGGTATTAACTGTTATACACCACTTTTTTCTTTTCAACCTCGAAGCTTTCAGCCTGTCGCAACTTGAATCTACAATAAGCAGAGTTTTATTGAGTTCATTATTTACCGTGTTTTTAATCTTAATTTCGGGTTTGTTATTTTTTAAGAGGAAAGAGCGTAAATGAACAGTTTTTTTGAGCGCCGCTACGTTGTTGCCGGAATTTTTATAGTAATTGTACTTGTGCTGCTGGCGCGGCTGTTCTATATACAAATAGTCGACCCCAAATATGCTATTTACGCCAGTAATAACGTTAGACGACAGATTATACAATATCCAGCCCGCGGCCCCATCCTCGACCGCAATGGCAAGGTGCTGGTACAAAACCAGCCGTTTTATGATATCATGGTTGTGCCAAGCCAGGTTAAGCCCTTCGATACGGTTGAGTTTTGTAAAATGCTCGGCATCGACCGGGCAGAGTTTGACAAGCGCTGGGAGAAAGCATTAAAATATTCAACACTCCTGCCATCCGTTTTTGAAAAGCAGCTTACTGCAGAAACATATGCATCTATCCAGGAACGTTTATCTGAGTTCACGGGTTTTTCCGGGATTACCAGGTATTTACGCAACTATCCCGATTCAGTTGCCGCACAGTTCCTCGGCTACATTGGCGAAGTTCAGGATAAAGACATCAAACGCTCTAACGGATACTACCATAAGGGCGATTTCATTGGAATAACCGGCGTTGAAAAATATTACGAACAGATACTGAGAGGCCAGCGTGGTGTGCAAAACATGATGTACGATTCAAAGAATCGTCCGCAGGGTAAATTTGCAAACGGCATGTATGATACCGCAGCAGTGGCCGGCGAACGTTTGACATCGTCGTTAGATATAAACATACAGAAGTTTGGCGAGCAACTGATGAACAATAAGGTGGGGAGTATAGTTGCCATAGAACCATCTACGGGCGAAATACTTTGCTACGTAAGCAGCCCCACCTACAATCCGAACCTGATGGTTGGCCGCGAGCGTGGCAATAACGCCGCCAAAATGTATCACGACCCATACAATCCCTTTTTTATCAGGCCCATACAAGCCAGGTATCCCCCTGGCTCATCATTCAAGCCATTAAGCGCACTTATTGCTTTACAGGAAGGTATTATTACACCGGAAACGGGCTATTTGTGCACAGGTCGCTACCGCTCGGGTAACCGCTGGGTTTATTGTAATAAACACGAGGCGCATGGGTACGTTACACTGAACAGTGCGGTCGCGCAGTCGTGCAATGGTTATTTTTCGATGGTGTTCGAAAAAATCATTAATCACTACGGTGCCAAACAAACCGAAGCTACTTTTGCCGACTGGCGCGCAAGGGTAAATAAATTTGGCCTGGGCTCAAAACTCGACCTTGACATGCCGGGCGAGAGCCGCGGAAACCTCCCTACCCCGTTATTTTATGATAACAGGTATCAAAAAGGTGGATGGCGCTCCAGTACAGTTGTGTCGCTTGCGATTGGGCAAGGCGAATTATTGGCTACACCATTGCAGCTGGCTAATCTCGAATGTACCATCGCTAATAAAGGTTATTTTTATAAACCGCACCTGATTAAAGCTATCGGCTTAAAGAATATCATTAAGAAGGAATATCTGGAGCGCAACTATGTGGGCATCGATTCGCAATACTTCGGCCCGGTTATCAGTGGCATGCAGCGTGTGGTTGAAAGCGGTACGGCTATCCGCTCTAAAATCCCAGGCATTATTATGTGCGGTAAAACAGGTACTGCGCAAAACTCCCATGGCGAAGACCATTCGGTATTTGTAGCCTATGCACCACGCGACAATCCGAAGATAGCTATTGCTGTAGTTGTAGAGAACTCCGGGGAGGGCGCCCACTGGGCCGCACCAATCGCCAGCTTTATTGTCGAAAAATATTTAAGAGGTTCTGTGTCGCCGCGCGAATCGGGTATTACACCGGATTACTATGAGAATGCCAACCGCTTGCCGGACCTCAGCACTTTCTTTCATAATACCCCGGCTAAGCCGGCTATCATAGATACCGTTAAGAAAACTGATGGCGATTCATCAAAGCAGAAAAAAGGTGCAGCGACAAATCACCGCAAGCATACGGCAAATAAATACCTGGCCACACAAACCAAAAACAAAAAGAAATGAGCAACCACCAGCGCAGTTTCTTCTTTAATGTAGATTGGATAACCGTAGGTATCTACCTGGCTTTATGTACCATTGGCTGGTTTAATATTCATGCCGCTGTTTTTGATGCACGGCACCCCAGCATTATTGATTTAAATACCAATTATGGTAAGCAGTTTATTTTTATCTGCGTGTCATTCGTATTGGCTATTTTTATTTTATTGCTCGAAAGCAGGTTTATAACAGCTTTGGCGCCTGCTTTCTATGTCGTCACGGTTTTGCTGCTTATACTGGTACTGGTGATAGGCCGTAATGTGGGGGGTAACCGGGCCTGGATAAGCCTTGGCGGTGGTTTCAGGCTACAGCCTGCGGAGTTCGCCAAATTTACCGCTTGCCTGCTGCTGGCCAGGTATCTAAGCGGACCGAATGTAAGAGTAAGTGAAATACGTGCGTTCGGCATTGTTGCAGCCATTATTGGCGTACCGATGTTCCTGATATTGCGGCAGCCGGATATGGGTTCCACATTGGTATTTATATCGCTTGTGTTTGTGCTTTACCGCGAGGGCCTCTCCCCTTATTTCCTCATCATCGGCTTTTTGATGATAGCGCTGTTCATCACTGCTATATTATTCAATCCATTATTGGTAATAGCGTTTATAGCTGGTCTGGGCGCGTTGATTATCTGGATTTTCAGAAGATATAAAAAATTCACGTATACCATGCTCACGGGTATGGCCATCTGTATAGTGTTTGTACTAAGCGTAAAGTTTATCTACAACAGTGTTTTACAGCCCCATCAAAAAGTACGTATCGATATTGTACTTGGCATTAAAAGCGACCCTAAAGGCAAAGGCTATAACGTTAATCAATCCAAGATAGCTATTGGCTCCGGCAAGCTTTGGGGTAAAGGCTATCTGCATGGCACACAAACCAAATACTCGTTTGTGCCCGAACAAAGCACCGACTTTATTTTCTGTACGGTCGGCGAAGAATGGGGCTTTGCAGGTTCGATAACGGTTATCGGGCTTTATCTTTTTCTAACGCTAAGGCTCATTATGATAGCGGAGCGACAGCGTTCCCCCTTTTCGAGAATATACGGGTACGGCGTTGCCTCAGTTATATTCTTCCACGTAGTGATAAATATCGGCATGACTATAGGTATTGTACCGGTAATAGGCATTCCCCTACCCTTTATCAGCTACGGTGGATCGTCACTGATAAGCTTTACATTGCTATTGTTTGTATTGCTGAAGCTGGATTCAAATAGGATGGGGATAGTATAGTTTGCCGTTTCCGGTGTGCAATCAAAAATATGGCTTCTGCCAACTGCCAACCAAAAACTGCAAACTGTTTTACGCGTACCTTCTTCTCAACAGCGCGTAAAACTTATCGGCGGTAGCCTGCTTGCCTTCCCAATTGTTTTTGGTTACGTAATTGGCCCTTAAAAAGCGCTGAGCCTCCTCGAATGTATTAAAGCGATTCAATATTTCTATCGCCTCGCTATAGGCCAGGTTGTAGCCGTTAAATAAATCCTTTACATAAAGCAGCTTATCATTCAGGGTAATGGCCAGCTTGATGTCGCTTATAGGTTTTATGCCGAGCTGGTCGGTTTTTGAAAGAGGCTTGTCACCCAATTGGGCAGATATCTTCTGGTTACGGGTAACTACCTCATTTTCATCTTTAGTTTCCTCTGTTTTATCTGTCGCCTTTTCTTTTGCAACAGCTTCAACGGGTGGCTCTTCCGCTTTTACCTCTTCGGTTTGCGCTGTGGCTTCGGGAAGTGCTTCAAGTTCTTCGGCCTGGGCAGGTTCTTCTTTCTGTTCTTCGGCCACAGGCTGTTCTATTACAGCAGGCTGCTCCTCCGCTGCCGCAGGCGCTTCCTCTTCAACCTTTTCCTCTTCGGCTTTTATTTCTTCTACTTCCTTCTGCCCGGGTTCGTCTTCATCTTCCCACGTTTCGGCTTCATCTAAAATAAGCTCGTGACGAATGGTGTCGGGTTCTTCACGTATAAAAGAATAACTATCCTTCGGCGTATCATCTGAAAAATCAAATTTGGGTTCTGGGTGCTCTTCGGGCTTATTAGCCGAAAAATCAAACTTTGGCTCAACGGGTTCTTCCTTCTTCTTTTCCTTTTCTGCCGGTTTTTCAATCGGCTTTTCAACCGGTATTTCAGGTTCCGGCTGTTTATTGGTCACTTCTACAGCTACAGGTTTCGCCTGCGGAATATTTGGTTTTAGTCCTTTTCCTTCAGCACCCGGCTTCATCTGCTGTACAACAGGCTCAAAAAATTTCTGCTGATAACTGTTGGTTTCAGGTTTGTCAACAGTTGCACGCTTAGGACGATTCTGTAAGTTAAGCTTGCAAAGTATTTCTATATGATCGGTTAAAAAATGAGCATTTGCGACAAAAAGCTCCAGTTCAAGGTCGTTCAAGTTATCTGATACCGTTTCCAGGTATTCATATTGCTCGTTTAACTCCTGTAAAATGCCACCGATTTTTTTAAATACGTCCTTTTGCTTCATCTCAATGTTAGGAAAATGCCAATCAAAAGTAAGATTAAATTCTGATATTTGGCGGCAGAGATGTCGACCGAAAGCTAAGTAACACCGAAAAAAGCTGCCAATTTTGTCAATGCAGCGAATCTGCTAAATCAGTGTAATCGGTGCAATCATCCTCAAATCGGTGAAACGGCGCAGCCCTCTTGAGTGCCATTAAAAACAAAGAAAGAACGAAAAATCAAAAAAACTATTAGTGTTTACAGACGAGATTTTTAAGCGAAGAACTGAATTGGGCGGAAGCATAGAGGTAATTTGCGGCTCCATGTTTTCGGGTAAAACCGAAGAACTGATACGCCGGCTTAACCGCGCCAGGATTGCCCGGCTAAAGGTTGAGATATTCAGCCCTAAAGCTGATACACGTTACGATGAAAACTCGCTGGTATCACACAATGCCAACTCAATTCCTTCTACCCCGGTTGAAAATGCTTCATCGATATTACTATTGGGCAGCGATGTACATGTAATAGGTGTTGACGAGGCGCAGTTTTTTGATGCGGAACTGCCGGATGTATGCAATGTATTGGCTAATCGGGGAATACGTGTAATAGTAGCCGGGCTCGATATGGATTTTAAAGGCCGCCCGTTTGGCCCGATGCCCCATATTATGACCATTGCCGAATCAGTTACCAAACTGCATGCCGTATGTGTCCGTTGCGGAAACCCGGCGCTTTACTCCTACCGCCTGGTACCCGATGAGCGCAAATTCCTGCTGGGCGAAAAGGAAAGCTATGAGCCGCGCTGCCGGGTATGTTATAACCTGCCACCGGGCGAGTAGAAGTTCCAGATTAATATTGACTTTAAATTCTGCCGCTATGAATCTAAAAACAGAAAAAACATTCACCCTGGATGAAGCACGGGCGTTTAGCAAACGGTTAATAAGAAAATTGACAGCTGTTAATAAAAGCGATTATCAGAAAAGCCCAATTACCAAAAAATTCAAATAATACTGGCTCTGTGTTCTCCGTGCCTTCTCAGTAACCTCCGTGGTAAAAACATCAAAAAGCTGAATTAAACCCCATCAACCCACATTTCTTCAAAAATAAATTTCACACCTCAAACAAAACCCATACCACCGGTTGTTATAATACTATAAGCGTTTAGCAAAGGTTATGGCCAAGAAGATATTGGTTATTGAGGATGATAAAGATATAAGGGATACGATTGTTTACATACTGGAAGAAGAAGGCTACGAGGTACTCTCGTCGGGCGATTCCAAAATCCTGAAAAATGTAACCGAGCATAACCCTAACCTCATTCTTATGGACAATTGGCTAACCGAATGGAAAAGCGATGCCAATGGCCAGCAGCTTAGCAAAGGCCTTAAAACAAATCCCAAAACGCAGCACATACCGGTAATCATCATCTCCGCTGTGAGCAATATTCAGCAAATTGCCGAAGAAGGTCTTGCCGATTCTTTCCTAAAAAAACCTTTCGATATGGAAGTGCTGATTGAGATGGTGAGAAAATTTATTTCTTAGGAAGCCGTTGCAAAGTTGAAATGTTGGAAAGTTGAAATGTTACTTTTTTCGCAACATTAATACCTTCTCTAAAAACTTTGCAACATTTCAACTTTACAACTTTACAACAAAATTTTCCTACCTTTAGGCACCAATTGTAATAACAGGAAAGATATGAAAATGAGGAATTTGTACTTATTGCTCATCAGCGTGTTGCTGATGGGTGTTACTTCATGCAGTAAAAGCCCTTCTTCCGGGGGAGGTTCCGGGAACGTTCCCGATCCTACGCCTAACCCCACTGCCAAGGACGTACCGGCAGGCGCGGGAGATGGTGTTACTTTTATTAATGGCGGTAAGTCGGCTATTTTTAATTTGTACGCCCCCGGGAAAAAGACCGTAACTATTACCGGCGATTTTAACGGCTGGTCGACAGACAAGCAATATAACATGACCAACTCTACCGATGGCACCCGCTGGTGGATACAAGTTGATAACCTGGACCCTAATACCGAGTACGCCTACCAATATTACGTAGATGGTTCATTTAAAATTGGCGACCCATATTGCGAAAAGGTACTCGACCCTGATAACGATAAAAATATCCCTTCAAGCGTGTATCCAAGCCTTAAAAGCTACCCGGCTAAAGCTACCGGTATAGTAAGCGTAATGCAGGCCAATCAACCTGCTTACACCTGGACGACTACCACCTTTACCCGCCCCGAACCAAAAAACCTGGTGATATACGAATTGCTGGTGCGCGATTTTGTGCAGACACACAGCTATAAAACCATTAAGGATACATTGAACTATTTCGTTCGCCTTGGTGTAAATGCAATAGAACTGATGCCGGTAAGCGAGTTTGAAGGCAACGACTCATGGGGATATAACCCTAACTATTATTTTGCGCCTGACAAATATTACGGCACCAAAAATGATTTGAAAGCATTGATTGACGCCTGCCATTCAAAAGGCATAGCGGTAATACAGGACATTGTGTTAAACCACTCTTTCGGCTCATCGCCTATGGTTCAGCTGTATTCAAG
Organism: Bacteroidota bacterium; assembly: GCA_040389845.1. GTDB lineage: Bacteria > Bacteroidota > Bacteroidia > Sphingobacteriales > Sphingobacteriaceae > Mucilaginibacter. The sequence goes on from JAZJZL010000067.1 coordinate 9,330, forward strand.
CGGCGGTACGCCAACTAATAATCCCTGGTACAATACCACTCCAACACACCCTTACAATGTGGGTTACCAGTTTAACCACGAAAGCCAGGCAACTAAATACTTTGTAAAGAATGTGCTTAAATTCTGGATGACGGAATATCACATTGATGGTTTCCGCTTTGATTTGGCCAAGGGCTTTACCCAAACCAACAGTGGCAGCGATGTTGGTTTATGGGGACAATATGATGCCAGCCGTATCGCTATCTGGAAGGACTACAATAACTTCATGAAAAGCATCGACCCCAAGTTTTATGTAATACTGGAATATTTCGCCGGAGCCAAAGAAGAATCGGAACTGGCAGATGAAGGTATGATGACCTGGAACAACCAAAGCGGCCCCGCAGAGCAGGCCATGATGAGCTATAACGATGCCGGCGGCTCGTGGGATTTCTCTTATTTGTTTTATGACAGGTATCCAATCACTAATCCATACGCCCTGGTTAGCTATTTTGAAAGCCATGACGAAGAGCGCCTGCAATTTAAAAACGGCGCATACGGCAACACCAGCGGCAGCTACAGCGTGAAAGATTTAGCAACCGGCCTTAAACGCGATGAGATGGGTGCTGCTTTTATGTTCTCGGCTCCCGGCCCTAAAATGCTTTGGCAGTTTGGCGAGCGTGGTTACGATGTAAGCATAAACCCCGACAGGTTAGGCGATAAGCCGCCGCATTGGGAATACATGAGTGATGCTAACCGCAGACATTTGTTTAAGGTGTATTCGCAAATGATAAACTGGAAGAAAAAGAACCCGGTATTTACCAGCACAACTTTTAACTACGATTTGGCTGCTACCGTTAAACACATCACCATGACGGATCCAACGAACAGTATAGTAGTACTGGGCAACTTTGGCGTGGTTAGTGCTACCACTACAGTAACTTTCCCGTCGACAGGTACATGGGTGGATAACTTTACCGGGACAACCGTCGACGTCACCTCGGCAACTATGAATATGACATTTGCCCCCGGTGAATATCATTTGTACAGCAAAACAGCGTTGACAAACTAAGCAGGAAATTAAGATATCCAAGCCGGCCACTATCAAGTGACCGGCTTTTTATTTAGCAGAAATTGCAATTAATAAATCTTATCAATTAATATTCAATACCATACCCGGCCGGGTTAATATTTTGTTATAAACTGCCAATTTATTGTTAGAAAAGCTTAATTGGCTTATTTAATTTTATCTTAGAATAATTAAGTAAAAAATCCACCGGGATATGATTGGTAAAAAGTTTATAGGAAAAGCAACTGGCTTTATTCTTTTAGGGGCGATGTTTTGCGCTGAGGCAGTATCGGCACAACAGAAAGATTATCCTATCCAGCCTGTGCCCTTTACACAGGTGCACGTTAACGACGGCTTTTGGGAGCCCAAAATGGAGGTTAACGCCAATGTTACCATTCCCTATGTGCTGGAGCAATGCAAAGCCAATGGCCGTGTAGACAACTTCCTCCGTGCCGCCAAGCTGGAGCCGGGCGACAAGATGAGCGAATACCCTTTCGACGATACCGACATTTACAAAGTAATTGAAGGGGCCTCGTACGCCATGCAGGTAAAAAGCAACCCCCAGCTGGATAAATATATCGACAGTCTTATAACCATTATCGGTGCCGCACAGGAACCTGATGGCTATCTATATACATTCCGCACTGTAAACGCCAAAAAGCCGCACGACTGGATTGGCGAAAAACGCTGGCAGAATGAAGAGGTATTAAGCCATGAGCTGTATAATGCAGGTCAGCTGTATGAGGCGGCAGTTGCCCATTACCAGGCAACCGGCAAACGTACCCTGCTTAATATCGCCCTAAAAAATGCTGATTTGCTTACCCGCACTTTTGGCTGGGGAAAGATAGAAGAATATCCTGGTCACCAGATCGTGGAAACCGGACTTACGAAGTTGTACCGTGTTACCGGCAACAAAAAATACCTGGATTTAGCTAAATTCTTTCTTGATGTACGCGGCCCTAAAGGCGAATCGTACAACCAGGCCAATAAACGCGTGGTAGACCAGCACGAAGCTGAAGGCCATGCGGTACGCGCCGCCTATATGTACACCGGTATGGCCGATGTTGCCGCACTAACCGGCGATCAACAATACCTGCACGCCATCGACGATATTTGGGATGATGCAGTTGGCAAAAAGATTTATATCACAGGCGGCATAGGCGCAACCAACAACGGCGAAGCTTTTGGCGACGCCTACCAGTTGCCAAATATGTCGGCTTACGCGGAAACCTGCGCGGCGATAGCTAACGTTTACTGGAACAGCCGTATGTTTTTATTACACGGCGATTCTAAATATATCGACATCCTGGAGCGCACGCTTTACAACGGCCTGCTTTCAGGCGTATCCCTAAGCGGCAACCGGTTCTTCTACCCTAATGTATTATCGAGCATGAGCCAGAACCAGCGCAGCGCCTGGTTTAGCTGCGCCTGCTGCATCAGTAACATGACGCGCTTTTTGCCGTCGGTACCGGGCTATGTTTACGCGCACGACAAAAATAACCTGTACGTAAACCTGTTTATGAGCAACAGCAGCGATATTATGCTGACTGCAGGCAAGGTTAACATCGTACAAACTACCGAATATCCGTGGAAAGGCAGGGTCGACCTGAAAGTTAACCCGGCCAAAACCAGCGACTTTAGCTTGCATGTACGTATACCCGGTTGGGCGCTGGCTAAACCAACCGCAGGCGGATTATACACTTTTATGGACCAGCACCCTGCCCCAGTTACTATCAGCATAAATGGCAAACCATTAGCTTATCAAACCGAAAAAGGCTATGCCGTTATTACCCGTAAATGGAAAAAAGGCGACGTAGTTACCATGAACCTGCCGATGGAAACCCAAAAGGTGTTGGCTAACAAACTGGTTAAGGCCGATGTTGATCGCTTTGCTTTTCAGCGTGGGCCATTGGTTTATTGCCTGGAAGGACCAGATAACCGCGATAGTACTGTACAAAATATCACCGTTGATAAAATGGCCGTTACCAACGCCATCTACAAGCCAGAAATGCTTAATGGCATTGAGATCATTACTACTGAAGGCAAAAGCACTAAACGCCAGCTCAATAGCGATAAGTTGATTGAAACAAGTCAACCTGTAACCGCTATCCCCTATTATTCATGGGCCAACCGTGGCGCCAGCGAAATGACCGTTTGGATTCCTTACGAAGCATCTGCATCTATGCCGAAACCTGCGCCAACCATCGCCAGCACCAGCAAAGTAAGCGGCTCTATCAAAAATAAGCGTATGCTAAAGGCCCTGAACGACCAATACGACCCTGCAGACAGCAAAGATGCCAGCATGCCCTACCTGCACTGGTGGCCAAAGCAAAACACCACCGAATATGTGCAATACGATTTTGATGCCCCGCATATCGTATCACAATCAAAAGTTTACTGGTTTGACGATGGCCCCTTCGGTGGCTGCCGCATCCCTGCATCTTACAAAGTTTATTACAAAAAAGGCGACGAATGGGTGCCGGTGAAAGAAACCACACCGTATGCCATCAGCAAAGACGCCTATAATACGCTAAGCTTTGAACCAGTTGAAACAACTGCTTTGAAAATGGAAGTGCAGCTGCCGAAGGACAATTCTACGGGGATACATGAGTGGGAAGTGAAGTAGGGCTTAGAGATTAGAGGTTAGGAAAAGCACCAAAAGGAGGCCTGTCATGTTGAGGCACTCGAAGCATGCGGGCAAAGGACTTTGCATCCTACTTAACGCGCGGATAGGTTTGGGCTGTTAGTCAGGATTTTTAATTGCGTTAGTCCGTATTTTCAATCCCGGACTAACATGCGAAACTATAAGCCCCTGTCATGGAGAACCCAAACCCTAACCAAAAAGGGAGGTAAATAGTGAATGCAAACAATTTATTATTGTTCAGGCATTTACACTTAAACACCACCCGGATTATGAAAACTAAAGTAATTACCGCATTGCTGCTGTTCGCCGTTGCGGCTGTTGCTCAAAAAAGGCCGGCGAAAAAATCAACACCAATCGTATCGGGCGCTATGTTTTATGTTGTTGTGGAATATAAAGGGCGGAAAGAATTTTTCTCGACCCAATATCAAAACCACGACGGCATGCTATACCCGGTCGACAACAATGGCAAACTGACAATTTTCTATGCCGCGGACAACGACAAAAGTGACGACCGCATTTCGGTAAGCGGCGTTATCACCGCCGCCGAACAGCGGGCTTTCGCTTTTAATGATAACTCTGCCCACCTGTCTGTCGTGATCTCAAATTACCCGGAAATACCCGCTTTTATATTGACGAGCGGCAGTATCAACATAACCGCTATGCCACTTAAGGGCGGCCTGGTAAGAGGCACCTTCACGGGTTCCGGGTCCTTCGTAAACGACGACGGCGAAAAAACGGATTATACGCTTACAGGAGATTTTAGCTTGAACAGGATGTGAGGCGAAAGGTAAATGGTGAAGGTTCTGGATCGCAACCAGCTGTTAACCGGTTAATCCTAATTTTTAATTCCAGAACTTTGTGATATAAGGGATTTTTAATCCCAGCCACAATCTCTTCGCGGATTACAAATCTGCAATTATTTGGTCCGGGATTAAAAATCCGGACTAATAAGGAAAAAGTTACCAGAGAAAATTAATGTCCTTAAATCTTTCATCGGGCTTGAATGGTTTGTTGGTACCAAAGTATATTTCATCTTCATGATAAAATAGTACTGCCCAGTTCAAGCTTTCATCTATCACAGTTAAATCGTCCGTACAGCCATAATAAAAAGCATCAAAATATTTTATCAGCAATTTCCATGGAACTATCATGGCCGAATCCGGCTGCCATGATAAATACACTTCTTTGTCAAATGGAAGACCGCGATGATATAGCCATTTTTTAATATCCCGCCCATTTCCTTCTCCTATAAAGGCTTTATCGATAGTTTTAAAAAAGCCTTTTTTAAAAGGCACATCATCGTGCAAACGAACAACATTTATGTGTTCCCACAAAAACTTAGCGGCGTTCACATCCAGCGGCTTTAATTGATTCAAATGTAATTCAGGCAATATATCGTATTTTTTTTCCGTAAAACGCCATTTCAATGGGAAATTATCCATCGGAATAATGTGCTCATCTATGTTGTCGAATCCTATATTCATTGTGCTCTAAAATTGATAAATAAAAAAGCCGGATGCAATTTATCACATCCGGCCTATATTTTACGCCAGAAAACTAACCTCTAATCTCCAACCTCTACCCCAGCATCCCGCCATCAACAGGAATAACCTGCCCGGTGATGTATGATGCCATGTCTGAAGCAAGGAATACGCAGCAATTAGCTACCTCTTCGGTTTCACCGCCGCGTTTTAGGGGGATGCCTGCTGCCCAGCCTTCAACCACTTTCGGGTCCAGCACTTCGGTCATTTCTGTTTTGATAAAGCCGGGGGCTACCACGTTGGTACGGATGTTACGCGAGCCTAATTCTTTCGCAATAGATTTGGAGAAACCGATAATACCTGCTTTTGAAGCCGCATAGTTAGCCTGGCCTGCATTACCCTGCACACCTACAACCGAGCTGATATTGATGAACACGCCTGCGCGATTTTTCATCATAATTTTTGATGCAGCCTTGGTAACGTTGAATATAGATTTCAGGTTTACGTTAAGTACGTCATCCCATTGCTCTTCGGTCATACGCATCAGCAGGCCATCCTTGGTGATGCCGGCGTTGTTAACCACAATATTAAGGGTGCCGAAATCGGCGATAATATCATTGATAAGTTTTTCTGCTTCATCAAATTTAGAAGCATCGGAGCGATAGCCTTTTACCTGTGTGCCAAAGCTTTGCAGTTCCTGTTCAAGGGCCTGGCCTTTTTCAACAGATGACAAATAAGTGAATGCCACGTTTGCGCCATGTTCGGCAAACTTTTCGGCTATTTTACGCCCTATCCCTTTTGATGCGCCTGTGATGAGGGCGGTTTTTCCTTCTAATAATTTCATGAAGTGTTAGCAATGAGTTATAGTGGGCGAAGATAGGGAATTAGTAGGAAAGTGCGAAAAGTGGGCAAAGAGTCAGTAAAGTCCGGAAAGTCGGAAAAGCCAGTAAAGTGGAAAGTCTGAAAGGTTTATTTACTACCTTTAGATAACTAATGCCATGAAAAATCACACACTAATATTATTTATATATGTTGCGATAATTTTTTTCGCTTGCAAAAATCCCGATAACAGTAACAATGTAATTAATAAGATTGAGATTGCAACAGGAGGATGTTTGAGGAACTGCCCTGTTGTGGGGCTAATTATCGACAGTACGTTAAATATGCAATATTATGGCGGCTATAAAGCGACATTGCAGGGCTATTACCATGGAACCGTTACCCCTGGCTATTGGGACACCCTGAATATAAAGCTAAAGCAAATTAATTTCAAAAAGCTCGATACAATCAACGGATTACCACTGGATGGCGAAAGTGCAGAAGCTATATTTTACTGGGGAGCAAATAAAAGGCATGTATTTGTGCCAATCGATAGTAATACAGCCCCGGCTGCAGGCGTGTTTACATGGATTATGAATAGCTATAAACGTACAGACTTGCAAAAGATGGGTAACAACGCGCAATTTGAAACTACGTTCCAATTTATAAAGCCACCAAGCCCTCCATTGCCGGCCGACCGTGTATTATTTCCGCCTCCTAAAAAAAAATAAAAGATATTAACTCCTGTAAAGAAACTGTATTAGTGAAGAAGTTAATACCATTCATACAAAAGGGCAACTCCGCCTGGAGTCACCCTCTTGCTATTATTTATCAAAAAGCAGATTTGTAGTCAGATTAATGGGTTACAGCAAATACTTTGTCAGTACCTGCGGTACCATCGGCACAATATGGTGTTATCCGGCCATTTATACCTGTGTATGCCCCGCCGCCCGGGCAACCGGCAGAATATGGAATGGTAACGGTGGCCGTGGCCGTAGTAGTGTTGCCACTGTAGCTTGCTGCCGACCCTGAATAGCAGAAATAGTTGCCGCCATAATTAAACCACGTTGGCGAGCCTGTGTAGGTCCAGGTTAATTGTATAGTATAAGGACCTGTGTAAACGCCGGTTACGCTGGTAATAACTGCATTACACGAAAATGCATTTTTAGCTACGGGTTTTACAATATGCTTGTGATAAGACTTAACGGTAAATGAATAGACCACCAAAATAATAGCGGCCAACAGGGTGTAGATTAAATTCTTTTTCATTTTCATAAGGTTTAAAGGTTAAATAATTAACAAACGATAACGGGTATTACCTGCTTTGATAATAAGATAAATTTATTAACAATTTTTATTAAAAAGAAAATAAATGAAAATAAATTTCACAAATGTTAATATTTAACCATTATGAAACATTTCATTATAACGCGGTAATACTATAATGGAGGCAGATAATCCCTCAGAGGCAAAAAGAGAGCATCGAACTTACTGTTTTGTGAAAGTCACCCGGTCGTTAAACTGCGCGTTTGGAATTGCGGTTTCATCCAAAACAAAGGTGGTAGCGGTTACATTTTTTATAATACCATCCCACCAATCGTCGCTGGGGTTGTCTTTGTATGGTTGATTGATCTTAAATTCTTTAGTTGTCGCGTCGTACGACCATGTGCTGGTAAAATCCGCGCTTGTAGTACAGGCCGGTTGCTTGTACTTAAATACATCTCCGCTGTTAAAAGTAAAAATCCCCGAATTGTAGCATCCTGCGTCTACGGTATGCCAGGTTTTACCCTGGTCTGAGGTCTCTTCGGCTAGGGTTAATTTATAAGAGCCGCTCACAATTGCATCTGGTGTTTTAGTCTCGTTCTTCGCAGCCTTTTTACAGCCGGCGAAAAGTATAAAAACGGCCAACATGGCGAAAGATATTGATTTTAAGTGATTTAGAATTGCGTTGATTCTCAAAATTGATATGTTTTATTTGTGACAATTTAGTTTTATAGCCAAAGATAATTTTTCTTGCTGAATTCACTCCTGTGTAGAAACAATGATTCCCCAGAAATAGGTTATTTCATCATAATCTTTACAAAATTGCTATCAAAACATCGAAATGTTGTTGTAGCGTCAGGTGTCAAAAAGTAACTTCAATCCTGAATTGTTAACCTTAGTACACCTGCCTTGCATCATCATGAAAATTAAACTTTCTTTTCGGCTCTTCCCGCTGCTTGCCTGCCTGCTATTTATCAAATCTGCATCAGCCCAATATAAGTATCCATTCGAAAATCCTGCCCTGCCAACAGAAGAACGCATTACCAACCTGCTGTCGTTAATGACGCTGGAAGAGAAGGTAAATTGTCTCAGCACTAATCCAACCATAACCCGGCTTGGCGTTAAAGGCACGGGACACGTGGAAGGTTTGCATGGACTGGCGATGGGCTTAGAAGGCAACTGGGGGCGTAAAACGCCCGTGCCGACCACCATCTTCCCGCAATCTATCGGCATGGGCGAAACATGGGACCCGGAGTTGTTAAAGCAGGCCGCCGCCATCGAAGCCTTTGAAACCCGGTATATGTTCCAAAGCGAAAAATACCATAAAGGCGGGCTGGTTGTCCGCGCACCGAATGCTGACATTGGCCGCGACCCACGCTGGGGACGAACTGAAGAATGCTATGGCGAGGATGCTTTTTTTAATGGTACGATGGCCGTTGCCTATATTAAAGGCCTGCAGGGCGATGACCCGAAATATTGGACGACAGCCGCCCTGATGAAACATTTCCTGGCCAACAGTAACGAAAACAGCCGCGACAGCAGCTCATCCAATTTTGATGAGCGTTTGCTGCGGGAGTATTATTCCGTGCCTTTCCGCATGGGTGTAGAGTTGGGCGGCTCGCGGGCGTACATGGCATCCTATAACGCCGTAAATAAAGTCCCGCAGACCGTTAGCCCGATGCTTAAAAATATGACCGTTAATGAATGGGGGCAGAACGGCATTATCTGTACCGATGGCGGCGCATACCGCATGCTGGTAAATTCGCATCATTACTATCCAAACGCTGCTGAAGCCGCCGCCGGTTGTATCAAAGCAGGCATCAACCAGTTCCTGGATAATTACAAGGCCGGCATTACCGAGGCGCTGCAAAAGAAACTTATTACTGAAGCTGATCTGGATGCCAACCTGCGCGGCGTGTTCCGGGTAATGATAAAACTTGGCCAGCTCGACCCGCCGGAGATGGTTCCCTATGCAGCAATCGGGAAAGAACCGGAGCCATGGCTGTCACAGAAAAATCGTGATTTCGTGCGGCTCATCACTCAAAAATCAATCGTACTGCTAAAGAACCAAAATAACACATTGCCGCTTGACAAAACCAAATTAAAGTCGATAGCGGTTGTTGGGCCGCGGTCGGCGGAGGTATTGCAGGACTGGTATAGCGGTGTGCCACCGTATAGCGTAAGCATTTTAGAGGGGGTAAAAAATAAAGTGAGCGCAGTAACAACTGTGAGCCACACCACCAATGATAACCTTGCCTTATCCATGGCCAAAAGCGCAGAGGCCGTTGTTGTTTGTGTAGGCAACAATCCAACCGGCAACCTCGGCTGGAAAAAGGTTGACGGACCAACCGAAGGCCGCGAGGCAGTGGACCGCCAAAACATATCACTCGACAGCGCACAGGAAGCGCTGGTGAAAAATTTGTACAAAGTAAACCCGAATATCATATTGGTGCTGGTAAGCAATTTTCCTTATGCCATCAGGTGGGAGCAGCAAAATATACCGGCGATTATCCACCTTACTCATTGCAGTCAGGAACAAGGCAATGCGCTGGCCGATGCACTATTTGGCGATATCAACCCCAGCGGTCGCCTGGTGCAAACCTGGCTTGATACCCTTACCCAACTACCACCTATGATGGATTACGATATCAGGCACGGGCGTACTTATATGTATATGAAAGATAAGCCGCTTTATCCCTTCGGATTTGGTTTAAGCTATACCACTTTTCAATATAGCGACCTAAAAACCAGTAGCGACAAACTGGATAAAAATGGTGAACTAACTGTTAGCATCGACATAAAAAACACCGGTAATCGCGCCGGTGACGAAGTTGTGCAACTCTATGTAAAACGCCTAAAATCCAAAATTGAACGACCGATAAAGGAGCTTAAGGCCTTCAAGCGGGTAACACTTAATGCGGGAGAAACACAAACAGTGACCTTGAAATTGGCGGCATCGTCGCTGGCATATTGGGATGTTGCAAAGCACACCTTTGTCGTGGAAAAGGAGCCTGTTCAATTGATGATTGGGAGTTCATCGGCGGATGTGGCGGCGGAGAGAACGATTGAGGTAAAGTAATAAAGAACCGCCCTTGTTGGTGATAACACCAACAAGGGCGGGGTTTTCGCAGAAAGCTATTGCTGAACCAGCATTTCCCTGTATTCCACCTGCAATTCCAGCAAACATTTAGCACACATACATCCCTCGTAATTCTCGGCAATGTATTGTACCTCATTTATATTCAGCTGCACAACACTGCACTGGCATTTGGTAAAGCTGTTTGCCTTACATTCAATGCTGTCGCCGCAGCGCTCGCAGGGTATTATTTCGTGCTTGGGATTTATCACTGCCCAAAAATAAGCAGAGACGCAATATTTTGCGCCTCTGCATTGTCATTTATTGTCTTATGGCAAGACGCAGATATTGCGTCTCCACACAAATTACGCTGAGCAAGTTACACAACCTTCTTCCATCGAGCAGCTTGGGCCTGCTGGCACGTCATCGTTCATTTCTGCGACAACTTCGGGTACTACAGCATCCATGTTTTTGCCGCCCTGGCTTTCAACGGTAAATTTAACCGCTTGCGATGCAGCCTGCGTGCGCAGATAGTACATACCTGTTTTAAGGCCTTTCTTCCATGCATAAAAGTGCATCGAGGTAAGCTTGCTCGCATTCGGCGAGTTGATGAACAGGTTAAGCGACTGCGACTGGCAGATATAAGCGCCACGGTCGGCAGCCATATCAATGATGTTACGCATCTTAATTTCCCACACGGTTTTGTACAGTTCTTTAATATTCTGCGGAATTTCAGCGATGTCCTGTATCGAGCCGTTTGCAGTGATGATTTTGTCCTTCATGGCAGTGTTCCACAGGCCAAGGTTCACCAAATCACGCAGCAGGTGTTTGTTAACGATGATGAACTCACCGCTCAATACACGGCGGGTGTAAATGTTCGAGGTGTATGGCTCAAAGCACTCGTTGTTACCCAATATCTGGCTGGTTGAAGCAGTCGGCATCGGCGCGACTAACAGTGAGTTGCGCACACCATAGTTCATTACATCCAGGCGAAGATCTTCCCAGTTCCAGCGTCCGCTTTGAGGCTTAACTTTCCACAAGTCGAACTGGAATTTGCCCTGCGACAACGGTGAACCTTTAAAGGTATCGTAAGGACCATCTTTTATCGCCATATCTTTTGATGCAGTCATTGCAGCAAAGTATATGGTTTCAAATATCTCTATGTTCAGTTTTTTAGCTTCTTCGCTCTCAAACGGCATACGCAGCAGGATGAAGGCATCAGCCAAACCCTGTACACCTAAACCAATTGGGCGGTGACGCAGGTTAGAGCGTTCTGCTTCTTCTACCGGGTAGAAGTTACCATCGATAATTTTATTCAGGTTAATGGTAGCCTGGTAGGTAACATCATACAATTTCTCGTGGTCGAAAATACCATCGCGGATAAACCGTGGCAACGCCAGCGAAGCCAGGTTACAAACCGCGATCTCATCAGCCGAAGTGTATTCGATAATTTCTGTACAAAGGTTCGAGCTTTTGATAGTACCCAGATTCTGCTGGTTTGATTTGCCGTTGGCGGCATCTTTATACAGCAGGTACGGCGTACCGGTTTCAACCTGTGCATCCAATACGGCAAACCACAATTCCTGTGCTTTTACCACCCTGCGTGCACGGCCTTCTTTTTCGTATTTCTTGTAGAGTTTTTCAAAGTCTTTACCCCAGCAATCGGCTAAGCCCGGTGCTTCGTGAGGGCAGAATAAGCTCCAATCCTCGTTAGCTTCCACACGCTCCATAAACAAGTCAGACACCCAAAGGGCGTAGAACAAGTCGCGGGCACGCATTTCTTCCTTACCGTGGTTTTTGCGAAGATCTAAGAATTCAAATATATCCGCATGCCATGGCTCCAGGTAAATAGCGAAAGCGCCTTTACGCTTGCCGCCGCCCTGGTCAACATAACGGGCAGTATCGTTAAACACACGCAGCATAGGGATGATACCGTTGCTGGTACCGTTGGTGCCGCTGATGTATGAGCCTGTAGCACGCACATTGTGGATGCTTAGGCCTATACCGCCTGCACTTTGCGATATTTTTGCAGTTTGTTTAAGGGTGTCGTATATGCCTTCAATGCTGTCATCCTTCATGGTTAAAAGGAAGCACGAGGACATCTGAGGTTTTGGTGTACCGGCATTAAACAGGGTTGGGGTGGCGTGGGTAAACCAGCGCTCGCTCATCAGGTGGTATGTTTTGATGGCGCTTTCAATATCTTCTTTATGTATACCTACCGATACACGCATAAACAGGTGCTGCGGGCGCTCGGCAATTTTGCCGTTTATTTTAAGCAGGTATGATTTTTCGAGGGTTTTAAAACCAAAATAATCGAAACCGAAATCGCGGTCGTAAATAATGCTGCTGTCTAACAGCTCGGCATTTTTTTCTATAACTTCCCAAACGTCATCAGCTATTGATGAAGCATCTTTGCCTGTTTTAGGGTCGATATACTCATGCAACAAACGCATAGTTTCTGAAAACGACTTGATGGTGTTTTTGTGCAGGTTGGATACTGCAATACGCGAAGCCAGCAAAGCGTAGTCAGGGTGCTTGGTGGTAAGTGATGCCGCAGTCTCGGCAGCAAGGTTGTCCAGCTCCGATGTAGTTACACCGTCAAACAAGCCCTCGATCACTTTTTTCGCCACGTCAATCGGGTCAACTAATTGAAACCCGTAGCACAGTTTTTCGATACGTGCCGTGATCTTGTCAAATTTTACCGACTCTTTTTTTCCGTCTCTTTTAATTACGAACATGTTTGTTTCCCCCCTTTTTTATTCTGCCACCGGCAGCGTAACTTTGTTTAATTAAATTTTTAACACCCCTGTTTTAGTGTCGGTTTAGGTAAGTCTTTATTCTATTGTATTATTGTTTATTTCTAATCGCTTCAAAGGATTCCTTCGGACTTAATCACTGACCTAAAAATCTTCGTCGAGCGAAAATGATTTGCTTTCCTGCGAGTTATTTAGCACCCCGCTCTTTTGGTAATCGCCAACACGTTTTTCGAAGAAGTTGGTTTTGCCCTGCAGCGAAATCATCTCCATAAAGTCGAACGGATTGGTGGCGTTATATACCTTATCATAGCCAAGCTCGTTTAGCCACCTGTCAGCCACGAATTCAATGTATTGCCCCATCAGTTTGGCATTCATGCCAATCAGGCTAACCGGTAACGCATCGCTTACAAATTCCTTTTCTATTTCAACCGCATCGGTAATGATGGCTGTAGCTGCCTCCTGCGATAACTTATTTTCCAGCATACGGTACAGCAGGCAGGCGAATTCGCAGTGCATGCCTTCGTCGCGGGATATTAGCTCGTTGCTGAAGGTCAGCCCCGGCATCAGGCCGCGTTTCTTAAGCCAGAAAATAGAGCAGAAGCTACCTGAAAAGAATATGCCTTCAACTGCCGCAAATGCAATCAGTCGCTCAGCAAAAGTGCCGTTGTTTATCCAGCGTAATGCCCATTGTGCTTTTTTACCCACGCAGGGTACGGTATCTATCGCGTGAAATAAGCGATCTTTCTCGGTAGCATCCTTTATATAAGTATCTATCAGCAGTGCATAAGTTTCCGAGTGTATGTTTTCCATCATTATCTGGAAACCATAGAAACAACGGGCTTCGGGCAACTGCACCTCGCTCATAAAATTAATGGCCAGGTTTTCGTTAACTATACCATCGCTGGCCGCAAAAAATGCCAGTATGTGCGATATAAAGTGTCGCTCCCCGTCGTTCAGTGCATCCCAGTGTTTTTGGTCATCGCCAAGGTCAATTTCCTCGGCTGTCCAGAAGCTTGCTTCACACTTTTTGTACATCTCCCAAATAGCCGGGTATTTGATCGGGAGGATTACAAAACGGTCTTTGTTTTCCCTAAGCAATAATTCTGTTTCCTGTTCCATGCGCTCCTTTTATTTACAAGTTTCTGTCTGCACTATTTTTAACACAATTCAACGCCGTGGACAGCCGACAGCAATCCCACAGCGTTAGTTTTTAGTTGATATCAAATGTTTACCTGATACCTCTAACTACTTAATTTCCAACTCACAAATCCTTGCCAAGCTGTTTTTTATTTTGCCTTGTTCTGCTTTTTTATCGCGTCCCCTGTTTTTCAATTACCGATCGGCAAGCGGTAACTTTAGATAGTGTTTCAAGAACTTATAATCAAATATAAGCGATGCAATTTTATGATGATAGTTGAAGTTTTTAACACGCCCTATAAGTTATGAACAAAACTATAGGTCACCCCTGCAATGCGTGTTTTTGGCTGCATAAAACGTGTTGAAATTGTATGTTAAAAATTATTTAAGCAGGCGTTAAAAAACTTTTTCAATGTTAATTAATCGGCCTTCGATACAAACTTCATTGACACTGAATTAACACAGTGGCGAACGTTTTTTGGAGTGAGGTATTCGCCTTCAAAAACGTGCCCTAAATGGGCGCCGCAGTTAGCGCAAACTATCTCGACACGTCTGCCGTCTGCATCGGGCACACGCTTTACAGCGCCAGGAATTTCGTCGTCAAAGCTGGGCCAGCCGCAGTGCGATTCAAACTTCGATTCTGATGTGTATAAAGGGGTATCACAGCGCTTGCAAACATATAGGCCCTGTGCTTTATTGTTTAGCAATGCACCGGTAAACGGGCGCTCAGTTCCTTTGTGTAATATTACCCACTCTTCGTCGGGGGTTAATTGATTGTAGTTACTCATCTTTTTATTTTTTGGATTTTTCGTTGATTATCTGTTTTTCAGTGCACTCAAGAGGGCTACGCCGTTTCACCGATTTGAGGATGATTTCACCGATTTTATTTTTTGATTCTTTTCGTGATTTCATTGATTTAAATGATTTCACTGACACGACAATTAGTGATTTTGTGATTTAACGAATTAGCAGTTTTTTTGTAGATGTGTCTATTTCGCTACATAAAGATACGACAAATTGGGCGGATACTTTGTTTTGATGGAGGGAAATGACGGTGGTTTGACCTAATAGGAATAGGACTTATTATGCTCCAAAATGACTAAGTTTACTTCATGAAGTGTGCTAAATTAATTGGCTTGTTTAGTTTGTTGGTCCTTTCCCTGCCTGCATTTTCGCAAACCGAAGAAATTGATTTACGCCATCCGCCAGTTGCTAATTACTATCTTAACTCAAAATACAAATACAGGTATGCCATCTTACAGTTTGACGAAATTCGGAATAAAAATCTATTTGATAAAAGCTACAAAGCATCAGCAGTATCACTTAATGAAATAAAAGAAATTGAGCATTTGATAAAAAAACAAGTGTCTGTTTTCAACCGAACAGCGATCAATGTTATAGTTAAGCCCGAAAAATATTTTAAACAATTTATTGCTGTCACCAACTCAAAAGGCGAGAAATTGGTTTGGGTTAATTGTTTATGCGAAGTTTTTGGCGACGTCTGGAAGAAAAGAATACCGGTTGTTAATGATGGAGGTAGTTGCTTTTTTCAAATGAAAATCAATTTAACGAAAAGCGTTGCGTATGATTTTTACACCAACGGGCCAGGTTAGCAAATGTTGAAGTTGGAAAAGGACCTTCATTTCTCTATCATATTCGAATGATACTCGTGTGAAGTTTTTACTACTGAATCATCAGGCCCACCTAACCTTCTCCTTATGTTCAGCAATGTATTTATAGCATTGGTCAAAATACTTCTTCATGGTTTTATTGAAAGCGCTTGCCCAGTCAATATCTTCATTACGATAATACGCCAGCCAAGCTATGGCGTAGGCTATTACCTGTTCGGGCAGGTAGCCTGTTTTACGCATACTCCAGCCCTGGTGAGATGATCCCGTCCACTGTGAAAAATTGAAGTAAGAATTTCCCATAAAAATACCGAAGCCGTATGCTACTGCCATTAGGCTGGCCAGGAGCGGGTCTTTATCTTTTGCGTCGTATTCGTTCATTAATTTAAAGGTGGCCAGTTCATAGGCAAGGGTAGATACGAAGCTTTGCAAATCGTCTAACTGCCGCTCTTCTATCCATATTTCTTTATTGCCTAAACCATTATCCACATATTTGCCGGTGGCACTGTTCCAGCTTCCTTTTAGCTTTTCGCTTGGTGTTTCAACAATGCCTTCTGTGTATTTTGCCGACCGGTTCGAAAAATACATCAGTCGTATTTCCCATCCGTCGATATTCATTATCGAAATCATCTTTTGCAGAATCTGTTCGGCATCGTCTTCGTTGAGTTTAGTTCCACCTTCAAAGTCTGTAGGTTTTAGTGTGGACAATGATTTAAAATAGACCGGCTCCAATACTTCGCTTAACCATATTAGGTCCCTTTCCACCCATTTCTTATCTGCGTCGGTAACCGGCAGCTTGTTTTTATTTTTCCAAAACCAAAAAGATTTCGTTTCCGGCTCATCTTCAATTATTATATCACGCTGGGTATACCAATCCGCATTGAGGCTCATCTGGCCACATCCGCCCCATTTCCGGGAACAGGCCGTATCAATAAAAACTTTAGAGCAGCCGGGACATTGACCACGTGTCTCAAATGTATTCCATTTAGTATTACATACGTCACATACCCATATGCAACTTTCATCGGGTTCCCAGCCGCACTTAGGGCATCTTACATATTCTTCAATCATTACAAAGTTTCCATCCCCTAAAATAAAAAATCCCCCTCCAACCGACTGGGATAATTACATTTTATTATTTTTAAAAAAACTTTCATCGATAGTTAAATTTGCTTTCATCTATAAAATTAAATCTCTTTTTAAAATATGTCCTTGGTTTCTTACTTAGAAATGATTCCAGTAATCTGTCATAAATTAGGCGGGGAATAGTCAGGTCCGTAATGAGCACTTGGTTTTGTCCGGCATAAATAACTATATATTCGTACTTCCCGAATTTACCAAGATTTTTCTGTTCATAAATCTCTACCCGGTCGACATCGTCTTTTCCAATGATTGTTATTTCGTCGCCCCTGGTAACCGTCAATGATGTTCTGTCGGCATTAATAACTATGTTTTTGCCGGCATCATATTTATTAAACTGCCAATTTATACGTAATACATATAGCTGAAAATATGGGAATATGCCGACCATACTCAGTATGAGCAAAAAAATCAATACATGCGGAAAAACAGAAATAAAAGCATACACCAACACACCAATCAAAAAAACGGTTAGCAGTTCATCGAAAAGCATGTTCCTCTTTTCAAACTGGTAGGTTTTGGGTTCCTTCATTAGTTTTATCGGCAAAAATTTCAACGCGCCAGCCCTAAAATAAAAAATCCCGGCCAATCGACCGGGATTTTTATATTATTTTCAGCAAAAACCTTTCGCCTTTAACCTTTCAACTTATTTTGCCAGTTCTTCAGCCAGCGCAGCGCCAATTTCTGCAGGTGATTCCACCACACGGATACCGCATTCACGCATAATTTTCATTTTGGCTGCTGCGGTGTCGTCTGCACCACCAACAATTGCACCTGCGTGGCCCATACGGCGTCCCGGAGGCGCTGTCTGGCCTGCAATGAAGCCTACAACCGGCTTGGTGCCGTTTTCTTTTATCCAGCGGGCAGCTTCGGCTTCCATGCCGCCGCCAATTTCGCCTATCATAATGATGCCATGAGTCTCTGGGTCATTCATCAGCAATTCAACCGCTTCTTTGGTAGTTGTGCCGATGATAGGGTCACCGCCGATGCCGATAGCGGTGGTAATACCTAAGCCCGCTTTCACTACCTGGTCAACCGCTTCGTAAGTAAGCGTGCCAGATTTTGAAACTACGCCAACATGACCTTTCTTAAAGATAAAGCCCGGCATGATACCGATTTTAGCTTCGTCGGCAGTAATTATACCAGGGCAGTTAGGACCAATCAAACGGGTGTCCCTGTCTTTGATATACTCTTTCACCTGTATCATATCCTTTGTAGGGATACCTTCGGTGATACAAACTATAACCTTTATGCCGGCCTCGGCTGCTTCCATAATCGAGTCCGCCGCAAAAGCAGGGGGAACGAAAATAATAGAAACATTGGCGCCGGTTTCGGCAACCGCATCAGCTACAGTATTAAATACCGGCCTGTCCAGGTGCTGCTGACCGCCTTTACCGGGGGTTACACCACCAACAACGTTTGTTCCGTACTCAATCATCTGCGAAGCATGGAAACTGCCTTCTTTACCTGTAAAACCCTGAACTATTACCTTGGAATCTTTATTTACGAGTACACTCATTGGATTTTCTGATTTTGTAGCGCAAAGCTAAAGTTTTTGTGCGAATGTCAAACCCTGTAACTACCTAAAAGGGAACTTTTTTACATGGTGATTAAAGTTACATAAACTTACCTAATAGCGGTAAAAACCGAAGTTTTTCCACATTAAACATGCCATTTATATCATTTTATTATTTTAGCGGCACACTACTTATCTACATACATACTCATGAAAAACAGTAACAAAACCATTGTATGGCTTATGGCCTTTTTATTTTCCATCACAACTTCGCATGCGCAATTGGGAGGATTTGGCAAAAAACTTTTGGACAAAGGGACGGAAATGGCGTCGGGAGGCGGACTGAATAAAATCCTGAAACAGCCACAAGCCATAACTACAAGTTTTAAAGATGTAAACAAAACAGGCTCAAAACCGCCGTCATTTATGGAAGGGCAGGAAGCACAGCCACTTTACATATTACCTAAAACCCCTACCGGAGGTTTTAAGCTTTGTGCCGGTTTTTACGAGATGACCAACAAGAGCTATTGCCTGCACGCCGGCACCCGCGGCCCAAGTACGGGCGACGGCTACATGCTGGCACCCGTGCTGGGCCCAAAACGCGATGTGGTTATATTGATATTAAAGCACGCCGAAACCCATCCCGAGGTAAATCAGCGCAGTATCCAGGTATTGCTATGGGCTATAATTGCGCGCACCAGGTTTTCTGATTTTGGTAATGATATCAAATTGACTGCCACGCAGCTGTTATCTCCCCAGGAGCTACTGATGCTTGAAGGCGGCGCCCTGGGAGTATTACCTGCCAGTGTAATGGACAAGGCCAAAGATCAGCTACCACCTGCTGTACAAAACGTTTTTGAGGCCGAAAACAATATCCGAAAACTGGCAGCCTCGGGCAATTCATCGTACGAAGAAATGGAGAAGTACGCTATGCTTGCCGGTTTAGCACCGCAACCTGATCCTGAAGTGCCTTCGGGCATATGGTCGCTGCATCCGGATGGTTATTACATCAGGTTTTATCCGCACAGCTATTCAAAAACAACCGTACAAATCTATGTGCCGCAAGAGTTGATGAACAGCAAACCCGACCTGGTATATGACGCGCCCAATGGCATCGCCTGTCCGGCTAATGTTGGTGCGCAACGCCTCGCCCAGACAAATGAACCGCTTAACCCGGATTATACGAAAAAATTGAAAACACCGTGTAACTTGTAAGTGCCTGCCAATAAAAAAGGCGAAAAGAGTTATGCCTTTTCGCTTTTTTATTGGCGTTTATTGATCAAGTAGAAAATAATTAAATCAAGGAGCGAACCTGAATTGGGTATGTTTCCCTTGCTTAACTACTATATCCAAAGATCAACTAAGTAATCCAAAATTTTCAGCGTCTACGTGTTTTTTATAGCGACTGCGGATAGCGTAGAATAAGAAGCCGACAACAGCCAGCAAGATTTTTGTTTTTGTAGACATTCCCATAGGTGATTGTATTTAATTGAGCGATTGGTTTAATTAATAAACCCGCGGGAGACATAAAAGTTTAGGGAAAATACTTAAAGATAATACAACATTTATGAATATTTCTACCGGTTTTAATAATGAATCGCCGGTATATAGATGAACCTGATAAATACTACGCCAACACTTCCCCTGTAGGTGACTGGGAGACAAACTCACCCTCACTCTTCGCAATCACAATCGTAGCTATTCCATTTCCAATCATATTGGTAATGGCCCGTGCTTCCGACATAAACCTGTCAACGCCAAATAAAATCGCCAAGCCCTCGATAGGGATTATTTTTAAAGCGGTAAGGGTAGATGTAAGTATAATAAAGCCCCCGCCGGTAACCGCTGCTGCGCCCTTTGAGGTTATCATTAATATACCTATCAGCATTACTTCCTGCTCGATAGTAAGCGGCACCTGGAAAACCTGCGCCAAAAAGATTACAGCCATTGAAAGATAAATAGTAGTGCCATCCAGGTTAAACGAGTAACCGGTGGGTATAACCAAACCGACCACCGATTTGGCGCAGCCAAATTTTTCCATCTTCTCCATCATGGCAGGCAAAACCGTTTCGGATGATGAGGTGCCCAGCACAACCAGTATTTCGTCTTTTATAAACTTTAAATATTGCCAAAGGCTAAACTTATAGATGGCACAGATAATGTTTAACACTACGAAAATGAAGAGAATCATGGTTAAATAAACCGATGCCATCAGTAAGCCAAGTGGCTGCAGCGTTTTAATACCGTAAGTGCTAACGGTGTAGGCCATCCCACCGAAAGCGCCGATAGGCGCCAGGCGCATCACCATGTGCATGATGTTGAAGAAAACCTTCGATATTTTTTCAAAAAGGGTAACCACAGTTTGGCCCGTATCACCTATTTTACTCAGGCCAAAGCCGAATAATACTGCGAAGAATAGTATCTGCAATATATCGCCTTTGGCAAAAGCATCAGTTACGTTGGATGGGATAATGTGGGTTAAAAAATCCATCCAATGCATTTCGGATGCCGCTTTCTGATAAGTGGCCAGCTTAGTGGTATCTGCTGCAGCGTGATTAACAAAATGCGCGCCCGGCTTTACTGTATTTGCTACAAATACACCGATTATCAGCGCAAAAGTGGTTACTATCTCAAAATAAAGCAGCGCCTTCCCCCCTACCCGGCCCACCTTTTTCATATCGTTCATACCGGCAATGCCCAACACTATGGTTAAAAATATAATCGGTGCTATCAGCATTGTTATCAGCGCAATAAACATCTTACTGATGGTATTTGCTGCAGGCCCGAACGATGGACATAAAGACCCAACGATAACGCCCAATACTATGCCTGCGATTACCTGGAAATTCAGGTTGAGGAGAAGTTTCTTCATCTCTCAATAATACAAATATTCGCCCTGATATTTAAAAACAAAAAAGCTCCTGCATTAACCCGCAGAAGCCTTACTGTATCAAATATGAAAGTATTTTTAAATTACAACACCAGTTCTGATATCAACGGTATATGTTTTGCCATTAATGCTCACTTTAGCCCTGTGATTACCCAGGAAAGTAATGGTACCTGTAAAGTTCCAGGTTCCTCTTGTGCCGGTTCCTTTGGTGCTGAAGCTTATCGAGCCACTTGTTATATCATCATCGTTTGTGCTTATTACCACGTTGTTAATTACGTAGTTAAAAGCACGGGTACCGCTTTTGTTGCCTGTTTTGTATTTATAAGTACCGGTTGAATTTAACGTACCTTTTAGTGTTAGCGGAGAGTTGTCATTATTAATGTCTGCAACAGATAAGGTAATATTTTCCAGGATTTTAGCGGTTATAGACAATTGAGGAGTTGTTATCGCAATGCTCAAATTATCGTTGGTGCTAAAGCCTGTCAAGTTATCATTAGTACAATTGAAAGAAAAATTAATATGGCCTGATACTGCAACCGAGCTATCCTTGCCGGCAGTTATCGTTTCGTTAATAGCTGTATCAATAACTAAACCACAAAACGGATTGTTCATATCGTGCAGCTTAGGGCCACTCAGATGCCTGGTACCAAAGCCGGATGGGCCATCAAGGCCATCGCCAAAATTAATGCCGCTATAGCCGCCAAATAAGTTGCTTGTAATATCCTGCACTACTTGTGTGGTTACCTGGCTTTCAGTCAGTGCCGGGCCTGCCGGGCTGCTGTCAGATTTTTTACAGGCGGTGTAAACTACAGCCATGCCCGCAAGCATAATAATAGGAAGTAAAAATTTAAATTTCATTTAAAAATGGGATTACTACTGTGATAAAATTGATTCTTTTTCTCTTTTGCCTTTATACGTTATAATATCAATGAAAGATACTAAATAATAACATAACTGATGAAATAGTTACAATTTATGTTCCAGTTATAATTTAACCAGCAATACTAACTTATTTCACAATAAATAAATGTATTAATGCAGTGTGTAAAGTTTAATAGCATTCGGCCAAAATAAAATAGGCTATCAGCGGATGGGGAAAGTTTTGGGGCGAAGTATTCAACAAAGCGGGAAAATTAGTCCGCGGCAGCCACAAAAAAAACCCTTCCCCGCTGCCAGGAAAGAGCTTTTGAAAATTACTTGGCAGACTGGTTAAACCGGTGTAACAGTTCCTGTCAACAAGTCAACCAGGTATGTTTTATTCAGGAAAGCTAATTTTGCTTTATGGTTGCCCAGGAAAGTGAGTGTTGCAGTTAAATCCCATGTGCCGTTAGTGCCTGCTCCTTCCGATTCAAGCGCAGCCGTGCCACCGGTGATATCATTATCCGCGGCGTGCACAAACATATCAGTAAATTTATAAGTGCTCACAACGCTGATGTAGCTTGACGGATTAGTATAATCTTGACGGATAATCGATTTCAAGGTACCGCTAAACGTAAAATTGGAGTTAGCTTCGTTTAAGCCTCTTACCTGGTAATCCTGGTTAAGATAATAGCTAAAGGTATAAGCAGGTGTGCCTTTTGTATCACCGTTGATGTTCAATATAGTATTAACATCGTACCCTGTAGTTTTATTGGTAACATCGTCGCAAAGGAATTGGTAATGCACGCTGCCGGTGGTGGTTGATTTAGTGGTACCATCGTCGAAAGGGATGTTCAGGCTGTTATCGTTATAAAAACCACAGCCTGTTTCGCCTTGTGTTTTAAGCTTAGGGTTAGCAGCTGTAAGCTTTGCGTTGGCAGCAACACCATCTTTTATGCTCGCACCACCGTATCCGCCTGATAACGACTGTACCAGGTTGGTAGCAATAGCTTTAACCTGGTCGAGAGTTGGCCCGGCAGGTTGCTTGTTCTCCGTTTTTTTACAGGATGAATAAAGTACCGCAACAGCCAGTAGCATCGGTATTGCCCTGCGTAGGTTTAAAATCATAAGTGTATAGTTTTAGTTTTTCAATTAATTTATCGGCACAGATAGCGCAATAAGCATACCATTTATGCCAGAATATTAAAACCAAGCCGTTTTCGGGCATTTAAATAGCGATAATTAATTATTGAATAAATTCCCGTCTACTCTAAGTTAAACTTGCAGAAACATCGATATCTCCAATAGCCTGGATTATGTGCCAATCTGTAGTTGCGGGGAAATTATATCACAAAAAATCCCCTTACCGGTTGCGGTAAGGGGATTTTGATATTTATTGCGATTAAGTCGCTAAAGGGGGGTTACTACACCGGTAATCAAATTAACGCTGTACGAGTGTCCGTCGAAAGTTATTATCGCTGTATGGTTACCTATGTATTCAATAGTGCCTTCATATTCCCATTTACCAAACTGGTTGCGGCCTTTGGTAGTAAATGTTGCAGAACCGCTGATGATGTCTAAATTATTATTAACATCTATAACCAGGTTATGCAATACGTAGTTCTGACGCTGATAGTATGAATTAGCCAGGTGTGTGGTATCAACAAACGGTGCACTGCCATATTTAAAAAAGCCAAATGACTTTAATTTCCCATTCATAGAAACCTTGCTGTACGATGCATCCAATGCCTGTACTATGTATGATTGTGCAACGTCATAAACAAATGCATATCCTGGCGCCCTGCCTGCACTAGTGAAATCGGTAAATACCTTGTATCCGTCTGGAAAGGTTGACGAGCAGGTATAAGTGAACTTAAACTTTCCAATCACTACAGACTTGATACTGTCGCCCTGTTTATAAACATACTTAACCGTGGTGTCAACGGTAAAACCACACAGGGAATTAAAGCTGTTTAAGACCTTCGGTTTAGCCGAACCTAATACGGCAGGCGGTTTAATACCATCTTTCATGCTTACGCCGCCATAATTGCCGGCCAGGGCGTTTGAAAAATCTTTGGCAATTAAACCTGCAACATCTTTTGGCGACGCATTCGGAACGGGAGCGTCACTCACTTTTTTACAAGCAGTATAAAAAAACACTAAGCTGACCAACGCAGCCGCCATAAGCTTGACGGTAAGTTTCATTTTTAGGTGGTATTAGTTTCTACAATAATTTATCACTTTAAAAATAAGAAAAACAAAAGTCGTTGTTATATTTTTTTTGAAAAAAAATCCATTTATGCTTAATAATTACAACATTTTTCCCGCCAGATAAATAACAATTGTCTATTGGTTAACGCTCTGTAAATATTCATATTAAACAGCTTTAATACCGTTAGCTGCTCAAATGACCATGGCGGAAAACAGTTGCTTAAAAGCGATAGGTTACTGAAACACTTAATTTGATATTGTTAGCATCAAGCGATTGTTGATTATAATAAGAAACGTCCTCGTCATTCCTGAATTTCCATTGATAGTTAAGTTCTCTTACATATAGCAATGATGCCGACACCAAAATATTGTCAAAATCCCAATCGCTGCTTATACCGCCGCTATAGTCGACCCAATGCCTGCGAGTCTCGCCGGCGGCAAAAGCCTTGTAATAAAAGTCGGCATTATGCTCATAGCGCTGTATTTGCAGGCCAATACGCTTTATGCCATTTATCCATGAAACGTCCAGCGTCTGCAAGCCGCTGCCCGGACCGATGCCTGCCCCTAGTACTTCGCCGTAATTGGTGTATCCTGCCCTTACCTGCGAATGCGCATACCAATAACCCGATTTACGGTTTACAACATCATCAGATGGTTGCGCCA
>JAZJZL010000067.1:34466-50584 GCA_040389845.1 Bacteroidota bacterium
TATCTGTTCGTCAGGCCGGCCGTCAAGCCCGAATATTTTTCGGAAACCCATGGTATAGGCCCTTGAGTGTTCAGGGTCAAGCAAAAAGTCCCTGGCATCCCAGTTATGGTCTTCCCTCCCGTATTCAAAATACACTTCTGCGTTGCCGCCGGTCCACAACCACCGCATAAAGACAGAGGCAAGCTGATCACGTTTTGCAGCATCTTCAGACACAACGCCCGAAACAGGGTCATAGAAACTGTCTCTCAAAAAAGATGAGAAGAAAGGAATATAATCACCCAGTTTGTGCCCTAAGTCATTATGGTATACCTGGAATGCTCTTGTTGCCCCCAAGAACAGGCCGGGAACCCATTTTGGATGATAAGTAAAAACAAAACCGGATAAATACCGCCAGTCGTTGGGCTTGGGCCTGTATAAATTATCCATATTACCATCTTGTCCCGGCACAAGCGGCGCAAAGCCCGATGGGTTCAATCTGCCTGCTATCACCTGGGTTTCAAACGAACCGATAGGCGTGTTTACAGGCCGGGTGGTATTAAATGTGAGATGGGCGAAGCCCCTGGCATTATTGCTCATTAATAATGAGTTCTGTACGCCCGGCCCCCACCATAGGTTTTCGGTAGAGAGACCGAAGGAGACAGGGTCGAAAGTAATTCGGATGCTGCTTTGTCCCGGCAGCAGCCTGGTATAAGTCGACGTGCCAAAACGTTCAGGTGCATCAACCTGGTTATAAACGCCGTACCATGCTTTCCACGCATTAACATCGTTGCCGGCCTGGGTAAAGCCATCGAAAGCCTTATTTTGTGCGAAGAGAAATTCCGGCCTGAACTGAATGCTTAAAAAGCCGTATTTAGCGTAGATACCAGCGCTAAAGAGCGTTTGATAACCGGCTGCTGGAATCATAGCGCCATCATTCCAGCCATAAGGATTATGGGTATTATATTGATTAACCCAGGTAACAGGTAATATCTTTACAATGCCTTTATCGCCGGCAAATTTATAATCGCCTACTCTTTGTAAACCGCTTTGACCGAAGCTCTTGTCCGGATCAAAAACGTCGCTTAAACCGAAAGCGGCCTCAGGGAAGAGCGGACGTACGGTAAATGACACACTTGAATCAAGCTTTCCCAGCAGTTGTTGCCTGCGATACATATCTTCAATTACCGGCGTCCCTGCGGGAACGGTCTGGGCATTGGCAATTCCGCAAAGTAAAAATAACGATGCAGCTAAAAGGCCTTTAGTAAAACCATTGCGAAAAAATAAGGGCATCAATAGTAAAATTAATTCGTATATCGTTCGGTTATAATGAAGCGATGAAATCAAACCGGTTTAACGGCATGAATGCTCAGGGTTTCCGCCAATGCTGACAGGCTGTAAGCAGGTTTTGATCTAAAAGCTTTGCGACTCAACAATTTATCGCATCTAATATAGTCAAAATTTATACCTAAGTAAACATTTAGCCCCTAAATTAAAACACAATACTTAAAGGATATACAGTATTAAGCAAAAGGAAAATATTTATACTTTTCAGTGAATATTTAGTAAAACTCATCGGCTTAAAAGCTATTTCCCGTTTTCACAAACCGTGGATTAACCGGGAATTTATCGCCTCATTTCCCAATGGGATAGTAATGTTTATCGCTTTACTACATTCGTTCCAACAAATACTACCATCCTAATAGAGATTTTCTTAATTTCGCAGCCTCATACGCGTTATTAATTACAATGGACTATCAATTTAAAGATATAGAGCAAAAGTGGCAAAAGTTCTGGGCTGATAACCAAACTTTTAAAGCGGAAGACAAAAGTACCAAACCGAAGTACTATGTGATGGATATGTTCCCTTATCCTTCGGGTGCAGGGCTGCATGTGGGCCATCCGCTCGGCTATATTGCATCTGATATTTTTGCACGTTATAAAAGGCTAAAAGGTTTTAACGTGTTGCACCCGATGGGCTATGACAGCTTTGGCTTGCCGGCCGAGCAGTACGCCATACAAACCGGTCAGCATCCGGCTATTACCACCGAGGCCAACATTGCCACCTACCGCCGCCAGCTGGACCAGATTGGTTTCTCGTTCGACTGGAGCCGCGAGGTGCGCACCAGCTCACCGGATTATTATAAATGGACGCAGTGGATATTTATGCAGCTTTTTAATAGCTGGTATAATAAGGATGCAGACAAAGCGGAAGGCATAGATAAGTTGGCTCAACATTTTGAGCAAAACGGCTCCGCCGGAATCGACGCAGTTTGTGATGATGATATCCTTTCTTTTTCTGCTGATGAGTGGAAAGCTATGGGCAACCAGGCGCAGCAGGAGGAATTATTGAAATACCGCCTTACCTATCTTCGCGAAAGCACCGTGAACTGGTGCCCTGCATTAGGTACCGTATTGGCTAACGATGAGGTAAAAGACGGCTTTAGCGAGCGCGGCGGTTACCCTGTTGAGCAAAAGAAAATGATGCAGTGGAGCATGCGCATTACTGCCTATGCCGACCGCTTGCTGAAAGGCCTCGACACCATCGACTGGCCTGAGCCCTTGAAAGAAATGCAGCGTAACTGGATCGGCAAAAGCGTGGGAGCGTTGGTGAAATTTAAGCTGGAAAACAATTCAGATTATATAGAGGTTTTTACCACCCGTGCCGATACTATTTTCGGGGCGACATTTTTAGTTATCGCACCGGAGCATGAACTGGTACCGTCGTTAACTACAGATGCTCAAAAGGCTGACATTGAAGCATACATCGCCCAGGCCAAAAAAAAATCGGAGCTGGAACGTATGGCCGAAGCTAAAACTGTGTCGGGTGCTTTTACGGGCAGCTACGCAATCAACCCGGTTAATGGTGAAAAGGTCCCGGTTTGGATTGCTGATTATGTGCTTGCGGGATATGGAACCGGGGCAGTAATGGCTGTACCATCGGGCGACCAGCGCGATTATCTTTTTGCCAAACGTTTTGATTTGCCGATTATACAAATCATCGACATACAAAAAATAGAAACCGAAGCCGACCCGACAAAGGAAGGTAAATATGTAAACTCCGGGTTTATTGATGGTTTAAACTATAAGGAAGCAACTGCCGCTGTAATTGCAAAGCTTGAAGAAGCAGGTGCAGGTAAGGCAAAAATAAACTTCAGAATGCGCGATGCCATATTTGGCCGCCAGCGTTACTGGGGCGAGCCGGTGCCGGTATATTTTAAAGACGGGCTGCCTTACCTGATAGATGAAAAAGATTTGCCTTTGGTATTGCCGGAGATTGACAAGTATTTACCAACCGAAACGGGTGAACCGCCATTGGCGAGGGCCGAAGGATGGAGCTATACACCACAGACACCCGGTATAGCCCCCTCTAAATCTCCCCCGGCTGGGGAGACTTTAGCTGCGGAGGCGGGTGATGACTTTTTGGACGACGAAAAATTGCCCGATTATCTGACAGGTGCCTATCGTGAAACTGCAGACGCAGCGATATATGAACAACTAAGAGATTTCAGTAGAGATAACAGAAAGAACCCCACAGATGCCGAAAACATCTTATGGCAAGCGCTTAGGGGTAAACAAACCGGTCACAAAATCCGCAGACAGCATGCAATAGATGCCTACATCGGCGATTTCTTGTCGTTACAAAAAGGCTTGGTTATCGAACTGGACGGACATCATCATAAATTAAATAAGGAAGCAGACGATATTCGGACCAGTGTCCTTAATCATTTTGGGTTCACTGTTATACGGTTTTCCAATGACGAAGTATTGGAGAACCCCGAAAAGGTAGCAGCAAAAATTAAGGAGCACTTAGATATAATGCCCGACAGGGATTTGAGCAAATTATCCGACTCATTCTCAAAGCGTGCAGTTCAAGTCTCCCCTACCGGGGGAGATTTAGAGGGGGCTTCGGAGGATGCTGCCTATGAGTACGAATTAAGCACCATGCCTGGCTGGGCCGGCAGCAGCTGGTACTGGTTCCGTTATATGGATGCGCATAACAGTGATGAATTCGCCTCGCGCGAAGCCATCGAGTACTGGAAAGATGTTGACCTTTATATAGGCGGCAGCGAGCATGCTACAGGCCACTTGTTGTACAGCCGCTTCTGGAATAAGTTTTTGAAAGACCTCGGCCTGGTGGTTGAGGAAGAGCCTTTTAAAAAGCTGATTAACCAGGGGATGATACAGGGGCGCAGTAATTTTGTGTATCGGTTGGTTGATGGCGAAGGACGTGGCACCAATACTTTTGTTTCTCATGGTTTGAGAAAAGATTATAAAACGTCGGACTTGCACGTTGATGTGAATATTGTAGAAAATGATATTCTTGATACCAAAAAGTTTAAAGCCTGGCGTCCGGAATTTGAAAATGCGGAATTTATCCTTGAGAACGGCAAATATGTATGTGGCGTTGAAATCGAAAAAATGTCGAAGCGCTACTATAATGTAGTGAATCCTGACGACATAGCTAACCGCTACGGCGCCGATACTTTGCGTATGTACGAAATGTTCCTCGGTCCGCTGGAGCAAAGCAAGCCCTGGAATACCAACGGTATCGAGGGTGTGTTTAAATTCTTACGTAAATTCTGGAGGTTATTTCATGATGCAGACTGGAATTTCAAGGTATCGGATGCTGAACCAACCAAAGCCGAATTAAAATCGCTGCATAAAATCATCCGCAAGGTTGAAGAAGATGTCGAGCGCTTTTCGTTCAATACTTCGGTGTCCAGCTTTATGATCGCGGTTAATGAACTGACCGACCTGAAATCGAACAACAAGTCTATTTTGAGCGATATGGTTATTATCCTTTCGCCTTATGCGCCGCATATTTGCGAGGAATTGTGGGTATTGCTTGGCAATAAGGCAGGGACTTTATCTTATACGCCTTTCCCCAAATTTAACCCGGCCTATTTGGTAGAGGATGAATTTGCTTACCCGATATCGATTAATGGTAAAACCAAACTTAACCTTAATATATCACTTAGCCTTGAAGGCGCCGATATTGAAACGGTTGTTTTAAGCAGCGCCGACGTACAAAAATACCTTGAAGGCAAAGCGCCTAGAAAGGTGATTGTGGTTAAGGGCAGGATTGTGAATATTGTGATATAAACATAATTAGGCATATCCCGTAGAGACGCGAAGCTTCGCGTCTCTACGATTTAAATTAAACACCCCGTAAAAAATATTTCATCATTCCTGTCACGTTTTGTGTGTTTGAATTGTTATGATGTTGGAAATTAATAACAACATGATATCAATTCATTATCAAAACCCCTCTTCGCACGCTCATTATTGTACATCACACACTAACCTTTTGCAACTAATCTGTTACAGTTCCATTGGTTGTGAAATAATCGTTAACCGCCTGTAACATTTCGGGTATTTTCGCCTCCAATTACCAAAATCATCAAAAATGAAACGTTTTTACATAATTATAGCAATATTATGCTCATTTATTACCGCCCAGGCGCAAATCGGCTTAGGCGGCGGCGGGCCGGCAATTCTCGGAAAAATTTCCGGCACGCTTATCGATTCGCTGACCAAAAAGCCGGTTGATTACGCGTCTGTAAGTCTCTACCGCAGCGGTGGCAAAGCGCCTATTACCGGTGTGATTACCGATGAAAAAGGCAACTTTAAGCTTGACAACATTAAGCCGGGCTCGTACAAAGTGACATTTACTTTTATCGGCTATCCCGACAAAGTTATCGACCCGGTAACCACTACAGCTGCAAAGCCAGACAATAACCTGGGAACCGTCGCATTCACGCCAAGTGCTAAAGTGTTAAAAGAGGTACAGGTAACCGGCCAGGCCGCGCTTATCGAAAACAAAATCGATAAGATTGTTTATAATGCAGAAAAAGATGTTGCTTCCGCAGGCGGCAACGCTACCGATTTACTAGGTAAAGTTCCGCTGGTAACCGTCGATATTAACGGCAACGTATCAGTACGCGGCGACGCAAATGTTCGCGTATTGATAAACGGCAAGCCATCAGGCGCTACATCAACCAGTCTTTCGGATGTGTTGAAAGCCATTCCTGCTTCGCAAATCAAAAGCATCGAGGTTATCACTTCGCCGTCTGCAAAGTATGATGCGGAAGGTTCTGCAGGTATTATCAATATCATCACCAAATCGAAGAATGTTTCGGGTATAAGCGGACAGGTTAGCGCGGCTGTAGGTACGCGCCAAAACAACGGTAACTTTAATCTTGGCTACAATAAAAACCGCTTCAGTCTGAATGCTAACCTCGGCGGTAACTTAACATGGCCACAAACTTCAACCTTTGACCAAGCCCTGGAGCTTGGTGAAACTAATTCGGCAACCCATGGAACCAGCAGGGTTACACGGCATGCCAGCAACAGCTCCATAAGCGCCAATTATGAGTTTAATGCTTTTAACAGCATCAATTCTTCGTTTAAGCTGCTTGATTTTAACTTTAATACCAACAGTCTTTCGCATACCAGCGGCACGCAATTTATTAAAGGTGTGCTTGCACCTTACACGTACGATGTTAACTCACAGCAACACAATGAGTTTAGCAATTTCGACTGGAATTTTGACTACACCCACAAATTCAAAAAAGAAGGCGAAGAGTTAGACTTGTCAACCCAATGGAGCCATGGCACAGGTACAACCAACTACGCTAACGTTTACACGCCTGAAGTTATAAATCAAAATGTTAAGAATAACATTGCGGGGCTTAACAACGAGTACACCCTGCAGGCTGATTACACTTTGCCAATAAATAAGGTATTAAAGCTGGAAGCGGGCGGTAAGAGCATATTCAGGAGAATAAACAGTACATCAGATTACTATACTTATGATCCGGGCAGCAGCGACTTTGTTTTCAATAATCAGCTGTCAAACCTTTACAATTACAATCAAAATGTTGTTGCAGGCTATTCGGTATTCACCATTACTTTACCAAAAAAATGGGCGGTATTGGCCGGCTTAAGGCTGGAAAACACCAGTATCCATGGCGACCCGGAATCTACGACGCAAGAGGTGCTGCCTTTTGACCAAAGCTATTTGACCGTAGTGCCAAGCTTAACGGTGCAAAAACAAATTACTGCTACTCAGACTATTAAATTATCTTATAGTAAACGTATAACACGCCCAAGCCTGCAATATTTAAATCCGTTTGTTAATAAAAGCAATTCACAGGCATGGTCTGTTGGTAACCCACAGTTGAACCCTGAAGTTACGCAAACCGTTGAATTGGGCTACAATTCATTTATTGGCACTTCTATTTTAAATATATCCGCTTATTACAGGCACACTGCAGGACTTATTGAAGGTATAGCCGGCCCTTACAAGCCTTATGGCCCTGATTCGACGACCATATCGTTACAACGGTTTCAGAACATTGGTTCTAACAATTCGCTCGGCGGCAGTATTTTCGGCACTATCAATCCGTTTAAAGCGCTTACTATTATCATGAGCTTAAACGCTTATACCTATAAACCAGACCCTACCGGCTTATTTAGTAGCGATAAATCACAAAACGGTACTTATGTACAGTACAGTGGCTTTGCCAGGGCAACGCTTAGCTTGCCAAAAGATTATGTTATTGAGGGATTCACATTCGGTAGCTCGGCCCGCCGGACATTACAGGGAACCACGTCAAATTTCAGCATATTAGGCTTTGGCGCAAAAAAACAGCTGATGCAAAAAAGATTGGCTATCGGGGTTAACGTTATCGAGCCTTTCCACGAGAATAAAAGCTTTACTACAAACTTAAACAGCCCTGGTTACAAGCAATACAGCAACTTCCAGTTGCCGTTCCGTTCATACGGCGTAACGTTTAGCTACAGCTTTGGTAAGCTAACCTTCAGCAACCCTAACGAGAAGAAGAAAGGCGTTAATAACGACGACTTAAAACAAGGCGACCAGGGCGGTGGCGGCATGGGCGGCGGTGGAAGATAACTAAGAAAAAATCAAAGAATAAAATATCCTAATAAAAAAGGCAAAAAGCGATACGCTTTTTGCCTTTTTTAGATTAAAATCCGGGTAGACCAACACAACCCAAAACACAACTTTCCAGTACACTATAATAACAATTATTATAGCCCGAATGCCCAAGATCGCCGGGAATGTTGTTGAAAGGTGCGCATTGGGATGCCGCAGTTTCCTGACACTTCTGTCCGCAATCCAAAGGAGTGTTCCCTCCAAATATTGCTTTCATTTCATCCCTGCTTAGTTTGTTTGATAAGATTGAATTTTTCATACTGATAAGGGTTAATTTTACTTAACTACTAAATTAGTTTTTTACAACTGAACCGTCATAAATCAAACAGATGTAACAGTAATGTTACTAATTTGATATTATTAATGATTAACTCACTTATCCGCACATCAATCCTCCCCTACCTCAATCCCAATCTGCTTGAGCAAAAGTGATGCATTAAAGGTTTTGCACTCGCCATCCTTAATTTTATAATCAAAAATCATCTCCCCTGCTATAACCTGTATGTCGAAATAGAAATTGCGCACATAATCCGGGTGGTCTTTTTCCAGCTCGGCTATTTGTAAATCATGGGTGGCAACCATTCCTACACCTTTTTTGCGTATAAGTTGCTCGATTACCGCTTTTGAGCCACGATATTTATCTACAGAGTTGGTGCCGCGCAGCATTTCATCTATCAAAAAGAAAACTTTAGGCTCCGTTTCAACAGCCTTTAACAGCATTTGCAGCCTGTCAAGCTCTGCTTTAAATGTCGACGTGCTTTCATTAAGCGAATCCTTAATACGCATGTAAGTAATGATGGTAATAACCGACACTTGCATCTTGTCGGCACACACCGGTGCACCGCAAAGGGCCAGCACTGTGTTTATACCAATAGTGCGTAAAAAGGTACTTTTGCCGGCCATATTGGAGCCGGTGATAATATCTATTTTAAAGGTATCGTTCAGATCATAATCGTTAGGGATGCGTTTGTCAGCGCTGATAAGCGGATGTGCAAGATTTTTAGCAGACAGCGTATAGCTTTCACCATCGATAATTTCCGGGAAGCTCCAATCGGGGTAGTTTACTTTCAGACTTGCCAGGCTCATCACGGCTTCAAACTCTGCTACCACATCAAAGGCGACTTCTATGTGCAACAGATTATTCCGCTTCCAGTTTTCAATGGCTATCAGCTGGCGGATATCCCAAATAAATAACGCGTTCAGTATAAACATCATCACCATATTGAGGCGATAATTCAGTTTATTTATCAACTGCGCCAACTCCTCAATTTTACCGGATATACTTTCGCCGTTTTCGTTTTTTATTTGTTGCGATAGATTTTTTAGATAGGGCGATTGCCAGTCCTCGTTTTCAATGCTTTTAAAGGCCAGTACAAAGTGGTGAAGCGTAGTACCAATCTTGCCGGCAATAAGGTCGGCTTTTTGAACCACTTTGGCTTTTGCCATAACCAGGCGAATATTAGCCAATACTACAATGGGCGTAACATAGCGCAATGGCAGATAAAATATACTGCCGACAATTAACGCCAGTACCAGGTAAGGCGAAATTTTGCTATAAATAGCCAGGGCTTTTTCACCCTTGATTTCTATCGGTACTTTTAAATATTCAACCAGCTCCTGTATTTGCTCGCGATTTTGCTTTAGCGAGAATAGCAGGTGCGCCTGGATATCAAGCTTCCAGTCGTTTTTACCGGCAATTTCTGCTACGGCCTGCTGACGCTCCAATATCACCGGTTTTGCAGCCGGCTTAACAAGCCAGCCGGCCAGCTTAACCATACCCGGGAAAGTAGCAGCACGGTTTGTGAGCTGATACAGGGAGCTATTGCCGAATATATCCAGGTCGGCCGTGTAAAAGTGCTTATCATCACTAAAGGCGGCCCCGTTGTCATAGATATTCTTATAATTTTCTATCGAGGCTATTTCATTTTGGGTGACGGTGTGCAGGTCGAGGAAATAGTTTTTAAGCGTTTCGTATTTATTTTGTTTATTGATGAGCAGGTTAAAGGCAGCGATAAGGATAACCACCGCAACAGCTATCGGGGATGTTTCATCTATGCTGATGGCCACGCACACAACAAAAATAAACAGCCCGAAAACCAACAGCCGGTAAAGGGAATAAGTATTCGCCAGGTCTTTATATTTATCTGCCTCTTGTTGCGCAAAATCAGCCCGTTGCCGGTAATCGGTGAGTATGTCCATGGTAGTTGTAATAGTTGTAGACGTTGTAAAAGTTATAAGCGTTACAAGTTGGCGGCAATAATACAATTTTTCAGCCTGTAGCCCGGTATAAACTAATTACCTTTGCCAAACATTACGATTGCACCACAACTACTAAAACTACTACAACACTTACAACCACTACAATTACTAATGAAAATCACTTTCCTTACCGTCGGCAAAACAGAGGACGCTTATTTAAAAGACGGCATTGAGAAGTATGTAAAACGGCTAAAGCACTATACAAAACTGTCGATTATTGACCTGGATGAGCTTAAAAACACCAAAGCCTTAACCCAGGAGCAGCAAAAGAGTAAAGAAGCCGAGCTTATCCTTAAAAAAATAACACCGCAGGATTATGTAATCCTGCTTGATGAGAAGGGAATGGAGCTTACTTCGGAAAAATTTGCAGCTTATGTCGACAAAAAAGCTATTGCGTCAGTCCCTAATATGGTGTTTGTAGTTGGCGGTCCCTATGGGTTCGATAGCACCGTGTATGCACGCGCTAACGATAAGCTTTCGCTATCGGCAATGACGTTTTCACACCAAATGGTGCGGTTATTTTTTATCGAGCAGCTCTACCGGGCATTCACCATTATAAAGGGCGAGCCCTACCATCATTCCTGAATAATATCGGTTATTTAACAGACCTGGTTCTTCATTGCTCCGTTAGGAGCAAAATATTGGTAGAAAACAATTAAGCGAAGCCAGCGCTCCGTAGGTGCGTAACGCGGCATGTCGGGTTACGCACCTACGGAGCGAAAAACGTTTGTTTGGGTTTGCTACCGATATTTGCCCCTTACGGGGGCGGGGCATGATTGAATGTATTATCGCCTGACTTATCTTCAAAAAGAGTCAATCAACTGTAAAAATGTGGGAATTTAGCGTAATTTTGCACTTAGTGTAACATAGCCCCCTAACTTTGCAAGATGTCGTTACAGATACACAACATACTCCTTGAGCTGATATCCTTTAAGTTCATCCTTTTTTACATATTAATCATATCTACCATAATCGTCCATTATCGTGGTAAGGTGAGGTTTAAATTTTTCAGGCAACTGACCGACCACTCCACTTTTATGGCGCCGATAAATATGCCGATGTACGCCTTCTCGGGTGTGGAGAATAAGCCTTATATCAATGCCGACAATTTCCCGCAGCTGAATTTGCTGAAAGAAAACTGGCAAACCATTCGTGATGAGGCATTGCAGCTGGAGCGCGAAGAGCTGATAAAAGGCTCGGATAAATATAACGACATGGGTTTCAACTCCTTTTTCCGTAGGGGCTGGAAACGTTTCTATTTAAAATGGTACGATGACTTTCACTCTTCAGCTAAAAAATACTGCCCGCAAACAATCGAACTGATAAAAGGAATACCTGAGATTAAAGCCGCCATGTTTGCCGTTTTACCCGCCGGAAGTGAGCTACTGATGCACCGCGACCCCTATGCCGGTTCATTACGGTATCACTTAGGTTTAATTACGCCGAACTCCGAACAATGCCACATTGTTGTGGATGGGCAAAGCTATGCCTGGCAGGATGGCGAGCACGTGTTGTTTGATGAAACCTATATCCATTACGCCGAAAATAAAACCGATATCGATCGTATCATTCTTTTCTGCGATGTACAGCGCCCGGTAAAAACCTGGTTTGCACGTGGCTGGAATGCATTTTTCGGCTGGTTTATTATGGCTGCAGCCGTATCTCCCAATATGGGCGAAGATAAAACCGGGAACATCAACAAGGCTTTCCGTTACGTATATTCCATCAGGTTATTAGGCAAACGCATAAAGGCATACAATCGTAATTTGTATTATGCGGTTAAGTATTTGCTGATGTTGGGGATTTTGTATTTGATATTCTTTTAGAGATTCATCCCTGGCGTGCGGTAGACGCGAAGCATCGCGTCTACGATCTTGCATTTATTTTCTTTCGGACTCCCGGACTTTACTGACTTTCCGGACTTTTGATTAAATTTGCTGCATGTCAGCAGGTCACGATCATTCAGGTCACCATCATCATCATGATCACGCCCCGAAGCTTGATCACCTTAACGCCGCCTTTATTTGGGGCATCATATTAAATTCAGCATTTGTCATCATCGAAGTAGTTGCGGGGTTGTTTACTCATTCGCTGTCGCTGCTTACCGATGCGGGCCATAATTTGAGCGATGTCGCCAGTCTTGCGCTGGCATTGCTGGCGTTTAAGCTATCGAAAGTTAGCTCAAATAGCCAATACACATACGGGTACAAGCGTTCAACCATCATCGTATCGTTCTTTAATGCGGTGATTCTGTTTGTCGCTGTAGGTTTTATCATCTATGAGGCTATCATGCGTTTCATCAGCCCCGAAGTAGTAGAGGGTGGAACGATGGCCTGGGTAGCGTTTATCGGCATAGCTATTAACGCCTTCACCGCTTATCTTTTTGTAAAGGATAAGGATACTGACTTGAATGTTAAAGGCGCGTACCTGCACATGGCTATCGATGCTATTGTTTCGTTCGGAGTGGTTGTGTCAGGTGTCATCATTTATTTTACCAGGCTTTATTGGATTGACAGCGTTGTATCGCTGATTATAGCCATCGTAATTCTGCGGGGAACCTGGAGTCTGCTTAAAGACAGCCTGCGCCTTGAAATGGATGGCGTGCCCAAGGAAATGGACCTGGAAAAAATCAAGCTGGAGCTGATGAAATGCCAGGGCGTTACAGATGTGCACCACATGCACGTTTGGGCCTTAAGTACTACAGAAAACGCTCTTACGGCCCATTTGGTTATCAAAGCAGAATTATTGCCAACCTTCAACACCATGAAGAAGGATTTGCGCCACAGGCTGCAGCACATGAGCATTAACCATGCAACCTTTGAACCGGAGGTTGAAGAAGAAGAGTGTAAGCAGGTTAATTGTGATTAAGATTCGTAGGATTAGATGATTTCAAGATGTATGAGTTTTAAAGCTTGGTCACAATCCTGTTAACCCAATATCTGTTTAAATCCCGGTAAAGAAAAAAGCCGGAGATTATCCCCCGGCTTCGTTCAGAGACACAAAGTATTGTGTCTCTACAAATAAATCCTTACGCTTTTTTTGCAGCGGCCTTTTTAGCTTTTGGTTTTGCGGGTGCAGCTTCTTCGGCTACCGCAGCTTCTTCAACTGGCTTTGCCTCTTCTGCTGGTGCAGTTTCGGTAGCCGCTTCAGCAGGGTCCGGTTCGTTAAACAGTGGGTATTCCTTTAAAACGTTAAACCAGCTGATGATTTTCTTCATATCCGAAGCATAAACCTTTTCTTCATCATGATCGGGTGCTACTTCTCTGAAGAAAGTACGGAGAGCTTTGCCGTCAGCTTTTGCGTCCGGGATGGCAGCGGCGCCTTTCATCCGCTCGAAAACGTCTTTTAGCTTAATATCGTCGTCCAAACCAAATATGGTTATCTCATGCAATGCCGCCAGCTTAGCGGTGGATAAGTTGGCAACCAGCTTGTTTTTTTGCGCGTCTAAACTCTCTAAAATATAACCTGTTTTATTTTGAGCCAACGCTCTCCATAATCCCGGCTTGCCTGATACGGCTACAATTCCCTGTAAATTCATTTTTTAGTTGTAAATATGTTGTAGTAGTTGTAAAGGTTGTAGTAGTTGTAAAAGGCATGCAGCTAAACAACTACAACTTCTACAACAAATACAACCACTTCAACTAGTCCTCGATAACGTCGATACCTAAAATTTTATCGCCCTGGCGAATGGCGTCAACCACGTCAACGTTTTCAACTACTTTACCAAATACGGTGTGGTTGCGGTCTAAGTGTGCCGTATTATCGCGGCTGTGGCATATAAAAAACTGCGAGCTGCCGGTATTGCGGCCTGCATGAGCCATCGATAAAACGCCGCGGTCGTGGTATTGATTATCACCTGTAAGCTCACAGTCTATACGTTTGCCCGAGCCGCCTGCACCTGTACCGGTCGGGTCGCCGCCCTGTATTACGAAATTAGGGATAACCCTATGAAACGTTACGTTGTCATAAAAGCCCGACTTTGCCAGTCCAAGGAAGTTTGCCACTGTATTCGGTGCATCCTTATCGTAGAACTCAACGGTCATGTCGCCTTTTTCGGTTTTGATTATTGCTTTGCTCATTTTATTTTGAAATAGATGGCAAAGGTAATAATTTGGGCGAAAGGTGGAAAGGTAAAAGGTTTTTTGAAGTGAGATACTAAGAATGAATTCCAAATCAATCGAATCACAATTCCAGGTTATCAAAAAGCGTTAGCAAATATTCTGCATTCACAACTATTTTCCTCTCCATACTGCCGTCTAAAATTGCCTTCCACGCTTCAAATTTACCCCAATTCGAATATGGTTCTTCCATTTGTCGATACCAAGCCCACCATGGATTTAACTTAGGTGTATTATTAGCCATTAATGCTATTTTGTTTCTTATTTCTGCAGGAATCGTGAAACTGCCAGGATTTTTTTTGGCAACGATTCCGTAACGTAATTCGTTATCGAAACTTTGAAATTGAAAACCGATGTTAAAATATTTCCATTCAGGCTTCCATATCCAAA
Source organism: Bacteroidota bacterium (assembly GCA_040389845.1). Lineage (GTDB taxonomy): Bacteria > Bacteroidota > Bacteroidia > Sphingobacteriales > Sphingobacteriaceae > Mucilaginibacter. The sequence goes on from JAZJZL010000067.1 coordinate 49,173, forward strand.
TACCATTATACCGATCTTTAAAAGATATGCCATACTTACATTTCAAATTCATGCTTTCAAATTTAGCTTCGATTTTTTTTCCAAAATCATCTGAAATCTTATCGCAAGCTCTATCTAAATTATCATAAATAGCAAATGACGCTTCTAAATTAGATTTTAACAAATCACTTAATTCGTCTTGCATGTTTTTATTCAATGTTTGGTTTGTCAAATATTTGATTAAGTTTATATAATGAGTTATCCCTTCTCTAACGATAGGATAAATGGCCGCTTCTTTCCGGCATAATTCTAACCAATTTAAAATATCACGCTCATAGGAATAACATTTAAAATGAATCTTTTCCTTTAATACCCCTTTACTGTGTTCTCCCGGTTGCTTACCAAATAAGGTTAGGTAAATGAGATCTGCATTTTGGGAATGTTTGTTATAACGTTCAAGTTGGCGGCTTTGATCGTCAGCGTAAATCTTATTCTCAATAATAATTTTGTTAAAGTTTTTGTCGGTGATTGTTATATCTATCCTCCCCCCTTCTGTTTTATCTTCACTTATCATGCCTATGAACTCTTCAACTTTTACCTTGCATGAACGAGTGTCAATTAAATTTCCTTTAAAACAAAAAACTTCCACAAACAACTTTAAAAATGTGTCCTTTTGCCCGTGACTTCCATATGGCTTCAATAACTCGGAGATAAAAGCCGAATGCGTTTTAACTTCAGAAGATTCAACCTTAAGTATGCGAAAAATATTGAAGTTCTCCCCCGTCAACTCGACAACTTTTTTATACCTATCGGTTATAGCATTAACTTGGTAAAGTAAATTTTGAAATTGATGTATTTCCATATGATTGATAAGGTTTGACAATCTACAGTTATTATTAATTAAACAAGAATAAATGAATTGGTTAATTCAAAACAACATAGTAATACATTTTAGCTTTATTCGTTACATTTGATAATCAATACAGAAAAGTGTTTAATAAGATGCGTAAACAGACAAGACCTTTTACCTTCAGCCTTTCAGCTTTCACCTTTTGCTTTTCTACCTTTAGCCGTTCACCAAAATTCCTGCTTTTAGCTTTGTGCTTTGTGCTTTCGCCTATCCTCACCAGGGCTGCTTCCATATTAATTCCTATGGATGAAGAGCAAAAGGATCACCTGAAATCATACGGCATTGCTTTCTGGACACTAAAGAACGGCGAGGAGATCGACTGGCTGCTCAACTATCGCGGCGGCAGCTTTTTGCTGAAATATGATAAAAAGGTAGAGGATGAGTGTAAGATTCGCGGCGTAAGCTACGAGGTTGTTGCCGACGCAAAAGTTAACCAAATACTTGCCGAGGTAAGCGACCCGTCGGTCAATATGGACGTAGTAAAGCTGGAGAAGGCGCCAAAAATGGCAGTATATTCTCCCAA
>JAZJZL010000067.1:50622-78844 GCA_040389845.1 Bacteroidota bacterium
GATGCCGTTACCCTGGTTTTAAAATACGCGGAAATACCTTATGATGTGGTATATGACGAAGAAGTAATTCGTGGAGACCTGCCTAAATACGATTGGCTGCACCTGCATCACGAAGATTTTACAGGGCAGTACAGCAAATTTTACGGCGCTTTCCGCTACGAGCAATGGTATAACGACGACATACGCATACAGGAAGCGACAGCTCATAAGCTTGGCTTTAAAAAGGTATCAAAGATGAAGCTGGCCGTAGCCGAACATATCCGCGATTTTTGCGCCGGTGGCGGCTTTCTTTTCGCCATGTGCTCCGGCACGGATACATTCGACATAGCGCTGGCGTCGGCCAATACTGATATATGTGAGCAGATGTTTGATGGTGATGGCGCCGACCCTGCCGCGCAATCCAAGCTGGATTTCAGCCAGACATTTGCCTTTCAGAATTTTTCGCTGGATATGAACCCTATGTCGCACCAGTTCAGCAATGTAGATGTAACGGCCACGCGCCAGGTAGAACGCACCCGCGACTTTTTTACTTTGTTTGATTTTTCGGCTAAATGGGATGTGGTTCCCAGCATGCTCACTCAAAATCATGACAAGGTTATTAAAGGGTTTATGGGTCTTACAACCGCCTTTAATAAGTCGCTGCTTAAGCCCAACGTAACTATTATGGGCGAAATGAAAAGCAATAATGAGGCACGCTACATACACGGCGAATACGGCAAGGGCCAATGGACCTTCTATGGCGGCCACGACCCCGAAGATTACCAGCACATAGTAGGCGACCCGCCAACCGATTTAAAGCTGCATCCTAATTCACCCGGGTACAGGCTTATCCTAAATAACGTGCTTTTCCCGGCTGCTAAGAAAAAGAAGCAGAAGACCTAAGCGCGGCCCCCTAACCCCCTAAAGGGGGAACGAATGTCCTGACTAAAAGGACGAACCTGCCATTTTGCTCCCCCTTTAGGGGGCTGGGGGGCGGCTGCTAATTATAAAACGTCCACGATACCCCAATTTTTATCATGGCATCCTGCTGCGGGTAACGGTTTACAGTGTAATAGCCTTTGCTGAATAACCCCTGGTTCGCGTAATCATACATCACAAAGAAATTCGTACGCTGCAACGTGGCTTTCAGGAATAGCGTTGCCACGGGATACGAAGAAAACGTTACGTTGGCGCCATTATAGAACTGCCCCAGTCCGGGTGCATACGACGGCGCTGTATATGAAGTATTGTACCTCACGTCGATACCAATATTTGAGTATAACACATTGAACATTAATGCCTTGTAATAAAGACTGGCGTAGTTATAAAACTGCGGCGTGCGCAGCGTGTTCTGGAAATCTGTTTTCTGGAAAACTAAATAATCGTCAAAATGCCAGCGGCGCCAGGCTATACTTTTGCCTACACTTATCTTTATCAGGTTTATCGGGCTGTTAAGCTGCGCCGGGTGCGCATCGATACCATTTTCCTGCGCGGTAAAATACAGGTAGTCGGATATTAAAAAGTATTCGGCTTTTAAATCAAACTTTAACGGCGCGTTTATATAGTTAAATGATATACTATTGGTTTTCTGTTTACTAAACTCGTTACGGAAAATAAAGTGATTAGTATTCCAACTGGTATATATGAGCGGTGGCGTGGCACTTTGCGAATAGCCCTCCAAAATTATTTTACCCGTTTTGTTATTACCTGCCAGCGTTAGTTTGGCGTCATATAAAAAATCGCCGAAATCGCGGCCCTGTACTATTTGCTGTACGTCGCCCTCCAGCAATGCGTATTTGCTCAGCTTATAGCTCAACTTGCCTTTTACCGTTAAATCCTGGAACAGGTTACCCTGCACTTTTACAGGGCGTACTATCTTGCTGCCATAAACATCCAGCACCGTATCGCTTACAAACTGGCCGTAGCTGTAAACATCCTGCGTAAGCCCTACGTCCAGCTTTAATTCATTCTTTACCGCCTTTTCCGACTTGCTGCGAAGATAAAAGCTGTAGGAAAAATCAGTCTGCAAATGCCTGAACATTAATGAATCGTGTGAGCGGTTATAGCTGTAATAGTAATCCGGGAATATGTTATAGGTATCAATTCCGTTTTGCCTGAATTCATACTTGGTAGCATCATATTTTAATGTAACTGCAACACGCTGTGTGGGTAATATGGTTGCTTTGCTTTTCCCGTTGCTGGTACTATCTATATGGCCGATGTAATAAAACTGCTTCAGGTAAAACGTGCCGCCTTTCCAGCCATCATAGGCAGAAGGCATGCGGACCGGCTCGCCGGCTTTGCCGACAGAGCCCGTAGAAAATACCGAATCATTTAATATAGAGCCTGTTATCGGCGCTTTTATATTGTTATAAATAAAATTGGTAAGCAGGTTGTATCGCTTGCTTTTTGATTCATACCAGCTATAAACAGCGGCATTAACATCGCTTACATTTTGTGCCAGCACACCGTTATACGCATAATATCCCCGCGAGCCGATAAAATTAAGGTTAAAGCCTACATTTAACCGAGGGTTAACGTTTTGCGTATGCGTTATCTTAAATAATTGCTCTTTAACGCCGGTATAACCAACAAGATAAAGATTAGTCATAGCCACACGGGCGCGGTAATAATTTATATTTTCAGGCCTGAGCATATAAGGGTCAAGCTCATGCAGACCAGTTTCAAAACCAATGGTGCGGGTCGGTTCAAACAGCAGGGGCCGTGCCGGCAGACCGGTATTGCCCAGGCTTATTTTAGGTGTGCGCGGTTGTAAAAGCGGACTATAGTTTTCATAATTATACAGCCCGGTATCCAACGGAAATAATACGGTACTGTCCCTTAAAAACCGCTCACTGGTTACCCGGATAAATTTGGCGTTAAATACAACGCTGTCCTTCTTCCTGTCTTGCCTTTTTCGAAGCGAATCGAGCTGCTGGTCGTTGGTAAGATTCTTTGTAGTTGTGCCGGTGTCGCGCAGGTTGATACGCTGCTGCGAGCCCGGATAGTTATTATTACCACGCTGAATCTGCGCAAAAGTTGCCTGCGCACCGGCACAGATAAACAACAGCAGTATGTATTTAAAAACTTTATAAGGCATTAACAACCGGCTATCAGTTCTTTAAGTATCAATGTCATTTTCGGCTCTGCTTCATGGGCAACGGCCAATATTTCTTCCAGCGACACAGGTTTTAACACCTCTGTAAAACCTTCATCGGTAATTACCGAGACGGCAAATACGGTTAATCCGGAATGCCGGGCTACAATTATTTCGGGCACAGTGCTCATCCCAACGGCGTCCCCTCCTATTATACGCAGGTAGCGGTATTCCGCCCTGGTTTCGAGGTTAGGGCCTGTAACCGCAACATAAACTCCTTTATGGCAGGTAATATTGTTTGCTTTGGCAATATCCAGCGCTTTATCTATCAGTTCCTTTTTATAAGGTTCGCTCATATCCGGAAAACGCGGACCAAGCTCCTCTTCATTGCGGCCGGTAAGCGGGTTTTGCGGTTGCAGGTTAATGTGGTCTTCGATCACCATCAGGTCACCTTTTTTTATTGCAGGATTTAATGAACCGCTCGCGTTCGAAACGAACAGCGTTTTAATTCCCAGCGCCTTCATCACCCTTACCGGGAAGGTAATTTGCTGCATATTGTAGCCCTCATAATAATGCAAACGGCCCTGCATAGCCACTACATTTACTCCATTCAGCTTACCGAAAATCAATTTGCCGGAATGAAACTCCAGCGTGGAGATTGGGAAGTCGGGAATGTTGGAATACATCAACTGCTTTTCAATCTCAATTTCGTTGACAAGTGCGCCGAGGCCGGTACCTAATATAATGCCAACCTCCGGCTCAAAATCGCCGATTCGGCTTTTAATGTACGCTGTGGTTCGTTGTATGCTCTCTAACATAGTCGGTTATAATTTTATCAAAGCTGGCTCCCGTATTATTTAAAAATTCCACGCTTATCGGTATCACAAAAACGGGAAGCGGCGATTTGTTTTGCCCTGGCCCGGTCAGCCAGGATTCTTCTAAACGCTGTGCATCCTTTTCTGTTGTGATGATTATTTTTTTTTGCGCGGGGCAAGCCTCAAATTCTTCGGCAAGTTTAGCGATATTTTTTAAGGTAAACGGGTGATGGTCGGGATAATCGTGACGGATAATATGTAGAGTTTGCGCTTCAAGATATTGAAGCAACGGTTTTGGATTGGCGATGCCTGTCAGTAAAAACACAGTCGTATCCTTATCAATAGTTACCGCGACACTGTTGCCATCCAAATCCTGCAGCGGCTGGTAAGCTATCGAACTAAAAAACAGCGACTGGTACGGCAACGGAGCAATTTTATGCGCCAGTTCCACCTGCTCCTCATGTAAAATAGATGTAGGGCATTTGGTAACAATGATTACCTGCGCACGCCACCTACCGCTAAAGGGCTCCCTAAAATTTCCCGCCGGTAGTAGAAAATGAGGTTCTTTTATATGGTTATAATCAAACAATAATAAACTCAAACCCGGCTCAACGGCGCGATGCTGGTAGGCATCATCCATTAATATTAAATCGTGATTGGGTAATAATTGATTGATACCATATACCCTATCCTCACATACGGCAACCGTAATATCCCGGAATTTTTGTTTGAACTGCGCGGGTTCATCGCCGATTCTTTCAGAGAGTCTTAAGTCTTGAGTCGAAAGTTCTAAGCCTGTCTTTTCGTCTTGACTCTTGACTCCTGGTTCTTGGTTCTCCGCTTCTAAAAAGCCTTTGGTTTTCCTCCCATATCCCCTGCTTAATGTGGCTAATTTATGTTCGCTCTTTAGTAAACGGATAAGGTATTCCGTCATCGGGCTCTTTCCAGCCCCGCCAACTTCAAGATTGCCCACAGATATGATGGGTTTGATAAACTTTTGACTTTTAAAAAGACCTGCGTCATAAAAAAAGTTGCGGATGATAACCACCAGCCCGTAGAGTAACGAAAAAGGTAATAACAGCCAGCGCAGGTATTTCATAGTTGCGCAAAGATAACCGGGATTTTTCACTTTTTGTCCGTTTTTAGCGGCGTTCAAGAGGACTTCGTCGTTTAGCGGGTTTTAAGGATTTTGACGGATGGATTCTAGCACTCTGCAAAAAACTTCCGAAGTTTTAAAAACTTCGGAAGTTTAATGGTTACTTCAAAATCTCCCCTACCGGCAATAACTTTTCATCCACCTTGCCATCTAATATAGACACATAGTACGTATTGTTCTTATCATCCGTAGCTACGGAGCGGATGTATTTTTCATTCTCAAAAACTATCCCGGCCTTATCGTCTATAGCGTAACCGGGGTTTAATTTTCCTTTTAAAATATTCTCGAAATACAAGGGCTTGCGCAAGGGTTCGCTGTGGTAATGCGGGCAATGGCTGGTTTGGATAAAACCCAATCCCTGCACAATGGAAAGATCTTTTGGTCTTGAATCTGTAGTACCACCCTGGAACCAGCACAGGGAACCGGCGCTGCCTCCGGCAAGGATAATGCCTTTGTTATAGGCTTTTCTGAGTACGGTATCGATTCCCTGTGCCTTCCATATCGCCATCATATTAAGCGTATTACCGCCGCCGACAACTATTGCGTCCATGCTTAGCAGATTTTCTTCGAACGATTTCTTTTCGGTGTATGATGCCACGTAGGTACGCTGTATATATGGGCGCATAACCAGGTCTTCGCAGGCGGCATACCAGGCAAGTATTACATTGGCATTATCGCCGGTAGCCGTCGGCAGGAAGCATATTTTAGGATTTTGCTTTTTGGTAAGCTTGATGATGTATTGCATAAATTGCGGACTAAATCCGCCACCGTAAGCAAAAATTGTACGCGTAGGCGCTATAGTATTAGCCGGCTGCGCTAAAACAGCGGTACTAAATGCAACAAGCGATAAAATAAGAAAACTCTTTTTCATTTCAGGGTAATTGGGTGTGTATAATGGAAATCAATTATAATAATTAAATCCTAATCTCTGGTCTCTGATTTACTAATCTCTACAGGCACCGTCTCCATATTCTCCAGCTCGAATGTGATATTTACCGAACGGGCACCGTTAGGCCTTGTGCGGTGGTTTACATTTTGGGGTATAGTAAACAGCTGGCCGGGATGCAGCTCGACCGTACCGTCATCCAAATCAATAAATATGGAGCCTTCGAGCACTAAAAAACTTTCGTCGGAATTTGGGTGCCTGTGCCAGAAGTAAGGTTCTGTCATCACACTCATTCGCACAACGTGGTTATTTACCAAAGCCACGGGAACATTGGAATAAGGGCCTGCCGCATTAGCTATCTGCTGCGCAAAGTCGACGATTTTAAGAGGTTGTATCTGCATTTTCGGTTAATAATAATCAGTTTGATAATCAAAACTATCCTTATTTTGTATAAAACAGAAAATTATGAAAGTATTGGTTATCGGGCCTTCCGGTTCAGGTAAATCCTATCTGGCAGATGCGTTGCAGGCAAAGGGCATTAATGCTTTTGATGATGAGGATATAGACGGCCTGTCCTCATGGTATAACCAACGCTGGCAAAAAATCCCTCCTCCAAAAACGGCAGATGAAGCTTTTAGCAATCATTATTCTTTTTTGTGGGATAAAAAGTTCCTGGCTGATTTTCTTGACGGGCACGATGAGGTTTACATTTTCGGCGGTTCGGGCAACGTAATGGATGTTTTTGATTTATTCGATAAAGTTTACTTCCTGAAGATTTCTCTCGAATTGCAAAAGGAGCGGCTGCGCAGTCCGCTAAGAAAAACACCCGCATTGGATTTTGGTGAAGAGGGACAGATAATTTGGGGTGCCTGGTTTGAAGACGAAGCCCGGAAGCGGAATGTTCCGTTTGTAGATGCGGACCAGACACCGGAGGAGATATTTGAGATTATCAGCAGGAGAAACTCGTAAGGGCGTATCGCATACGCGCTCAACTACATACAAATCCGATAGCAGTTCACCAATCGCTTTTCGAGGGCGTATACGATACGCCCCTACGGTGATGCTCAAAATATTTTCAAAAATTTCTGTAACATCCTGCCGCCTCCCTCTATCTAAATCTCGTTAAATAAAACAACAAACAGCGTCCCGGCACAAACAACAACCGATCAGTGCTGCTAAAGCCGGCAGAAAACAACTCACTAAAACATCATGAAAAAAATATTCATAGCGCTAACCTTGTTAGCGGTAATAGCTTCGTCGTGCAACCAAAATCGCCGCGAGCAAAATAATGTCACCATCGAAAATAATACTACAGCGGGTTTCGATGTAAATAAGCTGGCCCAGTTTGTAAAAACCAGCACCGACCCTGAAACATTGGAAAAAGCCATCAATAATCCGGCTAATCAAATCAATAATCTCGATTTAGATAAAGACGGCAACATCGATTACCTGAAGGTTGAAGAAGGAGATAACCACAAACTGAAAGTGATTGACGATGTAAGCAATTCAGAATCAGTTACCGTTGCAAGTATCAACATCGATCCGAATAACACCAGCAACACCGCCGATTTAAACATCCAGGGAAACCCGAGCTATGTAGGATATAATAATTATTACCACTCGTCGTTTTCGTTTACTGATTTCCTGCTGCTGAGCTATATTATGCGTCCGCACGCTTATTACATGCCGATGTATCATTACGGGTATTACCCATCCTATTACTCAAGGGTACATACTTACAGCACATTCAGGCCTACGACGTCATCATACATGTCGTCGAGGATGAGCAGCCGAAGCAGCTTAAGCAGGCCGATGAGATCTCAGCGTTCATTCAGTACACGCAGGTCGAGCAGTTTTGGCAGTGGCAGTTCTTCCAGCCGCAGCAGCAGCTTTGGTCGCAGAAGTTCCGGCAGAAGCGGCTTTGGCAGCAGTCGTAGCTTTGGGAGAAGAAGATAATATCAACAATAAAATAATTAACAAAACATAACAATCTACAACATCTAAAATTAAAAAAAATGAGCATATTCGATAGGTTATTCCGTATAGGCAAAGCAGAAGCTAATGCCGCAATTGACAAATTAGAAGACCCGGCAAAAATGGCCGACCAGATTCTTCGCGAGCTACGTTCCAACTACCAGCAGGCCATACAGGGCGAAGCTGAAATTAAGGCCCTCGCATTACAGCATCGTGCCAGCGAGTTAAAAGCCCGCAATACCGCCGATGAGTGGGAGAAGAAGACCAATGAGCTTTTAGACCGCATCGATGCCAAACAGCTTGACGAAGCCAAAGGCAACGACCTGGCAGCAAAAGCTGCCGAAGCGCACCAAACTGCCGAAAACGAAGCTACTCAATGGGCTAAAATGGCAGAAAAAGAAGAAAGCGCTGTTGCTGTAATGGACCTTAAAATCAAACAGATTAGGGACCAAATTGCAGAAACTGAAAGCCGCGCGCAGCTGATACAGTCACGCGCTAAAACTGCGGAGGTATCTGAGCGTATCAACAAAACTATGTCGAGCGTGGATACAGATGGCTTGATGGCTACGCTTAACCGCATGGACCAAAAAGCCTCGGCCCAGGAGTTCCGCGCCGCTGCTTATGCACAAATTGATGATTCAACGTTATCAACCGAGCAGGAGATTAATAGAGCTTTAGGCGCCGGCACGCAATCAAATGCGCTGGAAGCTATTAAAGCGAAGAGAGTGAAGTTGTTGAATTAATTCACCAGTACGTCATCGCGAGCCCGCCTTTGTTGGTGTTATCACCAACAAAAGGATGATGTTTGTGCATTAGAACAATGCAGACTGCTTTTGGGATAAAGTAACCTTCATGTGCACCCAAACTTGTTGGTGATAACACCAACAAGGGCATCGGAGATTTCTTCGAAGTAAGTTGCAAGCAACTTGCCTCGCAATGACGAGTTTTTAATTTATATTATTTACCCCATGTTTTTAACACCCGATAATAAAAAATCATACAAGGCCATTATCCTTTTAAACGAGATGATAAACGGCACGCACCAGTTTAATACGATTGCCAATGGCGACGATAGCCTGCTGGAGCCTTTATTTATTGAGCTGATGTCTAAAGGCTATGTAACCACAGCCGGAATGGCTTACCAGGTTACTACCAAAGGCCGCGATGTTTACGATACCTTTATGAAACGCTATACTGAGTTTTTAAAGGTATATGACGTATTCTCGTTTGTCGATTTGGAAAAGGGCGAGTTTGCATTTTCCCGTTATTATGATTTCGATACGGACGACGATTGGTTTAATTATACCAACGATGAACGCTTTGAAGACCTGCGCATTGCGGTCGCCATCTTCAAAAAGATAGACCCGGCAGAGATTGTTTTCATGTCGTTTATTAATGAGGACAGGTTTGATGTGACTTCGGCTGGCTGGCAGATTGATTTAATGTCGGACAATGTATGGGATGAGATTGAAGACATCTGTGCCACCGCCATTAAGCCTGAAGAGCTTGGGCAGGATGCCATGGCCGATATGATTGGCCAGGGTGCCGACCTGATGATGAAACTAATGGAAGAGGAACAAAACCGTAACTCAGGCAATAATGGCTACAACGGTTTTGGCGGCTATCCGCAGCAGGAGGTAGTAATTGTTGAAGAAACTATCCCCTACTATCAGCCTTACTACGACCCTTATTATATTTCGCCTGTGTGGCTGTTGCCGCTGTTTTTGTGGTAAAGATTATTAAATAAAATTTGTCATTCTGGAGCGCGAGCGAAGAATCTTAAAAGAGCGATATTTACGCAGGACAGGTAGACGTTCGACCTGTTAGTCGCATACCTGTCAATCGGTAAAGATCCTTCGCTCTCGCTCAGGATGACAAAAATAAAAAGCCTCCTATTCCGTCTTCAATGCTTTTATCGGGTTCGCGATGGCCGCTTTAATGGATTGATAGCTAACCGTTACCAAGGCAATTAAAATAGCCACAATTCCTGCACCGGCAAATATCCACCAGCTTATAGGTGCGCGATAGTCTGACGTAAATTCCTGCAGCCATTTGTTCATGCCCCACCAGGCAATTGGTGAAGCAATTACTATCGATAACACTACCAATCGTACAAAATCCATCGATAGCAACCTTGTAATGCTCTCTATGCTTGCACCCAATACCTTACGGATGCCGATTTCCTTGCTGCGCTGTTCGGCCATAAAGGCGGCTAAAGCAAACAGGCCAAGGCAGGCAACAATAATTGCCAATACGGCAAAGCTGGTAAATATGCGGCCCATGCGGGTAACGTCAATATACATGGCTGCAAACCGTTCATCAAGGAATGTATAGCGGATAGGCTGTGCCGGCGATGCTTTTTTCCAAAGCGCCGATATTTCAGCAATGGTATGCTGCATATCGCCACCAGCAATTTTTACGGATACAATCGATGGGCTTAAACCCTGGTACAAGCAAATCGGCCCGATTTCCGACCGCATCGACTCAAAATTAAAATCTTTCACTACGCCTATTATGCGCAGCTTATCGTCGCCATGGGTAATAATTTTGCCAATTGGGTTTTTAATATTAAGCGTTTTTACCATTTTTTGGTTAACGATAACCGAGTTAGGGTCGCCCTGGCCCGGGGCCAGAAAATTTGTTCCCTCAACTAGCTTTACACCAAGCGTTTTCAGGTAGTCTTTATCCACTACCCAGAATTGTGCGTTTGCACCGGTCTCTATCTTCGACTTCCCCTCGTTATAAAGGGTATTGCCATTGCGTTTGGTGCCGTTAATAGGCAGGAAGTCACTTATCGAAACGCTTTTTACCGACGAAAGCTTCAGCATATCCTCTTTAAGGTTTCGCACGCCATCGTCACCGAGCGTGTTGGTACCCTGCAGCATCAGCACCTGGTCCCTGTCGAAACCGACCTGGCGGTTAAGAATAAACTGCATTTGGTTATAGATGACAAACGTAGCGATGATCAATACGATAGACGTGGTAAACTGGAACACCACCAGCCCATTGCGCAGAATCGAGTTTTTGCTTCCCTTGGCAATCGCACCTTTCAATACGGCAGCAGGTTTAAATGCCGATAGATAAAACGCCGGGTAAATACCGGCTATTAAACCAACTATCAAAGCAGCAGCCAGCAATAATGGCACAAACCAAATAGTAGCCATCGGCATTACGAGTTCTTTTGACGACAGTATGTTAAAATATGGCAATAGTACCCATGCCAATATCATACCGCCAATAAACGAAAGGATGCTGTATAGCGTGCTCTCGGCCAGGAATTGATTAATCAGGCTGCCGCGTGTTGAACCGACTACCTTACGTAAACCAACTTCCTTAGCACGATTAGCTGACTTGGCCGTAGAAAGGTTAACAAAGTTGATACAGGCAATGGTAAGTATAAAACCGGCAATAGCACCAAACAGCCAGATAAAACGAATATCGCCATGCTGAACGCCGTCATCGCTATCCTGAATGTTATACGAATAAAGATGTACCTGGCTGATTGGCTGTAATTGAAAAGACAGCTTTTTAAGTTCTTTTTCTGCATCTTTATAACCAATGCTTAAAAGGGCAGGCAGCATATAGCGCTTAATAACATCGTCGCCTATTTTTTTCTCGAGCACGCGCGGATCGGTGCCGGGCCTTAATAAAAGATATGACGGGTAATTGCTGGCATTCCAGTTAGTTTGCTCGCCTTTATAAAATTCAACCCCGGTAAGGGTGAGGTAAAAATCGTACTGCAGGTGCGATGTGGCAGGTGGGTTTTCCATAACGCCGCCTACATGGTAGGGATTCTTCAGGTCGTTATTCAGATAGAGTACTTTGCCTATAGGGTTTTGGTTAGGAAAATACTTTTCGGCCTTGCGTTTGGATAATACAATGGTTTTGGGTTCAGCAAGCGCGGTTTTCCGTTCGCCGTAAACCATTGGGGTTTTTAATATGTCGAGTAATTCCTGGTCGGCGTAAGTGAAGCCTGTTTCGTGTGTATTTTCTCTTTGGTCGGCACTGCGTACCTCGTTACTGCCTGCACCATAAAATAAAGAGTTAGGCATCGTGCGGGCAGAGAGTTCTATTTCGGGGAAATCGGCTTTTATTGACTTGCCCAACGGGGCGGGATAATCAGTCCCCTTTTCAACCTTACCATCGTGCGTGTAAACTTCGACCAGGCGATAGATACGGTTAGTATCCGGGTACGATTCATCATAGCTCGTTTCGTTTTTAATATATAAGCCAATCAGTATACAGGCTGCAATGCTTAGCGCAAAGCCCCCTATTTTTATGGCAGCGTAAAACTTTTGTTTACTTAACTGCCGCAAAGCGATTTTGAAGTAATTTCTTATCATAGTTAGTTCATCGTTAATGGTTCATGGTTCATTGCCGAAGCTGTATGGCGTACTATAATGATACAAGCAATTTCTTGTTTACCCCTATTGCCGGTTATAAAAAACTGCCAACTGCTACTCCAACTGAAAACTATTTTCTCATTCGCTCTTCAAGCTCTTCACCGGATTCTCCAATGCTGCTTTTATGGCCTGCGTGCTTACGGTTATCAGCGTTATAACAACGGCTGCTACTGCGGATATGATAAATATATCAGGCCCTACCGTTATCCTGTATTCATACTTCATTAGCCATTTTTGCAGGAAGAAAAGCGCAATTGGCGATGCAATGACACAACTGATTACCACCAGTATTACAAAATCTTTGGACAGCATCATCCACACCTGGGTTACAGTGGCGCCCAAAACCTTCCGGATGCCGATTTCTTTGGTGCGCTGCTCTGCTATAAAGGCTGCCAGCCCGAACAGGCCGAGGCATGATATAAATATAGCAAGGGCGGCAAACACGCCAGCCAGTTTACCAACCAGCTCTTCCTCGCTGAATTTGCGGTTGTACAGGTCATCCACAAAATAATACTCGTAAGGATAAGCAGGGTTATATTTATTAAAAATTGGGGTTAATTTTGCAACTGCGGCGTGCGGATTTATGTTTGGTACCAGGCTATACAACATGCACCAGCCTCCATCGCTTAAAGCAAAAAGCGTTGGGTCGGCGGCGGTATAGGGCGAGGCCATCAGCGCATCTTTCACAACACCTATAACCTTTAATTTCGTATTATTTTTTGTGATGACCTGGCCAATGGGGTCTTTTAGGCGCAAACGTTTTACAGCAGCCTGGTTAAGTACAATATTTGAAGTGTCAGCTTTTGAGTTCGGAATAAAATCCCTCCCCTTTTCTAGCTTCATGCCAAGAGTTTTAAAATAATCTCCGCTTACGAAGATGAACGCCATTTCTACCGTCTCGCCAGGCATCTTGCCCTCCCAGTGATCAATGTCGCCATGAGAATCAACACTGGTGGCAGTACTGGAGGCAGTGGTTACTGAGCTGACCACGCCGCTCGCCAGCAAATCGTTCTTGAATGCCTGGTAGTTATGGCTAAGCTCATCGGTCATGTTCGATGTCATCAACCGGCTAAGGTTATACCCTGTCGGGCGGTTTTTTGCGTATTGTAATTGTCTGTAGATAACAACCGTGCTGATAATGAGCGCAACAGAGCAGCTAAACTGTGTAACCACCAGTATTTTACGGGATAGCGACGCTGATTTACCCGCCTGCAATTTGCCTTTCAGCACCTTTACCGGGTTGAATGACGACAGGTAGAATGCGGGCCTGCTTCCAGCCAATAAACCGGTAATCAGTACGCCAGTAATTGCAACCAGCCAAAAAATAGCGCTGCCAAACGGAATTTTGACAATGGTACCTGTAAGTGAATTGAATGCCGGCAATACCAGCTGTACCAATACAAGCGACAGGGCAAACGAAATAACCACGAATACTATCGACTCTGTTAAAAATTGGAGGATAAGGTCTTTTCGTTGCGAACCCACAGCCTTGCGCACACCAACTTCCCTTGCTCTCTTTTCAGACCGCGCGGTTGAAAGGTTGATAAAGTTGATACAGGCTATGAGCAATACCAGCGCACCAATAATGCTGAACATTTTTACATATTGTATAAAGCCGGAAAGTGCTTTGCCATTTTTATACTCGCCGTAAAGATGCCAGTCGGTCATGGGCTGCATGATCACGTTGGATAGCATGGCATTCGAGCTTGTCTTTTCAACCTTTTCTATGTTTTTTATTTTCCTGGCGATGTCTGCATAAGCTACGCCGGGTTTTAGCTGGGCGTATACCTGGAATGAATTATCGCTGAAACTGCCCACCCGCGATTGTTTTATCCAGTCTTCCTTACCTTCTGAATAGCTGAAGGGAACAATAAACTGAAAGTCGAAACTTGAATTGGCAGGCTGGTCTTTTAAAACGCCGGTAACTTTAAGGTTGTCCTTATTATCATAGCGTACCAATTTATTTAAAGGGTCCGTATTGCCGAATAAGGCTTTTGCAGTTGACTCTGTCAGCACGATGGAATATGGATCGGCCAGCGCTGATTTGCTGTTTCCGCTAACCATCGGATATTGAAACATCTTTAAAAAATCGCCGGCGGCCTGTATACCGGTTAAGTTAATTTTCTTATCGCCCACTACCAGCCCGCGCCTCGATCCCCAATCCGTTTCAGCTATGCGTTCTACGCCGGGTACATTGCGCAACGCATCTGCCAGTTTTAACGATGTAGAGTTAAAAGTAAGCGTATCCCCATTGCTGTTGAAATTACGCTTTACCTGGTATAACCTGTCAACCCCGGGCAAAAACTTATTGTACGAATATTGGTAATTTACCCAAAGGCCTATCAGCAAGGCAACGGCCATGCCGGCAGCCAATCCAACAATGTTTAAGGCGCTGTAAATTTTGTTCTTTACCATATTGCGCCAGGCGATTTTTATGTAGTTCCGTATCATGGGGTTAGTTCATAGTTAATGGTTCATAGTTCACAAGGATAAAAGCCCCCTCTAAATCTCCCCCTGTTGGGGAGACTTTAGCTGCGCGCTGTTTTAAGCCCTCCCTACCGGGGAGGGTTTGGGTGGGGATTTATTCCGCTTTCAAACTTTTCACCGGGTTCATTAATGCTGCTTTTATAGCTTGTGAGCTTACGGTTATTAACGCAATTATCATTGCTAAAACGCCGGCTGCTGCAAACATCCACCAGCTTAGCGGTATGCGGTATGAAAAGCCCTGCAGCCACTTACTGGCGAAGAACCAGGTGAACGGCGTTGCTATTATAAACGCCACTACGACCAGTATTAAAAAGTCTTTGGAAAGCAGGCCCACTATACCTGATACACTGGAGCCTAGTACCTTGCGGATACCTATTTCTTTGCTCCGCTGTTCGGCGCTGAATGCAGCAAGTCCGAATAAACCCAGGCATGAAATCAGGATGGCAACCAGGGTAAATGAATTGATAATTTGCGATATAACAATTTCAGTTTCGTACTGCTTTTGCACTTCGCTGTCGAGAAAAGAATAAGTAAAAGGTACTAATGGCAAATCCTTTTTCCAGATACCGCCTACCTGGCTAAGCAGGGTTTTATAATCCTTGCTACTGGTCGACACTATCATACTGTTAAAGTTCCCCGGATCTTTGTCATAAACCAGCATAAACGGCCTTACATCGCTGTGTAACGAGTTGTAATTAAAATCTTTCATTACTCCCGCAACTGTTACGAACATCTCAGGACTGTTGCCGTATTTAGAATAAAGCCTTGCCCCTATTGCACTCCGTTCGTTTAAGTTCAGGCGTTTCATCAGCGTTTGGTTGATGAGCACTTTTCCCGAATCACCCACCATAAAATCGCGTCCGCTTATCAAATTAATGCCGTTGGCTTTCATAAAAAACTCGTCACAAGCTATATTTTGCGCGTCTATGGCCGTTTGCATATTGCCGCCGGCAGGGTAAACGCCATGGTCGTGCATTACAAACTGGCTCAGGTAGTTATCGGCACTGGTAACTGCTTTAACATCGGCCAGTTGCTTTAAATCATTAGCCAGCGCAGGCATTTGTTTTTGCGCATCGTTGGTATAAAAATTAAATACCAGCTTCTGGTTTTTGTCGAAGCCCAAATCCTTCGATTTGATGAAGTTCAGCTGGCTATAAATTACAATAATACCCGCAATCAGTACAATAGATAAGGAGAACTGGAATACTACCAAAACACGGCGGATGCCCGTAGCTGAAATCTTGCTTGTAAAATTACCCTTGATAACTTTAATAGCTTCAAAAGCTGACAGGTAAAACGCAGGATAACTTCCTGCCACCAGGCCGGTAACCAAAATCAAACCTCCAAGCATCAGCCAAAGGCGATAATCGGCAAAAAAGGTTAATTGGATATTGGTATGGGTGATATTATTGAGGTATGGCAGCGCCACCCAAAGCAAGGGTAGTGCTATAATTACGCCGATAAAAGCCAGCAGGAACGATTCGCCCAAAAATTGCTTTATCAAATCATATTTTCCAGCGCCTATTACCTTGCGTACGCCTACTTCTTTAGCACGTTTGGATGCCCGCGCAGTCGACAGGTTCATAAAGTTGATGCAAGCCACAACCTGTATCAAAACAGCTATCAGCACCAGGATTAAAAGGAAAGACGGGTCGGTAGTTTTACTAAGCTCTATTTCAAAGCCGCCGGTAGTGTGTATCGACGTAACCGGCTGCAGGTGCAGCACCTTGGTCATCCCCAGGGTTTTCATTTCCTGGCCGGCGTTCTTTTGTAAAAAGGCAGGTAGCTTTTTCTCCAGTGCCTTAGCATCAGCGCCGGGCTTCAGCTTTAAATACGCAAACAGGAAATTATTGCCCGCCCACTCGTGGTTATTGTCAATTCCGTTGCCGGCATCACCGCTTTTCATGGTAATAAACATGTTAGCCTGCAGGTGCGATTTGCCCAGGCTTTCGTCAACAACGCCGGTAACCTTAAAATCGTGCTTGCCCCAGCCATCGTTAATGTTGATCAGCTTGCCTACTGCCGGTTCGTGACCAAAAAGTTTATCAGCCGTTGGTTTTAATAAAACGATGGAATACGGTTCATCCAGCGCATGCGATGCCTTCCCTTCAACAAAATTATAGTTGAAAATATTAAAGAACGTGGAGTCTACGTAATATGCCCCCTCCTCGTAGAACGACTGCTCCTTATAGCGCAGCAGATGCTCTTTAGCACCAAGCTTGTCGGTTTCCACCACGCGGACGTAATCCAGCACTTCGGGGAAGTTGCTTTTAATAGCCGGTGAAATCGGCGGCGATGAAGCGCCACCGTGGTGTTTATCGCCCGTAAGCTCCAGGTCGGTTGTTATGCGGTAAATGCTTTTGGCATCTTTATGCTGCTTGTCGTAGCTATATTGCTCCTGTACATACAATAATATATACAGGCAGCACAAGGTACCGGCAGCAAGACCAAAAATATTGATAGCACTAAAAGTTTTATTTTTTAACAGGAACCGGAATGCGGTTTTCAAATAGCTTCTTAACATGGTTCATTAGTTCAATGGTTTATTAGTTTATTAGGATTTGTCCTAGTAAACTAATCACCGGTTAATAGTTATTGATTTTGGGCTAAGACGATGCCAAATGGTTAAATAACTGATAATTAACATTTTGATTTATTTTTATTGATTTTATTTCGTTCGGTTTTGATACAACGGATGTACGTTAATAAACTAAGATTTATTGGATTTGCATGATTGAAGGATTTTTAAAGCGCATTTTTGTTAAAATCCTGCCATCGTAAAAATCTTATAAATCTTAGTTCTATATTAGTCTTATGAAACATAAACTTCTACTGCTCCTGGTATTTTTCGCGTCAGCCTCCTTCGCTCAAACAGACGCCAAATTAACCGCAAAGTTGCAGGATGCCATAAAAGGTTTTAACGGTCAGGCAGGCATTTACGTGCAAAATCTAAAAACCGGCAGAACTGCTGCTATCAATGCCGATACCCTTTTCCCAACCGCCAGCATGATAAAGGTAAGTATACAATGCGGACTGATGGATAAGATAGAAAAAGGCGATATGCAATACAACCAAAAGCTGGTTTACCGCGATTCTCTTTTATATAAAGGTGAAGATATACTCGGCTCGTTTAAAGATAAAGATACCATTGAGGTAAGCAAGGTTGCACTGCTGATGATTACCATGAGCGATAATACCGCCAGCGTTTGGCTGCAAAAGCTGGTAGGCGGCGAATACATTAACAACTGGCTGGAAACCAATGGATTTAAAGTGATGCGGGTAAACTCACGGGTGCCGGGTCGCGAGGCAATCAGGGCTAAATATGGCTGGGGTGTTACCACGCCCTTTGAAATGTGCCGTTTATTTAAAATGATACGAAACGGGGAAGCGGTAAGTCCGGCGGCCAGCGAGCGTATGTACCGCAATATGGGCCGAATTTTCTGGGACGATAAGGCTATATCACAAATACCGCCATATATCCAAACTGCATCCAAGCAGGGCGCGCTGGATGAGGCAAAGTCCGAAACTGTAATGGTTAACGCCCCGCACGGCGACTACGTGTTTTCTATCACCACCAATCACAACAAAGATCAGCGCTGGACGGAAGATAACGAAGCCGTAGTGCTTATCCGTAAGATATCTTCATTACTATGGCACTACTTCGAGCCGGACAGCAAATGGGCGCCACCGGCGGGGATGGATAGGTATATGAAGGATGAGTGAGTGAGAGTTAATCAGAGGTTAGAGACCAGAGATCAGTTAAAAAGCGAAAGGCACGGATAAACTTCCGCCAGACTTCCGAAGTTTTTGAAACTTCGGAAGTCTCTTGTTCCTATATTTCCAATGATTTTCTCGTTTTCGCGGGCAATTTTTCAGCAATTAACCGGACGATTGTTCCAGGTAAAACTCCCATTCCTGCCGGCTTAGCCGGTTGATGTCATCGATGTGAACCCATTTGTAACGCGCTACATATTCCTGTGGCGAAAAGCCTTCTTTTGAGATTGTCTCCTCAAAATCCTCAGCGGGTACTTTAACGGATGCCGAAACGGGCACACTATCCGGTGAAGTGAACAGGAATGTTTTGCCGCCAACGTTAAAACATAAATGCGAGCCCAACTTGATATCTTCGGTAACTCCCGGTAACCGGTTGCAAAGGGTTTGGATGTCTTCTATGGTCATGAATAATTAGGTTGTATTAATTTAATTACGCTATAATCCGCACATTTTTTTGGAGTTATCAATCAATAATAACCCTAATCTGCTAATTTTAAAAATCATAATCAGTTATTCAATGATTAAATCCATCGCCACCGCAGCCTTTTTTTGCTTTCTGTTGATTTTTAGTGAACGAACCTATTCGCAAAGTGCTGCCGAAGGCAGGTATTATAATTCATTCGATAATACAAAGATTTATTACGAGGTAAGCGGCGAAGGTTACCCGGTGATATTGATTCATGGATTTTCGGGCACATCGCAGGGCTGGAAAAGCGGGCAAATGTATAGCGACCTTATCAAAGCCGGTTACAAGGTAATCATCCTTGACCAGCGCGGCAACGGAAAATCAGACAAGCCGCATACCGACGAAGGCTATAATAATGATGCCGAAGCAAAAGACATTATGGGCCTGGCTACTGCTCTTAATTTAAAAAACTATGATGCCGTGGGTTACTCGCGCGGCTCGATAATTTTATCACGCCTGCTGGTGCTCGATAAGCGCCTGCATAAAGCGGTTATGGGTGGCATGGGCGCCGACTACACCAACCCCGAATGGCCGCGCAGGGTACATGCCTACAAAGCTTTGATGGGCGATACCACTTTACACGATGTGGACGATATGGTAAAATATATCCATTCGCAGCCTTTTGATGTATTGGCATTGGCCTATCAGCAAAAATGGCAGCCGTCAACCAGTAAAAAGGAACTGGCCGCCGTACGCAAACCGGTATTGATTATCCGCGGTACGGCCGATAAAGAGAACGGCTCAGAAACAGAGCTGAACAAATTGTTACCGCGCTCCAGCCTGGCTTACGTCCCCGGAAACCACAATACTGCAAGTAAAAACGAAGAATTCAGCAAAGCTGTGCTTACTTTTTTAAAGGACTGACCAGGCCCAGGGATAGCACTTAACTGTTTATTTACATTGACTTTAAAACAAATACACTTAGTTTTTCCTTTTATCAGTGTATGAACAAATTGCTCCTGACTATACTCTGCTGCTTATTACCTTTTATGTTACTGGCACAAACCGTTACCGACACGGCAAACATGGATGTGGATACTACCGGGCAACGGGATTTAATCGATATCGGGAGCAAATTATTCCATTTTAAGCCCCGCACTAAAAAGCCAGGTCAGAAGCAGATATTTTTCTCTGTATTGCCCTTATCTACATCAGTACCGGGCGGCAGCAAGGCGCTGGTAACCTCAACAACGGCCGGTTTCTACCTGGGCGACAGGACAACGACATATCTTTCTTCAGTTACATTCGCGCCTTATTTTAATTTAAAGGGCCGGTATGGCTTACCTGTTCACTCCAGCATCTGGACACCCGATAATACCTACAACGTGCAGGGTGATGTTCGTTTTTTAGTTTATCCGCAAAATACCTGGGGGCTTGGCGGTAAAAACGGCGAAGATGAACGAATTTTAGTCAATTTCGATTACGTCCGGTTTTATCAGACTGTACTGAAACGCATAAAGCCATTTTTTTACGTTGGTTTTGGTTATAATATGGATTATTATTTCAATATAAACACCAATGTAAATGGGCAAACAACCACGCTTAGCGATTTTACCCGGTATCCGTACGGCACCGACGGGCGTAACTCTTTTTCTTCAGGTCTCACACTAAACGCTGTTTATGATACCCGTCAAAACCTGTTTAATCCTTTTCCGGGTATATTTGCCAACCTGATTTACAGGCATAACGCAGGCTTTCTCGGCAGCGATAATAATTCACAGTCTGTTTATCTCGACTTTAGAAAATACATTGCCGTTGGCGACAATTCGGTTTACAAAAGCATTTTTGCGTTCTGGACGTATTATTGGACGACCATATCCAACGGTACACCGTACCTGAACCTGCCCGGCATCGGTAATGACCCTTACCAACGTTCGGGACGCGGTATCGAACAAAACAGGTACAGAGGTAACAGCCTGATATATTTTGAAGCTGAATACCGCCGTGATATTACCGCAAACGGGCTTTTCGGCTTTGTGGTATTTGCCAACTTTAACAGCGCCAGCGAGCTCAACACACGCCGTTTTGCATATATTAATCCGGCAGCAGGGGGCGGCTTACGCGTTAAATTCAACAAGCGTTCGGCCACTAATATTGCTATTGATTATGGTTTTAGTAAAGGCTACAACGGTTTGACACTGGGCCTGGGAGAAGCATTTTAAGTAATATTTTTAACACAATAGAAAAATATATATTTAATAATACAAAAATAAGTATATATTTATAATCACGTTATTTAGCCCCTCCGATCTCTATTTTTATCATCCGGTTTTATTTTAGTTTTTAATTTTTAGCTATTGATGGCAAAGCGCATTTTAGTATTGGATGATAACCAGGATATACTGGATATAGTTCATGAAACCCTTACTTATGAAGATTTTGAGGTAAAAAGTATTGCACGCGGTACCGATGTTATTCCAATGGCCGAAACTTTCGACCCGGACCTTGTAATACTCGACTATCGTGTAGCCGGGACAAATGGCGGCGAGCTTTGCAGGCAGATTAAATCGCACCCGCGGTTTAAGCATGTTCCTGTAATTATTTATTCGGCCTACCTAAATAATGATAGTGAGCTGATGGCTTATGGCTGTGATGCGATTATCAACAAACCTTTCGATTTAACTGAGTTGGTTGATAAGGTTAATCAACTGCTTTGAGGCTGTAAAGACCGATTGAGCCTATGTTATTAGCTCAAGATTAGATTTCCATTAAATTTTACCCGACGCACTTTTGGTTGTAATTTTCTTGTTACTTTTACACCCGTCAAACAAAACCCCTATTTAAAATATTACTGCAATGGAAGGAATATCAACGGCTTCAGGCAGGGAAAGGAGGCCATACCTTTGTCCCAAATGCAATTCAAAACTTACGGAACGCGTGCGCCGGAGTTTCTGGATAAAAACCTTTTTATTTTGGCGGCCAGCGAAAAGGTTCCATTGTTATAACTGCAATAGCAAGCCATATATTTATGATTGACCGGGAAATAATTGCACGCATACAGTGCACTTTTTAACAATCACATTTTAAACTTATTTAATATTATTTATCTTAGCCGATCGTAAAAAGCATAAGCGATTTTGGCAAGAAAAAAAATACGGTCCGAAAATTATAATTGTCCTAAATGTGGTTCTCCTTTTCATTTCCAGATACACCGGGGCTGGCTTATGAAAGCGATATCTTATTTTTTTCCGGTACGCAGGCTTTTTTGCGCTAAGTGCACGCGCGCGCGTTACGTATTTGTCGGCACGGAAAAGGAAAACTAACCCATACAGCACTGCCATTATCCCTTTGCCAGATCGGTCAATCTACGATATCAATCAGCACTTCACTTTTTTATACAGTAGTTTAATAAACTGAACACCCTTTACTACACTTAATATGCAATTGTGAACCACGCGTACATTAACGCCATAGCTCACAAACGGTACTTATAAACAAAATAAATGTTAAAATTGAACTTAAAACGTGTGCCCGCACTTAACAGGTTGGCTATGTGAATAAAATTTAACTATACCGACAAAAAACATGGTATAGTAATTGCTTATTGCTGTGTTAATTAACTTTTTATGCAGGTACGGATAATATTTACGGAATAATATATTTATTCTGTGTTATTATCGAAACTTTTACTACTAATTATTATGAGAAGGATTTTAGCGGTGGACGACGATAAGGATATCCTTGATGTTATACAATATATCCTTGAGGATTCGGGTTATGAGGTGGAGGCTCTTTCTGACGGAAGTTTATTATTTGACAAAATTAAAGCCAACACGCCAGATTTAATTTTGCTCGACATTATGCTCGGTAATTTAGATGGGCGGGATCTCTGCAGGGCAGTAAAAAATTCAGCGGAAACCCGCGATATACCTGTAGTAATGATATCGGCCAGCCATGCCGCCAGTTCGATAGACCAAAAGGGAGCCCCGGATGCGTTTATTGCGAAGCCATTTGATATTGACGACCTGCTGGGTGTTATAGAAGGGCATTTAAAAGCAGCTTAGTTTTTGTGATTTCACCGATTTGAGCCGCATTGATTTCACCGATTAAGGCATTTAGGCTATTTGCAGCGGCTTTCGGACCTTTCCGACTTACTGACTTTTCGGACTTCTTTCTTTACTTCACTTTCAACTCTTTCAATTCCCTGTCAATCTTCACGTTCCATCGCTCCTGTTCGGCTGTGTTCAGGCCGTGGTTGGTTTCAGTATCGTATTGCTTTTGAAGGTCAGTCATTTCGCGATAGGCGTCCAGGTACGTTACGTTAACCGTGCCCTCATAATTATCCGGTAACAGCATTGAATTAGTAAGTTTTCGTCTGAAACGTTCGGCGCCGATTTTTACGATATCAAAATGCCGTTGCTCATGGTTTAAAGTATAAGGGCTCCGGCTTTCGTTTTTAACCCATGCAGCGCTTTTTGGCAAAGCTGCTTTTAAGGTGATATGCAGCCTTATTACACCGTCGGCCACTTCTGCGCTTTGCTCATAGCCCAATGTAGGAAACACCTCCGCCGAATATTTACTCGTTGGTACCTTGCCACTAAAATCAGCCCAGGTTAAAGGCCTTTTCACCGAATAATAAATACTATCCCCTTCAGTTTTATCTGCATAATCACTGAATGACACCTCCACTTTTTTTGCCAGCTTAATATTTGTTGCCGCCTGCCTGTCCATCCACGTGTTTAGATAAACGAGGCCGTTTACCAGGACTTTCCGCAATGCCGACTCGATGTATTGTGTTTGGGTGATATCCCGGTTATAATCAGCGGTACCGCTGTAATCACCCAAATGCACTTTATCCTCTTCATTACCGGAATAAAAAGAAAATACGGTCTCCACATGCCCATCAACCCTACTGTTTGCCAGCGCAGTTTCTTTTATGCTGATTTTTTCAAGGCCGATGATTATCGGCCTCAATGCAATGTTACGCGGTAAGTTATTTGCTATAAATTGCCTTACGGCGAATACGGTTCCGCCTTTTAAATCCGCAGTATAGGCCTGTTGCTGCCTGCCTTTAGCACCAGTAATCAGCACTGCAACGGGTCCGTGGTTTTTCAGTTCATCAATAACATTTGCTATGTAAAACTCCTTGGGCTTTATGGCTAGCTGCTCGTTGGTTAAGGCGATACTGTCGAGCCGTGGCGGCACTATTTGAAAAGCAGAAAAGACCAAAGCAATAACTGAAGATAAGATAATGCAACAGCCTCTGCTATTAAACACAGTTTTAATCATTTTAAATATAACGTTTTACTGTACATCGTATTATAGCCGCTACCAATGGAAAATGCCTTTAAACTTAGCGGGGGTTTCATGCCGATGAACTTAAAAACCCGCGCATTCGAAACCTGTCCTGCTGACGTAGGGCGATGCCCTACGCTGACATATTTATCCCCTTCAGGGAATAAAAGTATATTTAATCCACCCTTCTAAGCCCTGAAAGGGTGCCAATCTACCAGCGATGGGCATCGCCCATCGTGAAACGGCAGACGTAGATATGTTTCGAACACGCGCTGACATTCATCTATGAACCATTAACTATGAGCCCTCCCCCTTCCTAACACTAAGTAAAGTTTTCCACACGGATACCATGTATAATTTTCACTTCGTTAAAAACAATGTTCTCCACACTATGTGAATTACTATTGTGGATTAACCTTTCGGGGTTTACTTAATTTCGCAAATCGTTAGTTTGCTCCCTATGATAAAACATAAATACATTTCCGTTCTTGTACCTATATTTTTTGTTTTAACAGCACGCGCCCAGCAAAACCCGGCTTTTGACGTTCTCCGCACCTACCATGGCGCAGTTGAGCTGTTGGACAAAGGTAAATACGTGTCGGCTGCTGAGCAATTTAAGCAGGTGGATGCATTCCGTGTTAAAACGAGCACACAGCCAAAGTTCGAATCAGAGCTATCGCTGATAAAGGAAAACTCGCAATACTACGAAGCCTTATGTGCGCTCGAATTAGGTAACGACGATGCCGAAAACATGTTTCTGCGCTTTATAAAAGAGCATCCGGAAAATCCGCTTACCAAGTTAGCTTATTTTCAGATAGGCCGCTCCTACTCCCGCCAGGAAAAATATACCGAGGCTTTAAAATGGTTTGATAAGGTTGAGGCTGGTGAACTAAGCGGCAGACAAAACACGGAATATAAATTCCGCAAGGGTTACGCTTATTTTGCCACCAATGATTACAAAAGCGCGCAGGCCCTTTTCAGCGAGGTAAAAAATACCCGCTCGCCTTATACCGACGATGCGGTTTATTACTTCGCTTATATAGCTTATCTCAATAAGGATTATCACCTGGCGCTGGTTAATTTCGAGCGGCTGAAAGGCAAAAAGAAATACGAAAATAGCTATCCGTATTATATCTCGGCAGTTTACTTTTTAGATAAGCGGTATGACGATGTATTAAACTACGCCGTACCTATCTTAAAAACTACCCATCAGCAGCACGAAACTGAAATGCTGCGTATCGTGGCCGCATCGTACTTTGCCAAAGCCAATTACGATAAAGCAGCTGAATATTATGCGCGTTTTGAAGATCAGGACCAGGGCAAAACACAAAACACGCAGGACAGCTACCAGATGGGTTATGCCTATTATAAGGTAGGCAACTTTGCCAAGGCCGCAACCGAACTGGAGAAGCTACAGCCAACTAACGATGTGTTCAGCCAGAACGGTAACTACACGCTTGGTAATGTGTTCCTGAAAATGAATAACAAGCAAAGCGCGCGCAATGCTTTCTTTGCTGCATCAAAGCTTGATTTTGACAAACAATTGCAGGAAGACGCGCTGTACGAATATGCCAAGCTATCGTACGAGCTTGATTTTAACACACAAGCGCTTGGCGCTACCCGTCTTTACCTGAAAAATTATCCCAACTCAACCCGAAATGATGAAATGAAGGTGTTGCTGGGTGAAGAATTACTCAACTCACATAATTACAAGGAAGCCGTTGAAATACTGGAGCCTATCCCCAATAAATCAGCCAGCGCACAGGCGGCTTATCAAAAAGTTACTTATTACCGGGGACTGGAATTTTACAACGAGCGGGCTTTTGAAAATGCGATAGGTATCTTCCTTCGCTCACTCAAATATCCTGTCGACGGAAAAACACAGGTAATGACCACCTATTGGATGGCCGAAGCCATGTACGAGGTCAGGAAATACGGCGAGTCGGTTCAGACTTTTGAAAAGTTTCTTGACTTTGATGGCGCGCGCGAAACCGGCGTTTATAATTATGCAAATTATGCCCTCGCATACGCAGCATTTTATGGCGAGCAATATAAAAAAGCAGCCAATTATTTCCAGAAGTTTTTAGACGGCGAAGAAAAAGATGCGGCCACCACGAACGATGCCATAACCCGCATGGGCGACAGTTATTTTGTGATGAAAGATTATAGCCGGGCGATGCAATATTACGACCGTATAATAGAAAAACATGCCCCTGGCCAGGATTATGCTTTATTTCAGCGTGGCATGATACAGGGCTTACAGGGTGCGCCAGATACTAAAATTAGCACCTTAACAGATTTGTTAGGCAGGTATCCTAATTCGGACTACGCAGACGATGCTTCTTTCGAGATAGCCTATACCTACTTTTTAAAGGATGATGGCGAAAACGCAAAAACCCGCCTGCAGGATATGGTAAAGAAATATCCAAGCAGCAGCTATGTTCCCCGGGCATTGGTTACCATAGGCGTAATTGACTATAATGCAGACAGGGATACGGCCGCAGTAGAGTCGTTTAAAACAGTTGTGAAAGATTACTCATCGAGCGAAGAGGCCAAGATGGCGTTGAAGCAAGTTGAAAAAATTTATACTGACAAAGGCGATGCGCAAAGCTTTATTAACTACGCAGCAACCACCCCGATAGCTAATTATACTGCTGCCGACCAGGAAAACATTATGATAACCGCCGCCAACAACCTATATACCCGCGGCGATTGGCAAGGTACTGTAGGCGCAGTTAATGCTTATTACGATAAATTCCCAAGCAAGCCGATATATGAAAAACAAGCGCGGTTTATCCGGGCGCAAAGCTTGGTCAATCTCGGTCGATTACAGGAAGCTGTGAACGATTATAACGTGATACTGAACGACTGGACAAGCCCTTACACAGAGCAGTCGCTTATCAGTATGGCTAAGCTATACATCGCTCAGAAAAAATACAACGAGGCGATACCATACCTTAAAAAGCTGGAAACGAATTCGGAATATAAAGCCGATTATACCTGGGCCATTAACAATTTGCTGATGTGCTACGCGCAGATGGAGATGAGCGACGATGCGCTCAACTATGTAAAACTGGTACGCGGCAATGAGAAAACTGCACAGGAAGATAAGTTTAAAACGGGCTTATATGCCGGCCAGGCTTACCTGCAAAAAGGTGATACCACCAACGCGATTACCGAATTTAACTACACCCTTAGCAATACTAAAACCGTTGCAGCGGCCGAAGCGAAGTACAACATTGCCGAAGTTCAGTTTGAGCAGGGCAAATACAAGGCATCGCAAAAAACATGCTTTGAGTTGATAAAAGACCTGCCAAACTACGATTACTGGGTAGCTAAAAGCTTTATCCTGCTGGCCGACAATTACGAGGCATTAAAGGATGCATTCCAGGCCAAAGCGACATTGCAGAGCGTTATTGACAACTACAAAAATACCGATGACGATATTTTGTCGACAGCCAAACAAAAACTAGACGGGCTATCAGGCGGCGCCAAGCCGGAAGACAAACCGGCGGGCAAAGACGGCAAAAAACCGGCAACAGAGGAAAAGAAACAGGATAACAAAGAATAAAAACGAGACGAGCAATGAAATTAAGATATATATATACGCTGCTTACCTTAGTAACTGCCCTATACTTTGTTCCTGCCGATGCACAAACAAAGCATAAGGCCAAGGCAAAAAAGCCGGCTGCAAAATCTGTGGCAAAGCCCGCTGCTAAAAAACCTGCACCAAAGGTTGTTAAAACCACCCCTGCACAGAAAAATGCTGCAAGCCTGGGTGACCTGGTTTCAAAAGCAGCTGCGGACACTACGAAAAAAGGAGGCAAGGCAAATGATGCCATTAATGGCAATCTTTCGGAAGAGATTGTGGTGACCACAGCATACAAGCCGGTATTGGCCGACGCAGTAAAAATTCGCCGCAACCCGGATTTGGAGGATAAGACGCCATT
>JAZJZL010000067.1:78854-90074 GCA_040389845.1 Bacteroidota bacterium
AAAAGGTTAGAGTTGAATACCAGTATTAAACCGCTGGACGCCATGAAAATGCCCGCCGAACAGGATTCAGTTCCTACTAACAACTATGTAAAGGTTGGCCTGGGCAGCTTAAAAACCACCTACGGCGAGGCTTACTTTGCCAATGGTAAAGACAATGCCCTGCAGGTTGGCGGTTACCTGAAACACTTTGCGCAAAATGGCAATTTTTATAATCAAAAATCTGCAAAAGAAGAAGTTGGGGTATTTGGGAAAAGTGTGGGTGATGTAAACAGCGTGAGCGGCCGCATTACCTACAACTACAACAGCAATTATTTTTATGGGTTCGACGAGTTTGCAGCCCCGTCGAAGATACAGGCCGGCAAACAGCATTTCAGCACTATTGGCGCTGAAGGCGAGCTCGCCAAAAACTACCAGGATGTTGAAAGAGACTTCACTTATGCATTGAAACTAAAAGGGCACATCTTCAGTGATGCCTACCAGGCACGGGAAAATAACCTGGTGCTTTCGGGCTTTTTAAATCAAACTATTAAGCAGTTTTATGCAGGTTTAGCCGCTTCATTGGATTTAAGCACGCAGAAGGATAGTTTGTTTAATTATAACAACAGCCTTATCAGGCTAAACCCTTACATTAAATTCCAGGGGGATAATTATAAAGTAGATGCCGGTATTAACATTGTAGACCAGTTTGGTTATAAATCTGCGTTTTATGTATTCCCATCAGCCAGGGCAGAATTCCAGGTGATACCTAAGTATGTAAGAATTTTTGCCGAAGCAAAAGGTGATGTGAACAAAACATCGCTGCATGATTTAATGCTGACCAATCCATTCCTCGGACAAAACTTCGATATTAAAAACTCTGTGGACCAGTTGGATATAGCCGCAGGTATAAAAGGAACCATCGCCCCTGGTTTGGGCTTTAAGGTAGCCATCTTCCGCAACGAAATTAAGAACATGGCATTGTTCGTAAACGACTTTAACCTTACTAAGGGCTACAACAGGTTTAAGGTGATTTATGACGAAGGCCGTTCGCGCGTAAGCGGCCTAACCGGAGAGCTTGACTACAAGGTATCAGAAGATATGGACATTTTCGGTCGTATTGAGTTTAAGGACTATAAAATGGCCACAACCGAGCCTTTCTTCCTGCCAAAAGTTGTATTTAAAGGCGGGACAAACTTTAAAATAGGCGATAATATCACCGTTTCGGGCACGTTGCTGGTTCGTGGTTCGGTGCAATCGGCACCCAATGCTCAACCAACTATTAATACCACGCTACCTGCAGTGCTGGATGGCTTTGCCGATTTAAGCGCCGGAGCAGATTACAAGCTGCCTAAAGGGTTCTCGGTATTTATACATGCTAATAATCTTTTAAACACAACCAGCCAAACCTGGTTATACTATCCTGATTACGGATTTAATATATTTGGCGGTGTTGGGTATAGTTTCTAGATCCGGTAAAGACAGGTTTTGAAATTTTATAATAAAACGTACTTTTAGCGCAATGAATTTAGCCGATTATTTAAGTGAGTTATTGGGTCAGTACGAGGAAGTTAGCGTGCCGGGCCTCGGTTATTTTGTGCGCGAGCGTGTAAACGGCTATTATAACGATAAAGAAGCACGGTTTTATCCGCCTTACCATAGGGTAAAGTTTGTGCCCAAACCAAAAGACGATGACACCTTTGCGCAGTATGTTGCTGATAAAAAGAATATATCGCTGGCATCGTCAAAATATTTTGCAGAAAAGTTTGTAAGCAAGCTGCGCGAACAGGCTTTAACCGGAAAATACATTTTTGCCGATATAGGCCTGTTTTATACGGAACAGGACCAACTGGCTTTTAAACCGAATGATAAGATAACAGACGACCCTGCATTTTACGGTTACCCGCAATTAAACATATACAAACAAGGCCAGCCGCTGAACGAGCAATATTCGCGACCGGCATTTGCCAACACAGCACCAACACCTACGCTTCCGCCGCAACCTGTTCAACCTGTTATTGATGAGCCCTATTTTGAAGAAGAGGCGGAAAGGAAAAGAGGGGTTAATATATGGCTGATTGTACTGATCGCGATACTTGTTGTGGCACTGGCCATATTTGGTGTTTATAAGTTTTATCCTGAAGTGTTTGATAAAGTTGGCTCGGCGCTGCACATCACAAAAAAAGCTGACACAACAGCGCCTGTTTATCGCCGGGAAGTTAAGGCAGATTCTGCAGTGAAAACCGCAGCTGTGTCGCCGAATGATACTGTTGCCAAAACTGCGGCGCCGGTTACACCGGTGGCAACGCCCGATACCGTTAAAAAGGAATCGTGGGTAATTGCGGTAACTTTCAATAAGGGATACTTCAGGGTTGCCAATAACGAACTAACAAAACTGAAGGCAACTTACCCGGATGCAAAAATTTTATCGAAAGATGAAGCTTCGGGCCCCAGGGTAAAAGTTTCTACCGGACAAATATACCCCACAGAAGCCGAGGCAAATGCGGCAAGGGACGTTTTAGTTAAGGCAGGAAAAATTCCGGCAACTTCATCAGTATTTCAATTAAAATAATAAAAATGACGTTATCATTTATACAGGCACAAGTAGCAGACACAGCCCATAAACTTTTAGATACAGCCAACCATGCCGGGCAGGCAGTGGCTCCAAAAGCCGAAATACATGTTGGCAGCCTGATACTGGCCGGCGGGGTGGTGATGATACCTATTGGTATACTGGCGATCCTGGCCTTCGTAATATTTTTTGAAAGATATTTTACCATCCGCAATGCTTCGAAAAACGAAAACAACCTGATGGTGCAGGTACGGGCAAGCATAGTTTCGGGTAACCTGGAATCGGCGGTAGCAATTTGCCGCAGTAATAATTCGCCGCTTGGCCGCATGCTGCAAAAAGGGCTGTTGCGTATAGGCCGCCCAATTAAGGATATCGAGGGCGCTATCGAGAATGTAGGTAAGCTGGAAGTTTCGAAGCTGGAGAAAAATATCGGGATATTAGGTATTGTTGCTGGTATTGCACCGATGTTCGGCTTTCTTGGAACCATCGCGGGTGTTATCAAGATCTTTTTTGATATATCAACAACGGATAACTTTAGTATCGGCACCATTTCGGGCGGTTTGTATGTGAAGATGATTACTTCGGCCGCCGGTCTTACAATTGGTATAATAGCTTATGTGTTTTATCATGTACTGAATATGATGGTTGATAAGGTAATATTGCGATTGGAAACTGACGCTATTGAATTTATCGATTTGTTAGAGGAGCCAAGCAAATGAATTTAAGAAAAAGACAAAGGGGCGCTTCGGCTGAGGTTCACACCTCCGCCATGAACGACATCATGTTTTTCCTGCTCTTGTTTTTCCTTATTGCGTCAACGCTTACCAACCCCAACGTGGTTAAATTGCTGCTGCCCAAGTCAAAATCGGGAAAGGCAGTAGCCAAGAAAACAGTTAACGTTAGTATTGATAAGGACCTGCAATATACGGTAGATAAAAAACCGGTATCGTTTACCGATCTGCCTAACGTATTAGGCACCTTTAAATCGCAGGCGGCAGAATTAACCATCGTTTTATACGTTGATAAAACAGTAGCTATACAGGATGTGGTTGGCGTGATGGATATAGCGCAGAAGTTGAATATTAAAATGGTATTGGCAACGGTGCCGAAGTAGTTGATGGTTCATAGTTCACAGCAGAACATGGGTTATTGACGACTGGCGGAGGCATTGATAGCAAATGGGCAATGAACCATGAACTATCAACCATGAACTAAAAGAATGACGAATTACGAAGAAGAAAATAATTACCCCAAGGCGTTTTTGGCAACCGGAATAATACTGGCTGTTTTAATCGGCTTGTGCTATATTATTGTTTTTCGCGCTCCTCAGCCTGAAGAACAGGGTGTTGGCGGAATACTGGTGAATTATGGTACTGTGGATGAAGGGACAGGAAATAACCAGTCGAGCACCGAAGAGCCTTCCATCGCAGAAAAAGCAAATAAAACTGCACCCACCAAGGTAAATACAGCACCGCCGACAGAGCAAAAAGCCCAGGAGGATGTGAGCGACAAAAAAGTGGTAACACAGGATGCAGAAGATGCGCCCACCGTTGCCGCCAATACAAAGAAAACCACCCCGAATGTAGCAACACAACCGAACAAACCTGCAGCAAAGGCCACCGTTAACCAAAATGCGTTGTATAAAGGTGCAACCAATAAAGGCACCGGCGGAGAAGGTGACGGCACGACGGATAAACCCGGCAACCAGGGCAGCAAAAATGGTTCGACATTAAGCGATAATTACGGTCCCGGCGGGTCAGGCAACGGCCTGCGAATGAGTGACTGGACGTTCGTTAGTGCGCCCGATCCGCAGAATATACATCGCGTTCCGGGTGTGGTAGTGATTGATTTTGTGGTGGATCAGAACGGCAACGTAATTTCAGCTAATTACAATACCAAGAAAACAAGGGCGGAACTCAGCCTTATACAATCTTGTATCGACGCTATAAAAAGCACTAAATTTACTTCTAAAACCGCCTCACCAGCTAATCAGAACGGGCAGTATACTTTCAGGTTTAAGGTTGATTAGTCTTGAGTCCATAGGCTATAGCCGGCAGACCATAGTTTTCTTATCATTCGACAAGTCAATAATCTTCCCGGTTAATAAATATTGAGGTAGATTTGTAGGCAATAAACCATGGTCTATGGACCATCTACTATGGACTACGCACAAACCATCCACTACCTATTCAGCCAGCTGCCGATGTTTACGCGGGACGGCGCCTCGGCATATAAGGCTAACCTTGACAATACCATCGAGCTTTTAAGCAGGTTAGATAATCCTCAGCATAAATTTAAAAGCGTGCATATTGGCGGCACCAATGGCAAAGGTTCTACATCGCACATGCTGGCGGCTATTTTGCAAACTGCGGGATATAAAACAGGACTCTATACCTCTCCTCATCTAAAAGATTTTCGTGAACGCATCCGCATAAACGGGCAAATGATAAGCGAGCAAACGGTGATAGATTTTGTTGCGGAGCACACCAGCGATTTTGATGAGATACAGCCATCATTTTTTGAAATGACCGTAGGCTTGGCTTTTGATGTGTTTGCCAAAGAAAAGGTTGATATTGCGATTGTAGAAGTGGGCCTCGGCGGAAGGCTGGATTCGACCAATGTAATTACTCCCCTCGTATCCGTTATTACCAATATTGGATGGGACCACATGAATATTTTGGGAGATACGCTAAAACTTATTGCAGGGGAAAAAGCCGGTATTATTAAAGATAAAGTACCGGTTATAGTAGGCGAATATCAAATAGAAGTAGCTGATGTGTTTTTTGAAAAAACCAAGGCTACCTGCTCCAAAATAACCTTCGCTTCTGAATTATTGAAGACCCACTTTAAAGCCAAATCAGATGCCTCAGCCGGGTTACTTGAAATAAATGTCTCCCCTACTCAAGACTCAGGGCTAAAGACTCAAGACCTAAGCCTCGACCTCACAGGCTCCTATCAGCTTAAAAATATAAAAACCGTACTTTGCGCTGTCGAAGAGCTGCGTTCGCAGGGTTTTAAAATAACCGGGGAGCATTTGAAAGCCGCACTCGCTGATGTGAAAGGCCTCACCGGACTGCATGGCCGCTGGGAGGTTTTGAATACTCAACCTTTAACCATCTGCGATACCGGCCATAACCCCGATGGCATTGAAGAAGTATTAAAAAACATTGCAGCTACGCCACATAAAAAGCTGCATTTTGTTTTAGGCATGGTGAACGATAAGGATATCAGCAAGGTGCTTACCATTCTGCCCGTAAAAGCTCATTACTACTTTTGCAAACCCGATATTCCGCGTGGACTGGATGCAAACAGCCTTTGGTTAAAAGCCGAAGGTTTTGGCTTGCACGGAGAGGCTTATCCATCCGTTAAAGAAGCTTTAGATGCCGCGCAACAAAATGCCGCTGATGATGATTTGGTATTTGTAGGGGGAAGTACGTTTGTGGTTGCAGAGGTGGTGTAAAAGTTATCTAAAAAAGAAAAAAGAATTATTCGATCAAAAACACTTTTTAACAGTTTCTTGTGTAAATTCATTTCGAAAAAACAAATGTTTTCCGAAGCCCCCGAATATGTACAAGTCCCGATTAATATGCTTCTTTTTGTGTACATCCTTTTTTTTTCGTTGCAGAGAAAATGAAACGACCAACCAAAAACCCAAGATTATCAGGAATTCAAAAATTCCGCTATCTGCAATAGATAGTGGCCGTGATGATGACACGCTTTACAAGGACAAAGATTTTATTGTATTGGGTAATAGATCCGAACCCGCATCTGAAGCAATTCGCTATATAGGTATAAAATTTAAACCGCATATTAGTTTTACAGACTTCCCCGCAGAAGTAGAAATTGCAAAGAAAGCTCGTTTAAAATATGACAGTAACCCAATTGCCAGGGAATATAAAACCAGAATTACCGAAACCTATAATAAAGAGCCCGTGAACTTTGGAGGTCATTATGTCTTTATCGAATGGGGATGCGGCTCCCCTTGCCATATGAGTGCGTTGGCAGATATAAATACTGGAATAGTATATGATGGCGTGAGTTCGGGATATGGATATGATTTTAAGAAAGACAGCCGGATGCTTATAGTTAATCCCACGGGTTTGGATAGCATTTATTTAAATTGTGTTTCCTGTGAGCCATTGATTTATCTATGGAACGAGAAAAACAAAAAGTTTATCCCCAAATAAAATATTAAAACAAGTTTTCAGCCAATGTTATAAAACTCAGCGGGCACATACCGGTGCTAATACTTTAAATATTAACATTGACTATTTAGATTAAATTCTATTTTTACTTCCTTTAAATTCTATCTACAATTATGACCTATCTACCATCATCAGAACGATATAAAAACATGCGCTACCGCCGCTGCGGAAAAAGCGGCATCAAGCTGCCCGAGGTTTCCCTTGGCCTGTGGCATAATTTCGGCGGCGTTGATGTTGCCGAAAATTTCCGCAAAATATTACACCTGGCGTTCGACAGCGGTATTACACATTTTGATTTGGCTAATAACTACGGTCCGCCGCCGGGAACTGCTGAGGAGAACTTCGGAAAGGTATTGAAGGAAGATTTCCGTGGCTACCGCGATGAGATGATCATCAGCAGCAAAGCGGGCTATACCATGTGGGATGGCCCTTACGGCGATTGGGGTTCCAAAAAGTATTTGGTATCCAGCCTGGACCAAAGCCTGAAACGCATGGAACTGGATTATGTAGATATCTTCTATCATCACCGCCCGGACCCTGAAACGCCGCTTGAAGAGACCATGAGCGCGCTGGATTTAATTGTGCGCCAGGGTAAAGCGCTGTATGCAGGTATATCTAACTATCCTGCTGCCGAGGCTGAAAAAGCTATCAAAATATTGCGTGAATTAGGCACACCATGTTTAATCCATCAGCCTAAATACTCTATGTTTGAGCGCTGGGTTGAAGGCGGTTTGATGGATGTATTAGGGCGCGATGGCGTTGGCTGCATACCTTTTTCGCCATTAGCGCAGGGACTGTTAACCAATAAATACCTGCATGGCATACCTGCCGACTCGCGTGCGGCAAAACCGAGCGGCTTTTTACAGGAAAGCCAGGTTACCGAAGAACGCATAGCCCAGATAAAAAAGCTGAATGATATTGCTCTGCAGCGTGGACAAACCCTGGCCCAAATGGCGCTGGCCTGGCTGCTGAAAGATCCGCGGGTTACCTCAGTACTGATTGGAGCCAGCCGCCCGGAGCAATTGTCGGATTCGCTAAAATGCCTGAATAACATCGAGTTTTCGGCAGAGGAATTAACAAAGATTGAAGAAATATTAAAATAAAATAGAACCAAAAAAGGGTGTCACACTGAGGCACTCGAAGTGTGGTGCGTAAAGGCCTTTTCCCGCATGCTTCGAGTGCCTCAACATGACACCCATCTATGTTATGAATACTATCAACTGGGGAATTATTGGCTGCGGCAACGTAACAGAGAAGAAAAGCGGGCCGGCCTTTAACAAAATACCGAACAGCAAGCTGGTAGCCGTAATGCGCCGCGATGCTGCAAAAGCCGCCGACTATGCCAAACGCCACGGTGTTGGCAAATGGTACGATGACGCCGATAAACTAATGGCCGATGCAGAATTAAATGCAATTTACATCGCTACGCCGCCTGCCTCGCATGCGCCTTATGCCATAGAAGCACTGGAAAAAGGTTTTAATGTGTACATTGAAAAACCCGTAACCCGTAATGCCGATGAAGCACGCCAAATTGCTGAGGAACTAAAAAAATATCCAAACCAAAAACTTACTATTGCCCATTACCGTCGCGGCCTGCCGATGTTTCTGAAAGTGAAGGAACTGCTGGAAAGTAAGATAATAGGCGATGTACGCTCGGTACAGATAAGGATGTGGAAATACCGTACCCACCGCTCTGAAGAAGCAATAGCTGCCGACTGGCGTGTACATCCCGAACTATCCGGCGGAGGCTACTTTCACGACCTGGCCCCCCATCAACTCGACCTGATGCTGTTTTACTTTGGCCAACCGGAGAAATA
The DNA here is from genome assembly GCA_040389845.1 of Bacteroidota bacterium. Lineage (GTDB taxonomy): Bacteria > Bacteroidota > Bacteroidia > Sphingobacteriales > Sphingobacteriaceae > Mucilaginibacter. The sequence continues at coordinate 87,425 of JAZJZL010000067.1, forward strand.
TTCAGGCTTTTCGCTCAACCAGGCAAAAGATACACCCGCCGACGACACCGTACAGGGTCAGATATTGTTTAAAAGCGGCGTGGTATTAAGCGGATCCTGGTGTTTCAGCGTTGCTGAAAGCGAGACCGTGGACTCCTGTGAGATCGTCGGAACGAACGGCAAAATCATGTTTCCGTTCTTTGGCAACTTCATCACTTACAAAACCGGCGACGAAGAGCAAACACTTACCTTCGTCCACCCTGAGCATATTCAGCAACCTATGATAACCAAAATAGTATCCTACTTCCGCGGCGAAGGGCCAAACCCTTGTTCGATTGAAGAGGCGATTGTGCTGATGGACATTTTGGATGCATTCACGCGTAAATAACTGCTGCACATAAACTTACGAAGTTTTTAAAACTTCGTAAGTTTTGCGTACGCCATTTGTATCTGCTCTGACGTCAGGCAGCGTATAGTTCCGCCCTCTTTATTAAAAGCTGATAAATCCCGATTTATCAAACAGTCACGCGACTTTTTTCTTCGGCACCTTTGCCCCTTCTTTACGGGCTTCTGAAAGGCCTATTGCCACTGCCTATTTTTTACTGGTAACTTTTTTACCGCTGCCGCTTTTGAGCTTGCCTTCGTGCATTTCGTGCATGGTTTTTTCAACTTTTTCACCGGCCTTTTTTGAATACTTTGCCATGATGTTTTTTCTTTAGGTAAATAATTTTAAGATATAAAACAAAATGCTTGCCAACAGGCTTCGGTGGGCATTATTAAGAGACACAAGTATTGTGTCTCTACATTGAATTTTTCAATAAAAAAATAAAATTGTTGTTTTATACTTACCTTCAAACCAATAAACAAATTTTGTGTTGATAGGTCACTAAATAGCTACGGTATATGCCTGTAAAAACCCCTGTTCATCCATTTTACGAAAGATTATCGCTGGTACTTATCGGCCTGCTGTCGCTCGGTTACATTGTAATCCAGGGCAAGGAAGTACTTGATCCCCTGATTTTTGGCTTTTTATTCGCCATTTTATTGTACCCCGTGGCAAGATTCCTGGAGAAAAAGATGCGGCTTCCGCGTGCTATTGCATGCCTGGTATCCATCCTGCTATTAGTTGCTTTTATAGGCGGTATTTTATATGCTGTCGGTTCGCAAATATCAAATGTGGCCAGTGATTGGCCGCAATTGAAAAGCCAGGTAAGTCAATCACTCACCGAATTACAGGATTGGATTCAGTCGGCATTTAACGTGAACGCCAGGAAGCAAATGACCTACGTTCACGACACTACTCAAAAAATCATGGCCTCGGGCGCTGATGTGCTGGGAACTACGTTCGGGGCGTTATCATCATTAATGCTATTCTACGTATTTATCCTGATATTCACCTTCTTCGTATTACTTTATCGCAAACTGCTTATTCACTTCATCGTTTGGGTTTTTAGCGACGAATATGAGCCTATAGTACATGATATCGTCGAAAACATCCAAAGCATTCTTCGCCAATATATTCTCGGCTTACTGCTCGAGATGTTTGTGGTAGCCTGCCTGGCTTGTACGTTATTTTGGATAATCGGTATTAAATATGCGGTGCTGCTTGGGTTAATTGTGGCGTTATTCAATCTTATCCCCTACATCGGCATATTTACAGCGTTGCTGTTAAGTAGCCTGATTACATTCGCTACAGGCAGCATCCAACACACCCTTTGGGTGGCTGGCGGCGTAATTGGCATACATGCTATTGATTCTAATGTCCTGCTGCCAACCATTGTTGGTTCAAAAGTAAAGCTGAATGCGCTGATAACTTTCCTGGGAATTATCTTAGGTGAAATGATTTGGGGTTTATCGGGTATGTTTCTGTCGATACCGGTTATGGCGATATTAAAGATAATCTTCGACAGGGTTCAGAGCCTGAAACCATGGGGCTACCTGTTCGGCAGCGGCATCGAGGAAAAAAAATCGACCATGAAGAAAATGAAAGCTGCCCAGGCGGATAAAACGTAAGGAAGAGGTGAAAGCTGAAAGGCGAAGGCTAAAAGCTAAAAATTCTGAAGCTTACAGCCTTTCAGCTTTTACCTTTTTGCGTTCAGCTTCTTATTTGTCTTCCAAAATATCTATGCAGTGTGTGCTTAGCTGTTTCAGTCGTTTGTCCAAACTGTTTAAGCCATCCTGGTCTTTCAGGTTTTTGTAGAGCGTTTTTATAGCATCGAGTGTTTCATCGCTCGGGTCGCATGCCTGGGCTTTCTCAAGGTGCGGTAATGCCAGGCGGACAGTTTTGGTATATTCTTCAGTGAACTTTTTGTTAGCTGCGGGGTCGGTTGCGGCGTTCATTTTAGTTTGGATATCGTTTGCACGGTCCAAATAAATATAGCCGATGCCTCGATGGGCTACATAGTAATCGGGCACCGCGGCAGCAACCTTTTCATAAAAATCGAGCGCTTTTTGTTGCTGATCGTTATGTTCGTAAACCTGGCCTATCGAAAAATAAAAGTTGACTCTTGCTTTGGCCGGTAATTTAGCCGTATCAGGAAGAATGGCTTCACCCAAACTTAGCAGCTTATCAACTTCGCCCTGCAGGCGTGCAAGGTTAAACTCGATATACTTATCATAGGTAGGGTCAATTGGCTGTGTTTGCGCGTTAGCTGCATAAGCCGAAATTATT
>JAZJZL010000067.1:90084-91998 GCA_040389845.1 Bacteroidota bacterium
CAATAAAGATATCCGTTTGAACATAACGTGCATTTGTTTCAAATATAAATTAACGTATTTTATTGAGGCCTATTCTATTTCGGCGAAAAGTTTTATTTTTAATTCCGCAATCCAAAATAATTTAAATCCTAAACGCCATGATATTTAAAAATGCAATCAGTTGGTTCGAGATTCCATCGACCGACATTAACCGTGCCCAGAAATTCTACGAAACTATCTTCGATATCCAGATGATACCGATGGAAATGCCAAACCTGCAAATGCGTATGTTCCCTATTGAAGACCCGATGACGGGCATCGGCGGCGCTATTAACTATGCGGGCGACTTTTATAAGCCATCTGCCGAAGCCGGTCCGCTTGTTTACCTGAATGCCAACCCTGATGTGCAAAATATTCTTGATAAAATTGAAGCCGCCGGCGGTAAAATACTTGTTCCGAAAACCGAGATCTCTCCGGAGTATGGCCACATGGCTGTATTTTTAGATACGGAAGGGAATAGGATAGCGCTGCATTCTGTGCCGCAGGGGATGTAAGATATCCCGGACTTACTTCGGCAGACTTACGAAGTTTTAAAAACTTCGTAAGTCTTTCACGCTATACAATCTTCCTCATTTTTACTATTCCCAGCTCCTCGCCATCGGGTAAGGGCGCATCAATACGCTCGATAGCTTCATAGCCCATAACTGTGTATAAGGGCACACCGGGCAAGGTTGCGCCAAGCTCGAAGGTTGTAAATCCGTCTGCTTTAGCTGCATCTTCACAAACGTTAATTATTTGCCGCCCTATTCCCTGTCGGGCATGATCCGGGTGTACAAAAAAGGCCCTGATACGGGCGGCATCTGTCAGCGGATTTAACAATGGGTCTTCAATTTCTTTATGCTGGTCGCCGCCGTAAAGAGTATTACGTTTGCTCCAGCCACCGCAGCCTACTATAGCATTATCTTTTTCGGCAATGTAATAGGTACCGTCTATCACCAACTGGGTGTCCACACCAAAAATATATTTAATGGCGCTTTCAATTTGGGCAGGCGTATAATAGTCTTTGCTTAATCCACGAACGGAGTGGGTTATCAATTCGTTTAGCCGGGGGATATCATTAAAAGTAGCGAGGCGGATGGTTGTGGGCATAACGCAGAGGACCTTATAATTAGATTAACGTCAACTGCCACGAAACGCCAAATTTATCGCTCAGCCAGCAGTATTTTTTGCTAAACGGATAAGCACTGAGTGCCATCATCACCTTACCGCCTTCGGAAAGTTTAGCATATAATTCATCTACTTCAGCTTCCGTATCGCAAGGTACATATTGCGATATAGACGGCGTAAACGTAAAGGCGTGGCCGGCACTATCAATACACATAAAGATTTGTCCGTTCAATGAGCAAGTGGCGTGCACTACCGAGCCTTCCTTGCCCGGCTCACCAGCCTTATACCGCCTGATATGTGTAATTTCCGAGTTTGGAAAAATGGAAGTGTAAAAGTCCATGGCTTCTTCTGCCCGGCCATCGAACATTAAAAAACTAATTGGCTTTTGCATGATGTTTTAATATTGGCAATGCTAAAATAGCGAAAGACTTTGATATGAAAACGGTTTGTGATAGCCAGCTTATTTTACATTCAAATTCATAAAGAAATATTGCAGCAACATTATCGTCTTCGCTTCCCTGAACCAGCCTTGCTGTAGTTTCTCACGGGCTTCATCAAAGCTCATTTCAATTAGCTCGATGTGCTCGCCTTCTTCTTTAAGTCCGCCGCCTTCGCCCGTTTTACTTTGCCGGTTGTAGCGGGCGGTAAAATAATATATTATCTCGGTAATGCCGCCGGGCGAGGAGTAGGCCGTTGCTACGCGCTCCAGGTTTGATATGGCGTAGCCCATTTCTTCGCCCACTTCGCGGTGGGCGGCGTCTTCAGGGT
>JAZJZL010000067.1:92008-109275 GCA_040389845.1 Bacteroidota bacterium
ACAAACCTCAACAAGGTAGCCGCTATCGCTGCCATTCAGGAAAGCAGGAAGTCGGAATTGCTTGCCAAGAAGCAGCGTTTTGCGCTCATCATCAACCAAAAGTACAGCTACGGCATCAGGGCGGAAGTACACCTCTTTCTCTACCGTATGAAAAACGCCATCGGCATCAGGCTTTTCAAAAGTAACATATTTGAGGGGATATTTTTTGTCGGAAAGGGTTTCTTTATTGAGGATTTGGATGTTTGACATGGGGGTATCGTTTTTAGTAGATACTTATTTTGGAAGGATATGTTTTGAAAAAGTTAGAAAGCAATATCGGACGTGGTAATTTTAGGAAACAGTTGGTAGAATTGTGGTCGGCCTTTCAATCACTTCTTCCAAAACCTCGTCATAATATGAAATTATATTTTCGCCACATTGATATAAATAATCATATGTAATAATTAATATATGAGTTAAGTTTGAATTAAGCATTCTCAAAGTTTCAAACTGTAAATCGTTAAAACCTTCCGACCTGCCCATAATAATTTTGATTCTCGGACGAAGTAAGTTAAATTTATATGTGGTTTCTAATACCAATTTATAATTGTCTAAAATCTTCAAATATTGTAAACATTGGCCAATAACTTTAGATAACTCTTTTGAAGGGAAGTAGGTTTTGTGACTTTCATCATATTGAAATAATTCAAATGATGGCCTTTTAAGCTCAATCAAATCTATAAAACCATCTGTAGTTTGCATAATAATATCGCTTTCAGAAGCGATTCCTATTTGTCTGGCCGGATGTTTTTTTATATAATCGACTCCGAGAGCCCAAATGTTTTTTTCGATCCAATTCTGAAATATCTTTTCAGCTTGGCCAGCCTTATAAACACATATGTCAGGTAATACTTTTATCGCCTCAACAATGTTGTCTTCCTTTTCTAACACTAGTAAGTCTTTCAAATCACTGAGTGCTTTTTTATGATTTGTTTGCCTTATTGTCGCATGTAAATTCTGAATTTCACTTTCATTAAGTGCCTCCAAAACTAATTTCAACTTTTCCTTTTCGTCGATTTTATCGAGAAGAATTTTTAGAAGGCGTCCATCGAGGGTCTTTATATATTTTAAAACATTTTCAACGTCATTTGAAATTTCTACGAATTTATTTACTGATTCTGTCCCATCTTTTATTATTGATACATTGCTTAAATGGTCAAACAACAGTTTGATTTCATCGTATTTTAGGACCGCCGAGAATAGTGTTTTGAACGATGTCGGATCAATCGCATAAATGTTCAGCCCAATCGAAGACTTATTAGTTGTGTCATCTTCGTCAATCCCTGAAAAGTTTATATACAATTTCAGTTTCTCATTAGATAAAATTTCCTTTTGGTACTGTACGCTCATTATATTTTTGTAAAAACTTTCGCGTACAGAGGGGAATTAGGCTTATAGCCTTCGGCTATAAGAAAAGACTCTTCATCTTCGAGAATTATAATATTAGTTATATGCTCTAGTATCGGCTGTCTCCATCCTGGCAGTTTATCTTTGGTATCAGAAACTCCATGGGTTTGATAAATGTGAAACATTACATTATTAGTTGTAGGATGTGAAAATATAGCATGAGGGTGTCCAAATCTCACTCCCGAAACTTTGTGAGACACATTATATTCGAAACTGATTGGTTTTCTTGAATCAATAGCTTTGCTTAATAATTCTAATAGGCTCATATTGACATTGAGTAGGTTAATCAAATATACCAATAACTTATTAGTAATTAGATTATTAATTACTCCATTGCTAACGCAATCAATAGACCAGTATATTCAAATTTCTCTAAGCCATGTTTCGGCGTCTTTCAACTCAATTTTTCCAGCTAATGACGCCTTAACTTCGATTATAGCATTTCTAAAACGAGCATAAAATCCGGCTGATTCTCGTTTTCGTTTTATTAGCTTCTTCAAATCAGTTCTCTTACTGATAGCTTTTTTCATCCTAATCAAATTTAAGATTTATCGTAACCGAAGTCTTTTCCTCCAATTCCATCCAATCATAAAAACGTCAAACACCAATATAATCCACAACGCAAGCCGCAAAGTATAAAACCACTGCCGGATATTGGCGATAGATGCAAAATGCATTTGGACAACCGTAAACGTTATCACAATATCGCCAAAGAAAAATATTGCGATAGCCGTGCTAATGAGCAGGCCGATGTTAACTACGATGTTACTAAAGCGCCCGGTTATACATCGAACAAAATAAACCAGGCAGAGGATAAGAATGTAAAGGACTACAGGGTAAGAATTTAAGGTTGGACTATAGGTATGACCATCAACCATAATATAAGTATCATGCATATTGATATCCAGCGCCCGGTTAGCGGGAATAAGGCTCAATAAGAATGACAGAATTAATAAGCCAATAAGCCAGGATAATTCAAATATTACTTTCTTCTTCATAAACAACTCTCTTAGAATATAAGGAAAAAAGATGCAAATATCAAGATATTATTTTATTTAATAAAGAAATATCTTGATGTGTTAGTAAGTAATTTTTTACCTCTTTTTTGAAATATTCTGATTATAAGCATATTAAGGAACAATTTTCTTAATATGTGTTAAGTTGTGTTAACCCAGTTATCCACATTTATTATGAATAGTGCTCTTCTTTTTACTTCAATTCATCCAGCACCCTGAACATCTTTTCCTTTATCGCCTTGCTGCTGCCGCTAAAATTATTCACCATGATGGAAAAGCAAAGCTCGCGGCCATGGTAGGTGTGGTAACCGGCATAGGTAAGCACGTTAAGGATGCTGCCGCTTTTCATGTGCATGTCGTTGTAAATGGGGAGACTGTCGTAAAAATCACTGAACCAGGCTTCTTTTTTTGCTGATTGCAAGATGGTAGCTAAAGTTAGCGTGGTAACCCTGTCGCCGGGAGAAAGGCCGCTGCCATCAACAATATTTAATGAATTTGGGTCGATGCCACGTGCCTTCCAGAATGCCTGCTCTACATTTACGCCGTTACCGGTGCTAGGTTGTTTTCCGGCTTTCCATGCAATGGTTTTCAGCAATTGCTCGGCATACAGGTTAATGCTTTTGTGGTTGAGCCAGTAAACTATCTGGCTCAATTTTGGCGATGATATCGTAGTTAAATTAGTTGTAATGCCAGGGGTAGTAAGTCCTTTAGCTGTTAATGTTCCTGTAGATTCCGGTTCATTGCTTACCGCTATGCCCAACCGGCGCAATGTATCTGCTAAACGGAATGCCGCATCATAAGCAGGATCGGGCAGCGCAGCAGAGATGCTTTTTTTATCCTTGTCCTGTGCGTAGGTGCCGCGTAAATACATCATTTTCCCGCCCACCGGCAAATAGGCATAAGCATTGTCGCCTGTGCCTGCCGGGGCATTTAACAGCTCGCTTTTAAAGCTGAGGTATGGCATCGCAGGTACTTCGTGCGTTATGCTGATAGGTGAATCAACATGACCCGTATGAAATTTAATATCAAACTGGTTTTCGCGCCAGCAAAGGCCGGATGTGCCGGCGCCATAATAATTACCTACGTCCATCCATATCCAGCCTTCGGGTATCGACTGTGAGCCGAATACAGAATCGTCACCAATAATGCGCCCGTTTATCTTTTTAATATTAGCTTGTCGCAGGGCGTCGACCATCAGGCTTAGTATATGGTTTTCGTGGGTATTTTCGTATCGCCAGCTGCCCAGGGTCGGGTCGCCGGAGCCTTTGATGATGATATCGCCGTTCAGGGTACCGTCCGCAGCTATACTGCCGCTATAGCCAAATTGGGTTTGATACTGAAAATCCTTACCCAATAAATTAAAGGCGGTAATGGTGGTGATGGTTTTTAATGTAGATGCCGTAGCAAGCCCAATATTTGGGTTGGCTATAAATACCTTTTCGCCGGTTTTGGCATCTAGCACCGTAAGAGACAGAGAGGCGTATTTGCATTGGCTGTCAGCCTGCAACCGGCCAAAGGCCGATTGCAGTTTCTGATCAAGTGACTGGGCAGTCGCCTGCCCGTATATCATTAGAAGGCTAAGCAGGCACTTCGTGTGTATCTTCATTCTTTAAATTTCGCTTCGCTATAAAATAAATAGGCACGCCTATCAAAACGATAATTAAACCCGGCCAGGTGTATTGTGGTTTGTAAATAATCAACAAAATATCAAAAGCGATACCCATTATGATGTAGATAGCAGGTAATACAGGGTAACCGAAGGCTTTGTAAGGCCTTTCGGCATCCGGACGGGTAGCACGCAATTTATATATACCTATAATAGTAAGCACATAGAATATCACTACCACGAAAGATATCATATCCAGCAAGTCGCCATATTTGCCGCTTAAGCAAAGTACCGATGCAAGTGCAGCCTGTATCCATAAGCCAAACTCAGGAACGGCGGCTTTGTTTAAAGTTCCGGTCCTCTTAAAAAACAGGCCATCCTTAGCCATAGTATAGTAAACACGAGCACCGGCCATAATTAAACCGTTGTTACAGCCAAAGGTGGAGATCATAATCATAATGGCAATAACATAGGTGCCTACATTGCCAAAAATAACATGCGAAGCTGCTACCGCCACCCTGTCTTTATCTGCTGTAGCAATATCATGCATAGAAAGTACGCCGGTATACATAACGTTAGCTGATACATATATGATAGTAACGATGAAGGTTCCCAGGAAAAGCGCAAGGCCAATATTGCGCTTTGGGTTGTTCATCTCTCCGGCAATGAACGTAACGTTGTTCCAACTGTCGCTGCTGAATATGGAACCAACCATCGCTGCTGCTATTGCACCCAGCGCCGCCGCCATGCCCAATCCACCGGGAACTATTTCACCGGCTTTTGTGAGGTTATGTATATCCCAGGCATTGCTCCAGTTGGCATGCCATATATCACCTTTTACAGCCAGAAAACCAAATACTATCAGCCCAAACAAACTGATCAACTTGGTAAAAGTGAAAATATTCTGGATGATCTTGCCGCTTTGTACCCCTTTAGTGTTAATATAGGTAAGTATTACAATAACAACTATCGATACCAATTGCGCCGCGCTAAGGGTAAAATGCCAACTGCCAATATCAGTGGAAAACAAAATATTGGTTTCGCTAACAGGTTTAAATATATAAGCAGCAAATTTCGAAAACGCCACCCCTACCGCCGCGATTGTCCCGGTTTGTATTACAGCAAAAAAGCTCCAGCCATATAAAAATGCAATGAGCTTATTGTACGATTCTTTCAGGTAAACGTACTGTCCGCCTGCTTTGGGAAACATACCGCTCAATTCGCCGTAGCTAACTGCTGCGGTTATGGTCATAAAACCGGTTATCAGCCAAACGGCTATCAGCCAGCCTGCTGAGCCCACATTGCGCGTAATATCGGCGCTTACAATAAATATTCCGGAGCCTATCATAGAGCCCGCTACCAGCATTGTGCCGTCGAGCAAGCCCAGCTCGTGTTTCAGTTTTGGTTGTGAAGGTGTCCTGGCCATCAATAGTTTTAGTTTAAAGGTTCTAAACTATTCAAAAAACTTTATAAATCTCACGCTATTGTAAATAAATAAATTTGCTATTTTGCACAACTGCTTATATTTGCACCCTGAATTAAAAACCAGGCTATTTAATAAACCAAAACATAAATATGGATTTTTTGAACAATTACTTAATTTACTTAATTCCCGTCTTTGGCCTTATCGGGATTCTTTTTATGGCGATTAAGTCTGCCTGGGTAACCAAACAAGACGCTGGTGACGGCGACATGGTAACCTTATCGGGTTATATTGCCGATGGTGCAATGGCATTTTTACGTGCCGAATGGAAAATACTTGGCTACTTTGTAGTAATTGCAGGTATATTATTGGCGTGGTCGGGCACTACAGTGGCAACCTCAGATCCGATAATCGCCATATCATTCGTCTGCGGTGCATTTTTATCGGCATTTGCTGGTTATTTGGGTATGCGTATTGCTACTAAAGCAAACGTGCGCACCACGCAAGCCGCCCGTACCAGCCTTGCACAAGCTTTAAAAGTATCATTTACAGGCGGTACAGTTATGGGCCTGGGGGTTGCCGGTTTGGCAATTATAGGTTTAGGTTCGTTATTTATCGTGTTCTATCAAATGTACGTGGTGAACGTTGCCGGGAGCAGTGTTAACGGCGAGGCTATGGCAAAAGCGCTTGACGTTTTAGCAGGCTTTTCGTTAGGCGCCGAGTCTATCGCATTGTTTGCCCGTGTCGGCGGCGGTATCTACACCAAAGCTGCCGACGTTGGCGCCGACCTTGTAGGTAAAGTTGAAGCAGGTATCCCGGAGGATGACGTTCGTAACCCTGCAACCATTGCCGATAACGTTGGTGATAATGTAGGTGACGTTGCCGGTATGGGCGCCGACTTATTCGGCTCGTACGTAGCAACAATGCTTGCTACCATGGTACTGGGCCGCGAAATTGTATCGCATGACGCTTTCGGCGGTATAGCTCCAATATTGTTGCCGATGGTTATTGCAGGCTTAGGGTTGATATTCTCTATTGTTGGAGCATCGTTCGTTAGAATTAAAAATGAAACAGACAGTGTTCAAAACGCACTGAATATAGGTAACTGGGCATCTATCGTTTTAACTGCCATTGCTACTTATTTTGTAGTACAGTGGATGCTACCGGCCGACACGTTCCACATGGTGCGTGACGAGGATGCAACCGGTGCTATCAAAGCAGGTTCGTTAGTGTTCACTAAAAATGGTGTTTTTATGTCGATAGTTGTGGGACTTGTAGTGGGTACTTTAATGTCGATTATCACTGAATATTATACCGCAATGGGTAAACGCCCGGTGTTGAGCATTATCCGCCAATCGTCAACCGGTCACGCTACCAATATCATCGGTGGTTTGGCTGTAGGTATGGAATCAACAGTATTGCCGATATTGGTGTTAGCAGCCGGTATCTACGGTTCATATCATTTCGCAGGTTTATATGGTGTGGCAATTGCAGCAGCAGGTATGATGGCAACTACAGCTATGCAGCTGGCTATCGATGCTTTCGGCCCGATTGCTGACAATGCGGGCGGTATTGCTGAAATGAGCCGCTTACCTGAAGAAGTTCGTCACCGCACAGATAACCTTGATGCTGTAGGTAATACTACCGCAGCCACAGGTAAAGGTTTCGCTATCGCTTCAGCAGCGTTAACCTCACTGGCATTATTTGCAGCCTTCGTGGGTGTAGCAGGCATCGAGCATATCGATATTTATAAAGCAGACGTGCTTGCCGGTTTGTTCGTAGGCGGCATGATTCCTTTCATCTTCTCGGCATTGTGTATATCGGCAGTAGGCCGCGCAGCTATGGCGATGGTAGAAGAGGTTCGTCGCCAATTCCGCGAAATCCCGGGCATTATGGAGTACAAGGCAAAACCTGAATACGAAAAATGCGTAGCTATTTCAACCAAAGCATCTATCCGCGAGATGGTTGCCCCTGGTCTTATCGCTTTAATCACGCCGATTATTATCGGTTTCGCATTCGGTCCTGAAGTTTTAGGCGGATTGCTGGCAGGTGTTACCGTGTCAGGTGTATTGATGGGTATCTTCCAGAGCAACGCCGGTGGTGCATGGGACAATGCTAAAAAATCATTCGAAAAAGGCGTTGAAATAAACGGAGAGATCCATTACAAAAAATCGGAGCCACACAAAGCATCTGTAACAGGTGACACTGTAGGCGATCCGTTCAAAGATACTTCGGGCCCGTCAATGAACATTTTGATAAAGCTGATGTCTATCATGTCGCTGGTTATTGCACCGCACCTGCACCATAGTGAGCGTATTCAAAAGGAAACAAATCAACACTCGATGATAACTCATCATGTGATTAAGGTTGATAAGAAAGCGTAAGGCTCTTATATGATAATTGAAAGCGGGACGCCAAATGGCGTCCCGCCTTTGTTTTGCCCCTCCAGGTAAAATGATATTCGGAGAACTACCGCCCTTGTCTCCGACAACGCGGATGCCTAAACGAAGCTCCCTAACTGCCAACCCCTGCTGGCGTAATGCGTCAGCAACCCAAATTCGTCAATGCCTTTTACATAAAATTTAGCCGAATAGTATTTATAATCTTCCGGAGACGCCGCCAATTTCCATTTCTCCTTTACCGGGTTATTGTGCGTATAATCCAGCTTTTGAACAAATATCGGCCAACTCCACAGGTCGACGCTTAACGCTTTGCGTTCCCAAAACTGATACTGCCGATCGAATGCATCCACCCTGAAATCTGCTAGACTAGGGTCGTTGGTGTCTATCAGCCGAAATTTCATTTGCTGCGCGGTGAATTTTAAAAAACGCAGCTGGGTATTTTCGCGCTTAAAACCATCCGGTATTTGCCATAGTAAATGAATATGATTCGGCATAATTACAAAGCCGTAAATAACTATACTCCCTTCGTTCTTTAAAAATCTCAAGCTATCGATAATAATATCTTTAAAACTATCTTCTATTAATAAGTGCTTCCATTCTAAAATGGTTGCGGTGAGGAATTGAGGGTGGTGGTCAGGCATATCCGGGCGTGTGATGGTTTGATGGCTTCAAATATATGCTACGTAAGTCCATATCACAAACTGCATTCTCCTACTGTTGGCACCACGGGCCTCGGTGGGATTATCTTGTCGGTGACAACACCGACAAGGGCGGTACAGGAAACCAGGGGAGTAGACAATCAAATACACTGATTTCGAAGGAACTACCGCCTTTGTCGGAGTTGTCTCCGACAAACATTTATTCTGTTTAATACACCTAATTCATTGTTACATTCGGTGTTTTTTGTTTCAAATAAATTTAAGTATGTTTGGCACAAACTGACTTATAATGAAACTATTCGTAAAAAAATCTATTGAACAATTAACGGCCACTACCGATGGCGAGGGCAGCCTGAAGCGAACGCTTGGTGCGGGTAACCTGGTGGCGCTTGGTATCGGCGCTATTATCGGTGCGGGTTTGTTTGTGCGCACAGCGGCAGCAGCGGGCGGCTTTGCCGGCAGTGCAGTTACCATTTCATTCATCGTTGCCGCTGTAGGCTGCGCTTTCGCCGGTTTATGCTATGCCGAATTTGCATCCATCATCCCAATTGCGGGCAGTGCTTACACTTATGCTTATGCTACCATGGGCGAAATTGTTGCCTGGGTAATCGGCTGGGCGCTGATACTGGAATATGCGCTTGGTGCAGCTACCGTGTCGATAAGCTGGAGCGAATATGCCAATAACCTCCTCGGGGGGCGAATACCGTACGAGTGGTGTCACTCGCCTATGGAATCAGCTATAATAAACGGCGTACACCACACCGGCATGATAAATATACCCGCATTGGTTATCCTTATCCTACTTTCTGCATTGCTTATCAAAGGCACGCAGGAATCGGCTACCGTTAATAGTATCATCGTAATTGTTAAAGTTTCTATCGTATTGGTGTTTATCGCTATCGGCTGGGGCTATATCAACCCTGCTAACCATACGCCTTACATGATCCCTGCTGATGCTAAACCGGCTATATTGCCTGATGGCTCAAGTTATTCCTATGCCGACTTCTTCAGGCATGGATGGGGTGGCATTATCCGCGGCGCAGGCATTGTTTTCTTTGCGTTTATCGGTTTCGACGCGGTATCAACAGCTGCACAGGAAGCAAAAAATCCAAAGAAAGATATGCCTGTAGGTATTCTTGGTTCACTGGCTATCTGTACTGTCCTTTATATCCTGTTCTCGTGGGTACTTACAGGCGTTGCTCCTTATACCGACTTTATGCATGCCGGTAAAGAGGCATCTGTAGCTTACGCCATCAGCACCTATATGCACGGTTTTGCCTGGTTATCTACATTGGTGACGGTGGCTATACTCATGGGCTTTTCCTCGGTTATCCTGGTGATGCTGATGGGGCAGTCGCGCGTGTTTTACACCATGTCTACCGACGGCCTGTTGCCAAAAGTATTCAGTGATCTGCACCCTAAGTTCCGTACGCCATATAAGAGCAATATGATCCTGTTCATATTCGTGGGCTTATTTGCAGCATTCCTGCCTGAAAGTGTAGCGGGCGACCTTACTTCGGTAGGTACCTTATTTGCATTCGTGGTGGTGTGCTTCGGCGTTATTGTACTTCGCAAAAAAGAACCAAACCTGGTGCGTCCGTTCAAAACCCCGCTTGTGCCTTTGGTGCCGATACTGGGCATCATCGTTTGCGCAGGCATGATCATCAGCTTACCAGGCGAGACGCAATTAAGCGCGCTCGGATGGATGATAGCAGGCCTGGGGATTTATTTTGGCTATAGTCGTCATAACAGTAAGCTGGGTAAACTGGGAGAGATTATCCCTACGGCTACTGATTTCGAAAAGAAATAAAATTTTAAGTTAAAAGCCTGTTTTATTGAATAAAACAGCCATAATATTGAAAAGGTTCCGGTAAATCGGAACCTTTTTTGTTACCTTGAAATTCTTCTTGAATTATAAAAGATTAAGGTTACATACACAAAAATATTTTACATTGCTCAGCGTTATTGCCTGTTAATGAAAGCCGATAAAAACCTGTGGATTCTTGTTCTTGTATGCATTATCAACTCCCTGGGGCTTGGCATTATTATTCCTGTAATGTACAGTTACGGCAAAACCTTCGGACTTAACGGCACAACGCTGGGTTTCCTGATGGCTTCGTTTTCTATCGCGCAATTCTTCGCAACACCTGTTTTAGGCTCACTGTCTGACAAATGGGGACGCAAGCCATTGCTGGTTATCAGCCTGGCGGGCACCTGTCTTTCCTTCCTTATGTTTGCCGAGGCGCAGAGTTTATTTATGCTATTTGCAGCCCGCATTCTCGACGGCTTAACCGGCGGCAACGTATCAGTGGCGCAAGCCATGGTGGCCGATACTGCTACTCCTAAAAACCGGGCACGCAGGTTTGGCATTCTTGGTTCATCGCTGGCATTTGGAATTGTTTTGGGACCGTTTATAGGCGGTGTATTCACAAAAATCTGTCCGCAGGCACCATTCTTTTTTGCTGCGGGTTTGTCATTGTTAGGCACTTTATGTGCGGCGTTCCTGCTTAAAGAGACCAATCCCTCCGAACGGCGGTATCGTGCAAAAAAACATTACGAAAAATTTAAGTTTATAACCCTGCTAACTACGCTTAAGCGGCGCACTGTCGGCACGGCTGTATTTATCGGTTTCCTGCTCACTATGGCCCAACTGTGTATGGTAACCGGCTTCCAGACTTTCAGTGTGGATATTCTTAAATTATCGCCCACGCAAATCGGACTCTTCCTCGCGGGCTTTGGCCTTGCCGGTATCGTTATGCAACTGTGCGTACCACTGTGCACCAAGTGGATTTCGTCAAAAGCGCTTATCCTGATGCTGTCTACAATACTTTGTTTCGCGGCGATGTTTGTATCGGGGTTTATTTCGGTGTTTCTCCCCTACGCAATTTGCATGTGCGTTTACGGCTTGTTTAATGGCCTGCGTAACCCTATGCTGAATGCTATGATCTCTGAGCATGTCGACGCTAACGAGCAGGGTAAAATATTGGGCATTAACCAATCTTATGCCTCTATCGGTCAAACCCTGGGGCCTTTAACCGCAGGATTGGTAACTGTTATTTCTATTCATAGCGTTTTCTTCTTATCTTCATTTTATATTTTGCTGGCATTCGTGCTGAGCTTTCGTTTGAAGAAAAAAGAATAAAACCCTACCGCTATGCATCCTTTAATTTTCAGAGAGATACTCTCCGTCACCATGATTCTTTTTGCGATAATCGATATCCTGGGTGCTATACCTGTGATTATCCAGGTACGCCAGCGTGTCGGGCATATCGAATCGGAGAAGGCGAGCATAGCTGTGCTTATACTGATGGTGGCATTTTTGTTTGTGGGCGATGAATTGCTGGCGGTAATAGGGTTGGATGTATCCTCCTTTGCGATAGCAGGCTCTTTCGTGATATTTATCATTGCGATGGAAATGATACTCGGCGTATCGCTTTTCAAGGAAGAAATCCCTACGTCTGCATCTATTGTTCCCCTCGCGTTCCCGTTAATTGCCGGCGCAGGAACAATGACGACATTACTTTCCCTTAAATCACAATATCAAACCCAAAACATTATTGTGGGCATCGTCATCAATACACTGTTCGTTTATCTCGTCCTTAAAAACGTAAAGTGGCTCGAAAAGCTGCTCGGGCCGGTTGGGGTGGCGATCCTTCGTAAATCGTTCGGGATTATTTTATTGGCGATTGCGATAAAGTTGTTTAGGAGTAATACGCATTTATAGCATTTTCGATAACCCGTAGGGTCTACCGCTTTGTAGATAATTAATAAAAATAGACTATTGCTCGTTGGGACTACCCTTGGCAGTCACGGGGCATATTGCTAACAGAATATCCTGACGCAGGGTAGCCTCTACGAGGCAAGATTACTTGTTGTTGTTTTTCTACAAAGAGGTAGCACCTACGGCGCATTTCCTGTCCTTCTTTAAGAAACTTATGTGTACAAGGCTGCACCTAAAAGGGGAGTTAATGAGCAAAAAAGCGCCTGCACCATCCGATGCAAACGCCTAAATATATGTTCAGTTAATAGTATAATTCGGTTATTTAACCTTCGTCACAGCTTTGCCCTTAGCAAAAGCTACCTTAGTGCCTATAACTACGCCAGCGGCTACCAACAGCCAAACAGCATTATTAATAGGTAAGCCGGGCGCACCGCTGTCTGAACTGCCCGAACCGCCGCATGAACCACTATCCGGATCGATACCGCCGCAAGGTTCTCCCGGATCAACGGCTTTAACGGGCGAAATAGCAAACATCGAACAAGCAAATATTAAAGCCGCCAACGATAGTTTAAGTTTTTTCATATAAGTTTTAATGGTGAAAGTGTAAGTACTATCCGGAGTAAGGCAAATACCGTTCCTTTTGCGGTTAAGGTTCGCTAAAATCAAACCCTTACCTAATTAACTGTAACACAGCACGAAAAATATTCAGTTTAATAATCAATTGAATCAGCAATATTTTTGTGGGAATTATATTCCGCAATGCGGGTATGCTTAATATTTCGCCGTTCATGACAATTCGCATCAACCAAAAACTCGCTTTGCGCCACCGGCACGTGGTTAGGAGGTCGGCGGACTCAACCTTGCCGCAAACATCGTATCAGCTTTATGCCCGTAACCTTTCAGCGTAACTTGTTGTTCAACTTTCAACCCCAACTCCTTCACCATAAAATTAACCGCGTCTTCATTCTCAGCTTTAAAGGCCGAGCAGGTGATGTAAATCAATGGTTTTCCGGGTTTGAGGTACTTCACAACATTGCGGATTATACTTTGCTGCAGCCGCTGGAAAAATTCGATGCTGTGCGTTTCAAACTGGCTTATCATTTCCGGGGTGCGGCCCCAGGTGCCTGAGCCGCTGCAGGGTGCATCGAGGATGATACCGTCAAAGGCATAATCGTGCAGTAGCAGGTCGTTATTTTGGGTAAGGTCGAGCAGTTTTTTTTGATATTTGGTGATGCCGGCTTGCTGAAAGCGTTCGTCAAGGTTGGATAGAATGGATTCGCGGATATCCGATACTACCAGCTTAACCGTAGGCTCCTGGTCATGCAGCAACAGGGATTTACCGCCCGAGGCTGCACAAGCATCCCACCAACCCTCCCATTTATTCGGCTTAAAAAATCGAGCAGTTTGCTGCGATGAATAGTCCTGCACCTCGAACCAATGCTGGTTAGGCAGTAAAGTTTCTAATTTTGTACCGTTCGGCAGCGAGAGGCAGTTATTGCCCTCATCCTTAAAAACCACCTCCGCTGCTGCCAGCGCTATCTTAACCTGTTGCTCAAATCCCTTCTTCACCCTGATGTATAAATCGGGTTGTACAAAAAAAGATTTCAGAAAGGCATCTTTATCAATTTCCGGCGATAGTCTGTCTGTCCACGGAAATACGTCATCCAGCTTAAAATCCGGATGAACAGTCTTAATGATACCTATTTTCTCATCGATACTAAAACCGATGCAGGCTGCCCAGTCGGGCTTAAAATGCTGTAAAAAAGAGTTAAGCTGGGTATTGCACAGAAATTCAGCTACAAACAGCCGCTCATCTGCAGGCGCATCGGGTATGGCCCGGCCAAGGCGAAAATAGTTGTACATCAACCGGCCGGCAATGCGCCTGTCGGTTGAACCCATTTGTTTGTTCTGACGGTAAAAGCCGGGCAAAAATTTACTTAGGGGCGTTTCTGCCGGATATTCATCCAATATACGCTGAAACGTTTTAAGCTGATTTACTGCTTTCATTCTACCTTTTTCAGCTCGAAATTAGTGTATTTATAGATATTGGCGTGAGTATTTATCCATCCAAGACCAACTTTTTTCTGAAAGCGGTAATTATTCAGCAAACCATCAAAGTTTGCAGGCGAAAGATTTTTCCCGTCGCCGTCCGCCAGTTGCTTACCCAAAAGCATTCCTTCCTCAAAACCTTTAACGGCATACAAGGTAGGTTCAGCTTTGTAGGCGCTGCGGTAGATGCGCGAAAACGCCATTACATCGGCATCCTTAAAGTTGATATGGTCTGACGATGTAATGTGTGTATTCAGTCTTTGCAGCAAATCGGCTTTCAAAAAAGTAAAGTTTACCCAATTTGGATGACCAAACAGCGTAACAGGGTAGGTTGCAGTCAGCGAATCAAGGCCCCGGAGCGTGGTTGTCAAAAAATGCTGGTTAGTGGCCGGCATTATAAACACATTCTGCCCGTTCTGCGATAGTTGCGGTATCAGCGAGCCTAGTTGCCCGTGGATTACCGTAAGGTAAACCACCTGTATTTGCTTTTTGCTAAGGCTGTCGATGGTATTTTTAAAGGGTATGATATAATCGTTTTCGTCGCTATAACCCGATTTCAGGATAAATATCTTTTTAGGCTTTATCTTATTGCTGATATACCTGGCTGCACTAACTGCATGATATTCAAGCGGGGTAGTCATGGTCACCAGGCTCTGGCTTTTGATGGTTGCAGGCGCGGCTGGTGAGAGCGGTGACACCACAGGCTGTTTGCTATTTGGATAGGCAGCTGTAAAGGCTTTAATGTCGTCCGGGAAAACCGGGCCGATAATCAGGTCGCTGCTACGGATAGCCGGGTTTAAGGCAAGGCTATGTGCCTGCGCCTTTTCGCCCTTTGAGTCGAAAACCTGTAGCTTATAGTTATATCCCTGCCCGGTAAGTGAGTCGAGGGCCAGCTTAAAACCACGGTAATAGTCAAGTGAGATATCCGCCTCCTTTAACGTAACGGTAGTATACGGCGAACCGGCATGCAAATGTTGCAGCCCAAAGGGCAGCAACATCGCAATGTTCGAAACCTTTGCTGCCGGTTTAGCCGGCGCGGCAGGCTGTGTTTTTTCGGCAGGTTTTGCGGGTACGTTCTTTTTAGGCTGTATTGCAACCTGTGTCACCTTCGGCGAACACGAGGCTATTACAAGCCCTAAAATTACAAACGTTAACCACCTATTCCCACTCAATAGTGGCCGGTGGTTTTGAGCTGATATCATATACTACCCGGTTAATTCCTTTTACATTGTTGATAATCTCGTTCGAGATTTTGGCCAGCAGGTCGTAAGGCAGGTGGCACCAATCGGCCGTCATCCCGTCTAACGATTCAACGGCGCGCAGGCAAATCACGTTCTCGTAAGTACGCTCATCGCCCATCACCCCTACCGACTGCACCGGTAAAAATATAGAACCGGCTTGCCAAACTTTATCATAAACACCGGCAGCCCTCAAATTGTTGATATAAATTGCATCAGCTTCCTGTAAAATGGCAACTTTCTGCGGAGTAACCTCGCCCAATATCCTGATAGCCAGGCCCGGACCGGGGAAAGGATGGCGGCCTAAAATATTAGGATCGATGCCTAAAGCTTTGCCGACACGTCTTACTTCGTCTTTAAACAGTGTATTCAGCGGCTCAACTACCTTCAGCTTCATAAAGTCAGGCAGACCGCCTACATTATGGTGCGATTTAATGGTAGCCGATGGACCTTTAACCGATACAGATTCGATAACATCCGGGTAAATAGTACCCTGGCCCAGCCATTTTACGTCCTGCACCTTGTGCGCCTCATCATCAAACACCTCGATAAACACGCGGCCGATGGCTTTGCGCTTTTTCTCGGGGTCGGTTAAGCCGGCAAGGGCGTCATAAAAACGTTGCTTGGCATCTACGCCGATAACGTTAAGTCCCATGTGCTGGTAGGAGTCGAGCACGGATTGAAATTCATCCTTCCTCAAAAGCCCGTTATCTACAAAAACGCAATGCAGGTTTTTGCCGATAGCATGGTGCAGCAATACCGCCGCAACCGATGAATCCACACCGCCTGAAAGGCCAAGGACAACCTTATCATCGCCTAGTTTCTCTTTAAGCGCGGCAATGGTAGTTTCAACAAATGAATCTGCCGTCCAATCCTGTTTGCAGCCGCAAATGTCGACCAAAAAGTTAAACAGCAACTGCTTGCCGTCGGTGCTGTGGGTAACCTCGGGGTGAAACTGGATACCATAAGTTTGTGTACCGGTTACCTGGTACGCAGCAACCTTAACGGTATCAGTACTTGCAATAATCTCAAAATTTGCGCCTATGGTGGCAATGGTATCCGCGTGCGACATCCACACCTGTGAATCTGTCGGTATTAGCCTGAATAACGGGTTATGCTCTTTTATATACTGTAGGTTAGCGCGGCCATATTCGCGGGTGCTTGATGGCAGCACTTCGCCGCCATGAAAATGCGCCATGTACTGCGCGCCATAGCAAACACCTAAAATTGGCAGTGTGCCATGAAATTTTTCAAAATCAAAAGTCGGCGGGTTTTCCTGCCTTACCGAATACGGGCTTCCTGAAAGGATAATGCCTTTTACACTGCTGTCGACTTCGGGAAAATGATTGAATGGGTGAATCTCGCAGTAAATGTTGTGCTCCCTGACACGGCGCGCGATGAGTTGGGTAAACTGCGAGCCAAAGTCAAGAATGAGGATTTTTTCTTGCATGGGCAAAGATAGGATTTTGATTTGAGATGTAAGATGACAGATTTGAGAAATTTCGGTCCTGATAATTATCGGGATCTGAAGTAATGGAATTTGGAGCCAGTAAATACCGAAAGAGGAAAAATATTAGCACACCGCCGGCTGTGTCGCCCCAGCCGATTTGCAGGATGATTTTGCGGTCCACCTCCTGCTGCCAAGCCAAGTGTCCACACTTGGCTTATCACTGTTGCAAGTGTCCACACTTGCGATCCGGGCAAAAG
>JAZJZL010000067.1:109285-115466 GCA_040389845.1 Bacteroidota bacterium
CGTGAGCTTGGGCGCTCAAAATATTTAACGTTAAAGTGTGGATACTTGAACGGGCGGGAACATCAACAACATTATCAATATCCCAGCAGGCTTTTTATTTTTGCCTCGAATTCCACGGACCGTTCAATTGTGTAAGGCACAGTATCCGCAATAATCATAAGGCCATTGTGAAATTCTTCTGCGCTGTAAACATGCCCTTTTAATAAACCGGCGATTTGCTTTGGAGACCGTTGAAGAAATGATTTACATACTTGTTCATCATAAAAACTTACCGGGTATATCCTATTTATAACTTTCCGCCTATTCGCAAACCGCTTTTCCTCGAAATCTTTAAAAATTAGTTGTTTGTCAAATATATCGGCAGTATAAGCTCCAAAATGTTTTACGTACAGCGGAAAGATATTTAGCACCAGGTCTGCGTAGTTTATTTTTTTAGAATCGAATTCAATGTAAATTCTATCGTCGTTTGAATGATTATCATCCAGCATATTCCTGTAGCGATAGAACACGTCCATCTTGATTCCCTGCCCCAACAATTTACTTAATTTCGCAGTAGCAGTAAATTCACCTTTAAACCCTGGGAAACTTACTTCGACTTCATTAGGTAGGCCCCACGGTTGAGGAAGGCTTTTTACTAAAGACATTAGTTTCTCATGCTTTTTCTCCGCCGGTTCTGTTAATTCAGAACGGCTGTTTATCTCAAAAATAAATTTCATTATTTAGATATTTCTCTTTTATCTTAACCTGCGGCAGGCCGCGTGCGTCCACGACTGGCTTATCAATATTGCAAACGTCTACAGTTGCGAACCGGGCGAAAAGCCGTTCGTGAGCGTGGGCGCTCAAAACATTTAACGATCAGGCGTGGACACTTGATCGAGCGGGGGAGAAAAATTTACTCCGTCACTTTAACAAGTCCGTTTGTGGTAGTTGCCCAGATGGTGTTATCATCTTGCAGGGTAATTCCCATAATTACGTTGGCAAATCTGCCCGGTCTGAGCTTGAAGGTTTGAAACTTATCGACATCAACTTTTACAAGCCCATCGTTGGTTGCCATCCAAATAACGCCGCTTTTAGCGACTTCAATGTCGCGCACCATCTGGTCGGGAAATGTTGAATTGTTTTTGTCGAAATGTTTCCATTTAGCGTCTTGTAGGATAGAGAAGCCGCCCGCTCCAAAGCCGCCGCCATACCCAATGTATAGTGCGCCGTTATCCAGGTATTTAACAGATCTTACCGTTCCTACCCGGAGTTCCGAGTTTTGCTCATTTAATGATTTCCAATTTTTGCCATCGTAAAGTAATAGGTATGCAGAGCAGCCAAATGCCATTTGCCCGCTTCTGCTGATAGCTAACGACATTACATTATAACTGTAAACAGATTCATTCGGTAACGCATATTTCTCCCATTTCGAACCATCATACACCATTACACCGGTCATATTTCCGAAAAAAAGTTTGCCATCCCTTCCCTCCGCAGCACAAATGGCTGATTGACAATAGTCAGAAAAGTCTGTCCATTTTGTGCCGTCGAACATGGCGATTCCTCTTTTTGTTCCGGAGTATGATACCCAGATATTGCCTTTGCTATCTATTAACAAAGGCTCGATGGAGGGATAACTGCCTGTCCCGATAGCCTGACTTTCGGTAAAGTTCGTCCCATCATATTTTATAAGGCCCGATTTTAAAGTGCCAATCCAAAGATTGCCTTTGCGATCTAAAAGAATACGGCCAAGGTTATTATCCGCGATTTGTGAGTTTGATTTATCAAATATCTCCGTTTTCTGAGCACATGCGGCTATGCAGAACAAGAGCGCTATCGCTGTAAGCGCAAATTCTTTTATTCGGATCATTGGTGAAGCTACAGCTTAGATTTTTAAGATAATTATTAGCGCTAAGATAAATACTTAAGTCCGCTTGACACACTCCGCTTACTCAAGTTTAAGATTTTCATCTTTCGTTCATGCGGACTCTCCTATCTGTAGCCCGCTATTACAACAATAACAAAAGCCAGCTATCACCCCCTTTTCCGACTATAAACCCGCCCAATTGCCCCGCTGTTAAAAACATGAGTTTGCACAAGTTCCAGGTCCAGCGGCGTAACTGATTCGCCAAACAACGGCATGCCTTTACCCAATGCAACGGGGTAAGTTGTCAGCCGGTATTCGTCCACCAGGTCCAGCGCCGTTAGCTGTTGTGCAAAGCCCGAGCCGCCGTGAGCCAGTAAATATTTACCGGGCTGTTTTTTAAGCTTATTTATTCCGACGGCCAGATCACCTTTAATAACCAGGGCTTGTTTCCAATCTGCCAGGTGTTCAGCACTGCCTGGCTGCTCTTTCATTTCTTTTACAGTTTTTGTTATTCCGGCTATTTTTAATCCAGCAGCTCCTTTTTTGAAATCGGGTTCCATAATTACTTTACTCCGGGTAAATACCGCTTTTGGTATTGCGTTCATAGGGCCGGCAAACGATTCGCCGGAGAAAGGCCAGTAGGATATCATACGTTAAATACATGGCTGCCCATCAAGTGCATGCCTGCATTAGTAATCGTATTCATTATCCAGTTATCAACTCCTTCATCTTTAACTGCAAAGATCCAATCCTGGCTGCCATCTGCGGCGGCCACAAAGCCATCCACAGTGACGCCCATATTTAAAATAAGTTTTCGCATAAAATAAATTCTAAAACCGGTTCTAAAGCTTGTCGTCTTGATTTCCCGGTTTTTCAGGAATTATAAATATTGAAACACCTTGATTATTATTTACTTACAAGTAAAAATCAAACGTATTGATAATCAGCGTATTTCATAGTGTTCGGGGTGTTCGGCGCGGAAAAACGGAACGCATTCCTTTTTGGCTAAGCGCAGCAACACCCCGCTTTCCCCAACTCTCCCGGCTCGTTTTCATATTCATCATGCCGCTTAAACCACATGGTTTCGCCTTCTTCATTACGACCGAGCGGTGAGCGGTCAAGCCATTGGTACATGTTCCAAAGCGCATCCAGCCCCCGTTCGTAAGCGGAGTAGGTATGGTAAACAACGCCGTCCTTTAATACAAAGGCGCTCATGCCCGGCGCTTCGCGGGTGTAGGTAGGCCAATCAGTGCCTACGGTCGCAGCAATTTTTTTTCCGGCCTCGGGAACTTCGTCGGCAGGCTTAATTTCATTAGCGCGTGAACTTACATTCCCATCACGATAGTTATAATTAACTGCGCCGGTACGTTGCTGTTCTTCGGTAAACGATACGCCGAAATCATAGTTAAAATCGCTTTCATACGACGAAGCCCAGGGGAAGTTCCAGCCCATGCGCTGTCTGTATTGCAAAAGCTTGTCGAGCGGGCCGCGGGATATGGCTGTGAACATTACATCGTGATGCGCCAGGTGTATGGCAATGCCGTTAAAGCTGTCGGCAATATTTGAGCACGACGGGCACCCCGCCTCATATTCCGGCCCGAACATAAAATGATAAACCAGCAGCTGCGTTCGCCCGCAAAACAAATCGGCCAGCGTGGCCTTGCCGGTTTCGGTATCAAAAACATACTCCTTTTCCAGCCCAACCCAGGGCAATTGCTGCCGCATTTGAGCCACCTTATCGCTTTGGCGGGTAAGTTCCTTTTCGGCAGCCAGGAGCTCTTTTCGGGCTTTCAGCCATTCCTGCTGGCTGGTTACCGGGTGATTGCCGATGCTTTCCGTATCGTGGGTGGTTGACATAATGGTTTTCAATTGGTAATAATGAAATAACTGCTGTAGCGCATTATTGTTTCGGGCGGATGATAGCGTCGTGTTTCGCAGACCTCGACAGCAACGGGACTGAAGGCAGCGGCTTTACTTCTTCTTCGGCCCGTAAAATCCTGTATTACCGGCTTTTGATTTTAACTCAATTTCCTCAGTCCTTGCGGATTTATCTTTATCCACCATCGCGAGGTATTTTTTCAGCAGCTTTTTCTGTATCGGGGAGCCGATTTTTATGGTGGTATCTATCTGCCGTTTGTACGCTTTTACAAAAAGGCTGTCGTTGCCAAAATCGCCGAAGCAGGCTATTTTTTCAGGGGTAAGGTCGAGGGCGGAGTTTCTGTAGTCCTTATCAAGCGTATAGGTATGTTTCTTATCGTTGTAAACATAGCTCATGTTTTCCTCGCCTGCAATTAGGGAGACATCCTCATGGGCGCACCAGGAGCAATCTTTTTTATCTACCGCACCAGGGAAAAAATTGTACGTATAGGTCACCTCCAGTTCATCATCTGAGTCGCCCCTGAATTCGAAACGGGATTTAACCGACTGATTTAAAAACATACCCCAGCCGTATATGTGAGCGTCATTTACGATATCGAGACATTTGTAAACTTTATTATCGATGAGTTTATAAAAGCTAACCCCATCCAAATAAACGCCCGACCCATGGTCATAAACCCTGCGCAGGGAAAAAACCTTATTTTTTGAGAAATTATTGGCGATGTTAAGCACAGGAGATGCATAAAATGTATCAATGTCTTCCTTATAAATAAGGTACCACTCGCCTTTTACCTGCTTGAAAACGCAAAGTGTCGGCCTGTATTCATTCCATCCCTGCAGACATAGTAATTCGTTATTATTGTCGCCATCCAGATCTACAAAAACTGAGTTAAACATAAAGCCGTAATCGGATACCAAACGCCCTCCCGAATGATCGACGTTATCGGGCGATATCAGCTTTGCAAATTCGGCTACAAGTCCGGTATCAGTTTTAGCATAGCTATAATTGCCTGCGCGTTTTATCCAGCTACCAGGTATTTTCTTCCATTTTGGGTCAATCGCATCACGCGTCTTGTCTTTGCGATTTGCGTTGTTACAGGACAAGATAATTAAACTAAAAACAAGGGCAACAAAGTAAGGCAGGCAACGCATGAGAGGGTGAATTTTACTGTTAAATTTAGGATATTTAACGCGAAAAATATTTGCCGGAAAGATATTTATAAAATTGCAGCCCCTTACAGCAATGACAGACTGATTACCTGATTATGAGGAATGGAACCCGTTTATATCCCCGCCTTTATACTATTAAACGGCATACCCAAACCATCGGCCCCGAATTGGGTAAGGATGCTATCTTTCAAAGCCATGTAATCGCCGTGTTGGGTTACTATCCATTTATTGGTATTGCCATCCTTTACTACTTGCGGGATGGTTTTCGAAACCACGGTGGCTGTAGAATCCAGTTCGATGATGTAGACTTCCTTTTTAGGGTCGGTCGGATCGCTAAAAGGAATAATGACGGTATGATTATAATCGTCCACAAATTTTCCTAAAACGTTTTTGCCGGATATTTCCTGCGGCTTCATGCCGAGCAGGTGTTTGGCTTTATCCTGATTTACGCCGAATATATTAAGGTGTAAGTAGTTGCCATTATAATCTTTAACGGTATCTGATAACGCGGCTTTACCGGCTTCGATGAACCGCGCCGATGCATAATAGCTGTTTTCCCCCGCGCTGATCTCGGAATTGCCGGGCAGCAGGAAGCTTACCTTCAGGTTTTTCAATTGAGAACTATCCTCTTTAACCTTTCCGGCTATCAGCAATAGCTCCCCGCGATTGATGCGGCTGGCGATGTGTACATTTACGGTGGTCACGGTGTCGGTTTTGATGACTTTCGATACGGTGTAGTGCGGGATGTCCCTGTGTTTGCAAGCGGATACGGTTATCGCCAAACAAAATATTACCAGGCTATTTTTAAAGTTTTTCATTTTTCACTAGTCTCATTATTCTTATTAATCGATCTTAAATGATGCCATGAAGTGCTCCACCCTTTTCCCCCATCCTATCCACCATCTTTTCCACTTCCGGGTCCTTTTCCAATACCGGCGCATGATGCGGTTTTATCCGCGCATCAATAATCAGCGGACCTTCGCAGCCCCAATGCTTGTGCCCGGTAAAGCTTTTTATGCCATAAATATCATGCGAAGGGTTGCTTCGGGTAAAGGTTACCCACACAAAGTTATCCAGGTTTTGACCGGTAAACTCAGCATCGTCACAAAGTACCATCAGCGGCAGGCCATTTAGCTCTGCATGCTGCAAGTGCTCCTCCAGTATTTCCAGCATCAGGGGCATATCGCTGGTGCGGATGTTTTTGGGGACTTCCACCGCCAGTACGCCTGGCATCACCATTTTATATTTATCAAACGGGCGTGGCAAAGTAAAATCTGCCGGTAATTC
>JAZJZL010000068.1:0-5618 GCA_040389845.1 Bacteroidota bacterium
ACGAGTAGCCTTTGCGCTTTTGGCCTTTACCCGTCATACTCGCGCCTGAATGGGGGGCGTTCGGACAGACGCTCGGAATAAACTACGGACAGCGGAACATTATTCATGATCCGAAATAATTGTAGTAAATGTAAAACGCAACCCAAAGCATTATAGTTCCGAAGGAAACATAAAGTAACTCTTTTTTGATATGGCTTTTTGACCAATGCATGATAAAATAGTTGCTCACTAAATTGCAGGTAGTAAATATAATGTTGATTAAAATATCTGTTCCCGTGTGATCGGTAGCAGACCCAAACCCCATTGAATACGCAGTGAAAACATAGATGATTCTAAAAAAGAATACAGCTAAAGAATATAGCGTTAAACGTATAAAAAGTCCCATTTCTATTTTATTATAATGTCTTTACTTCTACTCCATAACTTCGCATGGTATTAATAAACTCTTTTATTACTTTTTTTGAATCTTTCTTGCCTGTTTTCCATGCCTTTATAAAAGCTCGCACATCCTTTCTAAACGAACTATTTTTATGGGCGCCAACAATTCCCTCATCTTTTTCATTTGAACTAAAGTTGGCTTTTGTCCCCCTCTGGTCTAAGTTTAGCGCAGCGTAACTTAGACCTAAAATGTGTTAAGCTTTCAGCTTAAGCCTGCAAGGCTAAAATAACTAAGCCCGCCCGGTTTCGCAAGCAGAATACTTACAAGGTTTTAGCTGCTATTAAATAAAAAGCAGCCTGCTTATTGTAAACAGGCTGCTATATTTTGGCTACTGTAGTTTTAAACTACAAGCATATCTCGGTCTCGCAAGCAGAATGCTTGCACGGTTTTAGGTCTAAGTTACGCTGCGCTAAACTTAGACCAGAATCGGGTGAGGCGGTTTACAGCCTCCGCCTGCACAGCGACTGTGGTAGGCCTACTACCATCTTTTATACAGCATTTTCTGACCTTTATACTTAGGCTCATAATTCACGGCACACCTTAGACCAGAACGGGCTTTTAAACTACGCGTTGCAGGCATCTACCTGCTACGCAAAACCGAATCCTTATTTTTGTAAGTAATTTCCTTTTTTATTGAAGTTCCGTTTTCATTATAATATTTCCAAATTCGCCCAATCAGGCGCGAGTATGACGGGCTGCCTGTGCGCAATGGCTTCTCGTGACGCCCAAGCCATCCTGGTTTACATTACTTGCGGCTCAATCAATAGTATATCTAACAAACCTTGCAGTCCATAATAATTACGCGCACTGCTGTATAAATAATACTCCGGACTTTCGACTATTCCGGCTTCTACGGGATTGTTATGGATGTAATCCAGCTTTTGATATAATATTTTAGCATCGAACAATTCTATCGGATGATTATCCTGTTGCCATAGCTGGAAGCCGGTATTTTGACTATTCTTTTTACCAGCTAATTCCATCATCCATAGCATCCATTCCCGACGGCTTTCCTGCGGATGATTTTTAATGGCTTCGCGTAATGTTTTTGACGTATGCTTTTTCATATCCCGCATAATATTTTCCAGCTTATCACCATGCGTGCCGACTATCATATGGATATGGCTGCTCATGATGCACCATCCATAAATATCAAGTCCTTTATGCTGCTGGCAGTGCCGAAAGCTATCAAGCATAATGTCTTTATACTCGTTGCGGGTAAACAGGTCTATCCAGTTCACAACTGCAAAGCTTACAAAATACAGTTTGTCCTGGTCGTGAAATTTATATCTGGTGCTCATTAAGGTTAAAGCTACAGGTTTTGCATTGGCCCGGCAAACTGCTTTTTATAAATAAACAGCCCGCCTGTTTTGCAAGCGGGCTGCATGGTTGTTATGCATATTCTCTACCTGTCCTGCGTGGCACGAGAAGCCTTTGCGTTTTAGGCCACCTCGTCATTCTCGCGCCTGAATGGGCATCATACTTAGTATATATCCATTGGTTTGCATTTTTCTGCAAGCTGTCTTGTGTGGCCACCGGCTGGTCCATGTTGTTGTACACCAAATACTCCCATCCTTTGCTAAATAATAAACCGCCTGCTGATCGTGAATAACATACCCTTTGCGTGCCATTTTGATGATAAAATAGGTTTTAGGTAAACATAAATAATTATGCCTGTAGTTACAAACTACAGGCATAAGCGTCCGTAGACACAGTCTACGGACAGCGGTAAACTACGGACAGCAGGGACAGTAGGCAGCTTTAATCTACAATCCCAGTTGAAATTTTATTAATTAATGCTTCAATTTGATTTCCACGTGCATTAATTTCACAATCCATATTGATCCCCTCTTCTGTCAATTTACTTATTAATTGATCTTGCAGTATATCAATAATAAATTCTGTGGCTTCGATAATCATGTAGCCGTACTTCTCCTCCCTATAACTTAATCTCTCAAAAACATCTGAATCGACTAAAAACCTAAGAAGGTCGAATTCAATTTTACTTAATTTAATATTTATCATCTTATCATCTTATCATATAAGGATTATAACTAGCGCCTGTTACTTGTATTGACTTCCTTTGCGCTGCCCCCCCCTCCGGTTGAGCGTACTATATTTTGCGTTTGAGGACCCCTATATGCGCTTTTTTTAGTAGACATCGTTGTAACGACCTTTCCGTCTTCATTAAGTACTACTTTCGCGCTTTTTCCCGTATATTTAGTCGTATTATTTGCCTGTTGCACCACACTTTTAGGTTCATTGACAGCGTCAAGTATAGCAGAAGGCGACACCCTATGCCCATAATCTCTTCCTATGGCTTGAAACAGGCCATGTTCCGTATATCCCGTTATTTTACTTACTTCTCCAGCTTTATCGGCCAACTCGCCAACCTTACCCAATTTTCCAACTTCACTAATTTCTCCTCCCGCAATTTGAGCAACTTCTCCAAAAGCAGCGCCGACCATTCCAGCTTTTACATTGGCATCCCAATCAGGCGCGAGTATGACGGGCTGCCTGTGCGCAATGGCTACTCGTGACGCCCAAGCCAATATGGTTTACATTACTTGCGGTTTAATTAGTTTGAATTTCCTCATTTAGGTTAAAGCTACAGGTTTTGCATTGGCCCGGCAAAAGGCTTTTTATTAAATAAAACAGCCCGCTTGTTTTGCAAGCGGGCTGCCTGATTGTTATGCATGTTCTCTACCCCTGCGTGGCACGAGAAGCATTTGCGCTGTAGGCCTTTGCCCGACATTCTCGCGCCTGAATGGGAGAATGAATAGCAGCTGACAGTATTAAACCACGGACAGGTAGTATCAACAATCTTGATACACTACCATATTAGATAATATTAATCCATTAATCCAATAGAATATATCCTTTAAAACGTCACTTGATATTTTATTTTCTTTTAAAAACTTTCCATATCTTCTGTTGAAAGTAAGATGATCTGCGAATAAATACAAGATAGTTCTATACTCTTCGGACAAATTCATATTTATGGCCTTTATCATATCCAATAACGTATTTATCGCATTTATTAGAGATGCTTCATTGTCAATGCTTCTAAAAAGGATCAAATCCATTACTTTGCTTACATCATAGCTTAATGCAATTTCATCATCTAACTTATCTGATAAAACCGAAAAGCCCAAACTTGCTAGTTTTGTTAAAATGGCATTTCTCGAATAGAAACATATTTTGTCTTTACTGAGTATAGGCTTATCTGTTTCTCCTGTTAGAAAGATTACGTAAAGTTTTATGGCTGTTTCGGATTGATCGAATATAAATTCAGCAATCCAGATATCTTCTCTTTTCATTACATTATTATCATGCCTGTCTCCAAATTTTTTAAGTTTACTATATTCCTCTACAGGTCTAAGTTAAGCTTTCAGCTTAACCCATAAATTGGTAATAACCCTTTGGGGGTCAGTCTATAATCTATTGCGCTACTGTATAAATAATCCTGTGGATGAGCTACAGTGCCAGACTCAACCGGGTTGTAGTGTACATAATTTATGTTTTCTGCCCATGTAGCTAAAATAGATAAGGTTGTTTGGTTTCGCAAGCAGAATGTTTGCAAGGTTATAGGTCGAAGTTACGCTGCGCTAAACTTCGACCAGAAAGAGATTGATTTCCTCCATAACCATTGATTAACCATCAAATAACCCATCTTTTATCTTTTTCAGCAGCTGTAAGCGGGATTTATATTCCCCGGTAAATATTAACGGCGCGCATTTTTGGAGATAGGTTAGCCCTTCTATTTCGTCGTCAATGGTTAGGAAGCCGCCTTCGGGTTTGTAGCCCGGGATTTTGGGTGCGGGATTGTTTTGCGGGTTTCGCTGTTTTTGGGGAGGGATGATTATTTCGATGATTGATGTTGGGGGATTGCTGGGTTGGGGCATAGAGGTGGCTTTTGGGTGATTGGTGGCTTTTTGGTCATCATGAGATTTTGCTTCATACGAAGTTAGGGGCTTCGGTCGCACTTCGAGAGCCTCAGTGTGACAGCATTGTGGGGCATTTTGGTTATCATGAGATTGTGCTTCATAAGGGGGCACAGGCTTCGAAAACCCCTCCCTGCACCCTCCCGTGGGGAGGGAACCGACGAAGGAGCTCATGAATGCCTTAGAAGAACAGACAATTAATTCATAATCGCACGCGGCCGGAGCTTGCAGCTGTATTGCCAGGTATTGGTTATCGTCTACAGATTCAGCGATTGGCATTTCTTCATCCGCATATTTTTCTTCATCTGCACATTGGCACATCTGCATATCCGCACATCCTTCCTCCCCCTCCTTTCCACACTGTTCCAGTTTTTTTAGGGCGCGGAAAATGGTGGTTGGGGCGAGGCCTAGCTGGGCAGCGATTTTGCGGACGGAATGGTTCTGGCTGTGTAATTCGGCAATGCGCTGCTCGGTGCTGCGGCGGTATTGTTCGGTTTGGGGGGCCAAGTGGTCGCTTTCGTGGCTGTGGCCGGCAAAGGTGAAGTGCATAAAGCTGCCGGTGCGGGCGATGAGGCCGAGACAAACGTTGTCGGCGCCATGGGTTTCGGGGGCGCCGCGCTGCTTTATTTGTTTCAGGTATTTGAGGCCGGGCTGCTGGCGGCTCTCGCCGATGGCAAAGGCGCTGTCGGCCAGGTTGATGAGCATTTTGCTGCCCTGCAGATCGTTGCGGGTTATGGGTTTGGTGGGGTTGCGCTTGGGGGTGTGGGCCAGCACCAGGATGGAGATTTTGTAGGTGCGCTTGATGCCCTGGAGGTATTGCATGAGGTTGAGCGCCCCGGCAGTATTGTGTGTGCCATAGCGCAGGCAGCTGATGTTGTCGATAATCAGTGTTTTTGCCTTGCAGGCCAGCAGGGCGTTTTCAATTTCGTTGCTGATAAATTGTTCGAAGGTTTTAAACCGGCGCTGCTTGGGGCTGTAGTCGTTCAGCGTGGCGCGGTGGAAGCCTGCCGTAAAAGGGTATTTGCCGGTTTCGGCGCTGCTATAGCGGGCGCGAAACTGGTAGTCGCTCAATTCAAAATCGAAATAAAGCACGGGCGCAGGTTCGGCAGTAAGTCCGAAGCCGGGTATGGGCAGCCCGCGACTGATGCTGTCGGCAAGCTGCACGGCGAGGATGGATTTGCCAACGTTGGTGTCGGCAAACATAATGCAGAGGTCGTTTTGCATCCACAGGTCGC
>JAZJZL010000069.1:0-3928 GCA_040389845.1 Bacteroidota bacterium
GGCTTCGCTGTATCGCATTGCCGCTGGTGGATCGCCATCAATATTGCCAAAGTTGCCCTGACCTTGGACCAAGGGGTAGCGCATGCGGAAATCTTGGGCCATGCCGACAAGCGTGTCGTAGACGGCCACATCGCCATGCGGGTGATGGGTGCAAACGCCAGCTGGACAATTGCGCTGATTGGCTATGTTATTGCCACCTTGATATTGCTTGTTTCGCCTTTCCTCAGGGGAATTGGGGCAATAGAGTTTTCGCTTGTGGTGATCCTGAAGCATTACGGATACAGTGCCTCAGAAGCGCTGGCAATCACGCTGTTCTACCGCCTTTTTGAATTTTGGCTGCCGGTTCTTGCCGGTATCACCAGTTTTTTACTGAAAAAGGGGAATATGGTGCTCCGTATTATCCCCGCATTTTTATTACTGGGATTGGGACTCGTCAATATCATCTCAGTACTCACACCTGCGCTCTCTAACCGGTTGAAGCTGCTGACCAATTATCTTTCGGCAGGCACAATATCGGCCTCAAACTATATGGTATTTATAGCCGGACTGCTGCTCATCGTCACTTCGGCATTTCTTTTTAAAGGGTTTAGAAATGCCTGGCGTTTAGCTATTGTTCTATGCCTTTTATCACTGATAGGCAACCTGACCAAAGCCTTTGATTATGAAGAAGGTACGGTGGCACTGATCGTGCTGCTGGTATTGTGGTTCACCAGGAAACAATATTATATCAAGCACAATGTACGCCTTCAAACTATGAGGCTGGGCACGTCTTTACTGGTGTTTTGCGGGATCATAATTTACGGCATCACGGGTTTTTATTTTTTAGATGAACGGCATTTTGGCATTGACTTTCATCTGCTTGCTTCCGTAAAGCACACGTTTTACAATTTTATCCTGCTGGATGTAAACGAACTAACCCCGCGTACGCACTTTGCATCGGTATTTTTGAACACAATCCGTATTGGCAGCACTTTATCGCTGGGCCTTATATTTTACACCCTGCTTAAACCGTATTTTCTCAATATTGAGCAGGATGAAGATGAGTTTAAGCGCGCGAAAGCGTTGGTTGATCAACTGGGCTCTTCACCGATTGATTATTTCAAGACCTATGACGATAAACTGCTTTATTTTGGCGGAAGACGCCAGGGCCTGGTTTCATTCCGGATGGCGGGCAGCTTTGCCGTTGTTTTGGGGCAGCCAGTTTGCGCAAACGCGCAGGATGAAATGGCGTTACTTGAAGAATTTGAGGACTTTTGTACTGACTCTGGCTGCCGCTCGGCTTATTACCGGGTTGATGAAGGAAGCCTTCCGCTTTTCCGGTCGCTTGGCAAACGCTCACTCATTATCGGGCAGGAGGCTATCGTTGATATCGATGGCTTCACCCTGGAAGGAAAGAATAAAAAGTCCATGCGTAATGGCCTGAATGCCCTTAAAAAAAACGGGGTTAAGACCCGGGTATATCATGCGCCTATCAAAGATGGCCTGCTGCAAAAGCTGGAGTATGTATCAAAAGACTGGCTTGAGACAACCGACCGTAAAGAAATAGTGTTCACGCAGGGTATATTTGACCGCAAAGAGCTGAAAAATCAAACCATCATCACGGTAGAAAACGAGGACGAGCAAGTATTTGGCTTCCTTAATATCATCCCTGACTTTGCCGAAGCAGAAGCTACCTATGACCTGATCCGGAAATCCAGCGAAGCTCCTGCCGGTGTGAACGATGCACTCATCATCGCGTTGATAGACTACTGCAAAGCCAATAATTTTAAATATTTAAACCTGGGCCTGGCGCCTTTGTCAGGTATTGAACAAGCAAAAGATCTGCCCGAAAAAACGCTCAAGTTCGCTTATGAAAAACTACAGCAGTTTCGCCATTACCGCGGCTTGAGGGATTTTAAGGAAAAGTTTTTGCCGGAATGGCATAATAAGTACCTGATCTATGAAAACCATTATGATCTTATCAGCCTGCCCAATATACTCAATAAAGTGATGAAGCCCTGAATGGTATGCGTTTTATGAAAATAGTGTCAGTAAGTGTGCCTTCCCGGCGCAAAAAAGTGTCCGGGCATAAACACGCCCTGACGCTTTTTTGCGCCGGCTTGCTCACGATGATACTTTTTAACAGTTGCGGCCTGTTATTAAAAAGAAGAACAGTTGCTAACAGCGGTACAGAAAGCAACGAATTCGGATTGCCGCTTCTCATTTATCAGCCTTCAAATCCTGCGTCTAAAAAAATGATCGTGATGCTTTCGGGCGACGGTGGCTGGTTGGGTTTTAACGATACGCTTGCCATGGGATTTGCAAAAAAGGGCTACCATGTTATAGGCTTTAACTCCCGTACCTATTTCTGGCATCAAAAAGACCCCGGCCAAACCGCAAGTGACGTGGCCAAACTCATCAGCAAATACGTTGAAGAATGGAAGATCCGGCGTATTGTACTGAACGGTTATTCATTTGGAGCCGATGTCGTCCCTTTTATATATAACCGGCTCCCTGCCGACCTGAGGGTGAAGATCGACAAGGTTCAATTACTTTCACCGTATCTGTCTACCGATTTTAAAATTCACCTTGCTGACCTGATTAGCGACGGTGACGATAACCGGGCCTATAAAGTGAAAGACGAAGTAAACAAGATTACCATTCCGATCCTTTGCTTTTATGGACAGGACGAGCAGCCGAAACCACTGGCCGATATGCAAAAAATAAATTTTCATCTAGCCATTGTTCCAGGCGATCATCATTATCGGAACAGCTATCAGCAAATTATATCATCGGCCAGGCGCAGGCATAGATAATTAGTACAAATTCACCTTTACGCCAAACTGATTTGATAAACCGCGCGGATTTACATCATTATTATTGAATGACATATGCATCCCGGTGAAACCGGCAGTCGTATATACCGAAACGCTGTGGTTCAGCTTAACCATAATCCCTACTCCTCCAAAGGTATAAACCCCATGATCGTTCATTTTGATCGTGCGCTGAACATGTGCCGGGTCTTCCTGGTCATATTTCAGAAAGGCGGAATAGCCAATATCAGCCACAGCAAACGGGCTGACTGTCCATTGTGGAAATGGCATGTACCTGAAATCGGCAAGGATAGGCAAGACCTTTACATTCCTGAGGTTGTAGCCGTTATCGGGGTGTAATACACTAAAGTCATAGCCAATACCCAGGCCCATAGAAAACTCAGGCGATGCATCGTAATCCACAAAAGCATAACCGCCATCAAAACGGCTGTGATGGCATGTCTTGAAATACTGGTATTGAGCGGTAACGGAAAGCTTTTTATACCATATAGAATCTGTTTTTGCGCTTTCAGTTAAAGGCGCCCCGGCAAAGGAGTTAAGCGATCCCAAAGAGAATAAAGTAAAAATACCCAGTTTAATATATTGTTGTAAATGTTTCATCCTGTAATTTATTCTAATCATTATTTAAAAAGTTTCGTTGAGCGCTATAAACAGCCCCCTGGCGCCATAATTCCCGATCCCGTAATCTATGCAAATATTTGAACGGGTATATTTATTGAGCAACAGTCTCAGGCCTAAGCCCCCGCCTGAGTTCCATCTTTGAAACAAGTTAATGTTTTGCTGATTGCTGCCGGTTTGGGCATTTACGAATGCAATGCCGCTTAATAACTTATTTTGAGTGAGCGGGTACCGGTATTCCAGCTCATTACTGTAAAAAGACCGGCCTTTAAACCTGCCGATGGTATAAGGACGTCCGCCCCTGGCATCATCGTCAGCACCTGTGCCGGGTAGCTCCAGGTATGGAAGCGAGCCGTTGAGCAAATATTCGTTCTGTCCGTCGCGATGCACCACTCGCTCCACGACGACTTCTTTGAAATCAAGATCCAAAAGCCGCTTTGAATTATCAAAAGTAACTTTCACCGCGGCGCGATTCATCCGCGATAGCGATGGCGAGC
>JAZJZL010000069.1:3938-8575 GCA_040389845.1 Bacteroidota bacterium
CCAAAATGACAACACGTGCTCCGGGTTTTTCTTAGATAATGACCAGTATTTGCGAAGCTCCGTTTTAATTAGTGAAGCGTTATGGTTACTGCCTAAAACCGTTGAGTTCAAACGCAAAACCACATCCGCATAAATACCCCTGTAAGGCCGGTTAGGGTGGTCGCGTGTATTGTATTGCAGGTTGAACAATATGCCATTGGCCCAGTAGCTATTTAAAGGATAGCCATTTTTTAAGCTGTACATAACATTATAGCTCCGATGACGCATTGCGCCTTTTCCTGGCCGGTAAATATTTGCATAACCATCGAAAATGAAACCCATTCCTCCATAAAAGTTATCGAATATTTTGTGGTAAACCTTTTCGAAGAACTTAAAATAAGTGTATTGAATTGACGCTTCTCCCGGTACAAGATTTACCGGCACGCCGTTGAGTACAAAGCTGGCATCCCCCTGGCGCGGCCGGCCTGTACCAAGGCCATAATCCAGCGCTATGGTGCGGCCAACCTGGTAATCTCCCTGCAGGTTCCAGAGATTATGACTCGTAAAACCGTTATGTTTAAATTCTACCGAAGCCAGGCCGTTTGTTGCTACAAAAACATTGGTATTAAAAACGGAAAAGGTTGTGTTTGACGGATCACCGTAGTTTTTGCCGCCGGATAGTACCAGGCCCAAATCCAAACCATAGCTTGGGTTATATCCAATCGATGGCAGCAATGACAGGTTTGAATGTGACTGGGCGGTATCCTTATAGCTCCTGGTCTTAAATACATGCCTGATAACGTCCTGCAGATCCCTGGTTTTATAGAGAGAATCTGTTGGCGAATGCCAGGAGAACAAACAAATATTTAAAAGTAAACCGATGCTATAATGCATAGCTAAATTAATAGGGGATTAATTCGCAAAGATAAAGTCCGTTCTGTTTTTAGAAACGCTACCTGGAAATATCACAAATGCATGACTATTTGTTAAAGCGTTGCTGTCGCAAAGCCAGTCCCGGAAAAAAGGTCGTGTTGATAAATGTATTGCGGCTTGTATAATCGGTATCAAGCGTTACGTTTAATTTCCGAACAAATATCCGCTATAAGCCAAACCTTTCGCCACGCTCTTAAAGTTATCGCCGGAGTTTAGTTTAACATGCGGAAACCTGGTTTTAAACAACGCCTGTATACTGCCGACCATAGAAGTACCCCCTGTCAAAAACAAGCTGTCGATATCCGCGGGATCAATATTGTTCCGCTCCATGAAGCTGTCCAGGTAGGTCGTAATCCGCGCCACATCTTTAGCAATAATTTGTTCATAGTCGCGCAGGGAAATCAGCTCTTCGATAGTTATCCCCATTTGATGATAGCTAAAACTGGCTGTATCCGCATTCGTAAGCGTTATTTTAGTTCGCTCGATGGCCTGAAAGACCGAATAGCCCAGGTTATTGTCTATCAGCGTCACAAGATTTTTGAACAGCGG
This sequence comes from Bacteroidota bacterium, assembly GCA_040389845.1. Classification (GTDB taxonomy): domain Bacteria; phylum Bacteroidota; class Bacteroidia; order Sphingobacteriales; family Sphingobacteriaceae; genus Mucilaginibacter. Next base: position 5,400 of record JAZJZL010000069.1, read on the forward strand.
GTCGTTACCTGAGAAATAATAATAATCCTCAATATCCTTTTTAATACGCAGGCCATTAAAGAAGTTCATCTGTTCCCAGGAGCAGATATTTGCAAAAAGCGATACCGGCACCGTCAGTATTTTGCCTGGCGTAGCTTCATAACGGGTGTTCTTACCAAAATAAGGCGTGCCCTTCTCCCACATAAAAGCGGAATCGAAGCTATCGCCTCCCACGTAGATGCCCCCATTGGCCATCATGTCGTTCTGCCGATCCTTGCTGCCAACCTTCTCCGGGTCCAGTACCAGGTAAGTAAAATCCGTTGTGCCGCCGCCCAAATCGGCTACCAGCACATTTTCTTTCCTGGTCAGCGTTTTTTCATAAGCGAAGGCGGCACCGATCGGCTCAAACTGGAAACGGACGTTGGTAAAGCCGGCAAGCGCTGCCGCCTTGGTTAGCCGGGTCTGGGCTAAAGTATCCTTTTGCGTATCATCGTCATTAAAAAATACCGGCCTGCCGATAACCGCTTTTTGGCAATCCTGCCCGGTGATCTGGTCAGCACGCTGCTTTAATTCTTTTAAAATGATCGCGACCAGGTCGGATGCGTTATACCGCCTGTTGTGGATGCGGGTTTCCGTGAAGCTGCTCCGTGAAAGGATCTGTTTAACCGACTTAATGAAACGTCCTTTCATATTATCGCTCAAATAAGCCGCTATTGCCGCTTCGCCTACCACGTAACCCGCACCTGCGTCCTGGTGAAAATAGATCAGCGATGGGATAATAATAGTGCTGCAGAGCTCTTTGGTTACTTCATCGTAAATGGCCAGCGCCGAATTGGTTGTTCCAAAATCAATTCCGTACAGGTATCGGTCCATGGTGAAAATTTTAAAGGGCGGCGAAGGTATAAAAAAATACTGTGAGCGCGAAATTGGAAGTCGATGTTCAGCGATAAAATTGCAAAAATGCCAAAGGATTTGGAACCTATTGCGTAATAGTCCTTAAGAGATGCAGCGTCTTTTTGACTACCCCGGGAAATAATGCACATATGCGGAGATACCGAAGCTATTGCAGGCTGGCGTTATTTGCAACTAAAAATAAGAAATTGATTAACAGTTAATTATCACGCTTTTTATATCGGTAATTAGCCATTCAAAAATTCCAGCTAAAATACCGCCAACATCTGCTAATTTATAGTGTAAAATGAGCGATAAATCTCACATCTTCGTTTTACCTTATTTAACTACAAATCGGATGTCTTATTTATCAAAATGGGTACTGCCCGGCGTGTTCAGCCTGTTTTCTTTGCAGCAGATTTACGCGCAACAAAAGGTTCAGCAATACAGTCCTTCTAAACAAGATGTTGTAGAATCCTATCTTAAACAAGCGAGAATCGACTCGTTGCTTAAAACAATCCCCCTTAATGCCCGTATCCAGGCCAATTGGCAGCAGGATAATTCTTTTTGGTATATTAAACATTTACCTGCTGATGGCCAGGAATATTATTATGTGAATGCGGCCAAAGCAATAAAAAAGAAAGCGTTTGATCAGGAGCGTTTGGCAGAGGGTATAAAGACAGTCACCGGCAAAAGCGTATCCGCGCTGAAACTAGATATAACGAAAATGTCGTTTAGTGCGGATGCCAAAACTATCACTTTCAAAGAAGGCGCCGATTGGATGCGCTGCGATTTGACTACCTACCAATGCGTAAAGACTGCTGATACTTCGTTATACCATTACGATAGTTCAAAGCCGCTGCAACGACGGACGTATCGATGGGAGGACGTGCGACGAGATTCTATATCGCCGGATAAAAAGTGGCGCGCTTACAGCAAAGGGGGTAATCTGTTTATAAAAGATATTGAAGATGGTAAAGAGGAGCAAATTACCAGCGATGGACACCTGTATAAACCTTATGGCGATTTTTCCTGGTCGCCGGACGGTAGGCATATCATCGGATATCTTACTGAGCCGGTAGTTCAAAAAAAGGTTTATTATGTGTTAAGCTCGGTTCCGGGTACTACCCGCGGACAGCTAAAGTCGCATGACTATGACCAGCCGGGAGATCCTTTTACGACCAATACGCCCTATATCTTTAACATCAGCGACAAAAGCGCAATTAAAGTTGATGCCGATAAAATTGATTTCTTTGGCTCACCCGAGGCACACTGGCGAAAAGGCAGCGACAGATTCTATACCTATGAAAGGGTAGACCGGGGCCATCAACGTTTTCGGGTAATTGAAGTTGATATAACCAATGGCAAAACCCGTAATGTTATTGATGAAAAGACTAATACTTTTATCTACGAACAGCGCTTGTACACCCGCTATTTGCCCGATTCTCATGAAATAGTATGGATAACAGAACAAGACGGCTGGCGGCATATTTATTTAGTGAACGATATAACCGGCGAGCAGAAGCTGGTAACAAAAGGCGACTGGGTTGTACGCGATATTGATAGCGTCGACAATAAGAAAAGGCAAATATGGTTTACAGCCAGCGGCATAAATCCTGGCGAAGACCCTTATTTTATCCACAATTATCGCATAGGGTTCGATGGTAAAAATATGATAGACCTTACGCCTGAAAAAGGTAACCACACCGTCGTATTTTCGCCCGACAGAAATTATTACCTCGATACCTATTCGCAGGTAAATATTCCACCGGTAACCTTGCTGCGAAGAACTGCTGATGGCGGGAAAATTATAGAAATAGAAAGGACCGATACAAAGGCGTTGTTGGCTACCGGCATCAGGCTGCCCGAAATATTTGTAGCTAAGGGAAGGGACGGGAAAACTGATATTTGGGGCGTTGTTTATCGTCCGGTTGATTTTGACAGCACAAAAAGCTATCCTGTAGTTGAAAACATTTACGCTGGGCCTCAGGATTCCTTTGTTCCAAAAAGCTTTAGTCCTGTAAACGAAATGCAGAGTATTGCACAGCTGGGTTTTATAGTTATCCAGGTTGACGGTATGGGAACAGCAAATCGCTCTAAAGCTTTTCATGATGTGTGCTGGAAGAATATAGTTGATGGTGGTTTTGCAGACCGTATTTTATGGATAAAAGCTCTGGCAAAAAAATATCCGCAAGTTGATACGACGCGAGTGGGGATTTATGGAACATCAGCAGGCGGTCAGAATTCGGCGCAGGCGGTATTATTTCATTCCGATTTTTATAAAGCTGCTGTTTCAGCATGCGGCT
>JAZJZL010000069.1:8585-26083 GCA_040389845.1 Bacteroidota bacterium
ATGGTGGAACGAACAATGGATGGGATATCCAGTTGGACCGCATTATGAACAACAGTCGAATATCACCAATGCCGCTAAATTAGGTGGCGGCCTTTTGCTTATTGTCGGAGAGGCTGATGAAAACGTACCTCCTGAAACAACATTTCGTTTTGCAGATGCTTTGGAAAAGGCGAATAAAAATTTCGACCTGGTTGTTATTCCTGGTTCCAATCATACCGATGGCGGGCCCTACGGCCGTCGGAAGAAAAGGGACTTCTTTGTTAAGCAGCTACTCCATGCAGACCCACCGGGAAGAGAGGTTGGCGAACATTAAAAATTACATTAATGCGGGCGTTAAGGGAATAGTTTATACATAACAAGTACGGTAAACAAGGCCGTCTCATAATTTATATGAGGCGGCCTTGTTTTTGTTACCCCGATATGTTAGCCCAATCTTTTTTGATTTTAATCACAATACACTATGTTGCTTTTCGCCAATAACGTTGTACCCATTAATCCCTTCATTAATCGCGAACAAACGTTTGTGTGACATTTATTCCGGAGCCTGTCACCCTGCTGTTCCAATTGGCCGAAAAATGCGTTGTGTTGCATTCCATAATATTCAATTATATAGCTATTTACAGCTATAAGGGGCAAAAAAATAATAACTGTCAAACAAACGTTTGCGCTTAGTTAGTACCGGTTAAACTTAGACAATCCTGCAATACCTTCCTACCTTAACACCGAAATTAGCGACATGCTGATTTATTTTACTCACCAATTTAACAAACCAATTAATACACTATGAACAAATTTTACAAAAAACAGGCGTTTTTAACCGCCTTGTTGTTAATGTTCTCGGTAATGGCTTTTGCCCAGGTAAGGGTTACAGGCGTTGTCAAGGACACCGAGGGGCAAATTATGCCCGGGGTTACCGTTGCCGTAACCGGTACAACAAATGCTGTAAGTACCTCCACCGATGGTAAATTTGCCATTGATGCGCCTGCCACGGGTACACTAAGATTCTCATTTTTAGGCTACGAAACAAAAACAGTAGATATCGATGGTAAAACCAACTTCGACGTTGTTTTATCAGCATCATCAAAAGCGTTAAACGAGGTTGTGGTTGTGGGTTATGGTACCCAAAAAAAGGTAAACCTTACCGGTGCTGTATCTGTAGTTAACGCAGCGCAACTGGAGAACAGGCCGGTTACAGGCGTTACCAATGCTTTACAGGGCACGGTTCCGGGCGTTACCATCACTTCAAATAATGGCCAGCCGGGTTTTGATGCAGGCAGTATCAATATCAGGGGGCAATCGTTAAACAGCACCGCTGTGCTTATAGTTATTGACGGTGTTATCTCAAGCACCGGAGATATGAATGCTATAAATGCAGACGATATTGATAATATCTCGGTGTTAAAGGATGCAGCATCAGCATCAATTTACGGAAACAGGGCCGCTGGCGGTGTTATTGTAATTACCACCAAAAAAGGTAAAAAGAATACAGCGCAAATAACTTACAGTAACTACTTTGGTAAGAATAAGGCTGTGGCGTTACCAGATTATCTCCCGTCATGGCAAGCGGCAACAATGTATGATGAAGCAAGGGTTAATGAAGGAAAAACTGCTGTTTATACTGATGCCCAGATCCAAAAATTCAAAGATGGCTCAGATCCTTTCAACTATCCCAACACCGATTGGTTAAAGCTGTTTTATAGCGGAAACGGTTTTCAGCAAAATCACTATGTAGGGGTAAACGGCGGCGGTGACAAAACAACTTACGCTATCTCTATAGGTTATTTTGATGAGAATGGTATTACTCCAAAGACCAATACACAGCGTTATACCGCACGACTGAACCTCAACACCCAGGTAAAAGATAATTTATCTGTTTTCGGGTATCTGGCTTACACTTACCAGCCGCTTACCGAGCCACAAAGTTCGTTATCTGCCGACCAGGGTTTTGGCCAGGTTATCCGCCAGTTTAACCGGATCTCTCCCATAATACCTGCTTACTATCAGAATGGTCAATATGGACATATTTCAGACGGCAGCCCATTGGCATGGCTAAATTCACCATCGTTCGATGACCACAAAGCCTATAATTTCCAGGGTAGTTTTGGTGCCGATTGGGAAATATTTAAAGGCTTGCATTTTAAACCATCGTTAAACTACAAGCTCAATTCAAACCAGAACGACAATTTTGTGTCGGCTATACAGTATTATAATCCTGATGGCTCAACTAGCGGTCAGGCAAACATTAGTAATGCAACCGATAGCTATAGCAGGCATACCTATGTTGCCCCACAGGCGTTGTTAGAATACGGCACCAAAATAGGCGACCATGCCATTAAAGCCTTAGCAGGTGTTTCGCAGGAATATCACGGTTATTATAACCTGTCGGGCTATCGGCAAGGGTTTTTAAACAACTCTTTGAGCAACCTTAATGCGGCGCCCACAACCGGACAAACAACATCCAACAATACCTACGATGTTGCACAGCGGTCGTTTTTTGGCAGGGTTAACTACGATTATAAGGGCAAGTACCTTTTAGAAGGTGACATTCGTTACGATGGGTCATCACGTTTTGCTCCGGCCAATCGCTGGGGTGTGTTTCCAGGCGCATCGGCCGGATGGCGCGTATCCGAAGAAGATTTCTTTAAGAATTTAAAGTCTACCGTCTCAAATTTGAAATTGCGGGCGTCGTGGGGAAAATTAGGTAACCAGGATATTGCCGGTTATTATCCTACTATCGCTACAGTAAGTTCAGGTTTAAACTATCCGTTCGGCGGTATTGTTGTTGGTGGTGTAGGGCCTACTGCAGGTGTTGACCCCGCCATAGTGTGGGAAAAAACCACGCAAACAGATATTGGTTTGGATGCTGATTTCTTAAATGTATTTAGCCTTAGTGCGGATTATTTTATTAAAAAAACAAGTGATGTTTTATACCAGGTAACATTGCCGGCAACATATGGGCTTACTGCGCCATATGTAAACGGCTCTACTTATCAAAATAAAGGCTGGGAAGTAGCTTTAACTTATCATGACAAAGCCGGCGACTTTAGCTGGAATGTTACAGGAAACGCCTCATTTATAAAAAATAAGGTAACCCAATTAGGAACTACCAATGCACCGCAAATAAGCGGCCCGTATATAACAGAAGTTGGCCAGCCACAGAGTTCTTTTTATGGTTACCAGGCTGAAGGCATATTCCAAAATGCGGGGCAGGTAAGCAGCCATGCAAGCCAAACGGGAATAAGCCCGACCACCGCTCCGGGCGATATAATGTACAAAGACCAGAACGGCGATAATAAAATAGATGCTTCAGACAGGGTTGTTTTAGGTTCACATTTCCCAAAAGTGACATTCGGTTTAAATTTAAATGTAAACTGGAAACAATTTGATCTTACCGGTTTTTTCCAGGGAGCAACGGGTGTTAAAAATTACATATCCGGTATTGCACTGGGTACCAACGGGATTGCAACCGGTAAACCCACATCGGCCATGCTCGATAGTTGGTCAACAAGTAATACTGACGCCTCTTTTCCCCGGTTGTGGTTAAACTACAGGCAAAACGATCCTGGTTCAACCTATTCATCGTTCTGGATCAGAAATGCCAGTTACCTGCGCTTGAAAAATGTTCAATTCGGGTATTCGCTGCCAACTACATGGGCACAGAAGATAGGTGTGAAAAAACTCAGGGTGTATTACAGCGGGCAAAATATCCTAACGTTCACCAGCTTTTACAAATGGATAGATCCGGAAGCACCCGGAGGCGAAAGCGGATACAGCTTCCCGCAGGTAAAGATTAATTCTCTAGGCTTAAACGTAACTTTTTAAGACCCTCAAAATTTAAAAATCATGAAAAAGAACTTCGTTTTAAATATATTAGTGGTGTCCCTGTTGTTCACCGCCTGCAAAAAGGACTTTTTAAGCAGGGAGCCGCAGGATGCATACAGCAACGCAAGCTTGTGGACATCAGCAAACGATGCCAGCGCCGCATTGGCCGGCGTATATAATGGCTCGTCCGTTACTTATGCCAATGAAGTAGGGTGGGCGACCGCTACATGGATGATCTACCTTGATTGTGCATCAGACAATGGCTACAACCAATACCCGTGGGAAGGCTTCCAGGCTTATGGCAACGGATCTGTTAATCCTTCAACGGGTGATGCCTCGGCCTATAATTATACCGGCATAACCAGGGCTAATTTCTTTTTGGCAAACATTGGTAAAACACCTATGGATGCAACGCTTAAAGCAAATATGATTGCACAGGTAAGGTTTATACGCGCTTATCAATATTTTTTGATGAGTCAGTTATATGGCGATGTTCCGTTAATAACAACCATACTTACCCCCGCACAGTCAATTGCCTCAGTTCGTACCCCAAAAGCAGATGTAATTAAATTTATACTGAGTGAGCTTGCAGCGGCGGCAGCCGATTTGCCGGCTGCAAATAATTCCGGCGACGGCCATATAACCAAAGGAGCAGCTTTTGCATTAAAAGCAAGAGTTGATTTATTTAACGGAAACTATGCGGACTGCGTTGCCGACTGCCAGCAAGTATCCCAACTAGGCTATTCATTGTATCCTAGCTATTCCGACCTATTCCGCATGACCGCCCAACTCAATAATTCTGAAATAATTGCATCAGTTCAGTATGTGGAAAACCCCTCAGCTAACGCTAATGGTGTATGGGGTGTTATGCCGTCAAATTCGTCGGGAGGCTGGTCGTCTATAGATCCGACTAAGAACCTTGTAGATGCTTATGATATGGACAATGGCAAACCAATAACAGATCCGGCTTCTGGTTACGATCCAACTAATCCGTACGCCCACCGCGACCCACGGCTTGCGGCTACTATTCTGTATCCGGGTGCACCATTTAAACAAGCCGGGGCTACAACAAACACGTACTACGATCCGATGAGTCCGAATTCTCCTGATTATTACGCAAGTGGCAATAACACATCGCCAAGTGGTTATGTTGTTAACAAATTCACATCAAATCTCAGCGACTTTGATAACCTGTTTCAAAGTGGTTTAAACATTACAGTCCTCCGTTACGCCGAAGTTTTATTGTCTGATGCAGAAGCCAAAATAGAGCTTGGTAAAATTGATGCTTCTGTATATGCCGATATAAACCTGGTACGCAAAAGAGCTGGTATGCCGGCGGTTGACCAAACCGTTTATAACAACCAGGCTACATTACGCGCTTTGGTACGCAATGAACGCAGGGTTGAATTTGCTTTTGAAGGTTTGCGTTTCTTTGATATACAACGTTGGAAAATAGGTTCAGACGTAATGAACGGGGCCGTTTATGGCGCCAGTTTGGGTACAGTTGATCCGGCAACCGGCAAATATACCGTAACCGGGGCTCCGTTAAAACTTGAAACCAGGACATTTGCTGACAAGAATTACTTATGGCCAATACCGCAATCGGAAATTGACATTGATAAAAACCTGAAGCAAAACCCAGGCTATTAAAGGTTCATTATTGATTTCCAAACCAGGAGCGGGGCAAATGTTCCGTTCCGGAAAGCATTGAGGTTGTTGTTACCGAAAGATATTTCGGGGATGAGATCCTGAGATTTAGTTGATTACCAGCATCCCGGCTATGCCGGGATGCTAAATTTAATCACTTATTTTATAAAATAATTTTTAAACGTCTTAGCGAGCGTGGCCCGGCCAGTAAACTGTTAAGGTTTTGACGAGCTATCGAAAGAATAATGATATGAGGATTTTTCTTGCGATTATTATCTGTATCACCTTTTGCTGCCCCGCCAGATCCCAGCAATTGGCGCGCAGCACGGTTAACTTTAATAGCAACTGGGATATGTTCCGGGTAGATTCGGCATCTGAACTCAGGCATACGCTTGTGATCAGGAACAGTACTTCGTTTTCTTCTCAATTCAACCAGGAAACTATTAAAGGCAAGCCTATACCGGCAGACAGCATAATTGCCGCCGAGATAAGTGAGGCCATAAAGGGTTACGGGGCAGAATATCCGAAAATTAAATCTTTAAAATGGGACGAGGTATCTTTACCTCAGCCGGCAAGGTACGAACAAAGCTTAAACCCCGGTGTTAACCAGTTCTCAGGAATATGTTATTACCGAAAATTATTTACAATTCCCACCCATTACGCAAACAGGCACCTATATCTGCGTTTTGAAGGCGCCATGCAAACCGCGTCCGTTTGGATAAACGGAAAGTTTGTATCTCAACACCAGGGCGGTTATCTGCCATTTACAATTCCGCTTAACAAATACATAAATTATAATGGTAAAAATGAAGTTGTTGTACGTCTGGATAACAGGGACAACATTAACCTTCCACCTGGCAAACCTTTGGCCAAATTGGGCTTCTTATACTGGAGTGGAATTTACCGAAGCGTATATTTAGTTGCTACAAGCCCGGTTTATATTACCGATCCGATTGATGCCCATACGATTGCTGGCGGCGGGGTTTTCGTACGATCCGAAAATATATCATCTGCCAGTGCAGACGTTTTGATTAAAACCCAGGTTAAAAATTCAACTGATGTAAAGTCGTCGATCGTTGTAAAACAGGTGTTATTTAATAGCACTGATAAACTGGTAATTAAAGCGGAAGTTAATATTGATGCCGATAGTGTAAGAGATATAAATCAGCAAATAAAAGTTCCGCATCCCGATCTTTGGTCGCCTGATAATCCAAATTTATACACGCTTAACACCGAGATATGGACCAATGGACATCTGATAGATAAGGTTTCTCAAAAAATAGGGATAAGAAAGCTTTCGTTTACAAGAGCCGGCGGATTCAAACTAAATGATGTAACTGTAAAAATTATCGGGACAAACAGGCACCAGGATTGCCCTTACATCGGCAACGCCTTGTCGGAAGAGGCGCAGTTTAGAGACCTTAAGCGTATCAAAAAGGCGGGGTTTAACTTTGTACGGCTTTCCCATTATCCGCAGGATCCATCCGTTTATCGTATTTGCGATTCGATTGGTTTAATGCTGGGCGACCCGATTCCGGGCTGGCAATTTTTCAATAATAATGATTTATTTAAAGCACGCGTATATTCAGATATTAGGGATATGATAAGGAGGGATAGAAATCACCCTTCTGTTATTATGTGGGAGGTAAGTTTAAATGAAACCTATCCTACCGATAGCTTCCGAATAAAATCTTCCGAAATCGCACACGAAGAATATCCCGGTGATAACTTTTTTACCTGCGGCGACACCTATGCCGCAAAACACACGCAATGGGACGTACCTTTTAACAGCTGGATCGATCCGTTTGGAAGGCCACAGGATGTACAGCCCGAAAGCCCCGGTTTTGTACGGGAGTATGGCGATTATGAATTTGGCGGATCAGCATCAACTACCCGGGTAAACCGCAGCAATGGCGAAAAAGCGTTGTTGCAAAATGCGTGGAACTTTCAGTGGGAACATAATTTATTGATAGGCCCTAAATATTATCCCTGGACAATAGGAGATGCCAACTGGGCATTTTTTGATGGTTTTGAAGCGTTTAGTAAAACCACATCGGATTGGGGCGTTATGGACGTATTCAGGTTACCGAAGTTTAGCTATTACTTTTTCAGAAGTCAACTGAGCCCAAATAAGACCGTGTTTGCCGCCGAAAATAAACCCATGGTTTTCATCGCAAATTGGTGGACGCCGTCCAATACGCCCGAAAAGGTGATTGTTTATTCAAATTGCGATGAGATTGGTCTGTATATTAATGGAAAGTTTGCCGGGAAGCGGCACCCGGACAATGGGCCTGACACGGATTACGGGGATTACGAAAAAGGCGGAAACCCATTTGACGGTGGTAACGGAAATAATTTAGCTCATCCGCCCTTTACATTTGCCAACATTACCTGGCAGCCCGGCGAAGTAAAGGCTGTTGGCTTTATAAAAGGAAAACCAGTAGTTGAGCAAAGGGTTAGCACGCCCCTGTTGAAAACAAAGCTGAAATTAACAAAGGATGATGAGGGAAGGCCCTTAGCAGCTGACGGCGCCGACGTGGTTTTTGTGCGTGCGATGGTTACTAACAATAATGGAACCATTATGTGCCTGGATAATAGCACAAAAGTTCAATTTACGATAACTGGCAACGGTAAAATCATCGGGCCCGATACGGTAATTGTAAGAGGAGGAATTGCTTCTGTTTTAGTACGCGGCAATAACAGCGCCGGGATAATAGCAGTGACTGCGACAGCTGAAAAATTGAAAAAAGCCGAACTGAAAATATCAACGAAACAAAGATAAATATGTTAGACAGCAGCTTACTAACAACATTGCAGGCCTTTATGTAAAATGGGAGCATGATTAAAATAAAATTGAAAAAGACAACATTGTTATTACTCCTGGTATTTTATATTACAGGATTATTTGCGCAAATAAAAAATCAGCGTCCGCAGGGATGGACAGCCGATAATGGTAACGGGACCTTTACCAATCCGTTAATGTGGGGGGATTGGCCAGATCCGGATATCATCCGTGTGGGCGATGAATTCTATTGCATCTCTACCAGCATGCATTATGTGCCTGGTAGCCCTATCGCCAAATCGAAGGATCTCGTGAATTGGGAGATGGCAGGATACGCCGTGCCATACTACGATGAGGATCCCCGTTTCGACATGGAGGGCGGCACGCTCTACCTTAATGGCTCCTGGGCTAACACGCTGCGCTACCATAACGGCAAGTTCTATGTCGGATTCGATACGCAGAACGCCGGCGGCGGGACGGGGCACTTCTCGATGTGTGTTGCGGATGATGTGAAGGGACCATGGAAGCGCACAATCTTCCCCGAGCGGCTGTACGACCCGGGCCTGTTCTTTGACGACGACGGGAAGGCCTATGTTGCTCATGGACAAGGTACCATCTACATCACGCCGCTGGCCGATGACGCGCTTTCGGTCGCTGGAAAACCCGTGAAGGTAATAGAGAAGGAGCCGGTAGAAGGTTCACACATGTACAAAATCAATGGGAAATACTACATTTTCAGCCCGGCGGCGGGCATCGGTTCACAGATGTGCTTTCGTTCCGACCACATCTACGGCCCGTATGAAAAGAAGATCGTAATGCACGACACGCGCAACACTCCCTATGGCGTTCACCAGGGCGGCCTGGTGAAACTCAAGAATGGCGATTGGTGGTGCCTTATTATGGACGACCGCGGCCCCATTGGCCGCACTATGCGCCTGGAGCCCGTTACCTGGGTCGACGGGTGGCCGATGATTGGCATAAAAAACAACAAGGGTGAGTGGGTGGGAGTAGATACCTATAAAAAGCCCGATGTAGGGGGTACTTACCCTATCATAGCTCCCTCGACGGCCGATGAATTTAATTCGCCCACACTCGGATTACAGTGGCAATGGAATCATAACCCGGATAATCAAAAATGGTCGCTCACCGAACGTAAAGGGTATCTGAGGTTAAAGGCAGGCAGCGCTAAAAACCTGGCAAAGGCGCGTAACACACTTACGCAACGGGTACAGGGCCCTTATTCAGATGGCGCAGTCGAAATGAATGTAAGCGGCATGAAAAACGGGGATGTCGCCGGTTTCGGAGTTTTTCAATTTCCTTATGCTTTTGTAGCTATACAGCAAAATGGAACGGAAAGAAAAATTGTAATGATGAATAACGACACTACTATCACTTCGTTAAAATTTACGGGTAATAAGGTGTATTTTAGAGCCCATATTACCCAGGTGGGCTTTATTGCTTCATTTGCTTATAGTACTGATGGGAAAAATTATCGGCCTATAGGGAATAAGCTAAAAATGGGACTCGGATTAGATTGGACCGCCAACCGCTTTGCTTTATTTAATTACAATACCAGCGGGCAAGACGCCGGCGGATATGCCGACTTTAACTGGTTTCACTTTACCGGAACCGGTAGACCTGGTTGAAAAAATAATTAACAGTACACGAATAGTCAAAACCCTTTATAGAATACATTGAACAGATAAATAATGAAAAAAACACTTCTTTCTTTCCTCCTGGTAGCCTTTTTTGCTTTACAGGGCATTTGCCAGCAGAAACATACATTTGCTATAGCCAACGGCGCTTTTCAATACGACGGGAAGCCCGTACAGATTCATTCTGGCGAAATGCATTTTGTGCGTATCCCGAAAGAATACTGGCGTAACAGGTTAAAAATGCTGCGGGCTATGGGCATGAACACGGTAGCCACCTATGTATTTTGGAATCACCACGAAACCAGCCCCGGTGTTTGGGATTTTAAAACCGGCAACCGCGATATCCGTGAATTTATAAAAATAGCCCAGCAGGAGGGACTGATGGTGATATTAAGACCAGGCCCTTATGCCTGTGCTGAGTGGGAATTTGGCGGTTACCCGTGGTGGCTGCAAAATGACAAGGATATGGTTATCCGCAGTAAAAATCAGCACTTCCTAGATTCCTGCAAAGTATACATCAACCAATTGGTTAACCAGGTTAAGGATCTGCAAATTACCCATGGCGGCCCGGTTATAATGGTGCAAGCGGAAAATGAATTCGGGTCGTATGTGGCGCAGCGAAAAGATGTACCCCTTGCGGACCACAAAATTTATAGCGCCGCAATAAAAGATATGTTGCTAAACGCAGGGGTTGATGTTCCGTTGTTCACGTCTGACGGCGACTGGCTTTTTGAGGGCGGCACCATAAAAGGCGCAATGCCAACTGCTAACGGTGAAACGAATATCAAAAATCTTAAAAAACTAATAAACCAGTATAACAACGGCAAAGGCCCTTACATGGTGGCCGAATATTACCCCGGCTGGCTTGATCACTGGGGCGAAAAGTTTGAGAAAGTATCCGAAGCCTCTGTTATAACAGACCTGGAAGCTTTTTTAAAGGATACCGTTTCGTTTAATATTTACATGGCACATGGTGGCACCAATTTTGGCTTTACCAGCGGCGCCAACTACGATAAGGAACATCCAATACAGCCAGACATAACCAGCTATGATTACGATGCGCCAATTAGCGAGGCCGGTTGGGCTACTTCCAAATTTATGGCGATACGTAATTTGATGAAGAAATACGTTACGTATCCGGTTCCGGAGGTACCTGCGCAAATTCCGGTTGTTCAGCTTCCTGTTATTAAATTAACCGCAGCGGCTAACCTCCTTGAAATCGCCAAAAAACAGCAGCCCGTGGAAAGCGATACGCCGCAAACTTTTGAAAACCTTAAGCAGGGCCACGGTTACGTTTTATACAGCCGCAAATTTACCCAGCCAATAAGCGGCACGCTGCACCTGGAAGGATTAAGGGATTATGCAACTATTTACATCAATGGCCAAAAGGTGGGGGAGCTTAACAGGCAGGGGAATAATTTTAGCTGCCCAATCGATATCCCGTTTAATGCCCGGTTAGATATTTTGGTTGAAAACCTTGGCCGGATAAACTACGGCAGCGAGATTATTCATAACCTGAAAGGCATTATCAGCCCGGTTAAAATTGACGACCATGAAATAACAGGCAGCTGGCAAATGTACAAGCTGCCAATGGATAAAGTTCCAGCGGTAGCTTCGGGAAATGATAATACAGCAGGTAACCCCACACTATACCAGGGAACATTTAATGTAAACACCATTGGCGATACCTTTTTAGATATGAAAACCTGGGGCAAAGGCATTGTATTTGTTAACGGCATTAATATTGGCCGTTACTGGAAAATAGGGCCGCAGCAAACGCTTTACCTGCCGGGTTGCTGGCTTAAAAAAGGAGCCAACAGTATAGTTGTTTTAGACCAGTTGAATGATAAAAAACAAACGGAAATTACGTCTGTGACTGTTCCGGTTCTGGATGCGCCTGTAGGGAAGTAACATTAAAGAAACATAAATTAAGCAATAAAGGTGATTGGGCTATTCAATCGCCTTTATTGCTGTCATAGCCTTTTGTCGGTGATGTATCACTAAAAACTAATCAAAATTCAAATACATTTGAGTTTAACCATGGTGGCCCAATTACATTCAATTCACTAGCCCGAATGATAGCTTATAAAAACAGGAACATCTTCTTTTTAATAATTTCTGCGCTGCTGCTGTTACCTTTTTTACCGCAAGCTCAGCAGTTGACACTTCCCCGCCAAAATGACCGCTGGCAAATAATGCCTGATGGGGCTATTCGCTGGCAACCAACCGGCAGATTACCGCATACCGATCACATCGAGATGGCCGGCGAGAAGGTATCGCTTTGGGTTAAATATGGCATCGATAGCGATAGAACATCGAGGATAACCAGGACGGTTGTATTTCCAACTTTCCGCATGTTGCCCGATGAAACGAGAAGCCATGTGTCGTTTACTTTTACCGATGACGAGCTTCCTAAAATGTTTGTTAACGGCAGCCAAATTGGTCTGCAGGCGGGCCATGGTCAGGCGATGAAGGTAACAGGTATTTACCAGCACGGTATCATGAAAATTGAGGGCACTATTGGCGGCTCTGCGCCGCTTAAAATAGAGCGAAGCCTGTTCCCGTCTGTAACTGAACCGATGGCGCTTGAAGTTATCAGCATTACCAATACCGGTAAAGTTGCAGCAACTGTTGAAATAAACCAAATGCAACGCCATGAAACCACAGACCCGCTTAGGAGCAAGGTAAGTCCGCATACTGTTGTTGTGGAAACGGTTAATGGAGGCAGCCATACCATTAAAAGCGGGGAGACGGTGACGGTCGGTATTGCTTACCGCATCACGGATCAACCGGACAGGCCATCCTCGATAAATTTGAATGCCGAACAAGAGGCACGGGAGAAACGGATAAACGAAATGTTGCAACCACTGCAGTTAATAACGCCGGACAGTGTGCTTAATACTGAATTTGCGTACGCTAAGCTGCGTGCTACCGAGAGTATCTTTAAAACAAAAATCGGGTATTTGCACAGCCCGGGTGGCCTGGAGTATTATGCGGCTATTTGGGCGAATGACCAGGCCGAATATGTGAGTCCTTTTTTTGCTTATACAGGCGATAACATTGCCAACGCATCCGCGATAAATTGCTATAAGCTATTTGCCAGGTATATGAATAAAGACTACCGACCTATCCCAAGCTCTATAGTTGCGGAAGGTGATGATGTGTGGAACGGCGCGGGCGATCGCGGCGACCAGGCGATGATTGCCTATGGCGCATCCAGATTTGCACTTACTTACGGGAATGCCGATACGGCGAAAATGTTATGGCCGCTCATCAAGTGGTGCCTTGAATATAGTCGACGGCACCTGAACAGCGATGGTGTGGTTACTTCTGATGCCGATGAGCTGGAAGGGCGCTTTCCATCCGGCAAGGCTAACCTTTCAACAAACGGACTATATTACGATGCGCTTATTTCGGCGGCCAGGCTGGGAGCGCAGCTCCGTGTACCCAAAAGCGAGACTGAGGCTTATACCAAAGCCGCTATAGTACTTAAAGCTAATATTGACAAATACTTTGGGGCGAACGTCCAGGGCTTCCCAACCTATCGCTATTACGAAACGAATAATGTCCTCCGTTCATGGATATGTATTCCCTTAACCATGGGTATATATACACGTGCAAAGGGAACAATTGATGCGCTCTTTTCACCAACACTCTGGACAAAAGACGGATTGGCCACAGAAGCCGGCCAAACCACTTTTTGGGACCGCTCTACCCTGTATGCTTTGCGGGGAGTATTGCAGGCAGGTGAAACAGCGCGTGCGATGCCATTTTTACATTATTATTCGCAAAGACGGTTGTTGGGAGAGCACGTGCCGTACCCCGTAGAAGCTTATCCGGAGGGCAACCAACGGCATCTCTCGGCCGAAAGCGGTTTATACTGTCGAATTTTCATCGAGGGGATGTTTGGGATCAGGCCCACCGGGCTTAATGCCTTTAACTGCAGCCCCCGGCTACCACACGACTGGAATAATATGGCCCTGAATAATATTCATGCATTCGGCGCTGTGTTTGATTTGAAGGTAGAAAAGAAAGATGATGGGCATCTTACAATTATCATCACCCGGAACGGTAAAGTTCGTCAGTTCGTTATAAAAAACGGCGATAGTATAAATGTTACAGTTTAGAATAGGTTTTTAAATGGGAGTAGATGTAAAAGCAGGCTATTTATTGGTGATGATATTTTTTGCCAGCCTTGCAACCTGCATGGCAAAGGCATTGCCAAAGCCTCATGACCGTGTTACTTATTATATCGACCCGCAGTTGGGTAATGATAAAAACAACGGTACAACACTTAAGGCTGCATGGAAAACATTTGCGCCAACCGCCATGCTTACATTATCAGCAGGTGATCAGCTGAATATTATTAAACCCGGTATTTTTCATGAAACACTGGTTATACATGCGAGTGGTACCAAACAAAGGCCCGTTAAAATTACATTCGCGCCGGGCAAATACGACATTTATGCTGATAAGGCTGTCAAAAAACAATTCAATATTTCCAATACCAATGATGACCCGTTGGGGTTGAAATCGATAGTGCTATATATAGAACATTCAAACAACGTTGTGATTTCTGCCAGGGGTGCGCGCATCGTACTCCGAAATAAAATGATAGAAACCTGCATTGATAGCAGCCGGGACGTTACAATTAAAGGCATCGCTTTTGACTATGCACGACCAACGGTATCTGAATTGACAGTAACCGATGCGGGAACGCATTTTGCTGATTTAAAAATTAACAGGGATTCAAAGTATATCGTAAAAAACGATACCCTGCTATGGGTAGGAGAAGGCCGGAGCAGTAAACCAGGCTGGTACTGGCAGGAACTGAACCTGCAAACCGATGAATTGAAACGGAAATCTCTCAACTTGCAAAATGTAAAGTTTAAGGAAAGGAGGCGGGGGAGCATAAGGGCTGTTTTCGAAACAAACCCAGGTTTTCTTAAAGGTAATATCTACCAAAATCGAGATGTAACCCGAGATTGTGGCGGGATGTTCCTGCAGCGCAGCCGGAACATTACACTCAGCAATGTACGTATATACTATATGCACGGAATGGGAGTTGTTTCCCAGTTTTGCAATAATATTACCATTGATTCGCTTAGTGTTAAACCCGATAAGAAATCGGGGCGTACATGCGCGGCCTGGGCCGACATACTTCACTTTTCGGGTTGCAGGGGGAAAATACAAGTGAGCAATAGCTACCTTTCCGGAGCTAATGACGATGCGATAAACGTGCACGGGACTTTTTTGCGGATTATTGGTAAACCTGCGCAGAATCAGCTGAAGGTGCGTTTTATGCATGACCAGACTTATGGTTTCAATGCGTTTGAAAGCGGCGACAGTGTACAGTTGGTGCATGCCGGATCGCTACAGCCTTTTGGGCATAATGTTGTAACAACAGCGGTTCAATTAACCCCCAGGGAAATATTGCTGACTTTTAAAGATCCGTTTTCAGACGGTGTTTTGCCGGACGATGTGGTAGAGAATACGACCTATACGCCGCAAGTGCACATATTTAACACAACTATTACCCGTATCCCAACCCGCGGCATCCTGGTAACCAGCCCCAGGAATGTGCTAATCGATCACAACCGTTTTCTGCATACGCAAATGAGCGCAATTTTAATTGCAGACGATGCAAAAAGCTGGTATGAATCGGGCGCTGTGCGCGACGTGCATATCCATAACAACCAATTTATTAATTGCGGCGAACCTGTTATCAGCATACATCCCGAAAATGAGGTTTCGAATGGTTTTATTCACAGAAACATTTCGGTTATAAACAACAGGTTCTATATGACAGGCAAGCAACTATTTGCCTTAAAGAGCACAGAAAATATAAACCTGGAAGGAAATACGATCTACATTAAAGAAAAAATGAGCCTGGAATCAATGATTAAGCTTACAGACTGCAGTAACGTAAAGACCGGTAGCAACAAGGTTATAAATTATTAGATTTCTCTCTGTATTATAATAGATTGATGTATTTAACATTTGATTTTGTTAAATAACATTGTAACTTTAAATCGTTAAACAATTAACCTTAAACCTTATGCGCAAAACCAAAGCTATTTTCGCAGGGGCTGTCATATTGGCTATTTTTGTAAGCTTTTATGCATGCCACAACCAGACCGGCAAAACCGGATCCGATAGCCCTGCAGATTCCTCAAAGACAGTTCAAACCACTCTGCGTGATTCGCTCCCCTATAATGTGAGCATCGCAAAGACTGACTCGGTTCTGGATACGCAAATCAGGCGGGAATTTGACAAGTTTTCCTGGCAGTCCTTTATCGCATTGAATTGGCCGACGGACAGTGCGCAGACCATCGGTCA
Source organism: Bacteroidota bacterium (assembly GCA_040389845.1). Taxonomy (GTDB): domain Bacteria; phylum Bacteroidota; class Bacteroidia; order Sphingobacteriales; family Sphingobacteriaceae; genus Mucilaginibacter. The sequence continues at coordinate 24,831 of JAZJZL010000069.1, forward strand.
GCATGGCGATAATAATACGGTATGGGAAACCTGGAAAGAAAATTACCAGGTATTTTTGCCTGACGGCGGCAAGCCGGAACCCTGGGATACCGCAAAACAGGGAAGACAAAAACTGTTGGTACAGGTCGGCAAAACGCCTACGGTACTTACCGATGTTACCCAGCCCTTTCTTACCGGCCCGCTTATCGATCAGAACGGACAATATACACGTTTCCAGATAGTAATGAATAAAGAGATGTTTGATTACATCGATACAAATACCTTATATAATTACCAGGGGCAGCTGAATTTTAAGAAAGCCATCGACTTTCCGGGCGGCGACAACCCGACAAAAGCATATGGCGCGATCATGGTTAAAGCCTCGTGGAAGATAATGGGTAAAGGTGATGACCCGGCGCGTTTTCATACAGCGAAGGCCACCATTCATGTACCGGCAATCGCTCAGCGCCATATCAAAGATACCACATTCCAGGCGGTGGTTGGTTTAGTGGGCTTCCACATTGGCACCAAAAGCAAAACTAACCCGCAGTGGATATGGTCTACATTTGAGCAGGTGGACAATTGCCCGACTTTTGGTGAACCGGATAATGGCCATTATAATTTTTATGATAAGTCAGCTACAGGCCGTAAGGTTAATAATAAACCGGACGAGCCCTGGGACCCAAACAGGCCCGGGCAAACTCCGAGCCAGATTGTACGTTATACGCCGGTATTCTCCGGCACAAAATTGCTTACAGATTCTATTCATAAGCTTTTTACCGCAGTTAACCCTAAAAGCGTTTGGCAGTATTATGAGCTGGTTGGTACGCAATGGCCGGTTCATGCGAGCCAATTACCCGCAGGCGACCCTTTCCCCGTGTTTATGGCTAATGCCACACTTGAATCATACATACAGGGAACTGTAAAAGATGGAAAAGTGGTCTATACGCAGGGCGTAACATCCAGCTGTATAGGTTGTCATAACGGTGCCACCACGCTTGGCGGACGCACCTCTGATTTTACTTACCTGTTGCGAACCGCAGCAGCCGTTAAACCACCTAAAAAATAAACGCCTAAACTTACCCGATATGACCTTAAATGATTTTGCTAATCTTTCAGTAGTACTCACTGGTTATCCATTGAGCACAATCCTGCCGCAATTAGATACGCAGCACCAGGCGCAGGAGTTCCTGGACTTTCTGCAAACCCCGGGAAATGTGCCGGCCGGTGAGCTGGATAACCTGGCAGCAGCCTGGCAAAAGGCCGCCGGCAGC
>JAZJZL010000070.1:0-32838 GCA_040389845.1 Bacteroidota bacterium
AACCTTGATGATATTTATTACCTGGAAGGCGCCCGGGACTATGTTATTATTCATACAACCACAGGGCAGGTGCTTACCCTACAAAGCATGAAAAGCCTGGGAGAAATGCTGCCTGTAGGCCGGTTTGTACGGGTTCATAAGTCATATATCGTCGCTTTAAATAAAATCAGTTTTATCGAACGGAGCCGTATTTCTGTAAATCAGCAGCTAATTCCCATTAGTGATACTTATAAAGAACAGTTTTTTAAATACCTATAACTTCGCTAGCCTCTTGAAAGGTTGCTGTACGCATCTATACGAGCAATTTTTGAGGTAACTGCAACATAAAGCGCTATTCCTATGTCTTATCATCAAAAATATTAAAAAAAAAATTAACATAATATTTGCAACGTACGTTTTTAATACATACCTTTGGTTCATGATGTTATTTAAGAAGGATACAGCCGCAGAAACAGTGCCCACAAAAACCGAAATGGATGTGTTGCAGGTGCTTTGGCACTATGGCCCGTCTACCGTACGTTTTGTGCACGATAAGCTGAATGAGCAAAAGGAAATTGTACAATATACTTCAACCCTGAAGCTGATGCAGGTAATGAAAGAGAAGGGGATGCTTGAACGTGACGAAACCAATATGAAGCATATTTACAGCGCAGCAGTTGCCGAGCAAAAAGTAAAAGGCAACATGCTTGGACGCTTTGTCGACTCGATGTATAATGGTTCACCAAGCGATTTGATGATGGCCTTGTTGGATAATGATAAAACATCTGCTGATGAACTGCAGAAAATAAAACAAATGTTAAGCAGCATAGATAAAAAGTAAACCGATGGCGCACCTGGTTTTAATAAACGGCACACTTAATAAGGTAATCACAGCTTTTAGCTGGATGCTTATCCATTCGCTTTGGCAGGGATTATTTTTAGCAATTGTTGCAGGCGCAGCATTGGTGCTGGCAAAAAAATCAAGTGCGGCATACAGGTATAACCTGTCGCTGGTTTTATTTATGGCGTTTATTGCAGCATGTGGTTTTACATTTGTTTACGAGTGGCAAACCGTTGCTACAAACGCAGCTTTAATTCCGCTTTCGGTACAAAATGATGTTAAGGCGGCGCCCTTGTTTATTGATGTGCATACCGTTAAGCAACTCGTGAACTCTTTTACAGCATACTTTTCGGCAAATGCACCTTTAATCATGATGGTGTGGTTTATGGTGTTCCTGTTTAAGAGTATAAAGATGATATCGTGCCTGGCTTATAATCAGCGTATCCGTAATTACCAGGTTTACGAGCCATCAGCGTATTGGGCAGATAAAATCGCGATATATTCCGAAAAGCTTGGCATAAAAAAAACAGTAAAACTGCTGCAATCGGGCTATGTTAAAGTGCCGGTGGTGGTAGGACATTTAAAACCCATTGTTCTGCTGCCGGTAGGTTTGTTGGCGGGGTTGCCTGCCGAACAGGTGGAAGCCATTTTGTTGCACGAATTGGCCCACATCAGGCGCAATGATTATGTTGTTAATTTTTTGCAGATAGTTGCGGAGGCGGTATTTTTCTTTAACCCCGGCTTACTGTGGATATCATCTGTTTTAAAAGAAGAACGAGAAAACTGCTGCGACGACGTTGCCCTTCAGCAAACCAATGATAAGGTTGGCTTTGTACAGGCACTCATCAGCTTTAAAGAACACCAGCTTTATGGCGGCGCTTATGCAACGGCATTCCCCGGTAAAAAGAACTACCTGATGCGCAGGGTTGTCCGGATATTGAGCAATGACAACAAGATGTTCGGCCGCGGCGAGAAAGTGTTTTTTATCACCAGCATCCTGCTGTTCGGGATGGTAGTAGCGACTGCTGCAGTTGCCAGGATTAGAGAAACCATTACCAGCCCTGCAAAAAAAGAGGTATACATGGCTAAGACGATAACAACGACAACCAAAGTTACGGTAACAAAAGCGAAGCCCGCAAAAAGGCATTATAATTTAATTGCCCGGACAAAAACCTTAAATGATATTGCCCGCACAGCCGAACTTAAATTAAGCCAGGATGTTGTTAACCTGCAACTAAGCAGGGAGCGACTTGCCGATGCCACAATGAATGTTGCAAGATTGCAAAATAATGATGTTTCGGTAAGAGCCGACGAGCAGCGGAAACAACTTGAAGCAGCCAGGGCACAGGCAGACCATGACAAGCAGCAGACCGAACTTGACAGACAGCAGGCTGACAGGGATAGGGCCCAGGCAGAAAAAGACCGCCACCAGGCAGACCTTGACAGGCAGCAGGCCGACCGGGACAGGGTACAGGCAGAAAAAGACCGCCACCAGGCCGACCTTGACAGGCAGCAGGCCGACCGGGACAGGCAACAAGCGGAAAAAGAACGAGCTCAAGCCGAAATTGAGAGACAGCAGCAGGCCGGTAAAAGCCATGCTGGTATACAGGAATAGGTTCTTAAGTCTGTAGCCAATAGTCTAAAGTCAAATATTAAAGTTAGACTTTACGCTTAGGACTCACGACTTTAGACTCACGACTAAGAAATACATGCTTTAGTTGTAATGCAGTAAGCGCAACTGTATTATTGTAAGGGGCACTATTTATAAATCAACCAAAACAGGCAATTTTTTAATTGGCCGCATAATGCGGACTGATATGCTATTGCCCTAATTTTTTAAAATCTTAAACAAAAAAGAAAATGAAAACTAAATTTTTGAAATATGGTGTGCTTGGAATAGCCGCAATGGTATGGGGTGTTACCGCACAGGCGCAGGTACGCGCATCTAATGGTAAAGCGAAGAAAAGCCAGGGCATGCACACAAGCTATAGTAGCCAAACCAACGACAACAACGGAGATGAAGTACAAAGGATAGAAACCGAAATAGACGGTAAGGAATTTAAAATTAAGCTGGTTAATGATAAAATCGTCAGCATGTATGTCGACGACGAAAAAGTGGCCCCGGCGGATTATGGAAAGTATGAAACCCAAATAACAGAAATCAGGGAGCAAATAAAACGGGACAGGATACAGGCAGAGAAAGATCGGCACCAGGCTGACCTCGACAGGCAGCAAGCTGACCGTGACCGGGCCCAGGCCGAAAAAGACCGTCACCAGGCTGACCTGGACAGGCAGCAGGCTGACCGGGACCGCGTTCAGGCCGAAAAAGATCGCCACCAGGCCGACCTCGAAAGGCAGCAAGCCGATGGTGAACGTGGCCAGGTAGAGAAGGACAGGCAACAAGCCGAAAGAGACCGCCACCAGGCCGACCTTGACCGCGAACAAGCCGGCAGAGACAGGATACAAGCTGATAAAGACCGCGCGCAAGCCGAAATAGACCGTAAACATGCCGAGGAAGACCGCAAGGTAATGGCGCAGCTTATAAATGATTTGGTTAGCGATAAGATAATACCAAATGAAGATGCACTGCATAACCTGACTATGGACGATGATGAGATGACGGTTAACGGTAAAAAACAGCCGGACGCTGTATTTAATAAGTACAAAGAAAAATACAAACGCTTTGCAGGCGGCGAGTTTTCATACGAGAATAGCTATAATGGTACCAGCCACCGCAGAGGCATACATATGAGCAGGAATTAAGCCAGGTAGTTTAGTTGCCTATTATTTAGGCTGTTAAATATTAAAAATAAAGGGGAATGACGCAAATAAAGCGGCGTTCCCCTTATTTTTTTACAGGTATTTTAATCCTTTTTAAAATATTTTAATCAAACATGTAACCTTATCAAATTAGGTAGCGTAGAAGAGGACATAATTTGATAAATTATTTTTACTGATAAATTAATTGATTACTAACAATTTAATTCACCCAAATCATGGAACACAAATTAAACACCCTGAAAACCGATTTACACAACGTTTTTGTTGAAGGTAATGCTAACGCTATCCAAATGGCAAGAGTATTCATCCTGATGGCTATCCCAGTGATATCTATCTTCATAATCGGTGCACGCCACATCATTTACTAAATCACCAAAAAAAATTAAACAAAGCTGTTAAGAGCAGCGCTTATATTAATTGCCTATACCGTTGCCCCTGGTGGATTACTAAACGCCAGGTTCTACAGGAGCAAAGCAAAATAATATCAGCAAATAAATGTTATAATAATTACGGCTTTTTGGCGCGATGCCTGCTGTTGGAAGATTAATGCAAAAGGTATAAAAAAGCAAAACAGCTGCTATAAATAACAACTGTTTGCTCCCTAATTAACCAACTAACCGTTTTATAAACTATTACTATTTCTTACACCGCACCTCCCGTATCGCTTAAATTTTTTATGATTTAAGGATGGAGTTATTAAGCATTAGCTCAATACTGATACAGCCAGGGTCTGGAATAATAGATAGCGGTTTTCAAAACCGGCTGCTGTAAAATATTGCACCACTGCATTATCTTACTCCAAAGGTAAGTACACATTGGATAGGTATCCTGCGGGCTTTTACTGAATTTGCGTACGTAGTTTTACGTAATCGCATAGGCGCTATTTACAGTTGATAAATATAAGTGAGCTTTAAGATACCACTTTGCTGCTTTTGAGGAATTTCAAAAGGGGTATGGTAGTAATTGTTAAGATTATTATATACCAGGTAGATAAACGATAAAGGTTTATACTCCCACGAAAGCCGTGCATTTAGCGAACCGTTACGCGCATTGGTATTGTACTGGTAAAACGTTGATAACAGCAATTTTGGACTTGCCGCAAGGCGTAAGCCCGGGGCCAGCAGGTGAGTAGTGGCAGACGTAGATGCTGTGCCGGTATTTTTAAAATCGTTGCGCGTGTAGGTTACAACAAGTTCCGCATGTGGGCTAGGAGCGGCACGAAGAGATAGGTAATAACTATTTAAGTTGCCATTATAATATTCCCCGGTGCTTACCCGCGCTTCGGCGCTGAAAGGCGCACCCAGGTTAGTGAACCCATAAAGCTCGTACCGGTTAAAATGATAATTGCCCGCCGCTATATTGATATTGCGTACCGGCGAAAAATCCTCAGTCAAATACTCCGACGACGAAGTAATGTTAATACTCGCTTGTGCAAGGTTGTTAAATATCAGCATAAAAGGCGTAAATACCACGTTTGCTTCCTGCAAAGTCCCCGTCGATGCTTCATGATAAATGTCTGCACTTAGTTGGGCATAATAAAACGCCACGTTTTTAGGGAACCAGTTTTTATGAATGGTTACCGAAACATTGGGCTGCGTGTTTATAAAATTGTCTCTCGCCACATATCCCGTTTGCGCCTGGTATCCTTTTGATACTCCAGATTCAAACCAATCAAATCCCAAAGTATTAGTGCCATAATTTACCTCGCTAAAAAAGGCTGACCCTTTTTGATGGGTTAAGGTATTCCCCGAAACCGAACCCATCCCCCTTATAAATAAAGGTTGACTTACCCGCCAAAATGCATCCACCGCGCCAACCGGATTTAAATACGATGCCTGTTGGGGACTCGCCAAATTTTCGCGAAGTACCGCCATCCCTCCCAAAACAAAACTTTTGCTGATATTTCTTTTATACCGCAGCACGCTGAACAAGGCGCCGTTTTCGGTACTGTCGCCGTCCTGTTTCATGATCAGCAAACCGGCGGATTGTTTTCCATCCTGGTGAATAAGCCTCAGTCCGCCATTGATGGTAAGAGGGGCGCCGTTATCACTCAAACCTATCCTGCGGCTGAAAAATGGCTGGATAATGCCATTTTGCCCTATCGAGAACAGACTGGAATTCTCTAAAAAAAACTGTCTTTTTTCAGGAAAAAACACGCTCGACCGGGTTAGGTTAACAACCTGTACATCCGCATCGGCTTGCGCGAAATCGGTGTTGATGGTTCCCTCCAGTATGGTGTTAGTGTTAATTGCATATTTTATTTCGCCGCCCGCCTGCGCTTTATACTTATTGGGAGTACTGCTTGCCGCATTACCGCTTATAAGTGTATAAGGTTCAAAGCGTATATTAATTTTTTCAGCCGGCGCTTTAATATTTGTTAATATCCCGCCGTATTCCATCCTTGATTCATTGAAAGCCATTGGCCATGGCGACCAGCCGCTTAATTCGCCTATTTGCCGGATGTTTCTTAAAAAGTTAATGCTCCACTCTTTTGCGTTTTTGGGGTAACGAAGCGTAGAGAAGGGTATGGCAATTTCCGTTGTCCATGAATGCTCCTGGACCTGGCTGGCAGCTTTCCAAACCGCGTCCCACTTATAATCATAGGTGCCATCGGCATAATGCATAATATCCATCTGGGTACCATAAGGCGTAACGCAAAAAGCCATTACCGGCAGCCGCGGGTCTTTAAACGGATCTACCACCACTTCAAAAAGCTCATTATCGGTAAAACCGAAGTCGCGCCGCATATTCTGCACCTGTAAATTTTTCTTGCCGGGCGGGAAATCACATTTCACGAACAGGTATATATTACTGTTATCATACAAAAGCTTTACCTCGGTATCGTAGGTTGCTTTATTGCCCTGCTTCGGATAAGCTACTGTAAAATGTGTGGCTATTTCACTGCGTTGCCATACGGCTTCGTCGTCTTTACCGTTTATAGTTATCTTCTCATTGGTAAACTCAGCCTTCATGTGCGGCCTTTTCGCTTCGGGCAGGGGCAAAAATATCTGCTGTGCGTTGGCGTTAAAATATATCCCCAACACAAAAATTATCGCTAAAAATCTCTTGAATAAAGTTTTCATGATTCAAATAAATGAAGCATAAAACTTAAATTTTCCTATTTTAGATGGATGCAGGTACAGTTGCCGCCAATGGTTTTTTTTATGCCGCAAACTAAAGCAAGGCAGGCTTTTGAGCTTTTGACGGTAAGCAAACGCCAGTTGGTCGAAAAAAGCGAAAACGACGACCGCTAATATTCATTTTTGCAGGATGGTAAAACAAGTTAGCTATAAGGCGGTGATGAGGCATATTGCTTTTTGGCTGGTATATATTGTTTACCAGGCAGTGCATCAAAGTTGGGACGACAGCGATAAATTTACTTTTACTATTGGCCATGAGTTTGTTTCTGATGTCCCCGTCGCTATAGTGCTTGCCTATTTCAATCTTTACGTGCTGATGCCGGCTTTTTTTTACCGGCAGCGCTATGCGTTGTATGCTGGCGGTTTAACGTTATTATTGCTCCTTGGGGGCTTGATGGAGAGGTTTGCCGGCTGGTATATCTGGACTCCCTGGGATAAAACACATTATCCCGAAGCTTACAAAACCGAAAACAAGGACTTTTGGATATTTGTAAAAATATTCTGCAACGCCATTGAGAATTTCTCGGTGATTATCCTCACCATGGTTATCAAGCTGATGCGTAATTCTTATTCCCATGAAAAAAAGCTGCGGGAAATTGAGCAGGAAAAGTTTTCGGCCGAATTAGGTTTATTAAAAGCGCAAATCAACCCGCATTTTTTCTTCAATACGCTGAACAGTTTATATGCGCTAACCCTCAAAGGCTCAGAGCAGGCCTCGAACGTGGTGTTGGGCTTGTCGGACCTGATGCATTATATGTTGTATGATGCCAGCGCTAATAAGGTTTTGCTGAAAGATGAAATAAAACACCTGGAGAACTATATCAGTATCGAGCAGATGCGTTTTGCCGACAGGCTCGAGCTGTCATTTCAATACTCCGGCGATATTGCAGGTAAAATGATTGCCCCATTGCTATTGCTGCCTTTTATTGAAAATGCATTTAAGCATGGCATCGGCGATAGTTCGGGATGGATAACCATTAATCTTAAGGTAACCGGCAACAAACTTTTTCTAAAGGTAGAAAATAGCTGCGGCGCGTCTGTTAAAACAAACACTGCCGGATTAGGCCTTCAGAACGTTAAGCGACGGCTTGAGTTGATTTATCCTGAAGCATATGAATTACATATCGCCAATAATACCGACTTTTTTGAGGTGGATTTAAAGCTGGATTTATGAAGAAAATCGATTGTATTATAGCTGATGATGAAGCCCTGGCGCGCGAGGTTATAGAAAGCCATGTGAGTAAAATAGACCGGCTTAATATCGTCGCTACCTGCAATAATGGCGCCGCTGTATTCAATGGCCTAAAAACTCATAAGCCCGATTTGCTTTTCCTTGACATACAAATGCCGCACCTAACGGGCATCGAGTTGCTGCGCACGCTAAAAAATCCACCAGCCGTTATTATTACCACCGCCTATCGCGATTATGCCATTGAAGGCTATGAGCTTAACGTAATTGACTACCTGCTAAAACCAATATCATTCGAACGCTTTTTAAAGGCTATCGACAAATATGAAATGTGGGTAGAGCCGGGTAAAAAAGAGACTGTGGTCAGCATTACAGAAGAACCAAAATCAAGCGATGAAGCTTTCATCTACATTAAATCGAACAAAAAGATGATTAGGCTAATGCTGGCGGATATTCTATATATAGAGGGGCTGAAAGACTATGTTAAGATACACGCCGCAAATAACGATTACATTACGTATCAAACGCTTACCTATTTCGACGAGAAATTACCTGCGGATAATTTCCTTCGGGTGCATCGTTCCTATATAGTATCCACGCGCCACATCAAGGCTTACACCGCTGCCCATATTGAGATCGGCAAAGCCAATATCCCCATAGGCAACACTTATACACGGGAGGTGCAGGCTAAACTAAGCAAGTAGCTATACCAATAAAACTTTAGCGGCGTTTAAATAACAATGCCCCGCTTTAGCGCATGAATAAACTAAAAAAAGCATTGGTTAGTCCTGCACGGATATACCTTGGCAGCATTCTTATTTTCCTGGTTGTATTCTTCATCGGCATACCGGCTGCTAACTTTGGCAATAAAAGCCATGTACCCTTCGGCGATTTTATTTTTGTATTTGCGGCGTACGCTATAGTATTGTTTGCCATCAGCATATTTACTTCTATCGTTTACTGGCAATGGTTTAAAAAGCGGTGGTATTTTAACTTAACAGTTGCAGCGGGCTCGGCATATTTTATCGATACCTATCTTTTAGGTGGGTATTTGTCTGCGTTGTAAACATTTCCGTAACATTGGCGTTAACTGTGCAGATAAACCTGTAGATTTATATAGAACAGCAACCTTGCCATGTCCGAAAAAAAACCATCTCCAAAAATTGCCAAAGAACTCACCTATACCGAAAAGGTATGGCATACGGTTGGTATTGTGGCAATTGTTGCCGTACTAATTTTAATTGCGCGCGTAGCCTTCGGGGTGTTGCTGGTTGCTTTGGCCGGATGCCTGATTTCGGTTTATTTTCATGGCCTGGGCGATGTTATCCAGCGTAAAACCAAGTGGAAGCGTCGCACGGCCATGCTGATTTCGGTAATCGGCTCGTTTATTATCCTGGGCTTTCTGTTGTGGTTTATGGGCAGCAAAATACAAGTGCAGGTATCACAGCTCAGCGACACGCTTCCTACCACTGTTCATAATTTCAAGGCAAAATTGGCTGAGTCGCCTTTAGGCCGTAAGGTGCTGGAAGCTACGTCAGGCGGCGACTCAGATAATTTGATGGCAACCGCAAGCCAATTTTTTAGCACCAGCTTCGGAGTGTTGGGTAACATTTATATTATCCTGTTTCTCGGTATATTTTTCACTGCCAGCCCATCCCTATACAAAGACGGGGTGATATTGATGATTCCCCCTGATAATAAAGACCTTGCCCGCAAAATTATTAACCGCTCCAGTCTATCCTTAAAGGGATGGCTGAAGGGTACCATGATTTCTATGGTGATGTTGGCTATCCTGTTGCCTATAGGTTTAAGCCTAATGGGGATACCAATGGCGTTAGTGCTAGGTTTATTAGCTGCGATTTTGGTTATTGTACCCAACTTCGGCTCTTTCATCGCCATGATACCGGGCGTGTTGCTGGCACTCACTATCGATACCAATAAGGCCATTATGGTAGCCTTGTTTTATATTGTAGTGCAAACCCTGGTTCAAAATATCGTAGCACCGCTTATCCAAAAGAAAATGATAAACATGCCTCCGGCGCTTACTATAATCGGTCAGCTGGTGATGGGGGTATTGGGCGGTGCCATGGGCATAATAATGGCTATGCCGGCTATTGTAATCCTAATGATTTTGGCTGATGAAATGTATGTAAAAAGGATTAATCCTGAGTTGCGTGACTAAGCAAAAGAGGGTTTGCACTGGGTTTACGATTTTTCGTAAACCTTGCTATCTAAATTATTGGCTGTTAGATATTTAGATGGTTTCACTACGGTTGCACCTGTAAACCCTCGGTCTGATGACTTTTTTAGCTGGTAAATCAGCTTTACTCTGGCATTTTTACAGCAGTAATAAGGATCAATATAATTACATCCTCATACGCAGCGAAACCGAGCGTCCAAGCGCTTGCACCAATTCAGGTTCCAGCGATTTTTGTTCATCATTTTGTACCCAAACCCGGTGTTCGTTTTTTATCAATGCCACCTTTTCACCATTTACAAGGAGTTGCAATTCAGTGGTGTATTGGTTAATTTTCTTGCTATCAAGAATTTGATAAACATAGTCCTGTTCGTTGTAAGTTATCCGCAGTGGCAATCCCATATTCTAATCTCCCGGGGTAAAGATAGAATAATAAAAGACTGTACCAGTTTTTATTGCGAATTGCCGGGGTTTATTTAATATTTATTTTTCTCAATCAGCTTATGATCCCATTCATATAAGTCTGAAACATCTTTCCATGACGGGCAATGTTTTCATCATCACTTTTTTATTTCATAAACCAGCTCCACCATGCCATTTTTGTAAGCGGTAACATCCTGCAGATGTAATGCCTGCTCAGCATTTATGTCGCTAAAAAAAGGAGTACCGTCTCCTAAAATAATCGGTACAACCGACATTCTTATTTCATCGGCCAATTTTAAATTGATGAAATCTTTAGCCAGCTGAGCACCGCCCACCATCCAAACATTTTTATATTGAGGCTTTAACCGCTCATCTACCAGTTTTTCAAGATCACCTGAATAAATTTCAATATTCGGCCTTTCAACTGGCAGGTCGCGATTGGTTAAAACGATAGTCGGTACATCGCCGTAAGCCCAGCCATAAGATTTGGAAAGTTCCAAAGCGTGTTCATAGGTTCTGGCGCCCATTACATAACAGTCTATCGCTTTAACAAATGCTTCCATTTGTTCTTTGGTCAAAACAACGCCTTTTTCATAAACATCCTGGGTATCAAACCATGAAACACTATTGTCCTTTTTAGCAATAATGCCGTCAAGGCTCGAAACCATGTGGATAGTTATTTTAAAGGCGTCGCTCATTATTTATACATAATTTGATAGTATTCGTCCGCCATCCTTCCCGATTCAAAAGCCGGAACAACTTCGGCAGCCGCTGTTTTAAGAATGTTAAGCCATTGGTTATGGTCCTCATAATACATTGGCAACACTATATTTTCAAGGGTATCCATCAGGTTACGTGCTTCCTGGTTATCGTCATCGGTAGGTTGTATCACAAAGCAGTTTTCTTTGTCCTTCGCAAATTCAGGTACCCAGCCGTCGGGCAACGAAACGTTTATTGCGCCATTCATAGCAGCCGTCATGCCGCTGGTACCGGATGCTTCCCGGTACATCTTCGGGTTATTGAGCCAAACATCGGCACCCTTTTTTAACAAAGCTGAAAGACCAAGCTCATAGCCGGTAAGCACCGCGCAGTTTGCTAGTGGTTTTGCCCGGTTAATAATGTAGTTGAACAAACCGATAGAACCGAAATCTTCAGGATAAGGTTTACCGGCCCAGATTACCTGCACCGGATGTTCGGTATTATTTAAAAGACTAATGAATCGATCCCAATCATACATCATCAAGTCAGCGCGCTTGTAACCGGCAAATCTCCTGGCCCATACAATGGTCATTACATCAGGATTGAATAGCTTTCCGCATTGGTCGGCCACGGTTTTAAATAACTGGCGTTTCATTTCTTTCTTGCGGCGGACAATCGCATCATCGTCATTCTTGCTCAGGGCATCTTCCAGTTGGTCGTCTTTCCAATATTTTTTATTTTGGGCATTGGTTATCGATGTTATTTCGCAGATGCCCTGGTTACTGCCCCACATTTGGCGGGCAACTTCGCCATGCAGCTTTGACACACCATTGGCTTTACGGGCAAATTTTAATGCGCCAAGCGTATAGTTAAACCGGTAGCCGTCAAGACCAAGCAGGCTTTTTACCTGGCCTTCATCCAGCCCGTAAAAAAACGACATCTTTTGCAGCAACCCAAAATCATGTTCCTCGTTACCGGCCATTTCGGGCGTGTGCGTGGTAAATACCACACTTTTTTTTACTTCATCGAGATTTTTGAACTTGTTGTATAAGTAAAAATTCAGTGGCAGGGAATGGCCCTCGTTCATGTGATACACCTCCGGCTCAATCTGCAAAGTATCAAGCAGCATAGCGCCGCCGATTCCTAATATAATGCTTTGTGCAATGCGGGTGGCTTCATTTGGATGATACAACTGGCGGGTAATGCTGCGCGATTGGTCGTCGTTGCCATCAACATCAGTACTTAATAAAAATAAGGGGGCGGAGCCGAAAGTTTCCGGTTTAAGCAGGTAAGCCCTTACCTGTACGGGCGAATCATGAACAGGAACGGTAAATTGGATGCCGGTATCCTGCAGATAGGAGTATTGTTTCTCAATAAATTCAGGCTTCATCAGCGCATTGCCGTCGCGGCCCTGGTCGTAATAGCCGTATTTCCAAAGCATGCCTATACCCAGCAAGTTTTGTTTAAGCTCATAAGCGCTGCGCAGGTGCGAGCCTGCAAGGAAACCCAGGCCGCCACTGTATATTTTTAATGCCTGGTCGATAGCAAACTCCATGGAGAAGTAGGCTACGGATTTTTTATATTTTTCGTCCGGCTGAAAACCGAAAATTTCTTCTTTTGTAATCATATGGAAAGTTAACCATAAGCGGCTAACAAGGTTTTGAATATAGTAAAAATGACGAAAGTTTAATACTCGGTTAACGTTATTTGAAATTTATAGCGGTCATTTACTTTCTTGTACCAACTTGTATCAACATGTACACCCGATGTATTTGTTTCCGGGTTTTCCGTCAACGACATTTGGGAAAACAGTTAATTCAACCTGGTTAATGGAAACACTTATCAAAATTGGGCGTACATTTTTCGCCATTATGCTCATCGGGCTTGCGGGCCAGCAAATTTATTATGCCGATTTCCGGCCGGTGCTATTGCCGGATTGGTCCTCGCACATTAAGGGGCTTAATTATACCTCTTACCTTGTTACGGTAATTTTGCTGGTAACCGGTGTTGCCATTATCCTGAATAAAAAGACGAGGGAATGGGCATTGATATCCGGTGGAATGTTCCTGTTGCTTTTTTTAATCGGCCACGTTACTTATGAGCTGATAGTCGACCCGTACAAGGCGCATTTGGGCGTATGGTCAAATGCCCTAAAGGAAACTGCCCTGGCGGGAGGTGCTTTTGCTGTGGCTGGCTCTTTACCAGTCTCACCCGGTTCATCGGGACTAATACTGTTTCTTGAAAAATTTATACCCTATAACCGCATTTTCTTCGCGCTGACAATGACGCTTTTCGGCCTCGACCATTTTCTCTATCCCGAATTTGTTGCCACTTTGGTACCCAATTGGGTACCGGGCCATCTTTTCTGGTGTTATTTTGCAGGCGTAGCTTTAATGTTATCAGGTATAGCAATCATCCTGAAAATTCAATTGAAAACGGCCGCGCTTTTATTGGGGCTGATGATTTTTCTTTGGCTGGTTATGCTGCATATACCCCGGGCTATAGTTGCGCCTGCAACAGATAAGGGTAATGAGTTAACCAGTGTGTTTGAAGCGCTGGGCTTTAGCGGAATTGCGGTTTTGATAGCGTATGAACGAAAAAGAGATAAAGCCGAATAGGCTTCAGGTTTTCTTAGTTTTTAAAAGGATTAAAAATAGTTAAGCACTTATTTACAATGAGGCCGTGATGCATGTCTTCTGAGTATAATAAATCACATCCACCTTCAATTGCAGCGGCTACTACAACGGCATCAAATAATTGAAATTGGTATTTGATAACTAAAGAACCCGCTAATGATAATGTGCTGGCTCCTACTGGAATTACGTTACAGCCGGAAAAGAGGTTGGCCGTTTGTATTAGTAAATCCTCTTTTGATAAATTAAGTATTCTGCGCGTAGTATTTAAATATTCGGAAATTACCTGTGATGAGATAGAAGGATTTTCGACGAGTAAATTTTGTGCCAACCCTTTTTTCCCTGAACCCGAATTGTCGTGAAGAAATATTAAGATATTAGTATCCAGGCAAATATTTTACTCATCGTAATTGTTGGCTTCGTTCCTGTCGAACTTAAACCCGCTTAAATCTACCAGGCTTGGTTTAGTCAATTCCTCAATTTGTTTCAGCCGTTCAGCTTTTGTTAGAACTTTCTTATCAGCCTCAATTTCAAACGCAATTATTTCAACGGTTTTTCCAACCATCTCTTTGGGTAACTTTAGGGCTATGCTGGGATTTGCCTCCGAAATAATTTCACGAACCATCATTTAATAAAATTAGTTATAAAAATGCAGTAACGCAAATCCCGGCAAGACAGGAAAAAGCAATAAAAGATATCGGAAGTATTACTCAGCTTTCTTCTCTGACTGTGCTACATAGAAAAATACGCAGCCTACGAAAGTAAAGATGATGCCGATAAATATCGGCCATTTAGCAACCATGTGACCGTCTGGTGCGATAGTCATTGAGTCAGAGTCAACCAGGTTTGGAACTGATTTGTAGTAAATTATCAAGGCAACGGTTATAATTATACCTGCAATAATCAAAAGGATGCTAATTTTTTTCATAATAAATTCTTGCTAAAACGCAGCTGTTGGTTAGCTGCGGTAAAGTTAGGATTATTTTGAATTTTTCGGTTCAAATTTTATTTAATTCATCAATTCCATCGTCCAAATAAGTAAAAACATACGTAACCATTACCGGGGGTATGCGTATAAAATGGCTGTATTGATAAATCATAACCAGCCATGTACACGCATACCGAAATAGAAGAGCTTTTGAACAGCGGCAGTCCGTTTTACTTTACGCCGAATGTCGTAATGTTGCAGAATGCCGAAACGCTTTTAAACTATATCGACGATATTAACCTGGAACGTACAGGCACTTTCGAGTTTACCCCGGCCGAAAGCCTTTACCTGGTATGGAATGCAGAAGACCTTGAATTTCACCTGGAGTGCCTGGCTGATGGCCGAATCCTGTACACTTTCCGCAAAGGCGGCTATGGCAGGGCAAACGGCTGTTTGGCTATCGATAAATTTATTCCTCTTTTACAGGATTATTTGCTGATGAGCATCTGGTAGATAGTCCCTGGTCATATTTTACTTGGTATTCCACTTAAACCACTTTATCCCCAAAAAAGCACAGATAGCCGCATAGCCTATGGTTGCTAATAATGCCATAGAGGCATCGTTATTCCATTTGGCAGGGTCCATGCCAGCGGCTAGTATCATGCGCACCGTTCCGTAGGGCGACCACTTGATAATATCTCCCAGCATTTTATATTTAGGGTCTTGAACAACGAGTAGTTCACCCAGCATGCCGCCCATAATAAACAAGAAATATACCAGTCTTACTGTAGCGTTTACTGTTTCCGGATTTTTTATGCGGCCAACAATCATTTGCCCCAGGCTAAGGTAAACTGTTCCGCCAACAATTGCAGTAAAGTAGGTTATTATATAACCTCCAGCCGTTAACGTAACCTGGTCGTACGAATTACCGATAACGAATACCGCGGTAGTCAGTATAACTATCATCGTTAACTGAACTAGTATTCGGCTTGTCATTATAGACCAGGCCGAAATTGGCGCTACACGCAGCCGCTGAAATATACCCTTGTCTCTATCGCGGGCTATGGAATTCGAATAACCCATTAAACCTGTAGCTATCAGTCCGAGGACAATACTGTTTGAGAGCACAAATGGGCCGCCTGTAATTTTTATCAGGGGCTTCCAGGTCATCAATATAATTACCGGCACAATAAGCGTTAATATAACCGCCCGGCGGTTACGCCATTGCGTTGTAAAATCGGCACGTAAAAGTGTTTTAAGTACAGTTGAGGTTTGAGGTATCGATGAAGTTTCCATTGCTAATTAGTGAATTAATGATTTGGCGAATTGTGATTGAACTATTCCCGTACGGCTTTTCCGGTTAATGCGATAAATACGTCTTCCAGCGTTATTTTTCCCCGGCGCGATACTGCAATAACTTCAGGATCATCCCTGTGCTTGTCAATCATATTTTGAGGAGTATCTATAGCGATAACTTTTCCATGGTCAATAATGGCGATGCGGTCGCAAACGGCTTCGGCCTCCTCCATCGAGTGAGTGGTCAGCAGTACCGCATGTCCGCGTTCGCGAATGGCTTCAATACGTTCCCATAACTGCCTGCGCGATTGTGGGTCGAGCCCGGTGGTCGGCTCATCCAGCAATACCAGTTTGGGGTTATGAATAGTGGCAATAACTAATGACACGCGTTGCTGTTGCCCCCCGGACAGCTCTCCATACTTTTTCATGGCGGAGTCTGCCAGGTTGATTTCCCGCAGGATGCCCATCAGTTGGTCTTTGCTTGCTGGCACGCCATAAACCCCCGCATAAAGCTGCAAAACTTCTATAACATATAATTCAGGCTGAAAGCTGGTTGATTGAAGCTGCACACCTAAGGATGCCCTTGCATGCAGCGGCTTCGAGAGGGCATCATATCCATCCACGGTAATGGCGCCAGCCTGTGGTTTTAAAAGTCCTTCAACGGCGCTCAAGGTACTGGTTTTGCCTGCGCCGTTAGGCCCAAGCAGCCCGAATATTTCGCCTTTTCGAACGTCAAACGACACATTTTGTACTGCGTTAAAATTGCCATAGCTTACGCTAAGGCCTTCCACCGTTAAAATATTATCTGCTTTCATTAATTGTAAATATAGGGGAGTTTTACAAGATGGATATCTTAATAATCAAAATAAATTGATTATCAATTTTAGTTTCGGAAATGGCGTCAAAAGCTAAACGGCCGGTTCGTCTTTTACTTCTTCTGCCTCAGGTACTTCGCGCTCAACAGTGATGGTACATTCTGTAACCAGTGCGGCAAGAGTGCCGATTGCGGCGAAAGCAGGGGCTATCAAAGCACCAACAACGCCTACAGTCAAGGGGAAATTCAGCAATTCCTTGCCCATGCGGTCGCTAATGATGATGCGGGTTACATTGCCGTCTTTAATTAACTCTTTTATTTTGTCCAGCAGGCCTTCGCCGTTTATAGAAAATGATTCTTTAGTGGTCATGACAGTATATGTTAATGAGTGATATGATCTTAATTTTATATGCTTTGGAGACACACAACTTGCCGAATGTTACATTAAAATTAAAAATATTTGGCTATTTGGCCCGGTTTGCAATAAAAAGAAAGTTTTCACATGCCATCGTATTGAACCGTTAGCCGTAAATTGCGTTTGATATTTATCGGGTTTAAATGATATCATAATCAGACAGAAACAGCCGGTTATACATTATTAAAAAGATATTTACCATGATAGCAAGAATGTGGCACGGCATGGTGCCGAAACCCAAAGCAGAGCAGTATCACCAGTTTTTATTACAAACCGGCTTGCACGATTATGAACAAACCGCCGGCAATCGGGGTGTTTTCCTGCTAAAAAAAGACGACCATGAAATAACGCACATCTATACGCTGACTTTCTGGGACGATTATGAATCGATAAAACTGTTTGCAGGGGAAGATTTTGAAAAGGCCAGGTATTATCCCGAGGATAAAGATTATTTATTGGAATTTGAACCGCTGGTTACTCATTTTGATGTGCTGGAGATGCCAGCGTATTTGCAAAAAGCAGGTGTTTCGCATTAGGCATTGTCAAACTTACGAAGTTTCAAAAACTTCGTAAGTTTTAATGGTCTACAACCTCACACCCCTCAAAAAAGCCTCAATATCCATTTGCTTTTTACCTTCCAACTGTACTTCGGTTAAAATTACGTAACCATCCTGCGCTGCAAATTTCAGGTGAGATTTGTTGTCGGTAATAAACCCACCGGGCTGTAGGCCTGGTTCAGTTATTTCATATTCGGCCCGGTATATTTTCAGCACTTTATCATTAAGCAAAGTATAGGCGGTAGGATAGGGGCTTAAACCACGAATTTTATTATAAATACTTTCGGCGGACTGATTCCAGTCGATAAGGCAATCCTCTTTAAAAATTTTCGGCGCATGTTTTAATTCGGCCGCCTCTGCCAAAGCCGATTGCGGATGTTCGTTATACCGGCCGCTTTCTACGCCTTTCACAGTTTTAACCAGCAAGCCGGCGCCTTTAGCCATCAGGCGGTCGTGCAGCTCGCCGGCGGTTTCATTACCGCTAAGGGTTACCTTTTCGGTAAATAAAACATCGCCAGTGTCAATTTCATGCTTCAGAAAGAATGTGGTAACGCCGCTTTCCTTTTCGCCGTTTATCAAAACCCAGTTTATGGGTGCTGCGCCACGGTACTGTGGCAGCAACGAGGCATGCAGGTTAATAGTACCACGTGGCGGCATATTCCATACCACCTCTGGCAACATACGGAATGCAACTACAACTTGCAGATCTGCTTCCAAAGCTTTTAGCTCCTCCAAAAACTCCGGATTTTTTAGCTTTTCAGGTTGTAATACTTTGATACCATTTTCCACGGCGTATTGCTTAACGGCAGATTCGCTTAACTTTTTTCCGCGACCCGCGGGTTTATCCGGGGCAGTAATTACGGCTACAATATTGCATCCTGCCTTTACCAGGGCGTCTAATGATGCTACCGCAAACTGGGGCGTGCCCATAAAAATTATTCTCATATATAGATAAATCGCTATGTATTAAGAGGAACTTAAAGCTAAAAGCAGAAAGACCAAAGCTTTAGTCTTTTCGCTTTCGGCTTTCAGCTATGGATAAAGCAAATATTTCGCCCTCATCGTTTTATACTTTGCCAGCCCCGGTTCCCAGCTTGCCCTTATCTGGGCTTCGGTTTTACCTGCCTCAATTTGCTTGCGCAGCTCGGTTGTCCCGGCAAGTTTGGTAAAGTAGGCGTTAAAAAAATGCTCCTTGTCAGGGAATGCTTTATACAGTTCAATTAACCATGCTAAATTAAGCTTCCCGGTGTTGTAAAAAGTATTTGTAGCGTAATTTTTAAGGTCGATGCCATAACAGGTTTTATTTTTTTGCGGAGGATCTTCGCTCATACCCTTGATGCTTACAGGAGTAAACGAATAAGTATACTTTCCCTGTAGCGATGGATGCCCAATCTCCAAAAACGGCGACATGGTGCCCCGGCCCAGGCTAAGCGTTGTCCCTTCAAACAAACACACGGATGGATACAGCAAAATAGATTGCGCGGTATTCAGGTTTGGCGACGGATTTACAGGCAGCGTGTACCGCGAGCTATGCGCATAGTTGGCCACTTTAATAATTTTCAATTTGCATCGCACGTGGTTTTTTAACCAGCCCTCGCCATTTAGCATTTGCGCATATTCCGCGGTGGTAAGGCCGTGGACTATCGGCACCGTATTCATGCCCACAAATGAGCGGTTAATGGTATCCAGTATCGGTCCGTCCACATAAAATCCGTTTGGATTAGGCCTGTCCAGTATCATCAGCTCGATATTATTTTCGGCGCAGGCTTCCATTACATATTGCAATGTGCTCAGGTAGGTATAAAACCGCACGCCAACATCCTGTATGTCATATATCATTATGTCGATGCCTTTTAAATCTTCAGGCGTTGGCTTATAATGTTTGTTGCCATAAATTGAAATTACAGGCACGCCGCTTTTGGTGTCGATACTGTTATTTACATCTGCGCCGTTGCTGGCATCGCCTCTGAAACCATGCTCTGGCCCGTAAATCTTTTTTACCGCCACGCCCAGCTTTAGCAAAGTATCAAGGCTAAGCGTTTTATTTTTGCCGATGACAGACGTTTGGTTGATAACCATCCCCACATTTTTGCCTTTCAGGTAATCAAGATAAAGATTGGTTTGATCGGCGCCGGTGATAATACCAGGTTTGTTAAAGTTTTTAGGAGAGGTAGCTGCGCACGATACCGAGCAGGCGATTAAGCAAATTTGTAGTACGATGAATATCTTTTTCATAGGCATGTCAATCAGTTTAATCGCGGAGTTATACAGAGAATCCGCAGGGAAAACGGAGAATCTTATTTATAGTTTTAAAGTATTTATTACTCCGCTACCCCGTGTCTTCTTCGTGAACGTTGTGGTTAAATTTGGCGACCGGTCAAACAAATATTATTGCCGGTTTTTAACCTTAAAACCGCATATTTGCGAAGGTACAAAAAATCCGTGTCGCATTGAGTTTCGCCTATTTCATAGCCAACCGTATAACATTCAAGTCTAAACGCACCTTCTCTAAGCTGATAGTGCGCATAGCTATTGTCGGTATTATGCTTGGCTTAGGGGTGATGATTTTGACGCTGGCTATTGTGCGTGGCTTTAAAGAGGAGATAAGAACCAAAATCCGTGGTTTCTCCGGCGATATACAGGTGGTTAAATTTGACCTGAATAATTCCTACGAAAACTCGCCTTTTGCCGCCGATGCAGATTTTGTAAAAAAGGCAAAGGCAAAGCCGAATGTTAACTACATAGCCCCATTTGCCATAAAGCCCGGGATTATTAAAACCGCTGATGAGATAGAATTTGTGGTGCTGAAGGGAGTGGACAAAACCTATAATTGGCGATTTTTTAAAGATAACCTGGTATCGGGCCGTGTGCTTGATTTTACCGACACCACAAAATCCAAACAGCAGATCATGATCTCGCAGGTTACTGCAAACCGGTTGCGGCTGAAAGTTGGTGATAAAATAAAGATGTACTTTGTGAAGGAATCGCTACGCCGCCGTCCGTTTACTATAACCGGTATTTACAGTACTGGCGTGGAGGAGGTTGACAAAACGTATGCAGTGGGCGACCTTGCGCTGATTAACCGCCTTAACGACTGGAAGCCAGGCGAGATCGGCGGCTATGAAATACAGCTGAATAATTTCGACCTGATAAACTTTACAGCTGACGATATTGACAATGTGCTCCCTGCTCATCTTAAATCGTACACGGTGATGGAGAACTACGCTACCATTTTCAGCTGGCTCGATTTGCTCGATGGCAATACACTGGTGGTTTTAACCCTGATGATATTGGTGGCCATTATCAATATGATATCGGCGCTGTTGATAATGATAGTAGAACGTACAAGCACGATCGGCATACTGAAAGCCATGGGCGCAAATAACTGGACGATACAGAAAGTCTTTCTGTACAATGCTTTTTACCTCATCGGTTTAGGTATGCTGTTCGGCAACCTGTTTGGTTTTGGCATCGGAATCCTGCAAACGCATACCCATATCTTCAAGCTCGACCAGGCATCGTATTCCATGAGCTTCGTTCCCATACAATTCAACTGGGTCGAAATGTTAGTGCTTAACATCGGCACGCTGGTAGTTTGCCTGCTGGTTATGGTTGTTCCTTCAATGCTGGTAACCCGTATCCAGCCTGTTAAGGCAATCCAATTTAAATAACCGAAGGGCTAAAGCCTAAAGCAAAAAGCTTTTCGGCTTTAGTCTTTCTGCTTTAAGTTTTTAGCTAAAATATCCGGTAGCTCAGCCCTAATCTTATCAATTCACTATGCGCTTCCGGTGAGCCTCCAATCATTTTGCGTTCATAATTTGTTATTCCATGCGCGTATGATGCAGTTAACCCAAATCTATTATAAATGGCTGCTGCGCCAAATTTAAGCCGGACATCATCAGGTGTTTTACCCCTGTCCACGTTTGTTTGGTAAGTTGTTTTACTGCCATCAGCAGTGATAGCTTTACCTTTTTCGCGCGAGTTGAGGCTAAAACCAAAATCAAGCCCGGGCATCAGGTCAATCTTAATTTTAGCCGTTTTAATACGATAGCCGATGTATGGACTAAAGTTTATAAACTCGCTCTTTAAATAAGTTTGGCCGTTTGCGCTTACAGGCTGAGGTGCTGTATAATTGGCGTAGGGCAAATATTCGATATTGTAAACAGGTACTACCCCGGTAATGTCAGCTTTACTTCTTAATACATCGTAACCGGCCTGTGCGCCTGCAATAAAGCCGCCTTTGCTTACTAACTGTGCCTGTAAATAGCCGCCATAGCTAAAACCATTATTGTTGCCATAAGGGTTGTTGGTGTAATTTCCGCTGTTCGGGTTCGTCGCCAGGATGAACGATTGCTTTGTTGCCGATTTGCCCGAGTAATGGAATAAACCGGAATTTGCCTGTACCGATAGCTCAATTTTTTGCGCAAAAAGTCCCGTTACCGCCAGCAGGCAGAGTAAAGTTAATGTAAAAGTTTTCATTTATGTGATGATAAGAAGTTGAATTTCAGGTTTAAACCGCCTGCTCCGAACTTAAGGTTTTGCGAACCAAGCCCGTCAAGCGGATATTTTAAGAATGGCTCAATAACCAGCCTGTTTTTACCGAACGGATACCCCACGCCAAATGCCACATTCAGTGTTTTGGCAAAGTAAAAGCTATTAAAGTTATTGCTGGTGGTCTCATTTCGCGTCTCTTTTAATGATGATGACTGGAACGGCGGATAGTTATACTTGTAGGTATATGACTCATCGATAAATGTTCCCGAACTTAAACCCAGCGACAGGTAAGCGTCGGTTTTATCAGGGTTAAACTCATACTTAAGGTTAATGGGAATATCGAGCCCCACCAGGTTGGCGTTATAATTCCTTATAGTTGGCGTAGATGCAAGCGTAGCGTACATATTATTTGAAGTAACCGCAGCCGGAACGGCAAGATTGCTTCTTAATGACGCCGCCGTAGTTGGAATGGCCTGGTAGCTCATCGAGTTTTGGGCGATGGTAATACCGGTAACGAGTTTTAATTTACGGTTCAGTTTAATATCCGAAGTAACCCCGCCTCCAACGTTAACCTGGTTGTCGCTTCCTTTACCATAGTTAAAATAAGTGCCGGCGTATAAGCCGAAATTTACTTTTTTATTTTTTTGCTCATTCACATCTTTTGCCGGCTGCTTGTTGCCCTGGTCATGCTTAAACATATCCATAATATCTTTCTGCGGTTTGGGCTGCTGCACTGCAACAGGGTTGGTATTTGTTGCGGCCGCGTTGGCAGGAGCGGGTACCGTGGCAGTTGCTTGCTGGTCGGCAGGTTTCGTGGTTTGAGCAATAGCTGCCGAATTTGAACTTACCTGCTTGTCTCCTGGGATTATCTGCGCCTGGTTATTAACAGGTATTTGTTTATTACCTGCAATTAATTGCGCCTGGGTGCTCGTTTCGTCAGGCTTGCCTACACCGGTGCTAACACGTTTTTGATGTGTTGTTGCCGAATTTTGAGTATTCCTGTGAGTTGTTTTGCCCGTTAAAACGGGTGCCGACGCTATCTGCTGGTCCGAGGGTTTGCTCGGAACCGTTGCTGCGATATGATTGTCGTTTACCGTATCGGTCATTGGTTGTTGTGCTGCCGGTTTTCCGTGTTTTATTGGCTGACTTTTTTGTTTTGCAATTTGTGTTGCCGGTTTATCGGTTGATGTTTTCAGCCATAAGCCAATGCCGGTGCAAACCAGCAATACTGCCGCTGCCCACCATATCCATGCAATGCCACGGCGTTTTTTCTCTGCCGGGAATTTTTCGCGCAGCAACAGCCAGCCTTCATCGGCGGTTGTGTCCTCATAATTATCGAACACTTCCCTTATATGGTTCTTTAAGTCGTTATCCAACTGATCGTCCATGGTCGTGTGCTTCTGTTCTTAATATACTTCTTAATTTCTCTTTAGCCCTGCTCAGGTAAACCCGCGACGAGCTTTCCGGTATGGTCAATAACTTTGATATTTCCTCGTGGCTGTAACCATCTATCTCGTATAAGTTGAAAATCGCCAGCTGAATCGGGGGTAATCGTTCCATCAGCTTCAAAATATCCTGTACATTCAGCTTTTCAATAGCATTGCCGCTGCTGCTTACCGGCGTTGCGTTTTCAATCTCAACATGCATCTGAAATTTCAGGTCTTTTCGCCGGCGGTCAATGGCGGTATTGACTACGATTGTGCGAAGCCATGCTTTAAAAGGCCGGTCGCTCTGGTAATTTTTTATGCTGTTAAATACTTTTATAAATGCGTCATTTACTACCTCCAATGCATCGTCGCGGTTTATGCTGTAGCGCAGGCCAATACCCATGGCGTAGCCATAAAACTGCTTATACAGCAGTTCCTGGTATTTTAAGCTGCCTGTTTTGCATTGGCCGATTATTTCTTCTTCGGCAATGCCCCGCGGTTGATGCATTAAAAATGTTTAATTCAACTCAAATTTATTGTCCGTTTGTATCCCTTACGCAAGAGATTTCCAAATCGCTACAAAAAACTTAAAATAGTTTGAAGGTGAGCGTGTTTGTAATAAAGATTCAACAGAAACAACGATTCCTCGCTGTTATTAATTGCCGGTCTTTTTTAAATCGTATTGCAATGCCAGCGTATCCTGGGGGCCGAATGCGGCTATCTTTAATGCCGAGCCATCATACTGATAAGCATATGAGCCGCTGAGGTGAGTTTTTGCCGGCGTGCCGACTTTTGGATAAGTATTATCAATAAAGAAAAGGGTGTGATTCGCACCATCAGCAATAAAGCTGCCTTTACTGCCGGCATGCAACGTGGTGGTATCACCTGTAACCGTGAATGTGCCCGTAGATACCGGCGCAAAATATACCGTCAGATTGGTTTTTTGTGTATCGATGATGTTGCGGTTATCGGAATGTATGTGTAAAAGCCTGAACTCTCCAGAATAAGTACCATCAGGAATCGGCTGAGCGTCCAGATTTTTTTTTCCCCCACCGCAGCCGTATATCGCTAAAGCTACTAATGCCGATAAGTAAAGTAAATTTAATTTCATACAAATGCTATATAGTCTTTTCAGTTACGCCGTTCCTCTTACAAACGCTACAACCGGCCTGTTATTTTATATCTTTTTTGCCTCTTCCCAAAAAACATCCATTTCGGCAAGACTCATGTTTTGCAGCGATTGTCCTTTTTCGGCCGCCTTACTTTCCAGGTATTGAAACCGCTTGATAAATTTACGATTTGTTTTTTCCAAAGCATCCTCAGGATTGATATTTATAAAACGGGCATAATTTATCAGCGAGAATAACAGGTCGCCAAATTCACCTTCCGCACGTTCATAATCAATTGCAGTGTTATCCTCGGCATTAAACTCGTTTTTAAACTCCTGCATTTCTTCCTCAACCTTGGCCCAAACCTGTTGTTTTTCTTCCCAATCAAACCCTACGCCGCGGGCCTTTTCCTGTATGCGCGATGCTTTTACCAATGCCGGAAGCGATGCAGGCACACCTCCTAATACAGAGCGGTTGCCCTCTTTTAGCTTTATTTTTTCCCAATTGCGTTTTACGTCGTTTTCATCATTTACTTCGGTATCGCTATAAATATGCGGGTGGCGGTTCACCAGCTTGTCGCATACGCCATTTAGCACATCGGTAATGTTAAAATCATTAGTTTCAGATGCTATGCGGGCATAAAAAACAAGGTGAAGCATAATATCGCCCAGCTCTTTTTTTATCTCGGGCATATCGGCACTTAATATAGCGTCAGACAGCTCGTAGGTCTCCTCGATGGTTAAATGGCGCAGACTTTCCAGCGTTTGCTTTTTATCCCAGGGGCAATTCAGCCGGAGGTCATCCATAATGGTGAGCAAGCGCGTAAATGCAGTTTCGGGAGTAGATGCGGTAGATGGTGGGTTTAGTGCCATAGTTTATTTGAATTGCGCTAATTAAGCGAATTATTTTAAATAACACTAATAGCACGAGTTTTTTCGAACTATACGAATTTAGAAAATGAAGGTAAAATTATTTTTATACCCGGGGCTGTGTCTTCGCTGCCTCTTTCAGGACCTATTGCTGCAACAAATCCATACTTTTATGGCTTGCGCTTTATTAACCATGATTCTTGCCTTTGACACTTATTACTTTAATAACAAAGCCAAAACAGTTTGCCTTCAATTTAATGATTGGGCGGACAAGGACGATTATCAAATTTACAGCGAGACACTTGCATGTATCGAAGAATACATACCCGGTGAATTTTATAAACGCGAATTACCCTGCATACTAAGCCTCTTTGCCAAAATAGATACGGAGAACCTTGAGGCAATTATTGTTGATGGCTATGTGTTTTTGGACGATGACGGGAAACCTGGCCTGGGCGCGCATTTGTATAACGCGATAGACGGCAAATGCCCGGTTATCGGTGTCGCCAAATCAAACTTTGCAACACTTGACAGGCAAAAAAGACAGGTTTGCCGTGGCAATAGTAAAAATCCATTATTTTTAACTTCGATAGGTATCGATACAGACATAGCTGCGTTACATATAAAAAACATGAACGGCCAATTCAGGATACCTTACTTATTAAAAGAACTCGATAAGTTAACAAAGCAGGTATAATTTAAATGGGTGAAACCAGGTAACTTTACATGAACTTAAATTGATATTGCCATGCCCGACCAAACCCAGGTTATCTACGACATCGAAGTACATTCTGTCGATGGTATAAAAAAATATTTTGCCGATGGCGGAAGCCCGAACGATAGATTACCCGATGGTATGCCATTATTTACTATGATGGTGGAAATGTACACCCGGGGTTCGCGATTTAAAGATTGTATCAGGGCGTTTATTGATGCCGGGCTTGAGTATGAAAACAATGCATTACTGGCGGTATTAGCCAACGATGCTACAGGCCTGGAACAACTTTTAAAGGCCGATAAAACCATCGTTCAAAAAACATACGCACAATACAATAATACCTATACGCCGCTTACAGGTGGCACGCTCATGCATTTTTGTGCTGAATATAATAGTATCGATTGCGCCAGACTACTTTTCGAATATGGCGCCGATGTCAATGCAATAGCAGCAATCGACAAACATGGTTTTGGCGGCCATACGCCCATTTTTCACACCGTCAACCAAAATGGCAACAGCTCGATAGATATGCTGCGTTTTTTGTTGGATAAAAAGGCAGATCTCTTCATCACTGTTAAAGGCCTGGTTTGGGGTAAAGGTTATGAATGGGAAACGTTCGTGCCTGCGGTTAACCCTATCAGCTACGCCATGATAGGGCTGCTGCCGCAATTTCACCGAAAAGAAAAGATCATTAACGATGTTGTTTCGCTGCTTATAAAGCATGCTTATGGTATTGATTATGTTCCGCCCAATGTGCCGAATGCCTACCTGGCACATTAATTTATTTTGACGGCGGAAATAATACTTTATAGTGTTGGGTTGGGGGCGCTGGAGTTCCCCCCTCGTTCCATGGCTCTAATCGCGTAATGTTTTCTATCGAGGCGCTAAAAGCACTCATGTGCCCTTGCAGTTCGCTAAAAGTTCCTTCTACAAGTACATAGTGTTTAATACATTTTCTAACAGACGGTTTGGCCAGGCTATCGCGCAAGATTTCAATCCATAACGCATTTTTTGTTAAACCGTGCAGATAGTCTTCCTCATGGAGATATAAACCATCGCTTTCAAATGCCAAATTTAAATAGCCAATTAGTCTCACCTTTTTGCCTTTATATTTATTGGGGTTTGCAATGAGACTTATCATAGATACATCAAGAGGCGGTTTTTCTGTTTCAAGCGTGTCTGTCTTGACGGTCGTTGCATTGGTTTGTGCAGTTGTAGGACGGTGGCAGGCAGCAAGCATCGCAGAAACTGATATAAGTACGCTTAGGAGGTTGATATTCGCCTTTAAAAATTTAGCTAAATTCATGGCAGTTTAATCTTAACTTTAAATCTAAAAGATTTATTTGTCTTTTAATTCTTAACTACGCATGATGAAGATAATTTTCCCTGCTTTTCTTTTCCTATTGACGTTAGTCGCCGGAAAGGCGCAAACTATTAACCCGACATTGCCCGGTGAAGGCCTGGGCCAACCGCAGCCGTTTCTGTTTACAATTAATACGCTCAACCCGTCTGCACGTGGCTGGAGCCTTAACTATTCGGGCGGCTATGGGCAGCACACCGTTACACCGCTGGGTTTTGATGGCGTCGACCAAAATATTGCAGTTAAGGGTTATCTCGGCGCTAAATTCACGCTGGTTGCTTCAATGGGCGTAGGTTTTGGTACCAAAGGTAGTGTAAACAGCCTCCAGCAAGCCGAAGTGTTGCGCGATTTTATTGGTGGAAACAAACCAGAAGGTATAAGGATAGGGGCGAGCCTTGGTTTTAGGCGAGAGTTTAATAATGACAAAGTAGCCTTAAGCCGTATCACTGCTGCTTTCGAAAACCTGCAATGGAAACTCGGCGGTAACGTGCGCTTCGAAAAAGCTTTTGATAAAAATCGGGATGGTGTTGACGTTATCAGCAGTATCGGTATACACCGGCAAATAGCCGGCCAGCTTTTTGGCGGCCTTGAAGCCGTTGGGCAAGACCTTGAAGGCTTTTGGGAGGCTGATGAAGCCGAAGGCGGAGCAAGAGTATTGGTAGGCCCATCGTTAAACTATGCTCCGGTGTCATCCCGGTTCTCGTTTACGCTTTGCGGCGGCCCGATAATTTATGCCACACGCAGTACCATCACACCCGGCAACGAATTCCCGGTGCGGGAGTTGCCGACCAATAACGGTTTTACCATGAAATTTAATGTGGGATTCAGGTTGTAATTTTTTGCTGTAGAGGCACAACACTTGTGTCTTTGTACGATATTACGAAGACTCTGTTACCCATTAATCGCCCGCAGCATCTCCCGTTTTCCAGCAGCACCAGGCGCTTTTTGCACAGTGCAGCCTAACGCTTTTAAACGCCGTTTTAAATTACCGGTGATAGCATAGGTGACAAACACGCCACCCGGCTTCAAAAACTTTATGGTGTGGCTTATGGCTTCTTCGTTCCACATTTCAGGTTGATGTGCTGCTGCAAAAGCATCAAAGTAGATTATGTCAAACTGTTGTGCAGAATTGTATTGCTGTAGTTGGCAGTGGGCAATTTGCAGCCGGCAGTTGTTATTAAGGCTGATTGGAGAATTTAATGCACCGCTATAGCC
This sequence comes from Bacteroidota bacterium, assembly GCA_040389845.1. Taxonomy (GTDB): domain Bacteria; phylum Bacteroidota; class Bacteroidia; order Sphingobacteriales; family Sphingobacteriaceae; genus Mucilaginibacter. The sequence goes on from JAZJZL010000070.1 coordinate 29,085, forward strand.
ATCAACAAATTCCTGCCATAATTCAACTGGAATATATTGCTGATAGCCGGTTTGGCTGATCATGTCTTTTGTCAATGGATATGCCTCAATACCGGTATAATTAAGGTTGATGTTTTGCTCACTGCAATAGTCTGCAGTTAACAAAAAGTTTAGGCCCGTACCAAAGCCAACTTCCAGGATAGAAACAGGGTCTCTTCCGGGGTAATGCTCCAAAAAGTATTTCAAGCCTGCATCAAGAAACACATGCCGGCTTTCCTGCAAGGCGCCATTTATGGAGTGATAATTCTCGCCAACCTGCGGATTATAGATAGTGTTCGAACCATCAGCGGTAGCTACTATTTTGAGTTCATGGTTCATAGATGATAGTTCATGGCAGCTGCAATTGACGACTAAATTTTCTTACTATGAACTACCGCGTGCCGCCTTAGCTTTAGCGGTGGTGCTTGAACCATTAACTATGAACTGCAAACTCCACTACAACCTCGCCCAAATCGTAAACCTGTACGCTGTTAATATGCATTTTCAAAATGCTCACTGCTGCTGCCGAGCGGTAACCCGCTGCACAATGCACTACTATAGGTTTGTCAGTTGGTATTTCGTTTACACGCTCACGCAGTTCCGGAAGGGGGATGGTAACCGCGCTTTTAAATATCATCTGTTCCGCAGTCTCGTTGTGGTTGCGTACATCTACTATAGTATAGTTTCCGGTGTCATGTACAAAATCGTCCAGGTCAAGGTCAGTAAGTTGCGTTGTAACATTATCTGGGCAAAGTAAAGCTGCTTTTATATTTCTTTCGTAGCCTATTTTCGCAGTCTTTTTTATAACGATATCAAGTGCGTCTTCGTCGTCAGCAATTAAATAAAATTGCTCATCCGGACCGACTATGGAACCCAGCCAGGTTTCAAACTTAGCACCGTCCTGCAGGTTGATGCTTCCTTTTAAATACCCCGCTCTAAAGTCTTTTTTTGCACGGGTATCTATTATCAGGACGCTTTTTTCCAGTGCTGCATTGCGGTCAAGTCTTGCAACAGCGTCAATACTTTCCTTAAAACCAGGAGCCCCTTTTTTATTCAGTTCTACATCCTGTCCGAAATATTTCGGCATAAATGGCTGGTCGGTAGTAAGCGTTTTTACAAATTTCAATTCATCCATCAATTGCAGAGCGTAGTTTTCGCGCAGCTCGCGGCCTATGGTGCTCTGCAAATCCGGGCTCATATTTTTACCGCATAGCGAGCCGGGGCCATGGGCTGGATACACTACTACACTGTGCGGCAGTTTCATCAGCTTATCGCGCGTGGAATGATACATCTGTTTAGCCAGCTCCTCTTTTTTTGCAGTGATGTTACCGACACTTTCGCGCAGGTCTGGTCTGCCTACGTCGCCCACAAATAGTGTGTCGCCGGTAAATATGGATGTCTCTTTACCATCTTCGTCCTCCACCAAAATACATATCGAATCAGGTGAATGGCCCGGAGTGTTGATTGCTTTTAGCTTGATATCGTTCAGTTGAATGATGTCGCCATCATCGAAACTTTCATGCGGGTATTCAGCTCCGGTTAGCTTGCTGGTGTAGATAACAGCGCCTGTCGTCTGATGAATTTCCAAATGTGAGCTAACAAAGTCGGCATGCGGGTGGGTTTCAATCACGCCGACAATATCCGCATCATGCTGCGCTGCGAAATCATAATATGGCTGTGGGTCGCGGGCGGGGTCAATAACCACCATTTTGCCTGTGCGGATTATAGCGTATGAACCATGCGCTAACCCTTTATCATAAAACTGCTGAACTATCATTTTTTTGTGTGCGCAAAGATAATGTTATTTCGGATTTCAAATATTCGATTTCGGAATTGTGGTAATGCCATGACGGGCAAAGAACTGCGGAAAGCGAAATGTTGAATGCGGAGTAATTTTTCCGCCGCATCCAACACTCCGACTTTCGAATTCAAGAAATCCGCAATCGGCATTCCGACTTCCGAAATCCCTCAAATTTCCTCTCTTTTTACCAGTAAATATTCGTCGTTGTCCAACGGCAGGTAACCATATTCATAGCAAAAATGATAGGTTTTACCGTTTTGCGCGGTATAACTACGGGTATGGTAATCAAAATCGAAACCGTTTGATACCAATTTCTTCCGGCTAACCCTTGTCTTGCCGCTGGGATTCAGTTCTTCCATTATCCGCCTGTTGCGGCGCAAAATATTGTTGATGTTCCGCACCAGGTTGTTGCTGTTGCTGTTTAGCTGGTTGTTATAGCTATTGCGGCACAGATCGTTACAAAATTTTTTGTCGGCCCTGCCACGTAGGGGAGTGCCGCAATCAAGGCATAGTTTTTCCTCATCCATAGGCTAAAGATATAAATAAATTATCCGTTTGCAAGCGGTTACAAATGGAAATTGTCGGTTATAAACGATTAATAACCGGCTAATATTTTTAGCAATAGCAATCTTTGTGGTGTCAATTAAAAACAAATAAAAAATTAAGTATCATGAACACATTAAGAAACAGCGTTCGCCTCGTAGGTAACCTGGGCGGGGATCCCGAAGTAAAAACATTTGACAGCAACAAGCAGCTTGCAAAATTTTCGCTCGCCACCAGCGAGACTTACAAAAACGACAAAGGCGAGCGCGTTACCGAAACCCAATGGCACAACCTGGTAGCATGGGGTAGCCAGGCAAAATTTATAGGCGATTACCTTAAAAAAGGCGACGAGGTCGCCATAGAGGGAAAACTCACCAACCGCAGCTGGGTAGATAAAGACGGCACTAAACGCTACATGACCGAAGTAGTATTGAATGATTTTATAAAACTTAAGGGATAAATATCAAACTAATATTCCTTTTAAAAGATATTGGCAGAGGCTGCCGGACAGCCTCTGCTTCAACTTAATCTAACTAAATAAACCATTCCAACTCAATCAACAATTCACTATATTTGTTATGTACTTAGAAGCAAAAGAAACCGCCCGGCTCTATAAGCTGTTGACTGAAAAGCTCGGCAACGACACTACCGAGGCGATGTTCAAATATATCGACAACAAAACCGAACGCTCTGTGGAAGCAACAATTAAAACATTGGCTACGAAAGATGACATCGCCGCCGTTAGGAAAGAGGCGAGCGAAAATAAAACTGAGACTATAAAATGGATGTTCATTTTTTGGATTGGACAAGCGGCTGTAACGTTTGCAATAATATCGGCTGTTGTTAAGAAGTAAAATATTTGTAAACCATCAGCTATCATCAACTTCCATTATTTAGACATGATAGCTGATGTAACTTTTTAGGCGACGATTAAAATGTTTAAAAGGATAGTCACCAAAGAAGCTCGCTCGAATCCTGCTACTGAGCCGGGTGCCCTTATACGTCAGACTAACATTGAGTTGCGTTGGTGGATGTTCTTCTCCGCAGTAAGCACAACACCAAGCGAACAGTTCACATTTTTCAATCCATTCGGTGAAGGTGAAACTCCCAGCCGTTCCAAGTTTCCGACTTCGTCGGTTCTCGGAATACGTTTGGTACATCTCTGGATGATCGGTGCGGTGCTTGAGAGCATAGACATGCATGTAAGCCTTGCGCTCGAGTGTCTTGTTCTTGGCGCGCTGTCTCGCGTTTAGGCGATTACGGTTGCGGTCCATATAAGCATGGGAGATCTCCCGCTTGCGATCACGATTCCTTTCACGCCATCGACGCTGCACGTCCTTGAAGTAGTCGGCATTAGCCGCATATTTCTCACGACTTCTTGCATTCTTAGCA
>JAZJZL010000071.1:0-3615 GCA_040389845.1 Bacteroidota bacterium
CGTGGTTATTATCCCTCAACGTGCGGCAGGTGATGACCGGTGGCCTGTCGGGGTGACGATATTTAAGCGCGTTGGTAAGCAGGTTTTGGAATATGCTTTCCAGGTAAGCCGATATATATTCAATAACCGGGCATTGGGTGAAGTCGTATTCTACCCTGGCATGGGTTGAATCTATATTGCTTTGCAGCGCAGACATTACAGTTTTAAACACCTCTTCGAATTCAAGCGTTTTACGCTCTTTATCTGTTTCGGTGTGTATCATCACAATTTCATTCAAATGCTCGACAGTAGTAGCCAGGCTTCCGCTGATGGATTTAATATGTGCAAACACCTCTGCCCTGTCTTCCGCCGACTCGCTTTCCTCGTGGAGGTTGACCATGAACTGAAGGTTACCTGAGTGCGAGCGCAGGTTATGCGAAACAATGTAGGCAAAATTCTGCAGGCGCTTGTTTTGGTCGTTAAGCGAATTAATAGATGTTTGCAGCGCAAGGCCTTTCTTTTTGATATTGTCGATATCCTGGAGGATACCTCTTATTTTAACGCACTTGCCATAGTCATCAATAATAGGCAAACCCTTGGCACGCACCCATATTAAATTGCCTTTAGCCGAGCGAAAAAGTAATTCCAAATCGTAAGGCTTACAGAACTTTATAGCATTATCGATGGCGTCGTTTAGCAGCGGGCGATATTGCGGTTCAAAATAGCCTACGGCGTCTTCAATGCTTAGTTTATATTGGTCATTTAATTCGTAAATATCATACGCCTCTTTCGACAGCCACAGGTTCAAAGTAGGCACATCAATCTCGAAGCCGCTGATTTTTGCGATGGTACCGGTTTCGGCAAACAGAAAATCATTTTGTGCTGAACGCAGGCTTAATATTTTTGACTTATTGATATTCACCAGCGAGCCGGTAAATTTAGCCACGCCGTTTTCTTCCCACTTCCTGGTAACGCTTTCGAACCATTGGTAGCCGGAAGACTTTGTTAAAAGCCTGATTTGAACCGTATTGGTTTGCTCGGCTGAACGGGTGTGAAGGGCTTTTAAAAATATGGGCTTGTCATGGTGATAAAGCAGCTCATCAAGAAAAAAGTTATAGGAACACTCAATCTCTCCCGGAACATACCCTAAAATGGTATAGAAACCGGCAGACCACTTAACGTTTTTAGTGCTAACGTTATATTCCCAGATGCCCGCATTTAATTGATCAATTATTTGAGCAAGATGAGATGCATCGTCAGAATAAAAATTGTCCCCCTCAATAATGCTCATAGTAAAGTCCAGCTCATATCGTTTAATCAACAGCCAACAGCATTACCAATAGAAAAATTTATGCCAAAACTTAAAGCGGCAAAATTGGTAAGCCAACCTTATACGAAAACCACTCAACAATGGTTGGCAATAATATGTAAAATGAAAGGATGGGAGGTAATATTTGGTGCTAAAAGCCTGAAAATTAATTAATAATTATCAATCATTTGCCTGATAGTTCATTTAACGCATCAGTGGAAATCCACCTGGCACTTTTGGTATTTTGCGTTAAAATTCGCCGAGCGGTTTCTATCGCTTCAGCGCGCAAATTTTCATTTCGTTTACCGATTTGGCGAAGTGCCCAGTTAACGGCTTTCTTTACAAAATTGCGGTTATCCCAGGCTTCGCGCTCCATAATTGCAAAAAATGGCCTGAATGCATCATCAGGGGCTTTTTTATCGTGCACGGCAAACTCTGCCATCAGCACAAACCCTGCCCTTTTTACAAATTCCTTTTCACTGGTTGAATACTCGCGGGCTTTATCCAGGGCAAAAGGAGTCCGGTCGAGCAGGTTTCCGCAAACCTGGTCGCACACGTCCCACGAATAGAAATCATGAACCCAGCTGTCGGCTTGCGCCTTGGTTAATTGTTTGGGGTCGGCAATCATGGAAGCGAGGAGCAGCGCTTCATGAATTTTAGTTTTCCACAGGTCAAGGGCAAGGGTATGGTCTGTTTTTATCAGCTTCGCCAGCTTCCTCAATTCGGGGAGGGGGATACCCAATGCAAATTCATCAGCAATTCCAAAGCGCTTCATCCCAGCCTTGTATTTCTCGTTGGATTTTTCTTTTAAGATGTCGATGATTTCGCTAACAGCAGTCATAAAAAAACCGGGCTAATGCCCGGCTAAAATAATAAATCCGAAATCGAAAATCCGAAATTAAAGATTTCCTCTAATTTCCTGCTCCCGCTCAATGGCTTCAAACAACGCCTTAAAGTTTCCCGCGCCGAAGGATTTTGCGCCTTTACGCTGGATGATCTCGAAGAACAAAGTAGGTCTATCCTCAACGGGTTTGGTAAATATCTGTAGTAAATATCCTTCATCGTCACGATCAACCAGGATGCCTAGCTTTTTCAAAGGTTCAAGGTCTTCATCAATATGCCCTACACGGTCTACAAGCTCATCATAATAAGTGGTCGGTACCGTTAAAAATTCAATGCCCCGGCTTTGCAGCGTAGTAACGGTGTTAACGATATCGTTGGTTGCGAGCGCGAGGTGCTGTACCCCTTCGCCTTCATAAAATTCCAGGTATTCTTCAATCTGCGATTTCTTCTTGCCTTCAGCCGGCTCGTTTATCGGGAATTTAACAAAACCGTTACCGTTGCTCATTACCTTACTCATCAGCGCAGAGTACTCGGTCGATATCATCTTATCATCGAAAGTTAATATATTACGAAAGCCCATGATGTCTTCATAAAAATTAACCCATTCGTTCATTTTGTGCCAGCCAACGTTGCCCACGCAATGGTCGATATGCACCAGGCCTGTTGGGGTCGGGTGATAGCCGGTATCAATTTTTTGATAGTTCGGTAAAAACGCACCTTTATAGTTTTTACGTTCGATAAAAAGGTGCACAGTCTCGCCGTAAAGCTTGATACCGCTGGTGCGAACTTCGCCAAATTCGTCTGTAATGGTTTGCGGTTCCTGGTAAGGTTCTGCCCCGCGGCTTGTGGTTTGGTAAAAAGCATCATAAGCATCATCGACTGATAGCGCCAGTACTTTCACGCCGTCACCATGTTTCTTTACATGTTCGGCTATCGGATGTTCAGAATGCAGGGGCGTTGTCAGTACCAGGCGAATTTTGCCCTGCTGCAATACGTACGAAGCCCGGTCGCGCACGCCCGTTTCCGGACCGGCATAAGCCAAATCCTGGAAGCCGAATGCCGTTTTATAATAAAAGGCCGCCTGCTTGGCGTTGCCTACATAAAATTCAACGTAATCAGTACCATTAAGCGGTAAAAAATCAGTTGTTTTTTGTTCTCTATCTAAAGTTAGTGTTTCCATTTTTAATTAGTGAATTAATGATTGGGTGAATTAGTGAATTAAAAAGCTTTTGCCTTTCAGCTTTAACCTTTCACCTTCTTACATCCAGCTTTTATAATAATTTTCGTCCTCAATTTTAATAGCGTCTTCAGTCAGCATTAGCGGACGGAAGGGGTCTATCATTACAGCCAGTTCATCAGTTGCCTCTTTACCAATAGATTTCTCAACCGAGCCTGGGTGTGGTCCGTGCGGGATGCCGCCTGGGTGTAGCGTAATTTGTCCTTTAACCACACTTTTACGGCTCATAAAATCGCCATCAACGTAG
>JAZJZL010000072.1:0-10233 GCA_040389845.1 Bacteroidota bacterium
CGCCAGGGCTTGGTGATCGGGCAGTTTGTAGCCTCAATTATTATGATCATTGGCACCGTGGTAATAGCGCGCCAGATGGATTACATGCAGCAAAAAGACCTCGGCTATAAAAAAGATCAGATTGTTATTGTGGAAACGAACAAAAATACGACATTGGGTAACCCCGTTGCAGCAAAGTTCCGCGCGGAACTGAATAAATATCCAAAGGTGATAAGCTCCAGCGTGTCGTTATATAGCATGGCCGAAATACCATGGGTACACCTGGACTATAAAGACGACCACGGCCAGGTGCGCGACTTCCTCTATAACGCCATAGATGCGAACTTTGTACCTACCATGGGGATAAAAATGGTAAGCGGCCGGAATTTTGCCGAAAGCAATGCACTGGATGTTGCCGGAACAGCCCTTGTGAACGAAACGTTTGTAAAAGCCTTTAATATTACCGATCCTATCGGCAAAAAGCTGCCAGGGCCATTCCCGCAAATAATCGTCGGGGTGATGAACGATTTTAATTACGAATCGTTGCATGGAAAAATACAGCCGCTGATATTGTCTGTCGAGGCAAAAGCGCTGATGAAATATGCCAATGATGTAAATGTTAATGCTCCACCGCAACCCCGTATTTCGATAAGATTAGGCGCGGGCAACTTATCATCTAATATCGACATTCTTAAAAAAGCATGGGCTGTTGCTGCACCCGGCCAGGATTTGGATTATAGCTTTTTAGACGATACTATAGCTGCACAATATCGCCAGGAACAACGCTCAAGCCTGGTAGTGCGCATTGCTTCGGGCTTGTCTGTTTTCATAGCATGCATGGGTTTGTTTGGCTTAGCTACAATTACCGTAGCACGGCGTGTTAAAGAAATTGGCATACGAAAAGTAATGGGCGCCGGCGTAGGCAGTATAGTGCAACTGCTTTCGATAGATTTTGTAAAGCTGGTGCTGATTGCAGCTATAATTGCCAGTCCGGTTGCGTGGTGGGCAATGAACAACTGGCTAAAGGACTTTGATTACCGTATCGGCGTTAGCTGGTGGATATTCATTTTAGCAGGAGGGTCTGCGATGTTGATAGCCCTTGTTACGGTAAGCTATCATTCTATAAAAGCAGCAATCGTTAACCCGGTAAAGAGCCTTCGCTCGGAATGAGCTATGGCTCTCGAAGAGAGCTGAGCCGGAAATTGATTGTCGGCAGTCAATTTCCGGCTTTCCCGTCCCGATAGCTATCGGGATTCGGACTATTCCCCTATCTTTGCGGCACTATGTCTGATAAAAAAGTTAGGGTACGTTTTGCGCCGAGTCCTACCGGTGGTTTACACCTGGGTGGGGTGCGCACCGTACTGTTCAATTACCTGTTCGCCAAAAAATATAACGGCGAGTTTATTTTAAGAATAGAAGATACCGACCAGAACCGCTACGTAGCCGGCGCTGAAGAATATATTTTAGATTGTTTAAAGTGGTGCGGCCTGGAGCCGGATGAAAGCCCGGTTGTTGGTGGTCCGTATGCGCCCTACCGCCAGAGTGAGCGTAAATCGCTTTACCGCGAATATGCCGAAAAGCTGGTGCGCGAAGGTTATGCCTATTACGCTTTCGATACAACAGAAGAGCTGGATAAAAACCGTAAGGAAATTCCTAACTTTCAATATGGCCAGGCCTACCGCCAGGGCTTGCGCAACTCTATTTCTTTATCAGAAAACGAAGTTGAACAATTGCTGGATGCACAAACGCCGCATGTTATCCGCATAAAAATGCCGGTTGACGGGCGCGTTACCTTTAACGACATGATTCGCGGCCCGGTAAGTTTTGAAACTAACCAGGTTGACGATAAGGTATTATTAAAAGCTGATGGCATGCCAACCTACCATTTAGCCGTGGTGGTTGACGATTACCTGATGAAGATTACGCATGCTTTCCGCGGTGAAGAATGGCTGCCATCGGCACCTGTACACTTGCTGCTTTGGGAATATTTAGGCTGGAAGGCCGATATGCCGCAATGGGCGCACCTGCCGCTGATATTAAAACCCGACGGGCATGGCAAGTTGAGCAAACGCGATGGCGCACGCCTCGGTTTCCCTGTTTATGCCATGAACTGGTTTGATGCCAATACGGGCGAGTTGACACCGGGTTTTCGCGAGCTTGGCTTTTTGCCGGAAGCGTTTTTAAACCTGTTGGCGATGCTCGGCTGGAATGACGGCACCGAACAGGAAATATTTACCATAGAAGAACTCATCCATAAATTCTCGCTCGATCGTGTAAGCAAGGCAGGCGCAAAATTCGATTTTGAGAAAGCAAAGTGGTTTAATGCGGAATGGATTAAGAAGTCTGAAGCCTCGAGTCTAAAGTCTAAAGTCAAAACAGTTTTGGAGGATAAAGGCATTGAAGTAACCGATGATGCATATTTGCTCCAGATTATCGATAAGATAAAAGACCGTTGCGTGCTGCTGCCTGATTTTTATCAGCAATCGGCTTACTTTTTTCGGCAGCCTGCTGAGTACGATATCAACGCCGTAAAACCCAAATGGACAGAAGCTAAAACGGACTTTTTTAATGCATATATCAGCAAGCTGCAGGCAACCAGCAATATGGACCCTGTTGAGCTGGAAAACGCGTTTAAAGCTTTCGCCGAGGAAAAAGACATTAAACCGGGCGAGCTTCTGCTACCGTTGCGTGTGATGCTGGTAGGCGGCAAATTTGGTCCCCATGTGTTTGATATTGCACAGTTGCTGGGTAAAGAAGAAACGATTAGCAGGATTGAGAAGGCAGTGGCGGTATTTGCACAGCCTTGATGATGAGCCTTTCGCGAAACTTACGAAGTTTTTAAAACTTCGTAAGTTTTATCGGACACCCCGAATCTTTTCATAATTGCCGGCATAGCAATATTTGTGTGCCTGGCATCCTTCTATCTTTTAATCCTACGCATCCTAGTTCAGACAACTACACGCGCCTCCTCAAACAAAATCCTCCTCCCGCTTGTTAACCAACTAAGCAACAGCATAAAACCGGCAGCGCAATCCATTCGTAAGTACCAGTACCCCCAATTATAAGCCGGTCCGAATTACTAAAGTTAAAATTGTAAAGCCCCAAACAATTTTAGTAGCCGTTACTTTAATACAACACAATTTAAATACCTATGGCAGAAGAGGTTGTAATACCCGCCTGGAAAAGATGGCTCGAAGGCATTGGCGACCAGGTGACGTTTTTCTTTAAGTTTTTCAAAAACATCTTTACGGGTGGTTTTGAGTGGTCGGAGTTTGTGCGGCAGTGTTACGAGATCGGTTACCGCTCGTTCATGCTGGTCGGCATCACTTCATTCATTATGGGGGTGGTGCTAATATTGCAACTGCGGCCTACGCTGGTGGCATTTGGCGCGGCGAGCATGTTGCCAAAAACGCTGTCGGTATCATTTATACGAGAAATTGGCCCTGTAATTATCGCCATCATTTGTGCCGGCAAAATAGCATCCAGTATCGGCGCCGAGCTGGGTAGTATGAAAGTGACTGAACAGCTGGATGCTATGGAAGTATCCGGCGCTAACCCAACGCAATACCTCGTAGTTACACGTATTTTTGCTACTACTATTATGGTGCCGTTACTATCTGTTTTGGGCGATGCGATAGGGCTTTTCGGTGGTTTTTTGGCACTAAACATCCGCGACAGTATAAGCTTTAAACTCTATTTTACGAAGGTTATAGCCGCGCTCGACTTTACCGACTTTCTACCTGCTCTTATTAAAACAATATTTTTTGGCTTTGCGATAGGTTTTGTTGGGTGTTATAAAGGCTTCACCTCCAACAAAGGCACAGAAAGCGTTGGTATAGCGGCAAATTCAGCAGTGGTTACTGCCTCCCTTTGGATATTCGTTATTGATGCTATAGCAGTGCAGATAACCAGTATATTATTTTATAAGTAAGATGGAAAAGGAAGCGGAAAATATAAAAGCAGGTAAAAAGCCGGCCGAAAGCAAACGCGAGGTCGTGATTTCCATCAGGGGGCTAAAGAAATCATTTGGCGGTAATGATGTATTAAAGGATATTAACCTTGAGGTACATAAGGGCGAAAACATAGTTATCCTTGGCCGCTCGGGTACGGGTAAGTCAGTTACCATACAATGTATCGTGGGCATGCTGAAGCCTGACGAGGGCTCTGTAAAGGTGTTCGGCGAGGAAGTATCAGAACTATCAGAAAAGGAACTAAAAGAGCTGCGTATAAAAATCGGCTTCCTGTTTCAGAGCGGCGCGCTGTATGATTCGATGACCGTACGCGAGAATCTTGAATTTCCGCTTACCCGGGTGTTGAAATTAAAAGACAGGGCCGAGATAGATAGGAAAGTAGAAGCAGCGCTGGATAGCGTAGGCCTGCTGGACGCGATCGATAAAATGCCATCGGATTTATCCGGCGGGATGCGCAAGCGTGCAGGCCTGGCACGGACCATTATTGTAGACCCTGAAATTATGTTGTACGATGAGCCGACCACCGGCCTCGACCCAATAACCTCGCGCGAAATAAGCGACCTGATACTGACAATCCAGAAAAAACAAGAGACATCGTCAATCATCATTACCCACGACATGGAGTGCGCCCGCATAGCATCGGACCGGGTGGTGATTATGAATGATGGCGAATATGTAGCCGAAGGAACGTTCGACGAGCTGCACAAATCAAAAGACGAAATTGTAAAATCATACTTTTTAGATATATCATGAAAGCGACAGCATCACAAAAAATAAAAATAGGCATCTTCACCTTTTTGGGCCTGGTGGTGCTTGTACTTGGGATATTTTTTATCGGGAACCAAAAAAACCTGTTCAGCTCCACCTTTGGGGTGTACGGAACGTTTAAGAATGTAAATGGCCTGCAGGTTGGCAATAATGTGCGTTTCGCCGGTATTAATATCGGCGTGGTAGAAAATATTAGCATCGTTAATGACAGCACCGTACGCGTAGACCTTATGCTGAACAATACCGTAAAAAAGTTCATCAAAACCGACTCGAAGATGAGCATCGGGAGCGATGGCCTGATGGGCGATAAGCTGGTGGTAATTGCCCCCGGAGGCTTTACTAGTACAACAGAAATTAAGGAGGGTGGGCAGCTGGCATCCGTGCCCCCTGTTGACGTAGACCGCATCATCAAAAAATTAACCAAGGTAGCCGATAATGCCGCCGACCTTACCGAAGGGCTTGCATCCATCATTAATAAAGTAAACAGCGGCAAAGGCAGCATCGGCCGCCTGCTGAACAACGACAAGCTATCGCGGGACCTGGAAGGCACGGTTAACCAGGCAAAATCAACCATTGCCAACGTTCACAAAACCACCACCACGCTTAACGAAGACCTTACCGCCGCCCAGCACAACTTTTTGCTGAAGGGCTTCTTCAACAAAAAGAAGAAAAAGGCGCAGCAGGATTCTATTAAAAAAGCTAAAGCAGCCGAAGACGCAACGAAAAAAACGAACGATCAGAAGCAATAATAAAAGTGGTATACGCAGCAAAAAACCAAAACATCAGATGAGCGGATGTTGTGACTCTTGTGCTGTAAATAACAATGTTTTTCATTTTGTTATTACCGGATCGATGAAGATTCGTTCAATTGTAAAGCGATTGCGCTTATAAATTATCATGGCGGGCTTGCCGTCAACTTTTACTATCTTACCGGTTGCGCAAACGTCACTGCTGTAAATTTCGTCGGGCTGCTGCTTTGCTGCAGACGTTAGTATAACAGGAATTACTTTATCGCCCCAATATCTTATTTTAAGCACAAGTGTCGTATCGGTTTGTTGGTGCCCGGTTACCCTTCCGCAAACCATTACGGTATTACCATAAAGTTCTTCCGGCCTGTCGCTTAGTATTGGTGAGCCATTAACGAAATCCCGTTCGTCTTTCGGGTCGGGCTTAAATTCGTTTTTAAACAGCTCATTTAAAACCGCCGCAAGCCGGATACCTGCTTTTTCAATTTGTAGCTGATTATCGGATTTGTATTGCCTGATGTAGTTTTTAGATGGTATTTTTCCATCTTTAATCTGTTTGTTTAATCGTGCCCTCAATAAATAGCTTTCATATAACCATTGCGTCAAGCTGTCGGACTGCCATTTTTCTACTTGTTTCGCCGATACGGTATCAATAAGAGTTGCCCTTTTTAAAGTGGAAGGGTAGTGTTCGATCAACAAACTGTCACATGACCCCGGAAGCTGAATATACTTTTCATCACCGGTGATATTTGTCTGTAGCGGCAGATGCGCATCGCCCACAGCGTGAACCAATGCCAGCAAAAAGAAATGCTTGGAATAGTCGCTTACCGATTGACTGCGCAAGCTATCCTGGCACTTCAGGATATAGGTATATATGTTATCCGCACCGGGCGTTTTAACAGCTTCGCAAAATTGAGAATAATTGAGTCCGGCGGGCACGTTTAAAAAGTGGTTGGAAAATTCCGGTTTATATTGATGCTCAACGGCAACGATTCTGTAGTCTCCGTAATCCCTTAGTTCACTATTCAATAAATGATAATTAACCGTTGCCGAAACCTGCGATGATAAATGGTTTTCTGCAATTATTGAGTAGATATAACTTTCGGACCAATCCCATGGGAGATCTTTTATCGCCGGCGATGGTATTGTTTGTGCTGAAATGAATAAAGGCAAAAAGTATAATAGCGCAAAGATCTTCCTTCTCATAATGGATTGTTTTTAATATACCAGATGCAGCTTTTCCAAATATTCCACAATGCTTAATGATTTTAGTCTGGCAAATCCATTTAAACACCTTATTTTCAACAAATAATTGTGAAGAGCTATAAGATTAATATGCCTGCATAAAAATACCATGGAAAATCAAATCGGAACAAAGGAAAAGCCAACTGTGTTGAAAACACCTCCCCAAAGTTCGGAATATACGATGCATGCCGACGAAAAGGACGGCAAAAAGATATTGGTATGTACAGTAGGCAAAACCGTATTGCATTATGACTACCGCTGCCTGGCCGACCTGCACCAAATGCTGAAGGAACACGGCGACTGGATGGAGCTGGGCAGTGCCGATGAACAAAAGCCGGCTAAAGAGGGCACTGTTGAAGCCTGGGGCCGTTCGGAAAGTAACCCGGTTGGCGGCTGGTATGGTTTGAAGAAAGGCTTGCGCGGTCGCTTCGGTATGTACATTCCCCCGCTGATGGAGTACCTGGGGCTGGCAGAAGTGACGCACGAAGCTAAAGGGAATAAGGTGCGGGCGAAGTAAACAGACTTCAACGGCGCGAAAAATTAGCGACAATCCAAAATATCAGCATAAAAAAGCATCAAACATTTTTTTATGTCCTAATATTGCATTGATAAAATCGCCGCAATGCAAAACACCATTCTTATAATCGATGACGAGAAAAAGCTGAATGACCTGCTGACGCGGATCATTACACTGGAAGGATTTATCGTATTGCAGGCTTTTACCGGCAAAGAGGGCCTAAAACTGTTGCAGCAGCACGACGTTTTGCTGGTGCTAAGCGATGTAAAGCTGCCCGATGTAAATGGAGTTGACCTGGTAAAGACGATTAAAGAGAAAAAGCCATACGTTGAGGTTATCAACCTTACCGCTTACGGTACGATTGCCGACGGCGTTAAGGCCATACAGAATGGTGCTTTCAACTACATAACCAAGGGCGATGATAACGATAAAATTATCCCGCTGGTTAACCAGGCGATAGAAAAGGCACAAGCGCAGTTCCGGGCATTTGAGCAGGAAACAAAGGCTGCCAAAAAAACAACCTTTGCCAATATTATCGGAAACTCGAAAGCAATACAGGAAGCCATTACGCTTGCACGAAAGGTTGCTGCTACGGATACCACCGTATTGCTGCTTGGTGAAACAGGCACCGGTAAGGAGGTGTTCGCCTCGGCTATACACCATGAAAGTCAGCGCCGGCAGATGCCTTTTGTGGCGATAAACTGCAGCAGCTTTTCGGCAGAATTGCTGGAGAGCGAACTATTTGGCTACAAAGCAGGAGCATTTACAGGCGCGGTAAAAGACAAAAAAGGCTTACTGGAAGAAGCCCAGCACGGCACCGTGTTTTTGGATGAGATTGGCGAGATGAACCTGGAACTGCAGGCAAAGCTACTACGCGTACTGGAAAGTAAAACGTTCATCAAACTTGGCGATACACAAACTACCAAAGTAAGCATCCGCATACTGGCCGCTACCAACCGCGATTTACAGAAGGACGCCGAAGCGGGAAAATTCAGGCTGGATTTATTTTACCGGTTATCGGTTTTCACCATTTCGCTGCCTTCGCTTAACGAGCGGAAGCCGGATATTATATTACTGGCGAATTATTATTTGGATACCTTCAGCGGCAAATCCGCCAAAAAGCAGCCAAAAATGACCGATGAGTTCGTAGCGCTGCTTAACCGCCATAATTGGAAAGGGAATATCCGTGAGCTGAAAAATGTAATGGAGCGGGTGGTTATCCTTGCCGATGATGATGTTTTGACGCCCGACTTGCTGCCGCCTGATTTCAAATACGATACCGCCGACCATAGCGCCGTTGATTTAGCCAGCATAGAGCGGCAGCATATTCAAAAAATACTGGCGCGTACCAATGGTAATAAAACAGAAACAGCCCGTTTATTAGGGATTGGATTAACTACGCTTTACAGGAAATTGGAAGAGTATAAGATTGGGGGGTAGGGTGTTTATTTACCTTGAAGATCGGCCCTCACTTTAGCTACAAATTCTACTGGGACCTTTGCAACCTCTGCCGCTTGTTTGTCTGATAAACCAAGCTTAAGGATAAGGCTTTCTACGAACATACGATTTTTCCGTTCCTCTGTCTTTATTTCGCCTTTGATTTCCTCTCTTTATAAAGGAAATCATTCTCTTCCTTAAAAAATTTAGTTACAGTATCCGTAGCTTTTTCCAGTTGTTGTTCCAGATTATTGCGTAGCTGTACAAACATACGCAATCGAATTTTGGTCTCTTTTAGGCATTTGTCAAATATAGAAAAATCAAGTATCAACACCTCATTTTGATAATACGCCTTTTCAAAATGGAAGGGTTTTAGTTAGGGGGTTTTTACAAAAGGGCCTTCAAGTGCTGATTTAGCCACTTTTATACTTTTGGCATGATGCTTGATACCGGCGCGGCATGAAACATACCCCTCCTTTTTCTGTGCGCAAACGCGCGCATTGCGCAGCTTGTGCCCTTTGTTCAACCTCTAAAAAATTCACGCTATGAACCCACACATACGCAAGCTTTCTGCGGGTGGCGTGTTGATTACCCTGGGAATTATTTTTGGCGATATCGGTACCTCGCCCCTGTACACCCTGCAAACATTGCTGCGTGAAGGCGGCCGCGCCGACGGGTTTATGGTACTCGGCGCTATCTCCTGTGTTTTCTGGACGCTAACGCTGCAAACCACGTTCAAATATATCTTCATTACCCTGCAAGCCGATAACCGCGGTGAGGGCGGCATATTTTCGCTGTTCGCGCTGGTGCGGCGCTATGGTAAATGGCTGGCTATTCCCGCTATAATCGGCGCAGGAACATTATTGGCCGATGGTATTATTACGCCGCCGATATCGGTAACATCGGCAATTGAGGGCCTCAACCTGGTGCCGGCTTTTTCAAAAACCATTATACCCGGCGCTAACGTGGTGTTAATTATTGTAATAGCCATCATGATACTGCTGTTCTTTTTTCAGCAGTTTGGCACCAACATAGTGGGGGCCGCTTTTGGGCCGGTAATGCTGCTGTGGTTTGTAATGCTGGCCTGTTTGGGCACAGTACAGATAGCCCAATATCCGCAGATATTTAAGGCGCTTAATCCTATGTACGGCTACCATTTGCTGGTAGAGCATCCAAACGGATTTTGGTTGTTAGGGGCCGTGTTTCTGTGTACAACCGGTGCCGAGGCCCTATACTCAGACCTGGGGCACTGCGGGCGTAAAAATATACAGGCCAGCTGGTTGTTTGTTAAAACCGCACTGATACTAAATTACCTTGGCCAGGGCGCCTGGGTGCTGCGCCAGACCAGCCCTGCAATGTTAAAGGATGTTAACCCCTTTTTCGCCATTGTACCGCACGGTTTTGTAATACCGGCGGTGGCGCTTGCAACAGTGGCTACAATTATTGCCAGCCAGGCGCTCATTAGCGGATCGTTCACATTGATAAGCGAGGCCGTAAGCATGAACTTTTGGCCGCGCATTACCATCAAATACCCTTCGAATATCCGGGGGCAGATATATATTCCGAGTAT
>JAZJZL010000072.1:10243-12700 GCA_040389845.1 Bacteroidota bacterium
CGAGTATTAACTGGATACTGTGCTTTGGCTGTATAGCGGTAAGCCTTTACTTTAAAACATCCGAAGCGATGACAGCCGCATACGGTTTCTCGATAACCATAGCGATGCTGATGACTACCGTACTGATGTATTACTTTATGCGTTACGTAAAACACTGGCCGGTGTGGCTGGTCACCATTATATTGTGTGTGTTCCTTACGGTTGAGTTCTCGTTTTTTGTGGCTAACGCCATTAAAATTGTAAAAAGGCTATTTTTCGTTGGCTTTGAAGTGGGGCTGATATTCACCATGTATATCTGGTTTAGAGCCCGAAAGATTAATAACCGCTTTCTTACCTTTGTAGACCTGAAAGAGCAAATACCGATACTACGGGCATTGAGCGAAGACACGTCAGTCTCTAAATACTCCACCCACCTAATTTATCTGACAAAGGCAAACAACAGCAAACAGATAGAGCAAAAAATTATCTATTCTATATTTAGCCGTAAGCCCAAGCGGGCCAACGTTTACTGGTTTATCCATATTGAACGAACGGATGAGCCCTTTACCATGGAGTATAGCGTGGAGGAAATGGAGGAGGATAAAGTAATCAGGGTTGAATTCAGGCTTGGTTTCCGCATACAGCCGCGTATCAATGTGCTCTTCAGGCGGGTGGTACAGGAAATGGTGGCAAACGAAGGCCTCGACATTACCAGCCGTTACCCATCACTAAAGAAGCACAACCTTGCCGCCGATTTTCAGTTTGTGATACTGGAGAAATTCCTTTCGTACGAAAACGAGTTCAATGCCAAAGAAGGGTTTATATTGAACAGCTATTTTGCTATCAGGCGTCTTGCCCAGTCGGACGCAAAAGCTTTCGGCCTTGACACCAGCGAAACCAGGATTGAAAAAATACCGCTGGTGGTTACCCCAACCAGCAACTTCGCACTCAAAAGGGTAGCGCCCGTAACATATTCCTGACAGGTTATTTTGAAAAAGCAACCCTTCCATTTTGGAAGGGTTTTTTTGTTTGAGGCAACGCCATTGCAGGCGAACAATTAGTAATCGACTATAAATCAAATAGTTGAATATTTCAGCATTTCACTGGTACATCGTTTGTAAATAGTGGCAAAAACATTAACGATGCTTACCATAATTCTGTTTGTCACCATCATTTTTTGCTGCTGGCTATTTTTTAAATCGATCGACTGGTTCGAAAAAATCTAAAAATCATGATCGCACTATTTATCATTTCAATTGCAGTGTTTGCATACATGGTGTATGTACTGCTTAAACCCGAAAAATTTTAACTCAAAACAATGAACACGGAACTATCAGGAATTTTAGCCTCCTTCATTATCACCTTGCTCATCGGTATTCCTCTCGGCAAATACCTCGCTAAAATGTTTGCCGGCGAAAAAGTTTGGACCGATTTTTTAAAACCGCTGGAAACCGGCATTTACAAATTGTCGGGCATTAACCCTAACGAGCCGATGGACTGGAAACGCTTTTTAAAGGCGATGATGGTTATTAACTCTTTATGGGTGGTTTACGGCTTTTTTGTGCTGATGCACCAGGACAAGCTGCCGCTTAACCCCGATGGTAACCCCGGCATGAGCGCGGACCTGGCATTTAATACCATACTGAGCTTCGTAGCCAACTGTAACCTGCAGCACTATAGCGGCGAAAGCGGCGCGACTTACCTTATTCAGCATTTTATCTTTATGTTTTTGCACTTTACCAGTGCCGCAACAGGCATAGCCGCCGCAGTGGCAGTGTTCAAGGCCTTTAGGGATAAAACCACTAACGATTTAGGCAACTTCTGGAATTACTTTGTAAAGGCGATAACCCGTTTGCTGTTACCACTTTCGATAGTGATAGCGCTTATTTTAACATTCAACGGCACCACATCAAGCTATGCCGGTAAAGACCAGTTCATTTCGTTACAGGGCGATACCGTGCATGTTTCGCGTGGCCCGGCAGCCCAGATGATTGCCATTAAGCACCTGGGTACTAACGGTGGCGGCTGGTTCGGCGCAAACTCCGCACACCCGCTCGAAAACCCGAATTACATTACCAACATGACGGAAATCATCGCGCAGATGATTATCCCTATCGCTATGGTACTGGCCTTCGGTTATTTTATACGGAGGAAAAAACTGGGCTGGATAATATTCAGCGTCATGTCAATCGGGATGTTAATGCTGATGATTCCTACCATCAGCGGCGAGCTTGGCGGTAACCCGGCCATTGCAAAAATGGGCATTGCACAAACCACCGGCGCTATGGAAGGGAAGGAGGTGAGGATTGGCCCTATGGCGACCGCCTACTGGAGTACACTCACTACCATCGTATCAACCGGCTCAGTTAACGGTATGCATGATAGCACCATGGCCCTTACCGGCCTGTGGCAACTATTGGCTATGATGATAAACTCGTTTTTTGGCGGATGCGGCGTAGGCTTGTTAAACTATCTCAT
>JAZJZL010000072.1:12710-17852 GCA_040389845.1 Bacteroidota bacterium
ATATCCGGCCTAATGGTTGGGCGAACACCGGAGTTTCTGGGGCACAAAGTAGAGGCGCGTGAAGTAAAGATTGCGGCGTTGATTACCCTGCTCAGTCCGTTTTTAATATTAGCCGGTACAGCCATATCAAGCTACGTATTTAACCATTTCGGCAATGCCGATTGGGCGGTTAAGCCGTCGACATGGCTGAATAACCCCGGCTACCACGGTTTTTCTGAGATGTTATACGAATACACCTCATCAAACGCCAATAACGGCTCCGGCTTTGAAGGCCTGGGTGACGGGAATATATTCTGGAACGTAACTACCGGCCTGGTAATAATTCTTGGCAGGTTCCTGCCTATTATCGGCCCCGTGGCGATAGCCGGTTTATTGGCTCAAAAGAAATTCATCCCTGAATCTGCCGGTACGCTTAAAACCGATACCGTAACATTCGGCATGATGACGTTCGCTGTGATATTAGTACTCAATGCATTGTCGTACTTCCCTGCGTTGGCTTTAGGGCCAATTGCGGAATATTTTTCAATGCTTAAATAATTCAGGACAATGAAAAACACATCAAATAAATTATTTGAACCCGCTTTGGTGCAAACCGCGCTAAAAGAGTCGTTCATAAAATTGAACCCAAAAACAATGATGCGCAACCCCGTGATGTTCACGGTGGAGATAGGCACAATAATAATGCTGTATGTCAGCTTTTATAGCTTCACACACGCAGGCCAGGGTTCTTTTGCATATAACACCACAATTTTTGTGATACTGCTGCTCACCCTGCTGTTTGCCAACTTTGCCGAGGCCATTGCCGAAGCGCGTGGCAAAGCACAGGCCGACAGCCTGCGTAAAACCAGGGAAGATACGCCCGCCAAGGTTGTATTGGAAGATGGCTCGATTGTATCCCGTTCATCAAACCAACTGCTAAAGGGCGATGTTTTCACCTGCGAGGCCGGCGATACTATCCCGACAGACGGCGAGATCATCGAGGGCTTGGCTACGATAGACGAATCAGCTATTACCGGAGAATCTGCCCCGGTAATCCGTGAATCCGGCGGTGATAAATCGTCGGTAACCGGCGGTACAAAGGTACTATCCGACAAAATAAAGGTAATGGTTACCACGCAGCCTGGCGAGAGCTTTTTGGATAAGATGATTGCGTTGGTGGAAGGAGCATCGCGCCAGAAAACGCCGAATGAAATTGCATTAACCATTCTGCTGGCAAGCTTTACGCTGGTGTTCATTATCGTATGCGTTACGCTAAAACCCTTTGCCGATTACGCCAACACACCTATCACAATCGCCGCTTTAATATCATTATTTGTTTGTTTAATCCCGACAACCATCGGCGGCTTATTATCAGCCATCGGTATTGCGGGGATGGACAGGGCATTGCGTGCAAACGTAATCACCAAATCGGGCAAGGCAGTTGAAACAGCCGGCGATATTGACGTACTGTTGCTTGATAAAACCGGGACTATCACCATCGGTAACCGTCGTGCCACTCATTTCTGGCCTGCCATAGGCGTGTCGCCCGACGATTTTGTAAAGGCGTGTGTATTAGGCTCACTGGCCGACGATACCCCCGAAGGTAAATCGATAGTTGAGTTGGCGCAGCAAAGCAATATCCGGCTCGCACTTGAGCCGCCGCAGGGTTCTGAATTTATCAAGTTCTCGGCAGAAACACGTGCAAGCGGAATTGATACGCCGGACGGAAAACGTATCCGCAAAGGGGCCTTCGACTCTATTAGAAACCTGACTATTAACGCCGGCAATAAATTTGACAGCGAAGTTGAAGACAGGGTAAAAATTATTTCTTCAAATGGCGGCACCCCTTTAGTGGTGGCACAAAACGAACAGGTTTTAGGTGTGATAGAGTTACAGGACATTATAAAACCAGGTATAGCCGAACGTTTTGAACGCCTGCGCAAAATGGGCATAAAAACCGTGATGGTAACCGGCGACAACCCGCTCACCGCAAAATTCATAGCCGAAAAAGCCGGTGTGGACGATTTTATTGCCGAAGCCAAGCCCGAGGATAAAATGAAATATATCCGCGCCGAACAGGCAACCGGTAAACTGGTGGCCATGATGGGCGATGGCACTAACGATGCCCCGGCTCTTGCCCAGGCCGATGTTGGTGTAGCCATGAATAGCGGCACACAGGCGGCTAAAGAGGCTGGCAACATGGTTGATTTGGATAACGACCCAACCAAGCTTATCGAGATTGTGGAAATAGGTAAACAACTGCTGATAACCCGCGGTACACTTACCACTTTTTCAATCGCTAACGATGTGGCCAAGTATTTTGCGATTGTACCGGCGTTGTTCATCGCATCTATACCTGCTTTGCAGCACATTAACATTATGCATTTGTATAGCCCCGAAAGCGCCATTTTGTCGGCGGTGATTTTCAACGCCATAATTATACCGATGCTGATACCTCTGGCATTAAAAGGCGTGGAATACAAACCTATTGGTGCCAGTGCACTGCTGCGCCGCAACCTGCTGATTTACGGTTTGGGCGGCGTTATCGCGCCTTTCATCGGCATAAAATTGATCGATTTATTAATTTCTGTAATGCTATAATATCATGAAAACGCTTATTCAATCCATCAGGTTAACATTAGTATTAATTGTCCTGTTGTGTGTAATATACCCGGTTATCATCACCTTCGCCGGCAAACTTTCCAAAGGCCAGGGCGATGGCGAAAAGATAATAGTAAACGGCAAGGTTGTCGGCTATGCTGCTATCGGCCAAAAATTCGACAAGCCCCAATATTTCTGGGGACGTCCATCGGCTGTGGCTTACAATGCTGCAGGCTCAGGCGGTTCCAACAAAGGACCAAGTAACCCGGATTACTTAAAAGATGTAAAAAGCCGTATCGATACGCTGCTGAAATATCATCCTGGTCTGCAAAAAAGTGAAATACCAGCCGACCTGGTCACCGCGTCAGGCAGTGGCTTAGACCCGGATATCAGCCCTGAATCCGCTAAAATTCAAATTAAACGTGTTGCGCAATTTCGTAAGCTGGACGAGCAAAAGGTTGCCGCGCTGGTGAGTGCACATATTGAAGCACCGTTGTTCGGGCCTAAAAAAGTGAATGTATTAAAGCTGAACGTAGCGCTGGATGAATTGAAGTAAATCAATAAAAATGGTGTCATGGTAGCTTTATTTAACCATGGTATGCAAGGGCCTTATCATGCCGGGCAAACGGCGGAGGCCCCTGCATACATCGCCATTTTCAGCGACTTCCGATAAAACCGCTTCAGAACAAGTAACAATGAAAAAAACAATTATAACAACCATTATAACCCTAACCGGTATGGCGCTTTACGCCCAGGATACCACCAAACATGCAGACCCGCCATTGGTTATTTCAGGCTCGGTAGATGCGTATTATAAATATGATTTCTCGGGTCACAACAACATCCCTACCAGTTTCGCTACCGATCAGAACTCATTTTCGGTCGGCATGATTGATATTGGGCTAAAAAAGAAAGTCGGGAAAGCGTCTTTCGTGGGCGAAATGTCATTCGGCCCGCGCAGCGATCAATCAATACCTGTGGCCAATAATCACATCCAAAACCTGTTTGTATCTTATGATTTAACCGACAAGCTAAACGTTACCGGCGGCTACATGGCTACATTTTTAGGTTACGAGGTTACACCGCCGACAGGTAATTTTAACTATTCAACTTCGTACCTGTTTACCAATGGCCCGTTCCAGAATTCGGGTGTAAAGTTCACCTACGCCTTTAGCGACAAAGTGAGCCTGATGGCCGGTGTTTTTAATGATTTATGGAATGTTTACACATCCGCCAAACGGGTTAATACCTTCGGCTCGCAACTGATGGTTGTTCCTGTTAAAGGATGGACGGCCTACATCAACCTGCTAACCGGCCCGGCATCAGGAACAGAGATTGATTTGACTACGACATACCAAATTACAGATGCATTTAAGCTGGGCGTTAACGCCGCTGATTTTTCGGCACCCGATTCATTGAAGGGTGGTTTTGAAGGTATTGCATTGTATCCGCAATTAGCGGTATCGCCCAACGTAACCCTGGGCTTGCGCGGCGAATACTTTAAAACCAAAACAGGCGGCTATACACCGGCGGGACCGGCTCCGGGCAACTCGGTTACGGCGCTTACGTTTACGGCAAATATAAAGGGCGGTCCGCTTATGTTTATTCCGGAGGTAAGATTAGACAATGGTTCAAAAACAATTTTTACAGATAATAACGGCATTGCCACTAAGTCGGCATCACAATTTTCGCTGGCGGCGGTGTATGCCTTTTAAATAAAAATTTGGTTTATTTTTAGTTTGAATAAACAGCCGGCCAGGTGAATACGCCGGTTAAGCCGCTCCGGTTAAACGGGGCGGCTACCTAAGTTAGGAACGCAAGGGCAGGATAGGAAATGTAGGGGCGTATAGCATACCATACCCGTTAACCTAAGGGCATTCGCGTATGTTGCCCCCTCTAAATCTCCCCCGGTAGGGGAGACTTTAGCTGCGGTGGCGTTCGATTTTTTAAAGTCCTCCCAACCGGGGAGGATTTAGGTGGGGCTTTAACCCGCTACAAAGGATAAATTGTCCTTAGGTTAACGGCTGTGGTATAGCATACGCCCTCTCGAACTATCCAAAAAAACAGATAGCCCGGGATGTGGCTTGATTAGGGCGTATGCGATACGCCCCTACGATATTGATGGATAGATAACAATGCAAGACAACACCGTAAAAGATTTCATCGGCCTGCTAAAAAAATCGCGCAGGGGCAAACTCAAAATTTATATTGGGATGAGCGCCGGCGTGGGTAAAACATACAGGATGTTGCAGGAAGCACATGCCTTGCAACGCAACGGCATTGGCATACAGATTGGATACATTGAGACGCATAACCGGGCGGAAACGCATGCCCTGCTGGATGGCCTGCCTGTAATAACACGCCGTAAAATATTTTACAAAAGTAAAGAGTTGGAAGAAATGGACCTGCCTTTGGAAGTAAGATTGGCCTGGAGGGCGGCTAAAAGGAAGAAGCTCCTCCAGTTAGAAGATAAGCGTGAGGAAGACGTGATCGAGGGTGAGTTCCAAGTGGTAGATAAGAAAAAGGAGAAAGCATGGTCGCCTGTTGATCTCTATGTGGGAG
>JAZJZL010000072.1:17862-28848 GCA_040389845.1 Bacteroidota bacterium
GCAAGGAGCTGGACGAGATGGACCTGCAAACCATCCTTAACCGGCATCCGGAAGTTGTTATTGTTGATGAGCTGGCGCATAGCAATATAGAAGGAAGCAAAAACGCCAAACGCTGGCAGGATGTGGTTGATATTTTAGATGCCGGCATTAGCGTGATTACCGCCGTAAACATTCAGCACCTGGAAAGTCTGAATGAAGAGATTGAAAAAATTACCGGCATAGCCATCACCGAACGCATTCCCGATAAGGTGCTGGAAATGGCCGATGAGATTGTAAATATCGACCTAACCGCCGATGAGCTCATCGACAGGCTGAAAGACGGCAAAATTTACGATAAGAGCAAGGTTGAACGTGCCCTGCAAAACTTTTTTCAAAACGATAAGATTTTGCAGCTGCGCGAGATAGCCCTTAAGGAGGTAGCGCATCACCTGGAGCGTAAGATTGACGTGGAGGTGCCTAAGCAGATAAAGCTGCGGCCCGAAAAGTTTTTGGCTTGTATATCGAGCAATGCTGAGACTGCAAAGATTGTGATACGAAAAACGGCAAGGCTGGCATCCTATTACCGATCACCATGGATGGTGCTTTACGTGCAAAGCAGCAGCGAAAGCATGGAACGCATAAAACTGGATAAGCAGCGGCATTTAATTAATAACTTTAAGCTGGCTACCGAACTTGGCGCCGAAGTAATAAAGTTGAAAAGCGACCAGATAACCCAAACCATTATGAAGGTGGCGGATGAGCGCGAAATAACTACCATTTGCATAGGCAAGCCGCATTTAAGCCTGTTCCAGGTAATTTTGCGGACGGCCGTTTTTAACGAGCTGCTGAAAAATATAGCGGCAAAAGAAATTGATTTAGTAATACTGTCATGAAAGTAAAAAATAAACTCCGGTTAGGCTTCGGCTTTTTGTTTGTTGTTGTATTGTTTTTTGGGGCGATGTCGATGTTTTACATCCGGCAGATATCCAACAACGCTAAAGTAATTTTAAAAGACAACTATGAGTCGTTAAGCTATTGCCGCGATATGCGCCAAATTCTCGACGAAAACACGCTGCCGCTTAAGGATGCTTCGATAAAACATTTCCAGGCCCAACTAGACAAAGAGGCGCATAATATCACCGAAAAAGGCGAAAGCGAGAGTGTTAATGATCTAAAGGCGGCTTTCAATAAATTATTGACCGCCACGGCCTCTGCTGATATTGAAAATGCAGAGAAACAAGTGCGGCGGTGTTTGTTAAAAATAGAAGAAGTAAACATGCAGGCCATCGTCCGCAAGAACGATACGGCGCGCAAATCAGTTGATGAATCAGCGTTGATTTTAGGGTTTTCAGCGAGCATAGCATTTATTACCTTGTTTACTTTCAGTGTTAACTTCCCCGGCTTTATTACAGGTCCGCTGGGAACGTTGCTGTCGGGTATCCGGGCTATTGGGCAGAAAAATTACAAGCAGCGCATCCACTTTGATAAAAACGACGAGTTTGCCGAGGTAGCCAATGCTTTTAACGAAATGGCCCGGCAGCTGGATGATTGGGAGAACAGCAACCTGAGCACCATTATGTCGGAAAAGCTGCGTATCGAAACCATTATCGAGCAGATGCATGATGCCATTATCGGTGTGAATGAGCGGCACGAAATATTGTTTATTAACACGGCCGCAAAGGGTATCCTGAATTTGGGCGCAGATAAAATGGAAGGCCGGCTGGTTGCCGATATCTCTAAAAGCAACGACCTCTTTAGGTCTATCCTTGACGATGGGTCAACAAAAAAATCTTTCAAGATAGTAGTTGACGGCAAAGATTCCCACTTTCAGCTGGAAACGCGCGAAATCCACGTGCCGAATTTGAACAACGATCAATCCGGCCCGCTTAGTATTGCAAAAAATTCTGCCGGTAAGGTTTATATACTCCGCAACATTACCGAGTTTAAGGAGCGGGATGAGGCCAAAACCAATTTTATCGCCACTATCTCGCATGAGCTAAAAACACCAATCTCGTCCATAAAAATGAGCCTGAAGCTAATGAAGGACGAGCGTATTGGCAACATTAACCCCGAACAAAAGCAATTGCTGGAACATATTAATGACGACAGCGAACGCCTGCTTAAAATCACCAGTGAGCTGTTGGAGCTATCACAGGTGGAAACGGGAAACATACAACTCAATTTTGTGCCCGTTGAACCCGATAAAATTGTGGATTACGCCATCTCTTCTGTAAGTTTCCAGGCGCAACAAAAGGGCGTAAAGCTGGAGGTTATCAAAGACTCCAAATTACCAACCGTAAGTGCCGACGTGGAAAAAACGGCCTGGGTGCTGGTGAATTTCCTGTCGAACGCGCTGCGGTATAGTCCGGAAAAATCGAGCGTAGTAATACGCATTTCCGATCAAAAAAACGAGGTAGAGTTTTCGGTAAGAGACACGGGCAAGGGCATTGACGAGCAATACCAGAAACGTCTGTTCGACCGCTATTTCCAGGTGCCTACCGATGGGCAAAATCCGTCCGGCTCAGGCCTGGGGCTGGCGATATCCAAAGATTTTATTGAAGCCCAGCAAGGGAAAATATGGGTGAAGAGCGCTATTGGGGAAGGAAGTACGTTTGGGTTTACATTGCCTGCGGCCGGGTAACGCACCTATTTGTAAGTAATCCGGTATAAAGTATCCTTGTTGTTAAGCGTATAAAAGAGTCTTTTATTGGTTTTATCTATAGTTGGGTTATTTACCTTTCGTTCGTTAACTATTATATTTTGATTATTAATCATCGCTATTAATATTGTTTTTGATAGCGAGTAGTCTTTTAAAAGGGATTTATATTTATCAAATTCTTTCTGTGAGTAACGCGTGTATCCTACATCGCCCGCGATGTCCGCGCTTATAATATTTCCGTTTTTATCGAATGTTTCATTCGTTATGATAAGATATTTATTGCCTTTATATTGGAAAGTACTATCGTCATCTTTCAGCGCATATCCTGGCTCTACCCTGGTTGCGGTTGCCTTTTTAGCGACATTTACCTTAACAGATGAGTAACCGCATGTTAAAAACATGTAGCCCAACATTATAACTATTAATTGCTTATTCATGCGTTCCCATTCCTGGATTCGAACCCAATGCAAGGTTCTTTATAAATATTAAAATATAGATTTACACCGTATTATTCCAAATCAATCCGCTGATGCTGAAACGGAATTTCAACATCCGCAAAACCCTTGTCCAATATCCTTTGCCTGAAATGCTGCTGCACCTCGTATTCGCCGTGCACAAGGAAAACTTTCTTCACTTTTTTAGGGTCCTGGCAGCTGATGAAGTGCAGCAGGTCTTCGTAATCCCCGTGGGCGCTCATAGACTTTATTGATTGCACGTCGGCTTTTACCTCGTATTGTTCGCCAAAAATAAATACCTCATGGTCGCCGCGCAGCAGGTGGCCGCCCAGCGAGTTGGGCTCGCAGTAGCCTACCATTAAAATGGTGTTTTTTTGATTATTGATATTGTTTTTGATGTGATGCTTTACCCTCCCGGCTTCGGCCATGCCCGATGACGAAATAATAACACACGGCTCCGGGTTATCGTTCAGCGCTTTCGATTCTTCTGTCGATTCTATAAACTTCATCCCCTTAAAGCCAAACGGATTGGCGTCCACCTTTAAAACAGCTGTTACTTCCTGGTTATAAACCTCGGGATGATTCATCAGCACCTGCGTTGCCTTTTCTGATAGCGGGCTGTCTACATAATATTTAAAATCGGGCAAAGTGCCATTTAATTCAAGGGCATTTAAAGCATAAAGCAGTTCCTGTGTTCGGCCTACGCTGAAAGCCGGAATAATCAGCTTACCTTTCTTTATTTCGCAGGTATGTTTAACCTGCTTCAGCAAAGCATCCTCAATTGCGCCTACATCTTTATGCAGTGAGTCGCCGTAGGTTGATTCGAGCAAAATATAATCTGCCTGCGGGAATGGCTGCGGGCTTTTCAGCAGCATATCGCCATAGCGGCCAACGTCGCCGCTAAAGGTTATTGTCGTTTCTTTCCCATCTTCGGTAATCCATAAGTGAACCGAGGCGCTGCCCACCAAATGGCCCGCGTCCGTAAAGCTGAATTTTATGCCGGGTTTAATCTCGTACTCCTCGTCATAATCTACAATCTTAAAAAGCCGCAGCGATTCAATGGCCTGGTCCTCGTTATACAACGGTTCAAGCAGGGGCTGCCCGTTGTGCTTTCTGTGCTTATTGCTGTATTCAACATCCTGTTCCTGTATCCGGGCCGAATCCATTAAAAGTATGCGGGCCAGGTCCATAGTAGGCGCAGTGCAAAATATGGGGCCGTCAAAACCTTCGGCCACCAGCCGTGGTATCAAACCGCAATGGTCGATATGGGCATGCGACAGTATCATATAGTCAACCTTGTTCGGATTGAAGCCAAAATGTTCATTCATATCTTCGGTATGTTCACCCATTCCCTGGAACATGCCGCAGTCCAGCAAAATGGCTGTTCCGTCATTCAATCGTACTAAATGTTTGCTGCCGGTTACATTGCGTGCGGCGCCGTGAAAGGTTATATTCATTTACAGATGCTTTTTGAAGATGCAAGATGAGAATATATTTTTCAAAATGCTTGCGAAACTAACGCTGTAGTTTTAACTTTAGCTTTTAGGGCGTAACTGATCTGAATAAATAATATATATTATAATATTATTTATATTTATTTTCTGAACTTTATAGCTGATACTTTACTTAATTTAACAAAAAGCAGATCGGTGCCTGCCGGTCTGAAAAAACGGGACAAAACAAAAAAACATGGAAATTAAAGAATTAACGCGAGCCGAAGAACAAATTATGCAGGTGCTGTGGCATTTGAAGAAAGGATTTGTAAAAGATGTTCTGGATGTGCTCCCTGAACCTAAACCAGCCTACAACACTGTATCTACCATTATCCGGATTCTTGAAGCAAAGGGATTTGTCGGCCACAAGGCCTTCGGCAAAAGCCACGAGTATCATCCGGTAATCAGCAAAGACCAGTATCAAAACTTCGCAACCGACAAATTAATGAACGGTTATTTTGATAACTCGGTAAAGCGCATGTTTTCGTACTTTGTAAAAAAGGAGAAAATTGACCTTAAAGAAGCTGATGAAATAATGAAACTGATTGAGAAACTCAAAGAAAAATAAGTATGACCTGGTGGCATTATTTATTGCTGGTAAACATTTACCTGCTTTTGTTTTATGGTTTTTATTTTTTGCTGCTGCGCAAAGAAACCTTTTTTCAACTTAACAGGATTTATCTGATTTCTGCCTCCATACTATCATTCTTTATCCCTATGATACAATCAAACTGGGTAAAGAACTTATTTATTACCAAAGAAGTTCAACTAACCATTTACAGGAGCCCGTTGATTGTTTATCATTTTAAACCGATAATACAAGATACACAAGTGACCTTCGGCGATGTACTGGCCGCAGCATACCTGCTGGGGATGCTTATATTAATCGGGCGCTTTGTATGGCAAATGGCGGCGCTGAAAAAAATAATAAACCAGCCGGCGCCGCAAACACCGTTTTCTTTCTTTAAAAAAGTAAGGCTGAATGCCGAACATGAAAATAACCAGGTTATAGCAGCCCATGAGCATGTACACGCAAAGCAGTGGCATAGTGCCGATGTTTTGCTGATGGAAGCTATAATGATTGTAAACTGGTTTAACCCTATAGTTTACCTTTACCGTTATACTATAAAACACATTCATGAATACATTGCCGACAGGCAGGCCGTAAAACACGGAACCAATAAAAGCGATTACGCGCTGCTGCTGGTAAGCCAAACTTTTAATGCGCCGGCACACAAGCTGGTTAATCCATTTTTTAATCACAGCCTGTTAAAGCAGCGTATACTTATGCTGCAAAAAAGCCATTCAAAAAGGGCTGCGCTGATAAAATATGGCTTGTCGGCCCCATTGTTTATGCTGATGCTGGTGCTATCGTCAGCCACAGTTTATAATAGCAAAACGGTGGGTTTTGTTAATAAAAAGGTAGACCAGGTATTGCAAACCCCCGCCAGCGAGCCGTCTGCTATATTAGATAGCAGCACAAAGGTGCAGAACGATGCCGCCAAAGCAGCTCCTGACAGCAATTCCACAACCCGGACCGGTACCCCGGATATTATTATAAAATCGCCGAAAACCGAGATTTCTAAACAGGCGACAGAATCCGAAGTAATAACGGCAAAAAAGGATGATGCTGATAATGAAACCAGCTCTGTTTTTATTGCAGTTGAGAAGGTTCCGCAATTTCCGGGCGGCATCGACGCCTTTTACCGTTACCTGTCAAAAAACATAAGGTATCCTGCCGCTATGCGCGATGCGGGCGTACAAGGAAAGGTGATTGTATCCTTTGTGGTTGAAAGAGATGGCTCGTTAACAGATCTGCGTGTTACCCGTGGGGTTGCTGCAGATATTGATATGGAAGCACTGCGCGTTATCCAGGAATCGCCGAAATGGACACCCGGCATACAAAATGGCCGTCCGGTAAGAGTAGCATATTCTGTTCCGATAGCTTTTAACCTTGTGGATAACGACAATACGGTATCTACAGCTCCTGTAAGGCAAAACGGAAGGGTACCCGCTGTTCGTGTAAATACGATTAGTATAAAAAACGATACCGCTAACCGGAGCACCCCGATAAACATAAAAGATTCGCCCACAAACGGCCTGGTTAAGCCCAATGGCAAAGAAAGCGATGTTAGCAAGCTTAACCGCATAACACTGGAAAAGCAAAATAGCTTACAGGAAAAGGACTTAAATAATTCCAAGGCATCAGATGGCCCTGTGCTTCATCGCATATCTACGCCAGTATTAGGCCGTTACAATACCTATCAATAAACCAGCGGGATAATAACCGCCAGGAAAGGCAGCCGCAGTAATGTAGCTGCCTTTTATTTTATCACGCTTTTGTTTAGGTCGATTATTTTTATATTTATATCAAATAATATTTAAACATGAATTGGAAACTCATTTTTCAATTATCAATTTTCGGGTTGATAATGGCGTTTGGCTCTGTATCGCTAATACCGCAGAAGGTTGAGCCTGTATTTTGGGTGGTGATTTTTGTGTTTTGTTCTGCTGTAATTGCCAAAGCCTGTAACGGCAAATACTTTCTTTACGGTTTTTATACAGGCCTGCTTAACTGCGTATGGATAACCAGTATACACTTTTTGTTTTATCAAAAATACATTCAGAACCATAACCAGCTCGATAGTATGATGACGTGGCTTCCGCCCTCTTTCGGTACACACCCCAGGGTAGCCGTGGCGCTGGTGGGATTAATTCCGGGCGTAATATCTGCCGCAGTGTTTGGCTTATTTGCCTTTATCGGCTCCAAAATAGTCCGGAAAAAATAGGCAAGCGCGGTGATATTGAAAAAATTTACCTTCCCTCTCAATAATTATAAAGAAATCGGTTCCGGATAGTTTCAAAATTTATACCTTTGAGCACAAATACCGTTCGTACGGTGTTGTTAAAGAAAATACACATAAAAAATATGAAACCGTTTATTTCGACAGCATTTTATGGAGCTTTAAATTACGTCCTTGCGCTTACCCTGATAGCCTCCCCGTGGTTGTTTGATTTGGTAGGTGTTTCAAGCGCTGCATTGTTTTTACCTATATATATCGGCTGGCTGCAGTTGATAATGGCTATATTCACCAATATCGAAACAGGCTTTATTAAACAGCTCCCAATCCGGATAAAACTGGTGCTTGACGTGCTGATGGGCTTTGTATTGTGGATATCACCATTTTTGTATGGCTTTGCGTTCGATTCGGTTCGCGCCGGCGGCAAAACATTTCCGGGCGTATTCTGGCCGGAAATATTATTAGGCGGCCTGTTATTCATCATGGGCTTGTTTACAAAAAAATCACCTTTTACCAGCCGCGTTCCTGATCATCAGCCGGAAGGCCTGGTAACTTCTACAGATTCTATATAATCCCGGCTTTTAAAAGCTGCATACAGAAAGCCGTTGAAAACAAAAAGTGTTTTCAACGGCTTTTTTAGTAAGAAAGAATTATCCCGCCGCCGAGCCAATGCCCCCTGCGGTAAGCACCATTCATTTGTGTTTTATCAACCTGGCCTGATGAGAGATAGAGTTGATCGGTGCCGTTCCCTGTTTCCCAGTTAAAGTAACTATAACCCGCATTAACAGCAATATTGGGCGTTATTTTATAAACAAGATTTGCCCCTGCGTTTACCCCGTACCCTTTTGCCGAATGCCGGTAACTTACAGGGTGCCGAAACTGGCTGATTAAATTCCAATCGCCCTGAGCGCTGTAGACGACCTGGCTATAGGTAGCATCGGCAGCAAGCTTTAAGCCCCGCCATATTTTTACAGCTGATTTTACTTCCAGGAAAGGTCCTTTCCATTGTGCATCATAGCTGCTGTTTAAATCGGGGAACTGGCCGGTAAGGTCAACAATGTAAAGCGACTGGCGGTTGCCTCCGTAGCCAGCAAATGGTGTTAAGCTTAAGCGGTTATTATTGATAAGCGCATACCCGGCGCCTGCAAACCAGGCAGATGTATATCCCTTATTATCGCTAAAGTTTTGATTGTAGTTGGGTTGTGTACGATTATCAGCAGTATAATCAATATCGCTTACATTACCGGAACTTACCGCTACCCGGGTATA
Source organism: Bacteroidota bacterium (assembly GCA_040389845.1). GTDB lineage: Bacteria > Bacteroidota > Bacteroidia > Sphingobacteriales > Sphingobacteriaceae > Mucilaginibacter. The sequence continues at coordinate 26,519 of JAZJZL010000072.1, forward strand.
GCCGCCTGTAAGCACAAGCTTGCGCCAGAAATTCCATTGAAGGGCCGCCGAATAGCCGAACCCTCCTACGTTTTTCCATTTTAACTCCGAAAGAACATTGGGGCTTTGCCCGCTTATGTTGCCGGCGATAGACCAGTTGAAATCTTCAACCTGCCGCCCTGCAGAAACCGAGAGCTGCAATTTCTGTTGAATATCCTGCGCCCTGCCCTTAACCGCGACAAGTATAGCCACCAACATAAAAGCGTAAAGTTTTATAGGCTCTCTCAAGCGCGGGTAGTTATAGTTTAATAGTAACAACTTATTTTGCCTGGTAAACCCTTACGTAATCCACGTACATTTTTGCGGGCAGCAGGCTTTCGTCAACAGGTTGATTCGGAAAATCGCCGCCTACTGCAAAATTCAATATGATAAAAAAAGGCAGATGAAATGCGTTGGTTTCGTTAACGTTGTCTTTAATGTTACCGGTTACAAAAAGCGTATCATCAATATACCAGCGTATTTCGTCAGTGTCCCATTCAACGGCATAAATGTGATAATCTCCGGGCGTAGTAGTGGTCGTTTTCTCTCCATATTGGGTGTGGCCGGCGCCTGCCTGCCAATGCATGGTGCCGTAAACAAGGTTATCATCGTTCACATGCTCCATAATATCTATCTCGCCGCAGCGCGGCCAGCTAACGGTGTTAATGTTAGACCCCAGCATCCAGAATGCAGGCCAGAAACCTTTACCAAGCGGCATCTTTATTTTGGCTTCAACGCGCCCGTAGGTGGTTGAAAATTTACCATTGGTATTCATCCTTGCAGAGGTGTACGACATGCCACCTACATTCTCTTTCTTTGCGGTAATAACCAGGTTGCCGCTTTCAATAGTTGCATTACTTGCCTGGTAGTATTCCTTTTCGTTATTTACGCCGAGGCTGCCGGTTTCCATGCTCCAAATTGCCGGATCAATAGCAGGGCCGTTAAATTCGTCAGACCATGCAAGGGTATATGTTGGTCTCGGTTTTGTCTTTGGCGGATCGGGAGTTGTCGCCGTAACTGTTTTACCGGTGCTGTTGTCTTTTGAGCAGGAACTGGTAAAAACTACAAGCGCCGGCAAAATGAGGGCGCTTGTAATTATTTTCGAAAATATTATTCTCATAAATATAATTGGTGCACTAATGTAGTAAAATACCGTCGAAATAGAGTCAAGAGCCAAGAATCAAGAGCCAAGGCAAAGCCGCATAGTTTGTTAATAAGCCCCGGGTCACTGTTTTTCATCTTGATTCTTGGTTCTAAGAGTCTTACTATTGGTCCACTTTAAACGCTTCCCAGCCGGATGCTGTTGCACGGTTACAGGTCATGGGCTGCGTGCCGTTCTCTGATGAAACGAATTTGCCGTTGTTGCCTTGCAGCGTTATAGTGCCATCAGCATTGGTGCCCCAGGTAAATTTCTCCCAGTCGCCTGCTGTAGCACGGTTACAGGTAATGGCCTGGGTTCCGTTTTCTGATGACACGAATTTTCCCTGGCTCTGCAACTCTATTTTGCCGCCGCCGCCGTCAACTACTGTAAACTGCTCCCATGCCTGTGCGGTTGGGCGATTGCAATTCATAGCCTGTGTACCGTTCTCGCCGCTTACATACTGGTTGTTAAACCCTTTAAGCGTAATGGTTTGACCGATAGGGGGGCCGCTGCCGGTGCCCGAAGCGGTATACACATGCACATAATCAACCAGCATGGTTGCAGGCAATGCACCGGTGTTAACAGTTTGACCGGGCAAATCGCCGCCTACGGCAAGGTTTAAAATAATATAGAACGGATTATGGAATGCGCCGGTATTGTTGATATTATTCTGAATATTACCGGTTACGTACAAGGTATTATCTACATACCAGCGGATGCTATTGGTATCCCATTCTACGGCGTAGATATGGAAATCGGTAGGTGTGGTTGTGGTGCTGCTGCCGTATTGTACGTGTCCGCTGCCGCCGTTCCAATGCATAGTGCCTAAAATGGTACTGCTGGTATTCACCTGCTCCATTATATCAATTTCGCCGCAATTTGGCCAGCCAACACCGGGGGTATTGATGTTGTTGCCCAGCATCCAAAAGGCAGGCCAGCTACCCTGGAAAGCCGGAAGCTTAATACGAGCCTCAATTCTTCCGTAAGTGGTTGAGAACTTGCCGAAAGTTTCCAGCTTGGCCGATGTGTAAGGCTGTCCGCCAACACTTTGGTTTCTTGCGGTTATCACCAGGTTGCCGCCGGTTACGGTTGCGTTTGAGGCCTGGTAATATTCTTTCTCATTGTTAACGCCCGGGTTACCTACGTCAACATTCCAGTTGCTGCCGTCGAC
>JAZJZL010000073.1:0-11433 GCA_040389845.1 Bacteroidota bacterium
TAGTGCTAATAGTATTGGTCGATTTATCCGAAAAGCTATAGCTGCCGTAAACGGTAACCTTTTTGCCCCAGCTATCGCGGTAGTTTAAACCTACTGAACGGTTTATAGATATACCTGTCTGGTTATTATTATTACCTCCCGGAGGGCCTCCGCCGCCACCCTGCCTGCCGCCTGGACCGCCAAAGTTAAACAGGTTGGTATTTGTGTTGTTAAGGTTTGCCAGCACAGCAATTTGCTGCCCATCGTTAAAGTTGAACATATTGCCCTGGGCAAGGTACCGGGCACCGCCGCTTATACCGTCTTTGGCTGGTATAGCATCGTGACCGCCACCAGCGCTCACCTGCCCAAAATAGCCGTGGTTTCTGCTCGGCTTTATGTTAATGTTTAAAACAGTTTCGGGGTCGCCGGTTTTTATGCCGGTCATATTGGCCTGGTCGCCGTAGTCATTAACCATCTGCACATTTTGCACGGCATCAGCAGGAAGGTTTTGGGTGGCCGTTTTTAAATCGCCGCCAAAAAAGTCCTTACCATTAACTCTTACTTTGGTAACGCTTTTACCCTGGAAGGTCATGTTGCCGTCCTTATCCACGTCAGCGCCCGGAATCTTTTTTATCAGGTCTTCAACCGGGGCGCCGTCGCGCACCTTGTAGGCTGCCGCATTAAACTCTATGGTGTCTTCCTTTATTTTAACAGGGATAACATCGGTTATGGTAACACCGGTTAACATCGTAGTCGAAGATTTTAAAACGATTGGCTTTAAAAATACCGGGTTATTGGTGTTATCAAAAGTAAGCCTGATGCGCTTATCAGCGTAACCTATTGACTGTATAACCAAGCTGATTTGCGTGGCTTTAACTCCATTAAATAAAAATGCGCCTTTCAAATCAGTTATTACGCTCAGGCTGTCTTTGCCGGCTATCAGCTTTACGGTTGAGCCGGGCAATGTTGCTTTGGTCGAGTCGATTACCGTACCATGCACGTCCCGCCCTGCCTGGGCGAAGGTATTTGCACTGATTAAAAGCAATGCTGCGATAAAAAGGTATATTGGTTTCATATTAGTATTTACTCTTTTTTATTAGGTGCAAAGAAATTACTTAGCATTATCACCTAAAAATAGAATAGACAGTAACCAAAAAGAAGTAGATAAAACCCCGTTTTTAACCTATAAAGGCCTGTTTTCTTGAAGCAGTTGCTGTTATGTGTCTTTGGCGATAAAGATTGGCTGTTCGTCGGTAAAGTATAACTGCCGATAGATTTTGATTGGCTTTGTGCCGACAGGCTTTGTAATATTGTTGTTATTAAACAGTGCTGTAATGTACTGATAACAAAAGATTTAGAGAACAATGATACCAAAATCAAAAAATACAGTAATAACCATCATCATCCATATATTAATATGGGGAGTGTTCGGGCTTATTTACTTTTCTCCCCCGCTAAACTGGAACATAGCCATACCTTATCAATTGTGGATAAAACAAGGCATTATATTAGGCGTGCTGGTTATCGCTTTTTATGCTAACGCCTTAGTGCTGGTACCCAAATTTGTATTAAAAAACCGTACCGGGCTTTATTTATTAATTGTCACCTGCATCGTTGCTATTATTTTATTGCTCAATATTTATGCTGATGAATGGCTCAATATTCACCAGCTGATGGATGCCGCTTTTCATAAAAAAGGCCCGCCAAAGCATCGCGGTGGCGGTGGTGGCCGCGACCATTATTGGGACTTTGCCCTTTTAGCCATGAGCGCCCTTGTATTGGGCATTAGCACCAGTATAACCGCCATACAAAAATGGCAGAAAGACAAACAGCTACACCAGGAAATGGAGCAAGCGCGCGTGAGCTCTGAACTTTCATTTTTAAAAGCACAAATCAACCCGCATTTCTTTTTCAATACACTAAATAACATCTATGCATTAACTCATGTAGATGCCGAAGTATCCCGCAAGGCCATCCACCAGTTATCGCGCATGATGCGTTATGTATTGTACGATACACAGAATGCCACCACTATGCTCAGCCAGGAGATTGCTTTTATTAAGGATTATATCAGCCTGATGGAATTGCGGCTTACTGATGTAGTTAAAATTGATTTCAGCGCACCGGCTGCATTAAGGGATATGGCCATAGCGCCTATGATATTTCTGCCCTTTATCGAAAATGCATTTAAGCACGGTGTAAGCGCTACCCAGCCAAGCTATATCAATATAACAGTAACCCAAAAAGATAACATAATTGAACTGAATGTGGTGAATACCATTATAAAGGAACAAAACACTAATTTAGAAGAAGGCAACGGTATCGGCCTCAATAACACCAAACGCCGTCTTGATTTGTTATATCCCGGCAAGCATACCTTATTAATAAACGAAAGTACTGTAGAAAATGCATATTTAGTTCACCTAACGCTTGATTTGGCATGACGATAAACTGTATAGCTGTTGATGATGAGCCGTTGGCGCTCGGCCTGGTATGTTCCTTTATTGAACGTACGCCATTTTTAAATTTGGTTGGCCGCTACAACAGCGCTGTAGAAGCCCTGCGTGCAATACACAGCCAGAAAGTAGATGTGCTGTTTTTGGATATACAAATGCCCGACTTGAATGGCATTGAATTAGCCCGCGTGCTCGATAACAGCAAAATCAACCGGCCCCGCATCATCTTTACCACCGCCTATAACCAGTTTGCGCTGGAAGGCTATAAAGTTGATGCGCTCGATTATCTTTTAAAACCGTTCAACTACGAGGAATTTTTAAACGCCGCACATAAAGCGCTGGCCTATGCGCAGCTTGTCGAAAAATCAAACGCTGTGCCTGTAGCAGCTGCCCCTGGTGCTGCCGCCCCGGTTGAAGAACGCATAGAAGACGAATACCTGTTTTTAAAAGTAGAGTATCAATTGGTACGCATCGCCCTGAATGATATCCTTTATATTGAAGGATTAAAGGACTATGTAAAAGTATGGCTGCAAAACACCGAGAAGCCCATATTATCGTTAACGAGCCTCAAATCGCTGGAAGAAAAATTGCCGGCCAAACGTTTTATGCGGGTGCACCGGTCGTTTATCGTTTCGCTCGATAAAATAAATTCCATCACCCGTAATGCCCTGCAAATAGGCAAAACAAACATTACCGTGGGCGACCAGTATAAAGAAGCGTTTAGTAAGTTTTTGAGTAAGTGGGTCTGAGGTGGTTGGAAGAGTTGTAATGGTTGTAGAGGTTGTAATAGTTGTAGAGGTTGTACAAATCCTGCCCACTTCCTTATTATCGAAAACTAAATAAACCCCTTTCCTTATTTTAGTTTTTCGATAAAATCTAAAATAACCATCTTTCTTATTTTAGTTTGCTAAAATAAAAAGAAGAAAAACCTACGTCTTTGAGGAATATTTAAACCTTTTCAGATAACAAAAACACCCAACTCGCCCAAGTTCCTGTAACACATCCACGTCTCGCGCGTCAAACCAATTCGGACATTATTTAAGTAACAGGGCAATCTGTTTAAAATAAAGCCTGCCGGGTTGAAATAAATTTTTATCGCCCCTGGTAAAAATATTTTTGCAGCTTATTAACTGTTAACCTGTCAAACAAATTAAAATAGCTTGCCTCGCGGCAATAAAAAGTAAAAGCCGGTAACTAATAATATAATGCTGTTATATTTGCGGGCTCTAAAAACTGGCCAATTTCTGTCGACAAACACCATGAATACCCACACCTATTTACGTCACCCTTTCACGGGCTTTTCTTTTACAAAATTGCTGAAGCCTGCGTTGGCATGCACTGCGTTGCTGTTCATGTTTTCGTGCGGACAGAAAGGGAACCAGCAGGGAGGCCCCGGCGGTCCGCAGGCGATAGCTACCTATAAAACCATTACTTTACAGCCGATTACCGCTACCCTAAATACAGATTATCCTGCCAGCTTGCAAGGCCTGCAAAACATAGAAATAAGGCCAAAGGTTGATGGCTTTGTTGACGGTATTTATGTAGACGAAGGCACCATAGTACACAAGGGCCAGTTGCTATTTAAAATAAAAGCCCCTCAATATGAACAAGAAGTACGTACCGCTGAGGCCGGTATCCAAACTGCCCTGGCTGATGTGAATACTGCGCAGCTACAGGTAAATAAAGTTAAGCCCCTGGTAGAGAAGGATATCATCAGCCATTTTGAATTGGAATCGGCGCAATATGCTTTACAAACCAAGCAGGCAGCATTGGCACAGGCTAAAGCGGCATTGTCAAATGCGAAAGTAAACCTGGGCTATACCAGCATTACCAGCCCGGTTGATGGCGTTATAGGTTCGCTTCCCTATAAACTGGGCAGCCTGGTAAACAGCACTACTACCGACCCATTGACAACCGTATACAACACGGCTACCGTTTATGCCTACTTCGCTATGAATGAAAAGCAATTGCTAGGCTTTAGCCGCGACAGCGCGGGTGCGGGTACATCTTTCAAATCAAAATTGAATAACATGCCGAAAGTTTCTTTGCTTTTAGCTGATGGCAGCCCGTATGATCATACCGGCAAGGTGGAAACCGTTAACGGCCTTATCAATACCAATACAGGTTCGGCCAATTTCAGGGCCGCTTTCGCAAATCCCAGAGGCCTGCTGCGGACGGGTTCAAGCGCTACTGTGCGCATTCCTACCCAGATTAAGGGCGCCATAGTTGTACCCCAAAATGTAACCTACGAATTGCAGGACAAACGATTTGTGTATGTTATAGATGCACAGAACAAGGTTAAAAACGTGGCAATAACCACCATGGACAATACACCCGGCCAGTATTTTATAGTTACCGGCGGCATAAAATCTGGCGATAAGATAATAGCCGAAAGCGTAAACAATTTGAAAGACGGTACCGAGATTAAGCAGGCAGACGTTAGTGCAAGCGTGGTTTACAAGGATTTGAAATAAGTCCAAAGTCCGGAGTCTTAAGTCTATAGTCTTGAGCCCGGAATAAAAAATTCTAACTTCTGACTAAAGACTATAGACTTACGACTCAAGACTTAAATCAAATATGTTAAAGAAATTCATAGAGCGGCCTGTGCTTTCAACCGTAATATCGGTATTGCTGGTTATTTTGGGTGTGATAGGCTTAATCAACCTCCCTATCTCACAATACCCGGATATTGCGCCACCAACGGTCTTCGTATCAGCCGGGTACAGCGGCGCTAACGCCGACGTAGTGCTCAAAAGCGTTATCATCCCGCTGGAAGAGCAGATAAACGGTGTGGAGAACATGACTTACATGACTTCATCCGCAGGTAATGACGGTTCGGCACAAATAACCATATTTTTTAAGGTAGGCACCAACCCCGACCTTGCCGCAGTAAACGTGCAAAACCGTGTATCGCGTGCGGTGAGTTTGTTGCCGCAGGTGGTTACCGAGGCCGGTGTAACCGTTGCTAAAAGTCAGAACAGCAACCTGCTGATATTCTCGTTATACAGCGAGAACAAGGATTACGACGATACTTTTTTACAAAATTACACCAAGATAAACCTGATACCCGCTATTCAGCGTGTGAACGGTGTGGGTAACGTACAGGTATTTACTTCGAAGGACTACTCGATGAGGATATGGCTGAAACCTGATGTGATGTCGAGGTACGGCCTGGTTCCTGATGACATAACCGAGGCGCTTAACGAGCAAAATATCGAGGCCGCGCCCGGTAAATTTGGTGAAAATACGAATGAATCTTTTCAGTATGTTATCCGCTTCAGCGGGCGTTTAAAAACAGCGCAGGAGTTTGGTAACATCATCATCAAATCTGATGGTAAAGGCCAACTGCTGCACCTGAACGACGTGGCCCGTATAGAGCTTGGCGCACTGGATTATTCAGTCGACCTGAAGACTAACGGACTTGCATCGGTTGGTGTCGGCATCACGCAGGCATCCGGTTCCAACGCACGAAACGTTATTAACGATGCGAAGAAGATATTGGAAGATGCTTCGCAGTCCTTCCCGAAAGGCATACACATCACCTACCTGGTTGATGCCAACGAATACCTGAATGCCTCTATTGAAAAGGTTATCAGCACACTTATCGAAGCGTTTATCCTGGTGTTTATCGTGGTGTTCGTCTTCCTGCAAGATTTCCGGTCGACTTTAATTCCGGCTATCGCTGTTCCGGTTGCGATTATTGGTACATTCTTTTTCCTCAACCTGTTTGGCTTTACCATCAACCTGCTTACACTGTTTGCCATGGTGCTGGCTATCGGTATCGTTGTGGATGATGCCATTGTGGTGGTTGAAGCCGTGCACGCCAAGCTGGATAAAGGCTATCGCTCAGCACGCAAAGCATCCGTGCATGCTATGAACGAAATATCCGGCGCGATAATTTCCATCACGTTGGTAATGTCCGCAGTGTTTTTACCGGTAACCTTTATCAGCGGCTCAACGGGTGTATTTTACAAACAGTTCGGTATCACGCTGGCTGTGGCCATTTTGCTATCGGCGGTAAACGCACTTACACTTAGCCCTGCCTTGTGTGCGATATTTTTAAAGCCCCACAACGAAGAGAAAAAGAAGAAACGCTTTTTAAACTTTTTCTATAAGCGGTTCGACATGGTATTTGACCATGTGATTACAAGATATGAGCGTTCAGTAAGGTTCCTGTCAGGTAGAAAATGGATTGTGGTTACCGGGATTATCGTTTTTGTGGTTACGCTGATTCTAATGATAAAAACCACGCCATCCAGCTTTGTACCGAGTGAAGATCAGGGCACAATTTTCGCAAGCGTTACCTTGCCCCCTGCGGCGGGTATGAACCGTACGTCGGCAGTTACCAAAACTATCGACAGCATTGCCCACACCTTACCGTCGGTACAAAATACTTTACAAATTGTCGGTTTTAACTTTACCGCCGGCAGCGGCAGCGCTTACGGCATGGTGATAGTAAAGCTAAAAACCTGGGACAAGCGTAAGCACGACGATATTAAAAGTGTAATTGGCCAGCTTTACGGCAAAATAGGTGGCATACACGAAGCCAATATATTCTTCTTTTCGCCGCCAACCATACAGGGTTTCGGGCAGGGCAGCGGTTTCGATTTCCAGTTAGAGGATAAAGGCGGGCATACACCTGCTGAAATCTATAAGGTTACGCAAGACTTCCTGGCAGCTTTAAACAAACGCAAAGAAATTCAAAACACCAACACATCGTTTAACCCCAACTTCCCGCAATACCAGGTTGACGTTAATGTTGCTAAATGTAAGGAAGCTGGCATCACCCTAACTTCGGTCATTAATACCCTGCAGGGATATTATGGCGGTATCTATGCCTCCAACTTTAACGAGTTCGGCAAGCAATACCGTGTAATGATACAGGCTGACTATTCCTACCGCGCCAACGAAACCGGCTTAAGCAAAATATTTGTTCGCAGCGGCAGCGGCACAATGGCGCCGATTACTGAGTTTATCACATTGAAAAAAGTATTCGGGCCGGAAGCTATCGAGCGTTTTAACCTGTTTACTGCTGTATCGGTTACCGGTCAGCCAAACCCGGGTTATTCTACAGGTGATGCTATCAACGCTATCAAGGCCGTAGCAGTCGAAAAACTGCCTGCGGGTTATGGTTATGAGTTTTCGGGTTTAACCCGTGAGGAATTGGCCAGCGGTACGCAATCCATTTATATTTTTATCCTTTGCCTGGTATTCGTTTACTTCCTGCTAAGTGCGCAATATGAGAGCTACATCCTGCCATTTGCGGTATTGCTATCCTTGCCGATCGGTTTATCCGGCACCTACATTTTTGCAAGGATATTCGGGATCGACAGTAATATTTATGTACAAATATCGCTTATCATGCTCATCGGCCTCCTCGCCAAAAACGCCATCCTGATTGTAGAGTTTGCGTTGGAACGCAGGCGGCAGGGGATGGATATATTGCAGTCGGCCATTCTTGGCGCCGAAGCCCGTTTAAGGCCGATTTTGATGACTTCATTCGCCTTTATCTTCGGTATAATGCCGCTGATGTTCTCGACAGGCGCAGGTGCTATAGGTAACCGCTCGATAGGTACCGGTGCAGTTGGCGGGATGTTTATAGGTACGTTGCTGGGTGTATTTGCTATACCGGTGTTGTTTATGATATTCCAGCACCTGCACGAAAAAATAAGCGGCGCACGCCACTTACGCGATTTGGAAGAAGACGAAGAAGATGAAGCTATTTCGCCGGCTAAATAAATTTTGACCAATGAACAGAATCAACATAAAATATACTTTTTTACTGGCCGGAATTTTAACTGTGGCGATATCATGCAAGGTTACCAAACCTTATGAGCAGCCGCAGCTTAACACCAATGATTTATATCGCGGTCAGCAAACAAATGACACGACAACTATGGCTTCTTTACCTTGGGAGAAGCTTTTTGCCGATACCGTTTTAAAAGCGCTGATACATGAAGGTTTGTACAATAACCTTAACCTGAAAATAGCGGTACAAAAGATATATGAGGCGCAGGCAGCGTTTGGCCAAAGCAAGGGCGCCCTGCTGCCAAGCCTTAGCGCCAATGCAAATGTAACCCGCTCGAAATTATCAGGGCCGAGCCTTGGCTACCCAGCCGGCGCAGGGCCCAGTACGCTTACAACACAGTATCAGTTAGGGTTAAGCACATCGTGGGAAGCAGATATTTGGGGTAAATTAACCAGTGCAAAACGTGCTGCTTATAACACCCTGCTGCAAACCGATGCCGCAAAAAGAGCAGTACAAACACAGCTGATTGCCGACATCGCCAACACATATTATACCCTGCTTGCGCTCGATAAAGAATTGGAGATAACCAGCAGTACCCTGCAAAGCCGCATAAAAAACGTAGAGACCATGAAAGCGCTTAAGGAAAGCGCGGTAGTTAACGGCGCAGCAGTAGTACAAAGCGAGGCTAACCGCTACGCCGCAGAAGTTGCTATACCAGATTTAAAACGCTCTATCCGCGAAACTGAGAATGCGCTCGATATTTTGGTAGGCCGTCAGCCAGGCGCATTGAACCGCACTAAGCTTGACGCACAAAAAACAATTGACAGCCTGCAAACCGGCATCCCGTCGCAATTGTTAAAAAACCGCCCGGACGTGCAGCAGGCCGAATATGCGTTCCATGCTGCATTTGAAAATACCAACGTAGCACATACGTATTTCTATCCGCAGCTAACCATTACAGCCAGCGGCGGCTGGGCCAACCTGCAACTGAAAGACTTTTTTAACGGCTCCATTTTTTACAACATAGCTGCCGGACTAACCCAGCCTATATTTAACCAGGGCATCAACAAAGCACGTTTAAAAACGGCACAAGCCCAGCAGTTGGAAGCGCTTTACAGCTTCCAGCAAACCATGCTGGTGGCAGGTCAGGAAGTTTCAAACGCTTTATACGCTTACCAAACCGCATCAGAAAAAGGCGGAGCACGTGCCAAAGAAATCGCAGCACTCACCAAGGCTGTTGATTATACCAACGAGCTTCTACGCTACAGCTCGGCAACCAACTACACCGATGTACTTACCTCCGAGCAAAACCTGCTAGCAGCCCAGCTTGATGGGGTTAACGACAGGCTGCAGCAATTGCAGGCGGTGGTTAATTTGTACCGGGCGTTGGGGGGCGGCTGGAACTAAGATTCGTAGGATTAGAAGATTTTAGGATTTATCAAGTAAAAAGCCGCGGGAATACTCCTGCGGCTTTTTACCTGAACTGAGATTTGAGGCTTTAAGCTCACTTGCGCGCTTTCAATCCTATAATCCTCAAATCCTATAAATCTTAGTTTATTATTCCTGAACGATGAATGTTTTAGCGCCGTCTTCTTCGTAAACGTGGATGTTTTTCTTAACGGTTTGGTTGTTAGCAGTAACTTCCATGGTGTAATCGCCATTTTCCAGTTTGTTTAAGATGTAACCTTTCGAAGCGTTGCTTGCTAAAACGTCTTTACGCAATACGTTTTTGTCCTGGTCGTAAATCATTACCAGCGATTTGGCATCGGCTGCTTTTACCGCAACGCCTTTGTTTGATGCCAGTGTTGAAATGGTTACCGCAGGCACATCAGCTTTTGTTGATTTTGCGGGAGTTGCTGCAAATACGCCTACTGAAGCTAATAAAAGTAATGCGGTTAATTTGATTGAAGTTTTCATTTTAATGTCTTTTAATGTTATATGAATATTTTTGTTTCTGTTTGATGATACAAAGGAACATCAACTTTAAACACTAAAAAAACTTACTAGACCATCAGCGATAACTTATAGACATACGGCGCAAATCGCCCGTCAAACTCTGTAAAGTGCTAATTATCTGTTAAATATGGCTTTCATCGGGTAATTACCGCCGTTCGTCGGATTGTAAGCGCCGCTGGTAGAGCCAAAAGCTTACAACACATAATTTTAAAGAGGTAAACCGGATGAGAGCAAGCTATTAGCCAGGGGCCGGTTCGCATGCGCAGGTATCTGTAAAAGATACGCCATCAGCATTTTATAAGCTATTTATTGAGGCGCCGGATAGTACTGTTAACAGGTGAGTTATAATTGAGAGTAAAGGGTAGTAGGCAGGGCGGTTAAGATTTGTCAACTTTTAAAAAGTTGACAAATCTGCTCTTGAGCTTTACTTCATAAGCGAAGGCTCAAATATCTTCATATCGATATCATCGCCAGCTTTTAAATCGACATAAGTTTCGGTTTGCAGCAATTTGTCGTTAAAATAGAAGCTGCATTTGGTTTCGCTCCAGGCTTTTTTCAGAGGTACCTGCTGCTCAAATGTACCTTCTTCCTTGGTGTTGTTATCGTATTTTAAAAATCGTACGGCAACCAGTTTTTCCTTGTCTATCCAAAGCTGGTTTGCCTTTTCGTCATCCGTAGCTGCGCCTAAAACGTAAACAGGTTTACCTTTCCAGGTTGAAGCATGAAATTTGGACAAATCGTAATGCAGCTCGGCAAAGTGCGCCAGCACCTGGTCGAAGGTTTTAAAGTACATGCCGCCTAGGAAGAAAATCAGCTCGTTCTCATTCTTAACGCCCTGCACAATTTTGTTATCCTTAAACCGGTAAGTAGAATCATGCCTGAACAAAATACCGTTCGGGCTACCCGGTGCGCCGATGTCAATCCGCAATAAATCAGGATACACGATGGTTTCGTACCAGGTTGAAGTATTAACAAGGCTATCATTTTTGAAACGCTCTGTAGTTTGTTTAAATTTTAACGATTTATGCCAAACGCCGTGGTAGCGCTTATACATGCTGGTTAAAACTTCTTTTGAATTGGAGCTTGATTTTTTATTAACCGGCGACAATAATGCCAGTAACAAAATAGCAGGGATTAGTTTCATGTGGTCAGTTTATAAACGGAAAACTAAAGCTAATTAAATTTCAATAATGTGCGAAAATCACCGGATGCATTAATTGACCGTCGTAGACGCGATGCTTCGCGTCTCCCGTTGATAGGTTGGCGATATGCACATTATCAAGCTATCCATGC
>JAZJZL010000073.1:11443-45672 GCA_040389845.1 Bacteroidota bacterium
CATGATAGACTGTCCTGCGGGAGACGTGAAGCATCACGTCTCTACGTTACCGCTGAACATAAATAGAGGTTTATACCTTAGTCAACTCTTCATACGCCGATTGTATGCCGCGCTGTATACCATCGCCCTGCCAGTCAGAAACACCGGGAACAGATGTAGCTTTTTTCAAATCATCCAGGCTTTTGCCGGCTTTGACACCGTCAGCAACATAAGCTTCCAGCTTTTCCATAAAGTTCTGCATGGCCTTTACATCATCCATATTGCCTATAACTTTTTGCGGGTCGGCAGCATGGCCGAATACGAATATGGTATTTTTATCAAACTTTTTGGTGGCTTGCTCCAAAGTTACCGGCCAGTGCTTAGCAGATGCACCTGCGCTATTGTCGATAAATGGATACATGCGGTTAAAAACCAAATCGCCCATGTGCACAATGTTGGCGTTTTCAAAATGTATCATGGCATCGCCGTTGGTGTGACCTGTGCCGAAATAATAAGCTGAGATATGCTCATCGCCTACCTTTACCTTCCATTTATCGGTAAATGTGGTGTCGGGATATAGCTGTTGATCTACTTTGTTACTCTTTTCAGCCACCGCTTTTTGGTTGGCGAGTGAATTGGCATGTGCGGCTACATTTTTAACGATGCCTTTGAACGAGATATTTCCGCTGGTATGGTCGCCATGGTGGTGGGTATTGATGAGCCATTGAAAAGGCTGGCCGGATTGCTTTTGAAGCTCGGCTATCAGGTGTTTAGCCGGGTCCGGAAACTCAGCATCTACAACTACAATTCCTTCTTTGTTAATAAGCCAGGCAATGGTTCCGCCCGATTCGGCAAACATGCCCACATTGTTTCGCAACGGTTTAAACTGGTAAGTTGGGTCGGCCAGCATGGCGGCAAAGCTTTTTCTGCCTAATAATGCAAGCGAGCCTGCAGTTAATGCGGTATTTCTTAAAAATTGACGGCGTTCCATGGTTAGTTATTGGAGATTAGTTGATTAGAGATTAGTTGTAAAGTTTATTAATATGACGGCAGTTTACTTTATCAGGTTGCCTTTCGGTGAATTAATATTGATGAAAAGCCTGCGATACAAATTCCAGTACGTTTGGCAATGCGGCGCGCCAGTAGGTCCAGGTGTGGCCGCCGTCGCGCATGCGGAATTCGTGGGGGATTTCTTTTTTGCGCATGGCAATGTGCAGCAGCGCATTACCCTCGTATAAAAAGTCATCGTCGCCGCAGTCCATATACCAGCGCACAGATTTCTTTTGGTCGGTCGGCATGTTGTTCACCAATGCTATTGCGCTATGCTGATTGTAATAGTTTACTATCAGTGAATCGGCTATGCCGGGATTATTTTTGGTGATAGAAGTGCGGGCATCTTCCAGTGTAAGCGGTCCCACCGAGGCACTTAAAGGACATGCTGATGAAAATAATTCGGGATGATGCATGGCATACATCAGCGTACCGCCGCCGCCCATTGAAAGGCCGGATATGGCCCGGTAGCGTTTATCGCTTTTTACGCGGTATTTCTTCTCTACATAAGGCATCAACTCCTTAAAAAAGAAATCCTCGTAGTTCCAGTCGCCTTTAATGTCGTTGAAATATCCCCTGCGGCCTGTATTGCCATCGGGCATTACAATTACCATTGGGGTTGCCGTCCCATCGGCAATAGCTTTGTCGGTAATGTTCATCACCTCGCCGAATTGCACCCAGCCGGTCTGGTCGTCGCCAGCGCCGTGCAGCAGGTATAAGATGGGATAGCTGCGCTCGGAGGTTTCATAGCCCGGAGGAAGGTAAACGGCATATTTGCGGTCGCTTTTTAATATTTTGCTGGGGACGGACAGGTTATCATATACTTTGCCGGTCTGTTGTGCCAGCAGGGCAAACGGGCAAAGCAGTAAAAGTGCGACAAACAGGTGTAGATGCTTTTTCATAATTAAGGCGATTGGTTTATGTTTTGAATATCGGGATATATTGATAAATAGCAGCATTTTAGTGTAAAAATATTGATAGGTTAATAGTATCAACCACAGAGGATAAGGAGAAGACACCAGCGACAACGGAGCCTGCTGGCTGTAAAATATTCTTTTCTCTGCGGCCTTTGTGTTTTTACACTGGAGTCTCTGTGGTTAAAAAATGAGGATAAGACCATCAATCCCTAAATTGTGACTACCTTTAGCCATCGCTTACCATGGTCGCCAACACCCTAACTTCCAACCAAAACAAACTACTCTATATTTTTTTGGCGGTTGCCGTGCTAATAAATTTCAGCGGTTTACTGACACCCATCGCCGGGCCTGATGCCGCCATCTATGCCACCATCAGCAAAACTATGGTGCAGCGCAACGACTATATGAATTTAATGTACCACGGCGCCGATTGGTTGAATAAACCGCATTTTCCGTTTTGGGTAACCGCCCTATTTTTTAAGGTCTTCGGCTTTACTACCTGGGCTTATAAGCTGCCGGGGATTTTGTTTTTGCTGATGGGCGCCGTCTATACCTGGCTTTTTGCTAAAGAATTGTATAACAAACAAATCGCCACCTGGAGCGTGCTGATACTGCTTACTGCCGAGCATATCGTTCTCTCAAACAACGAGGTACGTGCTGAGCCTTATTTAACCGGACTCATCATCGCTGCTGTTTATTATTTTTATAATGCCTATACCCGCATCAGCTTCCTGCAATTGCTCCTGGCTTGCGTTTTTACCGCATGTGCTGTTATGACGAAAGGGCTGTTCACCCTGGTACCGATTGGCGGCGCTATAGCGGGTCATTTGATTATTACCCGGCAATGGAAGTACATGTTCAACTGGCGCTGGCTGGCGGCGGCCATTTTGATATTGGTTTTTATTTTACCTGAGCTCTGGTGCCTTTACCGCCAATTCGATATGCACCCGGAAAAACTTGTATTTGGGCAGCGGGGCGCATCAGGCATACGGTTTTTCTTTTGGGACAGCCATTTCGGACACTTTGATACAGCCCCTGGCAAAGGTTCGGTGAACCCGTTTTTCTATTTTTATACTATTTTATGGACCTTTCTGCCATGGTCGCTCATCATGATTGCAGCAATGTACCGGTTTATCCGCAAAGGCTCGCTAAACCCGGGAGTGCAGGAATGGTATTGCCTTAGCAGCGCGGTACTAACCTTTATTTTATGTTCGGCATCGGATTTTCAGCTGCCGCATTGCCTTAATATCATATTCCCCTTTTTAGCCATCATTACAGCGCAATACCTGTATTATGTCTCCATTCAAAAAACCATACTGACCATCGAGCTGGTACAAACCGTGTTGATCGGCTTGATGCTGCTGGCCGTGTTATTGCTCAATCATTTTTCCAACCCGGAAGTCTTCAGCCTTTATACTGCAGCAACGCTTACGCTGGTTTTGCTAATGCTGATTTTTTATCATCAAACCGTCGGGATTTATGGTTACCAGAAACTTGCCATACGCTCGGTGCTGGTATCGTTTATAGTCAATCTTTATCTTGGCCTTTCATTTTACCCCTCGCTGATGAAATACCAGGCAGGTAGTGAAGCCGCGTTTTGGATAAACAGCCATAACCAGCGAAACCTGCCGGTCGCTGTTATGGAACTTAACGACGACGATGAAACGCCTTTCACATTTTACTGTAATCAACCTATCACTCTAATAAAAAATAACGGAAAAGACACTGTTGCCAAACCCTACCTGCTCTACCTGAAAAAAGATGAGCTAATTGGCCTTACCAAAAAAGGCATCCGGTTTAATACTTTGTCTACCTTTAAACGCTACCCGGTTACGCGGCTAACCACATCCTTCCTTAATAAAAACACCAGAGCCAAAGATTTGACTGAAATGGCATTGATCGAGGTTGAATAATCAACAAAACATTTTTTACATGCTGCCTGTATCATTTGCTTTTGCGTTACCGTAATGGCTATTAACCAGGTGAATATAAATTTTACTCCAAATTGGTATTATAATGTTTAAACACAGAACTCCGCTGTTACTTTTATGCTTAGCTATCGCTGCCGCTTCCTGTAATAAAGGCAGCATTAAGCCAGTTCTTACCGGTAAAAACCTGGTATTATCGGCCGCAGAAGAACAAAAGGTAACGGCGGACAATGTGTTTACCTTTAAGCTGTTTAATAAGCTAAATAGCGCCAACACCGCAAAAGCCAATATTTTTGCGTCGCCGCTAAGTATAAGTTTTGCTTTGGGAATGACCGGCAACGGCGCCGCCGGGACCACGCTGGATGCATTTAAAAACACCCTGAATTTTGCGGGGATGAGCCAGGATGAGGTAAACAGCTATTACAATAACCTGGTGACCAACCTGCCGCAGCTTGACCCGAATACTACGCTTAAAATAGCCAATTCTATTTGGTACAGGCAGGATGTTAGCGTGCTGCCTGCATTTTTGAAAACTAACAGCGACAGCTTTCACGCGAAGGCCGCAGCGCTGGACTTTAGCGACCCAAATGCAAAAAGCACCATTAACAATTGGGTGAGCGAGCAAACTGCCGGCAAAATACCCTCGATAGTAGACAATATCCCCGCCGACGCCGTGATGTACCTGGTAAATGCCATGTACTTTAAGAGCGTGTGGAAGGAAAAATTCGACCCGAAAGCAACCACCAAAGGCGATTTTGTATTGGACAACTACAGTCGTGTTCAGGCCAATATGATGCACAATAGCATGAATATTAACCTGTATAACGATGCCGACGTTATGGTGGCCGAACTGCCGTACGCAAACGACAGGTACAGTATGGTAATTGCTGTGCCGCAAACTAACACCCTGGCTGAAATGGTTAGCGGCTTAGACGGTACTAAATGGCAAAACTGGATGACGCACCTGGGCAGTACAAAAACCGAAGTAACCCTGCCGAGCTTTAAATTTAGCTTTGATGCCACGTTGAATACCGACCTTATTGAGCTGGGCCTGGGTCCGGCGTTTTCAAAGGGTGCGGATTTTAGCCGCATAAACCCTAATCTGCCACTGCAAATAACTAATGTTAAACATAAGGCTTACGTTGAAGTGAATGAAGATGGCACAACCGCAGCAGCAGCCACCTCGGTAGAGATTGGCATAACTGCAGCGCCCATACACGAGGTTATCGTTAACCGCCCGTTCTTTTTTGTGATACGCGAGATGAAAAGCGGCTTAATTGTTTTTGCAGGAACAGTTTACGATCCAACGAAATAATTAAAAAATATCGAACACCGAATGAAGAATTTCGAATATCGAAGTAAAAACTTCGGCGTTCGAAATTCAAAATTCCTTATTCGATATTAACTTATAAACCCATCACCCCCAACCCCCTGGAGCGGAGTACTTTTACATTCGCAAAATTATCCCAAGACTAAAAATATAACTCCCAGCCAGGGGTGTTAGGGTTTGCCCCACCCCCTTAAAGGGAAGCTTTTTTGGTAGTATATTGAAATACAATTGCTGATGCGTTAACCCGTAGTTAGGAAAACCCTCGTCACAAATTGCCAGCCTACTCCGTCCTCAGGCTTTTTATTGGATTACTTATAGCTGCTTTGATAGTTTGCAGACTAATCAGCGTAACCGTTACTATCGACAATAATAAAATCGACGCCACAAATGGTAAAGCTCCAATATTTATACGGTATGCATAAGCGCTTAGCCAATTGTGCATTATTAAATATGCCAGCGGACAGGATATCAGCCCCGCTATAAATACCACGCCTAAAAACTCCTTCAAAAATAAATTGATAATGCCGGGTACCGATGCGCCCAATACTTTGCGGATACCTATCTCGCGGGTGCGCTTTTGTATGCTGAGAGATATAAGGCCCAGTACGCCCAGGAAAACGATAATAACTGCAAGAACACCCGCAATGTACGACGCTTTTTTCAGCTGTATTTCTGTTTTATAAAGCTTAGCGATAGATTCATCCATAAAATGATACTCAAAAGGCGCGTCGGGCATTAGCTGGCTCCATCGTTTCTGCAGGACAGCAATGTTGTTTTGCATATCGCCGGGCTTAAGCTTTATGGATAAGTAACGGTAATACTGGGTATAATTAACATTAAAAAAATTAAGCGGCCCTATCTGCTGCTGCATCGAACCGACGTGGAAATCAGCAGTTACACCACAAATAGTGAAGGGTATGTTTGTACCCGGCGAATTTACTATTTGACCTATTGCATCCTGTGGCCTGGTCCAGCCCAAAGCTTTCGACGCCGATTCGTTAATCACTATTTTGGCTGAATCAGCCGGCGTATACTGAGGTGTAAAAAAGGTACCCGCTTTTAACGGGATACCGTAAGTAGCGGCATACTGGTTGTCGGTTGCCAGGCCACTCATCGTGATAGCCTTTTTTGGGTCAGTGCCCTGGCGATAAAGCGATGCCCCGTTACCGCCTCCGTCAGGTATTTCCCATGACAATGCCACACTGCTTACCTGCGGAGCCTGCGAAAGTTCATAACGGATAGTCTCCATCTTCTTCACCCCTTTTGCCGACCAATCGCGCGGAACCTGTGCGCAAACAACATAGTCTTTATTAAAGCCCAGGTCGCCTTTCAGGAAAAAGGCTACCTGCTGTGAAATAATTATCGACACAATAAATACCAGCGCCGCCATACCGAATTGAAAGCCCACCAGTACTTTGCGAAAAAGCACACTCTCTTTTATTGAGCTTAACTTACCTTTTAAGGAGTCGACAGATTTTAATGAAGACAGTACCAACGCCGGGTAAAGGCCGGCCAGCAAACCAACGAGCAGTGCGAATACAAAAGGAAACAGGTAAAAATATACAGGAAACGCGAGCAACCCGGTTATATCTTTCCCGAGGGCATCGCTTAAATACGGACGGGCCAGCAGGTAGAATGCCAAGGCTATTAGCGTGGCAATCATCACCAAAAGAACGGACTCAATTAAAAATTGCCATATCAGCTGTTTTCTCAATCCGCCTAAAACCTTGCGGATACCCATTTCTTTCATACGGGATGCCGACCTGCCCACGCAAATATTCACAAAGTTGATGATGGCCATTAACAGGATAAAAAAAGCGATGGATGACAGCGTGTAAATCATCTTTTTAACCGTCCCCCCGTTACTTTCCCGATAGTAATCTTTTAACGGCACCAGGTATGGGGTTAAGTTATCTACTGTTTGCTGCGGTGCGTTTTCTTTTATCAAATGCCGCATTGGCGCATCAAGCTGCGCCGGCTTTACCCCCTTCTTCAATTCAATAAGGCCAACAAGTACATTATTATTCCAGCCGTCCATGTTGCGGCCTAAAAAATCAGCTGCTTTGGCGGGCAAAAAAATATCGTTTTGATTGTTATCATTTACATTCGTCACCGAGTTTTTTGGCAGCTTATCAAACACGCCCGAAATAGTAAAACCATGTTTATCTCCTTTAAAGCTCTCGATAGTGAGTACTTCACCAACAACATCTGTTTTACCAAAATATTTAATAGCCAGCCGGTCGGTAATCACTGCCGAAAATGGGTCGGCAAATGCTTTTTCTTCATTGCCGTGAGCAAGCTTAAAGCCATACATGCTTAACAGTGTACTATCCCCAATCTGTATGCTTTCGCGGAAATGTTTGTCACCGCGGGATACTATCGAGCCTACACCATCCCAGTGGTAATAATTGGCGACCAAACCCGGATATACCTCTTTCAAAGTTTTAGGCAATTGGGCGATGGTGGCCAGCTCGTAGCCCATATTGGGATCTTTCCATTTGCTTTGGATGATATATTGGTTATCCGCGTTTTTCAAATTTTGATTCACCTGCAATTCGCCCCAGACATAGGCGCCTATCAGCAAGGTAAAGGCAATGCCTACCGAGAGTCCGAAAATATTGATGATGGAGAAGCCTTTGTTTTTCCAAAGACTACGCCAGGCCATAGTAAAGTAATTGTGCAGCATAGTTGCGGGTTTTAGTTTGATGAACTAAATTAGGGGATAACTGGTTAGGTTGTAAAAGATTAACATTATTTAACAGCCCCCCGGCCCCCTAAAGGGGGAGTTTTAGCTGGCAACAGTATTGTTTAACATTTTTCATCATATTTGTTTACCCTTAATGCCCCCCCTTTAGGGGGCTGGGGGGCTTATGGAAAACTACTTTGCCGAACTTTACGAACGCGACCTCTTGAGGCTGCGCGATGAGATTAAAAACTTTAAGGATGAGGGCAATATCTGGCGTGCAACAGATGGCGTGACCAATTCAGCAGGAACACTAACGCTGCATTTAATCGGAAACCTTAGCTTTACTATTGGCGCTAAAATCGGTAACACCGGCTACGTGCGCGACAGGGAACGTGAGTTTTCTGCAACCGGCATACCACAGGCAGAAATTATTGCAGACATTGAAAACCTGGTAGAGATAGTAAAAACCTCGCTCACCGGCATAACGCAACAACAACTTGAATCTATCTATCCGCTTGAAATGGTTGGACAGAAAAGCACGGCGTGGTACTTAACGTTCTTCTACGGGCACTTTACCTACCATTTGGGGCAGATAAATTATTTAAGAAGGATTTTGGAAGTGTAGCTAAAAGCCCCTTACTGCTTCCCTGTGCCATGACAGCATTGGCAAGCCACATCCGTATAGTTCGACGTGCCGGTTTTGTTGCCATACTTATCAACAGTAACGTATGTCTTATCTGTTTTCATCGGTTGTTTTCCGGTGCCATGGCAGCAGACGCAGGCGCTCAAATATATTGGCTCCCCTTTATCGTTTGCATGTCGCTCACGGTACCGGTCCATTGCCTGGTTAGCACGTTCAGCGCGCTCAGATTCGGCTATCTTTTCTTTCAGCTTCCACATTTGTGTTACAATTATGGTAAGGCCCTTATAAGGGCTGGTCGCTGTTGTATCGTAGCGATACATCATGTTGGAGCCTTCGCGGTTAAGGTATAAAAACTCATGAGGGCCGGGCGTACCAAAAACTTTATAGTTTGCAGCGCTGTATAGCCTGCGTACCGCTTGCAATAGTGCAAGAGTTTTAGGCTGCCCGCCTTCCAGGTAAATATATAACATGGTGCCAAGCCCGCTGGTGTCTTTTTGGTAATAGGCTGCATCCGCATTTAGCCAGGCCGGCGCTTTGTAGCGTGTTTCGCCCGAGGGAATTTTGTAGGCTTCGCCAACTGTATTATCGTAATTGTTATTTGCCTGTAATTCGTAAAGTTTTTCGAGTGCAGCGCCTATGCCGCCGTCGCCATAAATATCGCCGTAATGCGATACGCCTATCGAGTCCTGCTCGGCGTAGCCGGTCATCTTATAAGCCTTGCGGGTGCGCTCGCGCCAGGCAGCGTCCTGTTTAGCTTTGGCAATACCCAGCTCGATATGAAAATCAACAACGGGCCCAATTATTAATACAATTTTATGGTCTTTTAATGTAGCGCGATAACGGCCGAGCGTTTGGCCGTCATGCTTTTCATAAATAGTTTGTGTGCGCCAGCCGTCGTTATTGCCGTTAAACAGTGCATCATCATTATGGAACATGGTTTTGCCTGCATCATTACTGACATCGATATAATCATCCCGCATATCATAAGGCCCATAAGCACCCTTATAGTAATTGGTGAGCAGGTATATAGCTTCTTCGAAATAAGCATACTGCTTTTTGCCGCTGATGGTTATTACGTAAAAGGCCTTACCATCCTTTTGCGCGATGTATTGACTTACCGCGTCAAAACATTTAATAGGGTTTACGGCATATTGTACCGTACCATTGGCCTGCGGAGTTTTTTGCCCCAGCCGCCCTGCAAACCCGGTATTTGCTTCAGTAATTAGATGCTTAATGGAGTCGACCATCGGGCGCGCTCCTTCCACCAGCTTCTCTATGCTTTGGGCTGATGTCTGGCAGGCGATAAACAATAAAACAATCAAAAGGGACTTTTTCATGGCGGGGATTCTTTGGTTATTAAAGATACCCCATATCTAATTACTGATAATACCGGGAGTTTGGTATTTATAAATGCGTGGTGGCCGCAGTATCAAAACTGCCTGAACCGTTTCTTTACCCAGTGGCCCTTCCATAACCAAAAGCCGGAGATAACAATAATCGGGAAAAACACCCACCTCACAGCCAACGCGGCGTAGTGCAGCTGCGCCACAGGGCCATAAATATAACCGATAACAGGAATGCTTAACAAGATGTGCAGCCACCTGATAACTATTCTTTCGGTTGATGCTTTCATCTGATTAACCTGGTTTTATAAAATTGACTAATCGTTGAAACGGCAAAGCCCTCTTGAGCACCATTAAAAACAAACATGCTGCGAAAAATCATTCTTAAATTGGTGAAATGGCAAAACCTTCTTTTAGTATTCCAGCTCGCGGCAGCTGTACCCGGCGGTTTGCAGCAGCGACTCGATATACCGCGGAGAAATATTTTCGGCTTCTATACGTAGTATGTTGTCGCAATCCTCCAAATCAAAGTTCCAGCCGGTAATGGCGGGCACGGAGGTAAGCAACGGTTTTACTTCAGTAACCTGTTCCGGTTTTTCAACGCTGGTGGTGAATATTAATATATCAGTCATGGTTATTGGTGTTTAGTTTGGTTTTCATTAGTGATTGTGAACCGCGTGGGGCATCGACCTAAACAATAACTAATGAACATTGATATATTGGACAAAACTTAATTCTTTTTGAAGATAGTCTTGAGCCAAACCAATGACTCAAGACTATCGACTGAAGACTTATTCAGCTGCCGGTTTCTCCCCGCCCGGTTTGGCCGCTTCTTCCCAATACTTTTGGAAAGGGTGCCCTCCATGATGGTCCCACCTGCCGCGGCCGCAGTTTTCCATTTTGGTGCGGAATTTTTCGCGTTCTTCGGGGCTCATGTTTTTAAACTTTTCTTCCATGCGATGACGCATCCAGTTGCCACGGCCGGGGCCTCCGCCTTTTCCAAAACCGAAAAGTATTTTACATAGTACAAATATGCCCATGGCCTGCCAGAAGGTGATCACACCAACGTGTAGTATATCGGGTAGTAAGTTATTCCATAAGGTCATCACTACAAAACTGATGACGGTGAGGAAGGCTGCAATCCCAAATGGAATGAATATAAATCGCCTTCTATAAAAAAATGATTTCATGTTAATGTTTTTTAATATTGTGTAATTTCCTCGTACAATTGTTTTAACCGCTTGCGCAGGTGCACCACCGCATACCGCTTGCGCGATACCAGGGTTTGCACGTTGATACCCGTATTTTCCGCAATCTCGCTAAAAGCGATATCGTCCAGCTCGTGCCACATAAACACTTCGCGTTGCTCGGGGGGCAGCTCATCAAGCGCCATAAACAGCTGCTCCCAAAACAGGTTGCGCAGGTATTCCGTTTCCGGCGTGCTGGTTTCTGTCATCAGGATGGCTTTAAAGTCCGGCGCATCATCGTCATCCTCATTACTACCCAGCAGCATATCGTCAACCAAAGTTTCCCGGTGCTTTTTGTGCTTGTCCGTTATTTTATTACGGGCCACACGGTAAAGCCAGGCACCCGTTTGCTCAATAGGCTCTGAGTTTATCACCGAGCTGAACTGGTACCAAACATCCTGCAGAATGTCTTCGGCATCGGCATCATTATCCACCCTGCGTCTGATAAAACCCAACAAGTTTTTACCATAGTCGCCAATGGCTTGTATGATGGTCTTGTGGTTTTCCTCTGGCATTACGGCGGTTATCAATTTTTTAAGTGTTATTTAATAGGGAAGACGACTGTGCTTCCAATACATTTTAAGGTTTTTGAAAAAAGTTCATAGTTGAACCTAGTGCAGTTCATAGTTGATGGTTCATGGTTCATAGTAGAAAGTAAAGCTGTTCATAGTTGATAGTTCATGGTTCATAGTAAAAAGTAAATTAGCTAATTTGCAGATACCCTTTGCAGCTGCTATCAACCATGAACTATGAACAAACCTGCAGCGGCCATAAACTATGAACCATCAACTATGAACTCTATAAACTATTTAAATGCCTTGTTCATGCTTGCCTCGGCTTGCCTGGCGCTGTTCATTCCGTTCGAGCTGGTGCTGCTATCTTATGCCATACTTGGGCCGCTGCATTATCTCACCGAGATATCGTGGCTTAAAGGCCGTCGTTTTTTCACCTTAAAAAGTTACGACATTTATTTTATAGTAATGGTAGCCATTATAAGCTGGCTCCTTAAACTGCCCTATGCAAATTTAATCTATTATACATTTGGCCTATCGTTTATCCTGCTGGTTATCAGCAATAATATTTACAGGCTTTTGGCCTTTGTGCTACTTATTGCCGCCGGTTACTTCCTGCTAACCAATAACCTGCTAAGAACAATCTTCGGCCTGTACATACCCACTCTCATACATGTATATGTGTTTACAGGCGCTTTCCTGCTACTTGGAGCACTAAAGCTTCGAAATGTTTCTGGCTACATCGCTTTTTTTACATTCCTGTTATGCCCCGTGCTGCTCTGCTTGTTGTTTACCGGTTTTCATACAACGCCATCACAATGGGCCATCAGCAACTATGTTCACTTTAAAAGCCTTAATACCACCAGCCTGCGCCGGCAAAACATCAACATTTACACCAATAGCGCCAGCATCATCCTTACCAGGCTTATTGCCTTTGCCTATACCTATCATTACATTAACTGGTTCAGCAAAACAAAAATTATTAACTGGCACCGCATTCCGCTAAAATGGGCAGCCGCTATTTTGGTGATATGGGTGGCTTCGGTAAGTTTATATTTTTATGATTATCATGCCGGGATAAAATGGCTGCTTTTATTGAGCCTGGTACATGTTATACTAGAGTTTCCGCTGAATTGCCGGAGTTTTGGGGGAATTGGAAGGTTCATTAGTTCAATGGTTCATTAGTTCATTAGTAGATAGTTTGCTAAATTGCATACGATTGAACTCCATGACGTCGCCGCGCTACCAATAAACACTATATGAGCTATAATCACAAACTTGCCGACAGAATACGCGAAGCACTTGCCCACCTGCCTGATGTGGAGGAAAAAGAAATGTTTCGCGGTGTGTGTTTTATGGTGAACGGAAAGATGTGCGTTTGCGTAAGCGGCGACGAAATGATGTGCCGCATTGGCGCCGAGGCGATAGAATCTGTCTTGGACGAAAACGGAGTCCGCCAGATGGTAATGCGCGACCGGCCGGCGAAAGATTTTGTGTACGTAAGCGAGGAAGCTTTTCAAAAACAGAAGGATTTTGAAAAGTGGATTAAGCTGGCACTCGATTTTAATCCGAAAGCCAAAGCCTCGAAGAAAAAGTGATTGCCGCACAAAAAAGCCTGTGTAATTTTCTATAAATTCAGCCCCGTTAAACTCAAACTCATGAATATTAAAAAATCTGTTTTTATGCGGTCGCTGCTGGTGCTTTGCATTTTGTTTACAGGCTTTGCGGTGAAAGCGCAGGATGCGACTAAAGAGCTTACCGATGCTATGAATAACTCTGCGCTGGAGTGGAACAAAGGTCACCTGGATACCTTTGTAAGCCTGTATGATGCATCGGCCACTATGATGTTCCCTACCGGTCCGGTTGGCATGGATGGTATAAAAAATCTTTACCAAAAATCATATTTTAAAGCCGACGGCCTGCCGAAGCAAAATCTAAAATACACCGATATAAAAGTGCGGATGCTGGGTAAAGACTATGCATTGATGACAGGCGGATTTACGCTTTACGGCAATGGCATCGCCGAACGTTCCGGCCGTTACTCGCTGGTTTGGCAGCATACTGCCGGGGGCTGGAAGATTTTGCATGACCACTCGAGCTGAACCATGATTAACCTGATTAAAGGATTTCATGATTTTGATTTGCATGAGTCAGGAATCCTTTAATCTTATAACCATGCGAATCAAGGTTCAGACTATAGATTACTCCAACCCCAAATACTCTTTCTGTTTAATCTCAACCAAACCTGATGTCTGGTCGCGGCGGAGGTAGATACTTACGTGGTAAAAGCTACTGTCGAAAAGATAAATATTATTGGCTTCATCGGCACCCTGGAATGTTTTTCCAAGACCGTAATGCTGGGCCTGCGCAATCATATTAACGATGTACTGCGCATCGGTTGAAGTGTAGCTTACGGTGCGTAAAACGGTGCCATTGTACAGCTTTGTGAAATTGCCAACCGTAATTTTTTCAGCATTGGGCTTGCCGGTTATATTTTTAAAATACTCTATGGGGTGGCCGTCAACATCTATGGTGTAATCCTGGCGAAAGGCATTTTCCTGCAACAGGTTGTTATGTACCGCGCTGTTATTTAAGCTGGTAAAGTACACCAGGTCGGCAAACTTTATACTTTGCGCATTGATGCCCAGGCATGCCAGGAGCATTAAAGGCATAAGGAAAAGGTATTTTTTCATGATAACAGTAATTGTGCTTCGATATTGATCAAATATAGGTATTGAGATTTGAGAACCAAGAGTCAAGAACTGAGACCTGAAAAAATTGTGTGATCCAAGCCCAACAGACAGGTGTCTTATCTTGGCTCCTGATTCCTGACTCCTGGTTCTATACTTCCCGTATCTCTTTATTCCCCCGGATGATAAGTTCGTTCGGCATGTTTCAATACATCAGCCTTATAAAACAATACATCCTTAAATTTACCGTCAATATACATGCCAGCCTCATCAGTATAGTGTTTTGATGCCGGATTGAAGGATTCGCCGCCGGTTATTACCGTTTTTGCCTTAATACGGGTACCAAATTCCACAGCGGCAATAAAGCTATTACCCGAATAGCCGTAGCGTTTTTTGGTATTCATCGTCCGGCTCTGGAACGATGGCAGCTGCCCGAATGCTGAAGAAACAGCTCCTACCGGCAAGCTTGGCGCATCATCGCTAAAAGTTAGGCCATCGGCCGGGCGCTGGTAGCGGTTAATGTCACCCCACTTAATTTCCCACGTACCGTAACGACTTTTCAAGCTATTAATGGCTTCAGCAAAAATTTCAAGTTGTTGCACATCAGTAAGCGTTTGCATTAGTTCAGCTATTCGTTTGGTCATATAAGTACCTTCTTCTTCGGTTTTAGCCGCCGGCAACCGGCGCATTACCAATGTACCCCATTCCACGGCAATAGAAGTCGCTACGGAATTTGCGGCGGAATTCCTGTCCCATTGCTTCATGATATTTATGGGGCCTTCAAGTTTCTGTTTTACAGAGTCGGGCGCACTATCATAAGCCTTAAATAACGGCGGCAACATTACATCGAAAGCGGCCAGGTAATGGTCATAACCTTTAGCAATTAAATCATCAAGGGTGAGTTTCTTTTTATCATCCAACAACCTGATGGCGTTAACCGCACGATAGTTCTGCCCGTCGGGCGCCATGTATGCGGGGTACTTGTTTATATCCGGACTATACTTTCCTGACGATGCGAAAGGCGTTGAATTACAATTTTGAATCCAACCGTTTGGCGGGTTGTAAACATGTATCTGCTCGTCAACAGGGTGCAGCCTTTTCCATTCTGTTGCCGTGATGCTGCCATCAACCGGGAGCCGCCAATCATAAGTCGGGTCACGTTTCGGCATAAAATTTCCATACCAGAATGCAGTATTGCCTTTATCGTCGGCATACACCGTATTGTTGGTGGCATTCTGCAATAAGCCCATGGCCTTTTTGTATTCGGCAAAATTATTGGCCCTGGTTATCAGCCACGATTCTACCAAAGCATTGTATGAGCGGTTATTGGCTTTCAGTGCCAGCCATTTGCCGTCGCGGCTGCCTAACACAGGCCCGTGGTGGGTATAATAACCCGTTATAACCCTTTGCGCTGTTGATGTTCCGTTATTTATTTTCAACACCAGCTTGCGCTCGCTTACGTGCTTTAGTTTGCCATCGTACTCGTAGTACCATTTGCCATCTTTTTGAGTCACTTTTTCGGCGTACAGGTCGCCAACATCAGCATTGCTGCTGGTGTGCATCCATCCGCAATGCTGGTTAAAACCCTGGTAAACAAAAAACTGCCCCCAGGTAACCGCTCCGTAAACATTAAGGCCCTCCTGGCTCACCAGTTGTACCTCGCTACGGAAGTAAAACGGCACATGCGGGTTGATAAACAACAAGGCATGGCCCGATTTTGACTTTACCGGGCCAATAGCAAAACCATTAGAGCCTGTTTCCTTTACATCGACAGAAGGCTGATTCACCGCGCCCAGCTTTTCCGACTCATCCCCATAAAATTTCTTTGTTTCGCTAAGCCTGATACCGCCGGTTACGGTTGCCGATACGCTTCCGTCGGTAAACATCAGCGCATACCACGGCTCAAAATGCTGAAATACAGTAGGTTTAGCATCCGGATGGGTGTATAAATAATAGTTCACACCGTCGGCAAAAGCATCCAATAATTTTCTGAACCAGGGTGCTGCCGTTTTATAATCCTTAATGGCATCGGCAGTGTCGGCAATTAGTTGAAGCTGTACATCGGTATAAAAATTCTTTCCGCCATCGGCCTCGCTTTGCCTGCCCAACTGGTATAAATAGTTTTGTTCTATTCCTTTAAAATTATCTTCACATTCGGCATACATCAGCCCAAAAACTGTATTAGCATCAGTTTTGCCATAAATATGCGGGATTCCCCAGTTGTCCCTGACTATCGTAACTGCCGCAGCCTGCTGTTTAAACCGTGATATTTCTTTTAGATTGAATTTTTGAGCGATGGCAAAAAACGGAAAAAATATAAAGGCGGCAATCAGCTGTTTTTTTATCATAACGACAGTTTTACTGAACAATTTATAAGGAAATATGCCACTTTTGCGTGATTTTGAAAATTATTGTTAAAATAACACTTATTAAATATAATATTTGCAACTTGCAAACGTTTGGCATATTATTCAAAATCTAATATAGGGTGAAATTGCATAATTAGGTATAGCTTTTGATAGTAATTGCCTAAAGGTTAAAATATAGTTTACAGACCTGAAAGTCAGTAATATAAAGACCTTGGATGATGATAAACATGTTATCTGAGATTTAGTTGATCAGCATTATTTGAGACATGATGTTGTGTGCGTTCCGGGGTGAGATACGGAACGCATTTTTTTTATCACTGAAATATAATCGCAGATGTTAACTGATTAACAGATGACGCTGATGATCCAGGTATTTTGAAATAAACTTATAAAACAAGCGTCAGCGTGATCCGCCTTCATCAGCGATACAAAATCTTTGTTTGTGCCCTCCGTGTTTTTCAACGCTGTACCCCTGTGGTTAAAACCGCTATCCATTTTCAAAAAATAAAATAAACATTTTTGCCGCTTGTGTTATTATAATCTTTATAAACCACACAGCTATGAAATACGCATTTATTATTGGCTCCAATGCATTTGTTGTACGGGGCAAAACCATCAGCTATGGCAGCGAAGGCAACTGGAAGCCCCTGTTAAGAATTAACTCCGTGTCGCAGGGAGCTACGGGCGATGCCCACCTTGACATAGATATAGATGTTAAAGACACGGATGGCAAACAAGTTACCATCTTGTCAAACCAATCTGTAACCGGGTCGCCTTACAAGGTTAATGTAGAACGCGACAGTGTTACAGTATTGCGACTTGACGGCTCGACCATTATCCACGTACACCAAATGGACTATGATACTGCTATGAGCCTGGAGCACAACATAGTGGCCGAACTGGAAGTGAATATGCCCCTGGCGGCTATCCGGGTTTCGGGTGAATTTTTTGTCGATCAGCTCCACGTACGGGCCGAAAGCGAAAAGCTATTCATCAACGATAACGGCTATGCAACCGTTGCCCTGGCAGGCGATAATGATTTGAAGTTTACTACGGCAGGAGCGGTTCTTTGAGCAGTTGATGGTTAATAGTTCATGGTTCATGGCCGGAAAAAGAGCCAGGAGCTAAGACAGGACGCAGCCCGCTAATGCAGCTGCCATGAACTATGAACCATCAACTATGAACTACAATCCGTTCCCGTACTTCGCCATTACGAGCAATATCATGCGGTTATAGGTATCCAGGCCCTGGGGCTGATTATTGACTTTTAAATAATGGTCGTAAAAAACGCCGGTAATAACGTTAAGCTTGCTTTGGTAAGCCGCCCAGTACTTACGCTCATCCACAAAATCCTGGTGTACAGCTTTTGACACACGGGGCTTTAGGGCTTTATTCTCCAGGCTATCCCGGTAATACAGCGCATGCATAAATTCATCTACAGCAAGGTGATAAGCAGAATAGCGCAACAGTTTGTCGTTTGAATTTACTCCCGCCAAAAAACCTACAAAATCCGCTTCATCCTCCGGGCCGTATCCCATCTGGTGAGACATTTCATGACAGGCCACTACCGGCCTGTTAAATACAGGCATCTGGTAATTTATCTGCGCCTCGCCGCTGAAAGGATTAAAATAGCCCGATGTGCCGATATAGTTGAGCAAGGGAGTAAGCAGTGATGGCTTTATGCCAGGGTGATAAGCGCGAAACTTAGCCGAGTCGGATGACAGCTTACGGATAGCCTTTACGGCTGATTCATAAATGGAATCATTACTTTGTTTCAAGTCGGCATCAGTGAGGCGTGCGCGTGTGGCGTTGGCACTGTCGATAAGCATTGCGGTAACCGCTTTTAGCTTGCCGGTGGTATAACTGGTATCGCGCAGGTTTAGTCTTTCTCCGGCAGATGGCCGGAAGTAATTCATCCCCCAAAACAAATAGAAAACCAATATGGCTACCTGCACCTTAATTATAAGTTTCAGCACCCGGAAACCCGCAGTTAAAAACTCTTTTTTAAAAAGCAGTTTTATAAAGCTAACAAAGGCATACAGCAGGCAACCGATTACCAGGATGTAAAGAACATCGCCAATACTAAACGGAAATATATTCAGCACCGGGTGCAGCATAAAGCATATCGCCGGATAAATTCCTTCCGAAAAAAAGCGCTCCACCGCCTGCGGATAGCCGGCAAACAACATCAGCAAATAAATAGCAACTGCCAGCGCGGCTATGGTAATAGCTCTTATTTTTAAAGTCCGTTTGCCGTGGGTATTTAGCATGAGCGGTAAATATAGCAATACGCCGGATTTGGCGCACAAAAAAGCCTCCCGGAAATCCGGGAGGCTTTTTTGCTGTTAGTTTCGATTGCCCTTATTTTATCGAAACCGGGACACTGATCTTATCCCAATCCATGCTTACGCCGCTTTTGGTGATAACATAAGTCAGCGACTCGGTCATGGCATGCATTTTTGGCGTAACCATTACACGTAAAGCATCCTGTTTTTCATCGTACTTAAACGCGCCCCATTGCTCGGCAGTTTTGTTAAAAATCACGGTCCATTGCCCTTTTTCAACCGGGATAACAAAAAATGCATATTTACCAGCTTTAAGCGATTTACCTTCAACCATAATGTCTTTATCGGTAGTAAAGGTAGTTGCTGAATCAGCGCCTGCGCGGTAAACTTTACCATAAGGCTCTAAGCCGCCCCATATTTTACGGCCTTTTACATAAGGGCTTCCGTAACGGATGGTAATGGTGGCTGCACCAACTTTACCTTTAACCCCTTTGTGCGGGCTGGCTGGTTTTTCCTGCGCCATTGCCGTTGTGGTTACAAAAAAGGCAAGCAATAAAAATGTTAATGCCTTTAATTGAAATACTGCTTTCATAATAAATATATTTTTTAGGTTTATAATTTACGACATAAAGATAGAGTGAATTTTCTATTTACCATGTTTTAAAACAGGCTAATTATTTTTTAGCAGGTTCCGCATGTTGCCTCACAAAAACAGTGTCAATTTTTTTTTAAAAATAACCGCTAGTTACAAAACAAAAGCCTCGTTTGTAACGTTTTAAATACAGAATCATATTGCAGTTAGGAATTGACCGAAAGGTTAAACAATTGTTGTGATTTTTGGCCTCACGCCCACAAGGTGTGAGGTTTTTTGTTTTTATTAAGGCAGCTTACGCATTAAATAATTCACTGCGTAGTCCGCTTGCAAGATAGCCTTAATCAAAAATATGGTATAAATCAGCTGATAACAAGCAGCAGGTGCAGCATTTGCGCGAAAAACACAACGTTAAAATATGATTTCAAACACATGAAATCCCTCGTCAAAGCTATACTCCAGCTTAAACCCAAAATTTTCGCAAATCTCTCTCGAAATCGTTAATCCCAGGCCGCTGCCCTCGGAGCCGGATGATTTATGAAAACGGGTAAAGATCTTTTCTGCAGGCAACGGCTCGCTGTCGCCGGTGTTTTTTATGGCGAAGGTATCATTGGTAAGGCTAATGATAATCTCACCGCCATTGTGGTTATGCCTGATGGCGTTGCTGATGAGGTTACTTAACAGTATTTCGGCAAGGTAGCGGCTGGCGTAAATTTCCTTTTTTCCGAGCACAGTGCTTACCTTAATATTTTTATCATTAAATATTTCCTCAAACTGATTCACCATTTCCTCGGTCATTTCGCGAAGATTGAGCTGGTGCTTATCGTGCATCAGCCGGTTCTCTACCTTTACCAACAATAACAATGAATGGTTAAGCCGGTGCAGCCTGGATACAGCACTATACAAATCGCCAAGCAGCTTACTTTGGGCATCGCTGAAATTTTCACTTTGTATAAGGGTATCGAGCTTGGAGTTGATAACGGCAATAGGCGTCATTAATTCGTGCGAGGCATTTTCGGTAAAGGCCTTAAGGTCACGATAATCGTGCTTAGCTTTGGCGGCCATGTCAAGTATCGCTTTGTTTAGTTCCTTGAACTCATCGATGGATGTTTTAAGTTCGGGAATTTGATGCTCATCGGCAACGTTAAAGATGCGCAGCTCGCCCATCATATTATAAAAGGGCTGCCAAAGGCGGTTTAATATCAGCCGGTTAGTAACCAGCAGCACAGCCAGCAACAACAGGATAACGCCGATGGTTATAAAGAATATCAGGCGGATAAGGTCTTCCGTTTCTACTTTCGAAACAATAATTAAAATCTTGTAATACCTGTTGCCTACCGTAACCGAGCTTATCAGGCCGCGACCGGCTTCGTATTCGCCGCAATCTTTTTTGTGCTTTTTGCGCCCCTCGTCCTTTTTAAAATATTCGGTATTAATAAACTCTCGCTTTACCGAGCCGGGTGCCGCAGAAGCGAACGTTATTTGCTGATCGTTTGATTCAAAGGTTTGCGGCAGCGAATGGTTTAGCTTTACGTAGTCGAATATCTCCTGTTCTTCAACTACCAGGTCTTTATCCTTTAGCCCGGTTAAAATATAGCTGATGGCCTGGTAATAAATAAAGCCGGTTATCAGCATCACGATGATAGTGGTGATGAGGTTAACCTGGTTGTATCGGGTGAGGAGCTTCATTTATTTATCCGCAAACTTGTAGCCCATGCCATAGGCCGCATAAATATAGTCCTTACAGCCGGCCTCGATCAGTTTTTTGCGGATATTTTTAATGTGCGAATAAATAAAGTCGAAGTTATCTGCCATATCGATACCATCGCCCCAAAGGTGCTCGGCAATAGCGTTTTTTGAGACTACCTTTCCCTTGTTGGCAATGAAATATAATAGCAGCGCAAATTCCTTGCGGGTAAATTTAACAGGATTAGCGCCCACCTTAACCTCTTTCGCCAGCAAATCGATAGTAATTTCGTTAAATACCAGCAAGTTGCTGCCGTTATAGCTTTTGCGCCTGATAATGGCTGACACCCTCGCCTTTAATTCCGACAGGTGAAATGGCTTGACCAGGTAATCGTCAGCACCGATATTTAATCCTTGTAAACGGTCATCCAGTGAGTTTTTGGCAGAGATAATCAGGACGCCGTCAGGATGACTATTTTCCTTTAGATTAGTCAGGATATCGAGGCCGTTACCACCGGGCAGGGTGATATCCAGCAGGATACAATCATAACGGTACATGCTTATTTTGGCCAACGCACTTTGATAAGTAGCGGCGGTTTCGCAAATATTGCCGGCTTCCGAAAAATACTCTTCAATACTCTCGCGCAGGCCTTGCTCGTCTTCAACAATCAGTATCTTCAAAACAAATTTTCTGATAAATGTAATAACAGATTTTGGATAATTATTGTATTTGTGATTACACCGATTGGAGAATGATTTCACCGATTAGAACTAAGATTCATAGGATTAAATGGATTTTAGGATTTTTCACGACAATTTTACGACAGGTTTATAAATTATCTTTGTGGAATAAAATCCTTCAATCTTTTAATCCTACAAATCTTAGTTATTATGTGGTGGATATACGCTTTACTCTCGGCCTTGTTTGCGGCCTTAACTGCAATATTTGCAAAAGTTGGCATTAAGGGGGTTGATACCGACCTGGCAACTGCCATACGTACGGTAGTAATTTTATTGATTGCATGGGCTATCGTTTTTTTCAAGGGCAGCGCCGGTACAATGGGTAGCCTTACTAAAATCAACTGGTTCTTCCTGGTTTTGTCCGGGTGCGCTACGGGGCTGTCGTGGATATGCTACTTCAAGGCCTTGCAATTGGGCAAGGTTTCGCAAGTTGCGCCGATAGATAAACTGAGCGTTGCGTTGGCCATTGTTCTGGCCGTCGTGTTTTTAAAGGAGTCGCTTAGCGTTAAGCAGGCTATAGGGGCCCTTATGATTATAGGGGGGAGTGTGGTGTTGATTTTTTAAAGAAGTCGGGAGGTCCGAAAGAAACTGCACTTTGCTGTCGGCGAAAGTAGCTAAAGTTGCATTTTGAGCTATAAGACTGACCTTTAGATTGATACCAAATCGATCAAAATTTGTTTTACATTTTTTTGACAAAAATTGCGTGCTTTAAGATAATTCTAATATCTTGCGGCCGTAAGTATGAGACAAAAATTATCCCTAATTACTCTCCTATTACTGGTTGCCACATTGGCAAGCAACGCATACGCGGGGAAGCCGCGTAAGGCTAAATCGAGCAAATCGCACAAGGCTGCCAAATCACACAAATCTTCCAAAAAACATCACCGCGAAGTTGCCTACGAGGAATCGCATACTGTTATACATTACGATAATTCGGCGATTGCCGACAGCGTTTCCGGCGATAGCCTGGTGAATTTTGCTGAAACACTTATCGGTACAAGGTACCGCTCTGCAACATCCGACCCTGACCGCGGTTTCGACTGCTCTGGTTTTGTGAGCTATGTTTTTAAAAGCTTCAACTTTAAAGTCCCCCGCTCTTCGCCCGAGTTTATTGATGTTGGCGAAAAAGTAAGCTACGAAGATGCCCGTGCCGGCGATATCATCATTTTTACCAGCCCGACACACAAGCACAGGATTGGCCATGTAGGTATCGTTGTTAGCAATATCGGCGACGACTTTAAATTTATCCATTCCACCTCGGGTAAAGAACATGGTGTAACCATTACCGAAATGGACTCGACCTACAAACGCCGCTTTGTGCAGGTTGTACGCTTAATTAAACCCAATGATGTTGTGCTGGCAAGCAATTAGGCAAAATTCTTCCATAGCCGTTTTATATATTCCTGAAGCCTTTCTGAAAATTCAATATTAATCCAATGTTAAGCTACAATTTTGCCGGGCTAACAAAGTATTGATGAAAAAAATTGCCTTTCTTATTGTTTTAATAACTGCGTTTTTAAATTTGCACGCCCAAAACGGGCAAGCTGATAAAGGCAAAATAACGGGCAAGGTAACCGACTCGCTAACTAAAGCACCTGTTGACTACGCCACCATCAGCATTTACAAGCAGGGTAATGCGTCGCCTTTTAACGGTGCCAGCACCGACCCCAAAGGGGGTTTTAAAATAGACAATATTGCTGCCGGCGAATACACCATAACCGTAGATTTTATGGGTTACAAGCGCCTCACCTTACAGCATTTAATAATAAACGCAACCGCCAAAAGCTTATCGCTCGATAATTTATTGTTGTCGCCCATCCAACATCAATTAAAAGGAGTAACTATACAAGGCAGCGCCCCAACAGTTGAAAATAAAATAGATAAGCTGGTTTACAATCCTGGCAATGATTTAACCGCACAGGGCGGTGTGGCGCTGGATGTGCTGAAAAAAGTGCCGATGATTACGGTTGACATTGATGGCAACGTGGAGTTAATGGGCAATGCAAATGTCAGGTTCCTGATTAACGGAAAGCCGTCAACCATTTTCGGGGCCAGCCTGGCTGATGCATTGCAGTCCATCCCCGCGAGCCAGATAAAAAATATCGAAGTAATAACCAGTCCGGGAGCAAAGTATGATGCAGCAGGCACGGGCGGTATAGTAAACATTATTTTGAAGGATAGCAAAGTGCAGGGCATAAACGGCAGTGTTAACCTTTCGGCAGGCACGCGGCTCCAAAACGGCTCTTTCAATCTTAATGCCCGCAAAGGCAATTTCGGCGTAAATGCATTTTTTAGCGGCAATGAGCAATTGAACAGTACAGCGCTAAACTCTACCGACCGTACTTCGTATAGCCAGACGCGCGATACCATAACTCATTTGCTACAACATGGCAGCAGCGCTTTTAAAAGGAGCGGCTATGAGTCTGGTATCAGCTTTAATTGGGACATTACACCTAAAGACCAGCTGACCGCATCGGTGGGATTTAATCATTTTGGCAACCACAATAACGGCAGTACCAACATCAATCAGGCCATATATTCACCATTAGATAACCTTATAGCAGATACTTTAAGCCTGAGCCACTCCCAAAGCCGGTTCGCATTTAATTCGAAAGAATGGAGCCTGGGCTATAAAAAGACATTCGACAAAGACGGGCAGGAACTTAATATACTATATAACGCCAGCTACGGCAACAACACACTTAACTATGCGCTTGAGCAGGATTATTTAAATCCGGTTTCACCTGCAACAGGCTCAATCAGCAACAACCCCGGCAAAAGCAACGAAACGGATATTACCGTAGATTATTCACAGCCCATCAGTAAGGATCTTACCCTGGAGACGGGCGGCAAGGCGGTTATCGAAAACCTGAATAATACGGTGGTAACGGAGTCATTGTTGAACGGCACTTACGTACCCAACCCTTTTCAAACTTACGCTTTCAACTATAAGCGGAATATTTTCGCCTATTATTTATCAGCCTCCTTTTCAGTTTTTAATTTCATAGATGGCAAGGCGGGTTTGCGGTACGAGCATACCAGCTCGACTTCTGATTTTCCGAATACGGTGATACCATCATACGGCATATTTGCGCCTTCGTTTGTTTTATCGCATAAGCTGGATAAGTCGCAAACCATTAAGTTTAGCTATTCGTACCGGCTTGAACGCCCCGAATATCGCGACCTGAACCCGTTCTACAACATCAGCGACCCGCACAACATCAGCACCGGAAACCCGAACCTGAAACCGGAGTTAGGGCATAATTTTGAACTGGGCTACAATAAATCCTTCGAAAAAGGCGCCAACATTTATATCGCTGCATTTTACAGGTACAATACTGATGATATACAGGGCTTCACAACCTTTTATCCGTCTTTAAAAATTGGCGACTCCACCTACAATAATGTATCGCTTAACCAGCGCTACAATATCGGCCGCGAAGCTACCACGGGTATCAATCTTTTTGGTTCGCTGCCGGTAACCGGTAAGCTCAGCCTGCGCTCGAATATGTTTTTTGCTGACAGGATCACCAACAATCCCGGCAGTCCGCAGGTAAGTGGTTTTACCTATCGCATTAACTTAAATGCATCCTACCAGTTTGCAGATGATTTTGCTGCCGAATTTTTTATCAACTACCGATCATCGCAAAAAGGCATACAGGGCACTAACCCGGCATTTTCGTTTTACAATTTCGCGGTGCGCAGGCAGTTCCTCAATAAAAAGGCCAGCATAGGCTTAACCGCGGCAAACCCGTTTGCACAATACGTAAATCAGCACTCAACCACATTTGGCAGCAATTTTAACCAGGATAACCTGAGGCAGATACCTTTCCGGTCGTTTGGGATAAGTTTGAGCTACAAATTCGGCAAGCTGGAATTTAAGAAAGATAAAAATAAGGATGATAATGGTATGCCGGTGCCGGATGATAATGGTGGTGGCGGTGGTGGGAAATAGGCCTTTGAATATCTTATGGCGTTAGGCGCAGGCCATGCATGTTTGAGACCTGTCCTGGGGACGCAGGGCGATGCCCTGCGCTGGCAGACTGAACCCTTACAGGGTTCTCAAATTAAGGTAAATTCTACATCGTAGGACAAATCAAATACCCCGAAGGGGTTACATCTGTCAGCGATGGGTAACACCCATCGCGAAAACGGTGGACAAAAGCACGTTCATCCCGCCCTCCTCAACATTAATTTGTAAATTAGCGTCCCTAAGCATTTAAGTGGACGAACAGCTCAATCATAACAAAACACCTTTGCAGCTGCGCATCGGGTGCGCTATTTTTTATTTTATCTCGGGTTTCGGGTATGCTACGTGGGCATCGCGTATTCCTACCATTAAACATCAGCTCAATTTAAACGAGGCGCAGCTGGGCACTATATTATTTGCCATGCCTATAGGCCTGATGCTTACTATGCCGGTAACAAACTGGCTGCTTAGCCGCTACACCAGCAGGGCGGTAATGCTTTTTGGCTCTGTTTGGCTATGTGTTATAATCGTTTTAATCGGTTATTCAAACGTGGCCTGGCAACTGGCCGTTATGCTGTTTTGCTTCGGTTCCGCGCGCAACCTCATGACGCTGTCGATAAATACACAGGGCGTAGCGGTGCAGGCACTGTACAGTAAATCCATAATGGCCATGTTTCACGGTATATGGAGCCTGGCCGGGTTTGCCGGGGCAGCTGTGGGCTACCTGATGGTATATTACAGTGTGGGCATACATTACCATTTTTTGTTTGTGAGCATAGCGCTGTTTGTGCTTACCTTTTATTTCATTAAAGATACTATCAACCAAAAACCTATCCTCCAAAGCAAGAAACGTGTTTTCTCGCTGCCTGATAAATACCTGCTTAAATTTTCGCTGATATGTTTTGCCAGTATGGCTTGTGAGAATGCCATGTACGACTGGAGCGCCATTTATTTTCAGAAAGCCGTGCATGCCGAAAAAGCCGCTGCAACAGCTGCCTTTGTGGTGTACATGATAGCCATGACCTCGGGCCGTTTTGTGGGCGACAAGCTTGTAACTGCTGTAGGCATAAAGTCGGTGTTGAAATTCAGCGGCATATTCATTTTTTTTGGATTGATGCTGGCCGTGCTATTTCCGTTTACCATTACTGTAATGCTTGGCTTTGTGCTGGTTGGTTTAGGCGTATCGTGCGTGGTGCCGATGATTTTCAGCCTCGCCGGCAAGTCGAAAAACATGAGCAGCTCGTCAGCACTGGCTTCAATTTCTACGGTCGGATATATCGGTTTTTTGCTGGTGCCGCCATTTGTGGGGTATATTGCCCATGCGTCCAGCATACGCTGGTCGTTCGGTATTATTGCTTTTTTTGGGGTGATGATAGTATGGCTGGTATCGAAGCTAAAAACTGAGGATAGCCACTCCGCTGAAGAAAGTGCCGTTCTGCCGGAGAATTAATTCAACTAAAGCATAAGTTATTAACTGAATTTGCGTTATCACAACCGATGCGCAACTTAACGCTAATCGCACGTTTTTCACGCGGCATATTTCCGGTCAATTTTTTGATGACGATGGTCAGCGTTTATGCCATTGCGTCTCATCGCGACCAGGCCAATAAGCTAATCGGTACCTTTTTCTGGGGAAAGTTGGTGGCGCTTGCACTGATGATTTACATCGCCTTTGCATCCAAAAGAAAAGAGCTGTACTACTACCAAAACCTTGGTCTTTCAAAACAGAAACTGGCGTTGACAATCGGCTTGTTTGATTTTGGGTTATGGTCGGTATTGATTGTAATAACCTACAGCCTGGTAAAAATATGAGTTACCTAAAATACATTTAATGCGCACAATTAAACTTATCACAAGGTTTTATGGCAGCGTATTTTTAGCGAATTTCCTGGTTACGCTTAGCTGTATTTATTTACTGGCGATGGCCGGTAAAAATGGGCAGGCGCTGGTATTTGTATTTTTTTGGTATAAAACAATCAGTATGATGATGATATTTTATACAGCCATTCATTATAAAAAGAATGAGCTGTATTATTATCAAAACCTGGGCATTACCAAACTCAGGCTGATACTCGCCACTTCGGCATTTGATTTTTTTGTTTGGCTGATATTCATCCTCCTGCAATTGACGATAGGCATATCCGGCGATATTTTCAAACTTATACTTTGGGGCGTTTTACTAATCCATGTCTACGTATATTATAAAAAATGATACACACCCTCGAAGCAGACGGCATCCAGCTTGATTTCGGCACGCGCCGAATCCTGAGCGATGTTTATATGAAATGCGAAACCGGTAAAATAACCGGCTTGCTGGGGCGCAACGGGCAAGGCAAAACCTGTTTAATGAACATCATACTGGGCTCGCTCAAATCGTCAATCAGTTCCATACGCTTTGATGGCGAATTTACCCGTAAAGTAAATACCCGGCCAGACCTGCTGCTGTATCTTCCCCAGTTTAATTTCATTCCCAAAGAATTAACGGTAAAAAAGGTATTAAACGATTTTAGGCTAAGCGCTGCCGGTTTAAACAATCGTTTCCCCGAATTTGAAGGCCGGCACGGTTTGAAAGTGCAGGAGCTATCCGGCGGGCAGTGGCGAACGCTGGAACTTTACATCGTAGTAAAAACGCCTTCACTATTTGCCATGCTCGATGAGCCATTTACCCATCTTAACCCTATCCAGATAGATAATGTAAAGCAATTTCTGCTGGAAGAAAAGGCGAACAAGGGCTTCCTGGTAACCGATCATATGTACAACCACCTGCTTGACGTAAGCGATACAGTTTACCTCCTTAAAGATGGCCGCACCCATCCCGCCAAAACGCTGCAACAACTGGAGGAATTGGGTTACGTTAGGTTGCCATAATGTGGAAAACAATGGTAACCCTCATTTTTAGTTAATTACTTTATTATTAATTATTTAACTGTTATTACTTTTGAAAAATGGTCACCTTTGGCAACCCTGTTTTCCACATTTTTTGGAACTGCGGGTAAAAACAGGCCGTAAATTTCCTGCATTCATGGGTTTTGAATCGTATGTTCGCGCCTGTCCTGCGCTGACAGATAGAACCCTTAGGGTTCTTTAGGCTTAACGCAAACACAAATCCCCCTTAAAATCCCCCTCTTGCTGAATTGCTAATTCAAATACTTGTAATTAAATTTGACTACAGCGAGAAGAAGCTATTAACTATTACTCCCTTATCTGTTGATGGTGATGTTTTACTGTGGTTCGGCAATGCCAGTGGTGTGCCGTTTCAATAAAGTAGATTTATGGGCAGAGCCTTATTGTTGTCGTTATTTTTTTTTCCGTTTGCGGTTTTTAGCCAGGTTACAATCACAGGCAAGGTGACTAGCCAGGCAGGCGGCAAACCGGTTGCGGGCGCTACTGTATTTCTGAGCAATACAACCATCAGCAGCAAAACCCTTGCCGTTAGCGGTGTCTTCTCGTTAAAAAATATAAAGCCGGGGCATTATGATTTGGTAATTGCAGCGGCCGGTGTTAACATTTAT
This sequence comes from Bacteroidota bacterium, assembly GCA_040389845.1. Lineage (GTDB taxonomy): Bacteria > Bacteroidota > Bacteroidia > Sphingobacteriales > Sphingobacteriaceae > Mucilaginibacter. Next base: position 40,924 of record JAZJZL010000073.1, read on the forward strand.
AATCAAAGCGTTAACGTTGAGGGCAGCAATATTGCTATCCAGCCAATTAGCCTGGCGGTAAAAGCCCCCTCCCCTGCTCCCGACGTATCATCGCCAGAAAATACCCAAACAGCATTCAATAAAAACCTTGCGCTTTTTAAAAATGAATTTTTAGGCTCATCGGCGCGGGCTAAAGCGTCTAAAATAGAAAACGCCGTAGTGCTTGAATTGCATTACGATGATCATACTAGCACGCTAACAGCATTAACCAACGATTTTTTGGTAGTGACGAATAATGCGCTCGGCTACAAAATCAAATATCTTATAAAAAACTTTTCCTTAAGCAATGGCGAGGAACGGTCTGTAAGCTATTCGGGGTTTGCGCTTTTTGAAAAATTAAAAGGTACAGCCTTGCAGGAGCAGGTTTGGCAGGAAAGCAGGCAAGAGGCATATGAAGGTTCGCCTGCTCATTTTTTAAGCGCCGCGGTTAATGATAAGCTCGAGCAGGAGGGTTTTAAAGCGATGCGCCTGCCGATGAATGCTGACAGACCATCTGATAGCCTGGTTAATGCAAAGCTGAAAATCTACCTTGCATCGGCAGATGCCAACTCCGACTCGCTGAATTATTGGGTGAAGAAAAAAAAGCTCCCAAAAACGGCGGAAAAGCTATCTCCCGGGGCGCTTACAAAAAAGGATTTGATATCCGGGCCGGACGAAAAGGGGCGATATGCGCTTGGGCTGAAAAATTCTGAACTGTATATCAGCTACAATAAATATCACCGGGTAAATATGGTACCGGTAGCTAAAATATCAGCATTGGATAATATAGATAATACCCTGGTGACCTTTACTTTTCCGCGGGCACTGTTCGATAAAAATAATGTGCTGCTTAACCAGCAGGCGCTGAACTATGAAGGCGCATGGTCGAGACTGCGGATTGCCGACATGCTGCCCCTTGATTTTGAGCCGCGCCAAACCGGTGCGATTATGCCGGATACCGTGCTGGTGAAAAGCCTGGCGGCAAAGCTGGCTGTTTATAAGGGTCTGAATACCGAAAAAGCTTACCTGCATTTAGATAAACCTTACTATGCCACGGGCGATACCATTTACTATAAAGCCTATGTAACCGATATGGCGAAGCACGAATTATCAAAACAGAGCGAGGTGTTAAATGTAGAGCTTATTAACGACCGAAATAAAATAAGCCTCTGGGAGAAAATACAATTAAGCAATGGCCTGGGCTGGGGTGATTTTGCCCTGCCTGATACCCTCAAGCCCGGCAATTACCGCCTGCGTGCCTACACCAGCCTGATGCGCAATGGCGGCGATGACAATACTTTTGAAAAGGTTATCCCTATTGGTAGTGCGGCGGCTGCCAGGGTTCCGGAAAGCGGCGGGGCAGTGGTTAGTAATTCGCATAGCGCTGCTCCGGCGGCTAAACCGGACGTGCAATTTTTGCCTGAAGGAGGGAGCTTGTTGAATGGCGTAAAAAATAAAATAGCTTTTAAGGCGGTTTCGCCGGATGGTTTTGGGGTGAATGTGAAGGGAATGGTTATAGATAACGAGAACAAGCCGGTAGCCACCTTTGCCGCTGCACATTTGGGTATGGGCGAATTTGAGTTTACACCTGTGGCAGGTAAAACGTACAAGGCCGGCATTACTTATGCTGACGGTAGCACCGGTACACTTGATTTACCAAAGGCTGCCGACGACGGCTATCACCTTAATATTGATAACAGCAACCCGGCGGCCATCAGCATTAGTGTAACCGGCGGAAAACAAAACCCGTTGGATAAGCTGAGCCTTGTGGGGCAATCTGGCGGAGTTATTTATTTTTCGGCTAAAAACGCGGACAGCAAGCAATTTAATATCACCGTATCTAAGGCCGAATTTCCTACCGGGATTGCGCAATTTACCTTGTTTAATGCCGACGGACTTCCGCTGAATGAACGGCTTGTTTTTGTGAATAACGATGACCAACTGAAGCTGGATATATCATCACCCCAAACAGCTTATGCTACCCGGAAGAAAGTAACCATCAACCTGGAAGCTAAAAACAAGGCGGGTCTGCTTACGGTGGGTAATTTTTCGGTGTCGGTTACCGATGAATCAAAAGTGCCGGCGAATGAGCTGAATGAAAACACCATATTATCGAACCTGCTGCTCACGTCGGACCTGAAAGGCTATATAGAAAAACCCAATTATTATTTTACCAATACCAGCGATAAAACCAGCGCCGACCTTGACCTGTTAATGCTAACGCAGGGCTACCGCCGGTTTGAATGGAAGCCTGTGTTGGGCCGCGATAGTATAACCCGTGTTTATGCTGCCGAAAAAGCCTTAACCATATCCGGAACGGTGAAAAAAAGCGGCAAACCGCTGGTCAATCAAAAAATTACCTTGTTTGCAAAAACCGGTGGTACGTTTTTTAAGGACACAACAACCAATGCCGAAGGAAAATTTGCCTTTAAGAACCTGGTATTTGCCGACAGTATAAAGTTTGTGGTGCAGGCCAGGGTAACCAAAGGCCAGGACGACGTTGAGCTTACCATAGATACACCTGATAATGCGCCTTTGACAGACGGAAAAGGTCGGGCGCCCGGCGGTATTAAATTGGTGAATAACAGTACAGCCGAAATAGATATGTCGGCCTATATACAGAACGCGAAGCAGTTTACCATGGAATTGCAGAAGTATGGCATTAACCAGCACCCACTGCTGCTGCGGGAAGTTGACGTAAAAGATAAAAAAGGGCCGGATGAATTTAAACACTCCCAAAACCTTAACGGAAAAGGCAGCGCCGACCAGACTTTAACCGCCAAAGATTTAGAAACACTGGCCTGTGGCCGGCTTACCGATTGCCTGAGGGCCAAGCTTGCTACCAGCAATATCGTTTTTAAACATGGTTACTTATATGTGCGCAGGCTAAGCGCTATGGATATAGAAAAAGCGCCGAATAAATCTGAAGACATGGAATTTAGAAACCCCATGAAAGTAATTATTGACGGCAACATGCAGGAGCAGGAACCCGGCATGCTTGATAATATTAACCCGGCGGATGTTGAAAGCGTGGAGTTGCTGGATAATTTACACAATACTGCGATATATGGCTCCAAAGGTGCGGCGGGCGTAATAGTTATTACCCTAAAGCCCGGCCATAAAATAAACAATTATTATAAGTATGCGCCCGGCGTGGTTACCTATGCGCCAAAGGGTTTTTACGTTGCCCGTACATTTTACGCCCCGCAATATGATAACCCCCACACCAACGAAAAAATAGCCGACCTGCGCAGCACCATCTACTGGAACCCTACAATAGTGACCAGCCTGGATGGCAAAGCCTCGTTCGATTTCTTTAATGCCGACGGCAAGGGCACTTATAAGGTAGTTATTGAAGGGATAGATATAGAAGGAAAGTTGGGAAGACAGGTGTACAGGTATAAGGTAGAATAAAAGCGGCCCGTTAAATGCTTGTTAAGTACTAGTGTGGCGGGAACAAGAAATAAAAAATTACAGAAGAAGTTTTTTATCATCAACTTAATTCTTAGTTTTATAGTCGTACTTAACCAACGACCTATGCCTTTGATCGCATTACTTCAAAAAGCAAATACGAATAATATAAAATTAAGTCTGAATCAGTTTTTCTGCATGGTCTTTTTGTTTATACCGGGGCTGTTATTCAGTCAATCTATCAACCCGACCAGCCTGAACGTTAAGTATACCGTTGAAAAAACTTACCTTCAATTCGATAAACCTTACTACGCCATAGGCGATACGATTTATTTTAAAGCCTATGTAACCTTGGGTGCAGAAAATAAGCTGTCGGCCTTAAGCGGGATATTGTACGCAGAGTTGATCAATCCGGACAATAAAATTGCAAGATCACTTAAGCTGCAAATAACCGCCGGCACAGCGTCGGGCGATTTTATATTAGCTGACAGCTTAAAAAGCGGTAACTACAGAGTGCGTGCGTATACCAACTGGATGCGGAATGAAGATTATGCTGCGTTATTTGAAAAAATAGTTGCGGTGGGCAATATTAGTCCAAAACGCACACCGGAAAGCGGGGAATCTGTAAAGGCGAAAAATAAAACTTTAACCAAACAAACTAACAAAATTGATATACAGTTTTTGCCGGAGGGCGGCAGTCTGGTGGCCGGTAACTATTCTAAAATAGCTTTTAAAGCAACCGGGCCTGATGGGCTGGGGAAGGCTATTAAGGGCACCGTAACTGATGATGCCGGCGAGGAAATAACCAGTTTTGAGTCCAGCCACGCGGGAATGGGCAGTTTTGCACTCGTACCGAAAGCCGGAAAAACTTACAAAGCCAATATTACATTCGCAGACGGTACTACTACAGTATTAGACCTACCGAAAGCAGAAGCGACCGGTTATACCCTTAGCCTTAACAATACAAACTCGGACACATTAAGAATAAGGATAGCAGGCGGCGGCAACAGCCCTATGCAAAAAGTGAGATTGGCTGCCCAGGCTTGCGATAAGGTTTATTACGCCGTTGAAAATAACTCGGATAATAAATATTTTTCAGCAGCTATCCCCAAAAAAAAATTTCCGACTGGTATAATCCAGTTTACTTTGCTATCACCAACAGGCGAACCGTTGAATGAAAGGCTGGCCTTTATCGAAAACCACTACGAAACCACGCTCGGTATAAAATCGGACAAGCAGAATTATTCATCGAGACAAAAAGTCAATATTCAGCTTAATGCAAAAAATGGCGCTAAGCCATCCACAGGCAGCTATTCGGTT
>JAZJZL010000074.1:0-8018 GCA_040389845.1 Bacteroidota bacterium
TGCCCCTGCTGTATAAGGTAGTGATATAATCCCAGCGACGAGCCCATAGCATCACCATCAGGTTTATGATGGGTAGTAATCACTATTTTTTGTGGCTGCGCTAGTAGTTTTATAAGCGAGGCAGTATCTAACATCCGTTTTTAAAAAAGAGTTGCAAAGCTAAATAAATAAATCAAATACAAAATGTTAATTAATGTAAAAGCCTTTATGTTTCCGTTGCAAAAAGCTACTTTTGCGCCCAAATTGTTTAGGTCTGATAGCTTATTATTCGGCGCAGAAAAAAATGGGCATGCTTATTGCATCTGTATTGAATTATAGGCTGTTGGGGATGGACTTCCACAACACCATATAAAAATGAGTACTAATAAAACTTTTACGATGATTAAGCCCGATGCGGTTGCAAGCGGGCACATCGGTGCGATTCTGGACCAGATTATAAAGGCAGGTTTTAAAATCAACGCTATGAAATATGTAGCACTGACCGAAACCACCGCCGGAAAATTTTATGAAGTTCACAAAGAGCGCCCATTTTACGGCGAGCTTGTAAGCTTCATGTCGTCGGGAACGATAGTAGCGGCCATACTGGAAAAAGACAACGCTGTTGAAGATTTCCGTAAGTTGATAGGTGCTACCGACCCTTCGAAGGCAGAAGAAGGAACTATCCGCAAGCGTTTTGCTAAATCAATTGGCGAAAATGCTGTACACGGATCTGACTCTGACGAAAACGCAGAAATTGAAGGAAACTTCTTCTTTTCAGCGTTCGAAAAATTCTAAAGCAATAGTTAACGGGATGTTCTGTTAAATAAAAACCTCCCGTTAATTTTGTTTTATAAATAAATGTGTATAACTTTATGAAGTTTTGGGGCTTTGCGCTTTGTAAAAATCCGGGCTCCATTTTTAAACTGAAACGAAAATGAGACTACTACTTAAGTATATTTTGTATTTGCTGCTAATTATAGTATTGGTCTCGGGCACTATATTGTTATACAGAACCCACCCCGAAGCACAGCTTGCGTTTGTGTTACCCGGGCTTTTTATTCTCGCTTTTTCCCGTATGAGCGACGACTTAAATTTCCGGTCATTTTTCCCGCGTTGGTCTAGAGGAAAATAATTTCTTCAACAATCAGGCTTTTAGCTTCCTCATTTATCTTGTCAATTATCTGCTGCCGCATCAGCACCATTTGGTTTTTTACCACGGATGATTCTGTACGCAAAAATAGTTTCTTATCGCGCACAAATAATTCTTTGGTGCGATTGGCCATAGGCTTGCCGACAATATCAGGCCAGTGTGCTACCACCGACGTCTCATCAAAACGGCGCTTCAGCTTGTAAACGTTCAGCATCTGCTCTATAGCATCCTTTATTGGTTTGTCGTTGGTTTTACGCATCAATCTCTCCTCCTTTTACTTTAAACAAGGTAATAGCCACGCCTATCTTATCAAATATCTCCCGCACGCGGCTTTCGTTGGTATCGGTAATAAACACCTGCCCAAAATCATGGTTCGATATCATCTGCATCAGCTTGGTAACGCGTCTATCGTCCAATTTATCAAATATATCGTCGAGCAGCAGTATCGGTTTAAACTTATTCTGTTGGTCTAAAAAGCTATACTGCGCCAGCTTCAAAGCAATCAAAAACGATTTCTGCTGACCTTGCGAGCCGAATTTTTTCATCGGCATGCCGTGTATGGCAAATACCAGGTCGTCTTTATGTATGCCGGCGTTGGTACGCTCCAGGGTGCGGTCTTTTTCCAGGTTCTTTTTTAGTAGCCCCGCAAAATCGTTCTGCAGCAACTGCGACTCATAAATCATATCTACCTGTTCGACATCCTCGCTCAAAAAACTGTAGTGTTTATTGAATATACCGGTAAAGGCTTCCATAAATACCTTACGCTTCTCAAAAATCCGGCTGCCCGAAGCTATCAGCTGCACATCCAGTATTTCCAGCAATGCGGGATCGTAGCGGCCGGTATCCGCAATTTGCTTCAACAACGCATTACGGTTAGCTAATACCTTATTGTAAACCAGCAACTCGTCCAGGTAAGCGTTATCGGTTTGCGAGATTACGTTATCAATAAACTTCCGTCGTTCGTCACTGCCCTCTATAATGATGCTGATATCATAAGGTGATACCATTACCAATGGTAGTAAACCAATATGGTCGGCCAGGCGCTGGTAGTCTTTCTTGTTGCGCTTAAACTGCTTTTTCTGATTACGCTTTACCGAGCAGGCAATGTTCTCCGCTTTTCCATTACGATTGAAGCCGCCCGTTACTATAAAGAAGTCTGCCCCCTGTTTTATCTGCTGGCTGTCGATAGGATTAAAATAGCTTTTACACAACGCCAGGTAATAAATGGCATCAAGCAAATTGGTCTTTCCGGCGCCGTTATTTCCTGTAAAAACATTAACCCCTTCGCTAAAGGAAAGTTCCGCTTCTGCGTAATTTTTGAAGTTGATAACCGATAGCTGTTTCAGATGCATAAGGATTTCAAAGGTAGGTGTTTTAGATGAAAACTTGGGAAAGGCTATAAGATTGAAGACTTCCTTCGCCAAGCACTTTTTTGAGCGTTTTTCACTCCTGGAATATATTTTTTAATATTAATATGTGCATAAGCGCATTAAATTATCATATGTTAAAACATCTAATATTCCCCGCAGGAATGAACCGAATTACCGGTTTTAATTTCAAGGAAAAACGTCATTTCTACGTCAATTTCGTAGCTTCAAACATTCCCGACAGGTGTATTTATACATAAACTCACGTAGTTTTACGCAATTTTTACAGGTGTTTTTTACCAAAAAAATGGGTCATTTTACCTATTGCTCTCCCCAATAATCAAGCTGAACTTTGCTATGTTTCTTCCAGGTTAAAGTTCCATTTAGCCAGAAGATTAGTTTTTGAGCGGGGCGTCTCAATAAATATTTATTATTAAGTATTTATTATGGCTACTAAAACCTATTATCGCAAGTTGCAGAAATATATTTATGCTGCGTGCTTTTTTTTGACCTTATCAATTCGTAGCAATGCCGCTACCGTCACCTGGACGGGCGGCTTTCTTGGTTTAGGTACCGATTGGCAAACCGGCTCGAACTGGAATACCAGCAGTGTACCAGCTTCAACAGACGATGTAGTATTTAATGAAGTTTTATTGGGGTACACCGTAAAGCTAAGCGCAGCAACAACTGTAAAATCAATAACGGTAAATAGCGCCTTGTCGCTTATTGGTGCAGTGGTTATCAATACCAACGGAAACTCCTTAACAGTAACAAACGGCTTAAACCTTGGTGCGTTTTCGTTACTGTTCCCAACGGCCCTCCAAATCTCAGGATCTGGTGCGGTAACTATAAATTCAGCCGTTAACTTATACCCTGCTTCCTACCTTAATTTCGCTTCCGGCTCAAATGTTACACTGAGCTCAACAAACCTCACTACCTATACCAGCGCAACATTAGCCAACGATGGAACAGCTACGGTTACAGCATCAACCTTTAATATAAGCGGCAGCAGCAGTACGCTTTCCAATACCGGTACCTTTAACGTCGGCCCCACATCAATCATTAATCTTACCGGCGCTACTGCCGGGGTAACCAATTCCGGCACATTTACACTGCAATCTACATCTGCCGGCAGCGCGGCAATCGGTACTATACCTTCGGGCACATCGGGCTTTAGCGGGCAGTATGCTGTTCAGCGTTATTTATCAGGCGGAAGCACAACATCAGGCAGCCGATATGTTTACAGGGGTTATCGCATCATGTCATCGCCCGTTAATGCGGGCCTGGTAGGTGGCCAATATCCTTATACGCTTAACTATATCGCTACAAACGCAATCGTTTCCGGTGCAAAATCTACTTACGGCACCGTTGGCGGCAACCCTACATTGTACGTTTATAGTGAAGATTACGCAGTCTCAAACGCCAGTTTTACAGGGGGCAACTTTAAAGGAATAACCGACATAAGCGTGTTAACCAGCCCCTATACCGTGGCCATAACCAGCAACGGAACCAGCAAGGCCATGTATGTGGGCAATGGGTTTTTCTTTTTCTTCAGGGGCGATAATACCCACAGTCTAACCGGCACCCCGAGCAAAACAAGCTATCCTTTTGTTGCTCCCGAATCAGTTTCGTTTACCGCTACCGGCAATCTTAACCAGGGCAGCTACACAGTAAACAACTGGCAAACCGGCAGCGGGTTATTGTACACCACGGTTGCCGGTAACGCTACCGTTATCGGGTTTAATATGGTAGGCAACCCTTATGCCAGCACCATTGATTGGGAAACTATCAACAGCGGCGGTATAGCACTTACCAATGTGGACCCAACGGCATACGTTTTAAACCCCGTTACCAATCAGTATAATACCTATTCTGCCAGCACCCATACCGGCAACCCGGTAACCTTTGCAGGCAAAATAGCCAGTGGACAAGGCTTTTTTGTAAAGGCAAATAACACCGGTGCAGCCATAACATTTAACGAAACGGCTAAATCGGCGTCTACGGTAATAGGCACAGGTTCCGGCAATATGATGATGGGAACACCGCTTGCTCAAACCAAGCCACAACTGCTAAGGCTCCGGCTAACTATCGACAGCCTGAATTATGACGATATCGCCATTGGCTTCAATTCATCTGCCTCGTCTAAATATAGCATTTGGGAAGATTCGGCTTATCTGCCCAGCAATGCCCCGGAAGGGCTGGCCGCATTAACAACCGATAGCATCCCGGTTGCGTTATCAGTCAATTTTTTGCCGCTGCCCAAGCTTACATCACAGATTATCAACTTAAAGGTGACGGCCACTAACAGTGGCCGGCTAACACTCGAAAAAACACAGCTCGATTCGCTGCCCAAAATCTACGAAATATGGCTGATGGATAAATACAAAAAAGATTCGCTGGACATTCGCCATAACGCCACTTATGCCTTTGATATCGATAAAAGCGACACCGGCAGTTTCGGCAATAACCGCTTTGCGCTGGTAATCCGTCAGAATAAATCGTGGGATATACACCTGCTTAACTTTACAGCATCAAAAGCTCCTGCCGGCGCGCAGCTCACCTGGAAAACCGAGAATGAAGAGAATTATACCAATTTCACCGTAGAACGAAGTACAGATAATGGAGCTACGTTCAACGTACTTGGGGGCGTCGCTTCAAACTCGCAGGAAAATTACACATTTACTGATGCCAATCCTGCCAATACTGTCGATATGTATCGCGTAAAAATAGAGGACCTTAACGGTACCATTACTTATACAAAAACCATAGCGGTAACCTATAATGGCGGCAATCTTATCGCCGCGGGCAGCAATAATAACATCAACATTTACCCCAACCCCGCCGTCAGCGCCATTAACCTCAGCATAAAACAGCCCGTAGGTGAAAACCGGAATGTCTCTGCAATTAATGCCGAAAAAATAACTTCGCCTTCACAACAGGTGCAGGAAGCATATGCTATCAGCATCATCAGCACATCGGGGCAATTTGTACGCTCAGCAGTATCGTCGCAGCCTGCCTGGCACGGCGATATAAGTTCACTTTCGCCAGGCACTTATGTGGTGCAGGTACTGAATAGTAAAGACAAAAGCCTGGTTGGCCGCGCTGCTTTTGTCAAATTGTAAAACAGTACGGCAAATTTCCACTATCTATATCCATCCATTAGAAGGTTATTTATTACTTATTTTTTTGATAATACTTTAAATGTTAAAACATTTAATATTCCTTTCAGGAATTTATCGGAATTGAGCTTTTAATAATGAAGAAAAATATATTCCTTTCTTAATTTCAGCACTTTATGTATTCCTGACACGTGTTTCCATACAAGAACTCACGTAGTTTTACGTGAGTTTACCGGGTGTTTTTTCACAAATTTATGGGTTATTATACCCGTTGGTTTGAAACAATATCAACCTGAACTTTACTTATGTTTCTTTCAGGTTAAAGTTCCATTTAACCGGGGACTAGTTTTTGAGTAGGGCGTTTCAATGAATATTTTATTAATAAATATTTATTATGGTATTATTTTGCCTTAACCGTTGCTATAAGTTCTTCTTTTTAAGGATACTTTTTGCCGTGCTAATTGCACTCTTTTCAACAGGCAATGTATCGGCGGATGCGTATGACTGGCTGGGGGCTACCAGTACCGACGTAACCGTGAGCAGCAACTGGTGGGACAGTACCACCCTGGCTAACAGTGTACCCGGCTCAGCAGATGATGTGAGCATCGGGGTACATTCAACCTATCAATATTGGATAATATTCCCGATACTGCAAGGCACCGCGTCTATAACGCTCAGCGCCAGTCGCATGCCGGTGGTGGCGACAAACACTACCTGGAAATCAGTAACTTTTGGCACGCTTGGCCCCCAAACAAGCTACACCTATGGGGTGTATTCATTGCTTACCTTAACGGTTAATACCAATACTTTAACTGTTAGTGGTAATATCACTCAAAACCATAACGCCAGTGCACAGGGAAGTAATTTCAATTATATGCTTACGCAATTACTTGGTACCGGCACAATGCTATGCCAGGGTAATTTTTTGGTCGGCAACGCAACAGTACCGGCCAATACCGTGGCCGATGTAACCAAGGTGGCCAGCCAGGTAACACAATTAACTATTACCGGTAATTTAACCCTTACTGCAAACGGCAATAGCCAATCAGGAGCAAACGCCGGGATTTGTTACCCATATTTTTCTGTTGAAAAAGGAACTACTACGCTTCTAAAGCAGCTAAGTTTTGCTTCCGCAGGCTCACCGTTGGCCGATGGATTTGATACTTATAATCCGCCGCTTACCACCTATCCCGGTTACGGCAAGTTTACTGCAGATAATACAGCATCGAGCCCGAGTACGGTCGAGCTGAAATATAAAACGCCGATTGCCCCGGCAGATAAGTTTTATGTTTATTTTACCTATGGAGGCAATAACGGAACGGTATTGTATGATGATCCGACGGCAGAAAATCAAACCGTTTACACCTCGAATGAGCCATCGGTAACCACAACGCTTACTTACATTAATACCACGGCTCCGCCTTATTATAACCTCAGTTTTTCGGGGGCAAGTACTAAAGTGGTTGATAAAAACAGTACGCTGGGCTCAACTACGCAGGGCCTCGTGGTGGGCAACAACTGGAGTACTGCCGGCGGAGGCGTAAATTTAACTACCAATAATCCAACAGTAACAGTTACCGGCAGCTGGACTAACGCAGCAACGACATCGCAGGGAACCGGGAACATAACTATAGGGGGCGCATTAACAAACAACTCCGGCGGAACACTCTCACTTGGTTCCGCCAATTTATTAGTTGCCGGCAATTACACCAATAATGTCGGTGGTGTGTACACGCAGGGAACCGGAACCACTTTTTTCAACGGTTTTGGTGCGCAGGCGCTGGTGGACAATAGCACCACCGGCACCTTATTTAACAACGTAACCTTTAGTGGTGGCGGTACAGCTACCATAACGGCGGGTACGAATAACGTCAATTTCGCTGTATCGAGTACCGGTATACTCACCATGTCGAACAACTCAAAACTGGTTGCCGGAACTATCGCTAGTCCGGGTGGCGCTTCCTACCTTACCCTTAATTCCGATCAAAATGGCTGTGCAGCGGTTGCTGCCATAACGGGTACGGCGTCAATTACCGGCAACGTAAATGTGCAGCGCTATTTAACAGGCGGAAGTACCACGTCAGGCGGGCGATATGTTTACCGGGGTTATCGCATCATGTCATCGCCCGTTAATGCGGGCCTGGTTAGCGGTAAATATCCCTACACCCTCAATTACATCGCTACCAACGCAATTGTATCCGGTGCAAAATCCACCTATAGTACAGTTGGCGGCAACCCTACGCTTTACGCATATAGCGAGGATTATGCGGTCTCAAATACCGGTTTCACCAGCGGTAATTTTAAGGGAATAACAGATATAAGCACGTTAACCAGCCCTTATACCGTGGCCATAACCAGCAACGGAACCAGCAAGGCTATGTATGTGGGCAATGGGTTTTTATT
>JAZJZL010000075.1:0-22514 GCA_040389845.1 Bacteroidota bacterium
TTGCTGTGTGTCGATATTCAACCCGATGCATACTGGAGCCGGCTGCCGCTTCATTTTTCGCTGGCCCTTGGTCCCCTGGTGTACTTTTATGTGTTGCTAAAGACTAAACCCGAACGCATTTTCCGCCGAACAGATCTGCTGCATTTTAGTCCGATGCTGCTTGAATTGGGCGTATGGGTTTTGCAGGTAAAACAACCTAACCCGGTATTGCTATTGATGGCGTTTATCTCGGTAACTGTGTATCTGTGTTTTTCCTATATCCTTGTAAAAGACCTTCGCCGATGGTTAAGATTTAATGCTGATGAGCACGACAAAAATCAATTGCGCTGGCTACAGAACTTACTTAAGATATTCGGAATTATATGGCTGATGTGGATACCTGGTACTACAGCTAATCACTTTTTTTATCACCAGCCTGGGACTGTTTTTTATTACCCCTTATATATTGTTTTAGCGGCAGTGATTACTGCGTTAGGGGCCTCGGCCATTTTGAAGCCGGAACTAAGGATGCCGGTAGCTGCATTTTCCGGCTTGCCGACAGAAATAGCGCAAAAGGGCGACTGGCTTCGAAAGGCTATAGAAACCGGTCTGCTTTACCAGGATCCCGACCTCAGCCTTACCACGCTTGGCGAGGCCGTGGGCGTTCACCCGCGCGAGCTGTCGCGCATTATTAATTTGGCCATCGGGAAAAACTTTAACGACCTTATCAATGAATACCGTATCCTCGACGTTAAACAGAAAATGCAGGATCCGGCCTACGACCGCATCACCCTGCTGGGCATTGCGCAGAGCGCCGGATTCAATTCAAAAACTACCTTTAACCGCGCCTTCAGGCAAATGACCGGACAAAGCGCCGCGGAGTATAAAAACGACCTGAAAAAAGTGCGCCCAAATCATGACCTGCACCCTCATCCTCGTTTTGTGCCGGTAATTTCGCATCAGCAAACCACGCCGAAGTGGTATGATGAGAAATTAAACCGGAATTTTATGTTTAAAAATTATTTAAAAATTACATGGCGCAACCTGGTAAAAAACAAGGTTTACAGTGCGCTTAATATTTCAGGTCTTGCTGCCGGAATGGCGGTGGCCTTGCTGATAGGCCTGTGGATGTGGGATGAGTTATCGTTCGATAAGAATTTTAACCATTACGACCGCATTGCCCAGGTGATGCAAAGCCAAACTTATAACGGTGTTGTCCGCAGCGGCAAAGCCATTCCTATACCCCTGGATGAAGAACTACATAGAAGCTATGGCGCCAATTTTAAATACATAGTAATGGCATCATGGACATGGGACCATGTCCTAACCGTGGGTGATAAAAAAATATCGCGCGGCGGCAGCTTTATGGGTTCGGATGCGCCGAAGCTGTTTTCGCTCAATATGTTAAAAGGCGACGGCGACGGGCTTTCCGATCCATCATCTATGCTGGTGTCGCAATCGGTAGCCAAAGCACTTTTTGGCGATGCCGACCCGTTGGGAAAAATGGTGAAGGTAGATAATGGCAAGAGCTTCACAGTAACCGGGGTTTACGCCGACTTCGCACCAAACACCACCTTTCATTACCAGGACCTGGCGTTTGTAATGCCCTGGAAGTATTACGTCGACAATCTTGTACCTAAGGAAAGCCTTACCAACTGGGGCGAAAATGGATTTCAGATGCTCGTACAAATAGCCGATAACGCTGACATGGCAAGGGTATCAGCTAAAATAAGAGATTCGAAAATTAACCGCGTGACCGCAGAAGACAGGAAATACAAGCAACAGATATTTTTACACCCGATGCCCAAATGGCATTTGTATGCCGAGTTTAAGGACGGCATAAATGTCGGTGGTAAAATACAATACGTTTGGCTGTTCGGTATTGTGGGTATGTTTGTGCTGTTGCTGGCCTGCATTAACTTCATGAACCTGAGCACCGCGCAAAGCGAAAAACGCGCTAAAGAAGTGGGCGTCCGTAAAGCGGTGGGCTCCTTGCGCGGACAATTGATCAGCCAGTTCTTTTGCGAATCGTTGCTGATTGCCTTATTCTCATTCGCCATATCCTTAGTATTGGTTCAACTTGCATTGCCGGTATTTAATAGCGTAGCTGCTAAAAACGTAGCTATACTGTGGGGCAGCCCATTGTTTTGGCTGATTGGTATCGGTTTCGCATTGTTTACAGGACTTATTGCAGGCAGTTATCCGGCGCTGTATTTATCATCTTTCCAACCAGTTAAAGTATTGAAAGGCACCTTTAAGGCTGGCAAGTTTTCAGCCTTGCCGCGCAAGGCACTGGTGGTGGTGCAATTTGCCGTTTCGGTAGTTTTAATAATAGGTACCATCATTGTCTTCAGGCAGATAGAGTACGCCAAAAGCCGCCCGGTAGGTTACACCCGCGAGGGCCTGGTAACAATTTACATGGCCACAAACGACTTGCACAAACAATTTGCTGCCGTAAGGTACGACCTGATCAAATCTGGTGTGGTAAGCGAGATTGCTGAATCAAGCAGCCCCGTAACCGCTGTAGGCAGTAACAGCGGTGGTATAAAATGGGAAGGAAAGCCACCCGGCATGGCCGACGATTTTGCTGTGATAGGCGTTTCGCATCAATTTGGCAAAACGGTAGGCTGGCAATTTATGCAGGGCCGCGACTTCTCCACGAAGTTTCTTACCGACTCGACTGCGGTTGTGCTGAATGAGGCGGCTGTGAAGTATATGGGCCTTAAACAGCCACTGGGCCAGGTCATCCAAACAGATGATCATAAGCTCACCGTTGTTGGCGTAATAAAGAATATGGTGATGCAGTCGCCCTACGAGCCGGTTAAGCAGACTATTTTTTATATCAACAAGGATATGGGCGGCGTTTTAAGCATAAGGATTAACCCTAAAGCCGATACGCACGAGGCGTTGGTCGCAATCGAAAAAGTGTGTAAAACATACGCGCCATCGGTACCATTCGCTTACAAATTTGTAGATGATGAGTACGCCGAAAAATTCAGCGATGAGGAACGTATAGGTAAGCTATCCAGCTATTTTGCCGTTTTGGCCATCTTCATTAGCTGTTTAGGTTTGTTCGGCATGGCGTCATTTATGGCTGAACAGCGCACTAAAGAAATTGGGGTGCGTAAGGTACTGGGTGCAACTGTTTTCGGCTTATGGCGATTGCTTTCAGTTGATTTTATAACGCTGATAATTATTTCGTTGCTGGTTTCAATACCGGTTGCTTATTATTTTATGCACAGCTGGCTGCAGCATTATACCTACCAAACCGAATTATCGTGGTGGATATTTGCCGCAACCGCTGTATGCGCTATTGTAATTACATTATTAACGGTTAGCTATCAAAGCATAAAAGCAGCTTTGGTAAACCCGGTGAAGAGTTTGAAGTCGGAGTGATTAGAGACTGGAGATTAGAGATTAGTCAGGAATTTGCGACTATGAACCATGAACTATTGCCCATGAACTTTTCTGGCTATGAACTATGAACCATCAACTATGAACTAGAAAACCAACTTGGATAAATATATCTTCCATATAAACCCATACGACATTGTCTTCATCGGAACGATAGTTACCGGGCTGGTTTTTGCCTTGCTTTTAATATTCATTAAAAGAAGCGATCAGGTTGCAAACCTCTTCCTGGGGTTGGCATTGGCAATTGTTGTTTTGTGGATGATGGGATTGCCGGTCGTGGGTATTCAACCCGATACTTACTGGAGCCGGCTGCCGCTGCATTTCTCGTTGGCCCTTGGTCCCCTGTTATATTTTTACGTATTGCAAAAAACCAAACCTGAACGCATTTTTCGCCGAATAGACCTGTCGCATTTCGGCCTGTTGCTGCTTGAGCCGGGTTCATGGCTTTTGCAGGTAAAGCAACTAAACCTGGTAATGCTTTTGCTGGCGTTTATTTCGGTAACCGTGTACTTGTTCCGGTCATACAACACAATAAAAACTTTTCGCCGGTGGTTAAGATTTAATGCAGAGGATGAGGATAAATATCAGTTGCGCTGGCTGCAGCATTTGCTTGGCGTATTCGGAATTATGTGGGTGGCGTGGATGCTCGCCGCTGCAACAAGTCGGTTTTTTTATCATCAGCCGGGAATAATCTTTTATGCTTTATCTATTGTATTAACTATAGTGATTACGGTGATTGGGGCTTCGGCTCTTTTGAGGCCGGTATTGAGGATGCCGGCAATCGCTGTTTTGGGGTTGCCAACAGAACTGGCACAAAAAGGCGGCTGGCTTCGAAGGTCGATAGCGGCCGGCTTGCTCTACCAGGACCCTG
The DNA here is from genome assembly GCA_040389845.1 of Bacteroidota bacterium. Taxonomy (GTDB): domain Bacteria; phylum Bacteroidota; class Bacteroidia; order Sphingobacteriales; family Sphingobacteriaceae; genus Mucilaginibacter. Next base: position 4,265 of record JAZJZL010000075.1, read on the forward strand.
ACCTCAGCCTAAACTCGCTTGGCAAAGCCATAGGTGTTCATCCGCACGAACTTTCGCGTATTATTAACCTGGCTATAGGAAAGAATTTTAACGATTTGATTAATGAGTATCGTGTGCTTGATGTTAAACAAAAAATGCAGGACCCGGCTTACGATCGCTTAACCTTGTTGGGTATAGCACAAAGCTCCGGCTTCAATTCGAGAGCGACCTTTAACCGCGCCTTCAGGCAGATTACGGGAAAAAGCGCCGTTGAGTATAAAGACGAGCTGAAAAAAGTGCGCTCAAATCATAAGTTGCGTCAGGAACCTCGTTTTGCACCGGTAATTTCGAATCAGCAAACCACGCCAAAGTGGTATGATGAGAAATTAAACCGGAATATTATGTTTAAAAATTATTTAAAAATTACGTGGCGCAACCTGGTAAAAAACAAAAGCTACAGCGCGCTTAACATAGCAGGCCTCGCCACGGGTATGGCTGTTGCCATGCTGATAGGGTTATGGATTTGGGATGAGCTATCATTCAATAAATACTATCAAAATTATGACCGCATTGCATCGGTGATGCAGCGTAAAACCTTTAACGGGCAGGTTAACACGGGCGGAGCAATGCCGTTACCGGTGGAGTCCGAGCTTCGTAAAAGCTACGGAAGCGATTTTAAGCACATCTTTATAACATTCTGGAACGACCACCACACCCTGGTTGCCGGAGAAAGAAAAGTATCTTATGTGGGTACTTATGTAAGTGCAGAAGCCCCTGAAGCACTCTCGTTAAAGATGATAAGAGGCTCAAGAAGCGGACTTAACGGACCTTCCGGTATGCTCATTTCGCAATCAGTATCTAATGCCTTATTCGGTAGCGAGAACCCGATGGGTAAGCTAATTAAGATGGACGACAAGGACAGCTTTGCAGTTTCGGGTGTTTATGAAGACATGCCGGCTACCACCAGCCTTCATGATGTCCAATTTATGGTTCCCTGGGATTATTTCCTTACTTCGCAAACTTGGTTGTCAAGAGCGGCTACCGATTGGAGCGATGATTCCTTCCAACTTTATGTACAATTGGCAGATAATGTGGATATGGCTACAGTTTCTGCAAAAATTAAAGACATCAAACAAAAAAAAGCGCCACCCGCCGAAACGAAAGCCAAGCCCGAAATATTTCTGCAGCCCATGAGTAAATGGCACCTGTACAGCGAATTTAAAAACGGTGTAAACACCGGCGGTGGTATTCAGTATGTATGGCTGTTCGGCATCATCGGTGTGTTTGTGCTGCTGCTGGCCTGTATCAATTTTATGAACTTGAGCACGGCTCGTAGCCAGAAGAGGGCAAAAGAAGTCGGGGTGCGCAAGGCCATTGGCTCCTTAAAAGGGCAACTGGTTACCCAGTTTTATTGCGAGTCGATGCTGATTGCGCTATTGTCGTTTAGCTGCTCGTTGATACTGGTGCAGCTGGCGCTGCCTTTTTTTAATGATATGGCCGGGAAGCAAATGGCAATTTTATGGAGCAGCCCGCTTTTTTGGATAACAGGTATTTGCTTTACACTGTTTACGGGGCTTATTGCCGGTAGCTATCCTGCACTGTACCTGTCATCATTTAACCCGGTTACTGTTTTAAAAGGCACATTTAAGGCAGGCCGTTTGGCAGCTATCCCGCGTAAAGTATTGGTGGTAGTGCAATTCGCGGTTTCTGTTATTTTGATTATCGGCACCATTGTGGTTTTTAAACAGATTCAATTTGCCAAAAATATCCCGGTAGGATACACACGGGCAGGCCTCATTGACATGGGGACAGGCAACCATGCGTTAGATAAGCAATTTTACGCTTTCCGGTCTGATTTAATAAAATCAGGCGCGGTCACCGAGGTAACGGAATCCTCAAGTTCGGCCACGGCCATTCATAACAACCGGTCGGATGTTACTTGGGAAGGAAAAGACCCATCGATGGCAGTTGATTTTGCGAGCGTGCGCGTAACGTCGGAATATGGTAAAGCGTTAGGCTGGAAGCTTGAGGATGGGCGGGATTTTTCTGCCGAGATTCTTACCGACTCAAATGCGGTAATATTGAACGAAGCTGCAGTTAAATATATGGGATTAAAAAAACCGATAGGGGCTATCCTTAACTTCGGCAGGGTACAAACAGCTCATACCGTTGTCGGCGTAGTAAAGGATATGGTAATGAGTTCGCCCTACGAACCTGCCAGGCAAACCCTTTTTTATATCGATAAAAGTGATTTTGATGATATTATCATCAGAATTAATCCAAAAATGAGCACTCATGAAGCGATAGATAAAATTGCAGCGGTATGCAAAGTCTACGCACCTTCTGTGCCTTTTGCCTACAGTTTTGTTGACGATGATTACGCCAAAAAATTCGCAGACGAAGAACGCATAGGTACGTTGGCAACTACGCTGGCTACACTCGCCATTTTTATCAGTTGTCTTGGACTTTTCGGCATGGCATCTTTTATGGCAGAGCAGCGCACCAAAGAACTTGGTATCCGTAAGGTGCTCGGCGCAAGCGTTTTTGGCCTTTGGCAATTGTTATCTGTCGACTTTATAATACTGGTGATAATTGCATTTTTTATAGCCGTGCCGGTTGCCTGGTACAGCATGCACAGCTGGCTGCAGCATTATACCTACCGCGCCGATATCTCGTGGTGGATATTTGCCGTAACGGCTGCGGGTGCGGTTACAATAACATTAATAACGGTAAGCTATCAAAGCATAAAAGCCGCGCTGGTGAACCCGGTTAAGAGTTTGAAAAGTGAGTGATTGTAAGTATAACAAAGTAGCAGTTTTAAGTAGCAGTCACACAAACTGCTACTGCCACTTATTTCTGCTACTAATTCGATACAGCAAATGAACCATCAACTATAAGCTAATTTGGATAAATACATCTTTCATATTAACCCAATCGACTTTATCTTCAGCGGAACGATAGTTACCGGGCTGCTTTTTGTCCTGCTTTTAATGTTCACTAAAAGAAGCGACCAGGCTGCGAACCGTTTCCTTGGGCTGGCCCTGGCTATTGTTGTTTTGTGGATGATAGGGTTGCCCGCTATTAATATTCAACACCATAGCTCTTTTACTTACCGGGACTCACCGCCCCAATTCTCGCTGATATTAGGCCCGCTTATATACTTTTACGTACTAAAAAAGACCAAACCCGAATACAGTTTTCGGCGGAGGGACTTGATACATTTCAGCCCGTTTTTTCTTGAGTTAGTCATTTGGTTTTTGCAGACAAGGCAAAACACACCTGCCGTTAAGCAAGTAAATATAGTATTGCTGTCACTGGCGTTTATTTCCATAACCGTTTACCTGTGCTGGTCGTATAGCCTGGTGAGGGCCTTTCGCCGATGGCTGAAATTTAATGCTGATGGGCGGGATAAATACCAGTTGCGCGGGCTGCAGCGTTTACTTGTGGCATTCGGAATTATAGGACTGCTGTGGATGGCTTGTATCGTAGCAAGTCATTTTTTTTATCATCAGCCGGGAGTAATCCTTTATGCTTTATCTGTTGCTTTAACTATTGCCATTACGGCAATGGGTTCGTCGGCTATTTTGAGACCAGTATTGAGCATACCGGCAAATGTGTCTTTGGGGTTACCGACGGAACTGGCCCAACGGGGCGACTGGCTGCGAAAAGCCATAGAGACCGGCTTGCATTACCAGGACCCTGACCTCAGTCTAAATTCGCTTTCCAAAGCTACAGGTGTTCACACGCACGAGCTTTCGCGCATTATAAATCTGGCTATTGGTAAAAACTTTAACGACCTTATCAATGAGTACCGTATTCTTGACGTTAAACGAAAAATGCAAGACCGGGCTTACGACCGCATAACTTTGTTTGGCATAGCGCAGCTTGCTGGTTTTAATTCAAAATCTACCTTTAACCGCGCCTTTAGGCAAATAACAGGAAAAAGCGCATCCGAGTACAAAAGCGAACTAAAAAAAGTGCGCCCAAATTATAAGTTGCGTCCTGAACCCCGTTTTGCACCGGTAATTTCGCATCAGCAAACCACGCCGAAGTGGTATGATGACAAATTAAACCGGAATTTTATGTTTAAGAATTATTTGAAAGTGGCCTGGCGAAACCTGGTGAGAAACAAGGCCCACACGTTTATTAACATGGCAGGCCTGTCAGTGGGGTTGGCGTGCAGTCTCTTAATTATGCTATGGGTGCAAAGCGAAGTGGGCATGGATGCGTTCCATACCAACCACGATAGCATTTACCAGGTTTATGAGCGGCAGTATTTCGATAATAAAGTTAACGGACAATACTTCACGCCGGGCATGATGGCCGCCGAAATCAAACGCAATGTGCCGGAGGTGAAATATGCATCCAGCGCAATTTTTTACGAGTGGCATACATTTAAAACCAAAGAGAATGTAATAAAAATGCAGGGCGGTTCTGCCGATGCTGATTTTTTTAAGATGTTCAGTTTTTCTATTATCCGGGGCAACGCTCAAAATGCGTTGAATACGTTATCAGGTGTTGCCATTTCGGAAAAAATGGCCAATGCTTTATTTGGCGGTGTCAACACGGCAATGGGTAAGGCGGTTATGGTCGACAGCAAAAAACAGTTTACGGTTACTGCTGTGTTTGATAATGTTGGCGCCAATTCATCCCTGAAATTCGATTACCTTTTCAATTGGGGAACATTCCTCGAAAATAACCCATGGGCGAAAGAATGGGGGAACAACACGCCCTATACTTATCTGCAATTACGGCCCGATGCAAACCCGGTGTTGGTTGACGGCAAGATTACCCACATGCTCGAAAAACTTGATAAGGTTCAAAAAAAGGGAATCTTTACCGAAGAACTTGGTATGCAGAAGTTTGTCGAAACATACCTGCACAGCACCTTTACAAATGGTAAGATAGACGGAGGCAGGATAGGGTATGTACGCATGTTCAGCATTATAGCGATTTTTATTTTGCTGATAGCCTGTATCAATTTTATGAACCTTACTACAGCACGTTCGGTTAAGCGGGCTAAGGAGATCGGCGTTCGGAAAGTGGTGGGCGCGTTACGCGGAGGACTTATAAAGCAGTTCATCAGCGAATCGTTGTTGCTAACAACCTTGTCTGTATCGTTAGCGCTTTTGCTGCTGATGTTTGCGCTGCCGTATTTTAATCAAATCACCCAAAAAGAAATAGCGTTACCTTTTAATAATCTTTCATTCTGGCTGCAATTAATTTTGGTAACGCTTATTACCGGCCTGGTTGCAGGCAGCTACCCGGCTTTGTTCCTGTCGTCATTCAACCCGGTTAAGGTTTTGAAAGGTACACTGAAGCTTCAGTCGGGCACTACCTTGTTCAGGAAAGGGCTGGTAGTATTCCAGTTTGTACTGTCGATTTTAATGATTACGGGTACTATCATTATATCCAGGCAAATAGCTTATATCCAATCAAAAAATCTTGGGTTTGACAAGGAGAACCTGGTTTTCCTGAACCTGGAAGGAGATATACTTAAGAAATATGACGTATTGAGGAATGAGGCGCTGAAGCTGCCCGGTATAAAGGCTATAACCCACAGTAATACAGAGCCTACGAGTATACAATCGTCGACAATAGGTGTTGACTGGGAAGGAAAAAATCCCGGTTCGCAAATATCATTTAGCAATGATGGAGTAGGCTACGATTTTATCAGTACTTTAAAACTTAAACTGTTGGCCGGCCGCGATTTTTCGAAAGATTTCCCGGGTGATTCCGCCGGGTTTATCGTAAACCAGGCGGCAGTGGAGCGACTGGGCTATACCGACCCACTAGGCAAACCTTTAACGCTTTGGGGTAATAAAGGTAAAATTGTAGGCGTGGTAGAGAACTTTCACGCCGGCTCGATGCATGACCCCATAAAGCCTTTGATACTGTACCTTAACCCGAACATGGACTATGGTTTCGCATTGCTGCGGATAGAAGCCGGTAAAACCAAACAGGCGCTGGCCGGCCTCGAAACTATTTACAAAGAGCTTAATCCGAATTTTCCATTCTCTTACACGTTTGCCAATGAAGAGTTTAACAAACTTTACAAAAGCGAGCAGATGATAGGCGGATTATCGGACGCATTTGCTTTCCTGGCTATTTTTATTTCCTGCCTGGGCTTATTAGGTCTGGCAATGTTTACTGCTGAACAACGCTTGAAGGAAATTGGGATCCGCAAGGTATTGGGTGCGAGCATACGGTCGCTGTTTACGCTATTGTCATCCGAGTTTCTGGTACTGGTTGTTATTGCATTGTTTATTGCGCTGCCAACCGCCTGGTACTTTATGGATATTTGGCTTCGGAGTTATGCCTACCATGCACCGATACAGTGGTGGATGTTTGCGATATCCGGCGTGACAATTATCGGCATTACCCTATTAACGGTTAGCTTCCAGGCTATAAAAGCGGCGTTGGTTAACCCGATAAAGAGTCTTAGAAGTGAGTAGGCAGTAAGCAGTAAGACGTGAATTAGTAGCAGTGGCAGTGTCAAGTAGCAGTCGTAATAGGCTAATCAATTAACTGCTACCTGCTACTGTCACTAATTAAACTCCGGCTATGAACTATGAACCATCAACTATAAGCTACTTTGGATAAATATATCTTCCATATTAACCCAATCGACTTTATCTTCAGCGGAACGATATTTACCGGGCTGCTTTTTGTGTTGCTCTTAATGTTCACTAAAAGAAGCGACCAGGCTGCGAACCGTTTCCTTGGGCTGGCCCTGGCAATCGTTGTTTTGTGGATGATGGCGTTGCCGTTGCCGGCTATTAATATTCGACACCACAGCTATTTTACTTACTGGAACTCACCGCCTCAATTTTCGCTGATATTAGGCCCCCTTATATACTTTTATGTACTAAAAAAGACTAGGCCCGAATACAGTTTTCGGCAGAGGGACTTGATACATTTCAGTCCGCTTTTTCTGGAACTAGTCGTTTGGTTTTTGCAGACAAGACAAAACACGCTGGCTGTTAAGCAACTAAATACAGTATTGCTGTCACTAGCATTTATTTCAATAATTGTGTACCTGTGCTGGTCGTATAACCTGGTGAAGACCTTTCGCCGATGGCTGAAATTTAATGCTGATGGACAGGATAAATACCAACTGCGCTGGTTGCGGCATTTACTTGTGGTATTCGGAATTACATGGTTACTGTGGATGTCTTTTATCGCAATAAGTTACTTTTTTTATCATCAGCCGGGGATAAGTTTTTATTACTCGTTATTTATTGTTTTAGGCATGGTAGTTACGGCGATGGGTGCTTCGACTATTTTGAGACCGGTATTGAACATGCCGGCAAATGTGTCTTTAGGGTTACCGACGGAACTGGCGCAAAGGGGCGACTGGCTGCGAAAAGCCGTAGAGACCGGCTTACATTACCAGGACCCTGACCTCAGCCTGAATTCGCTTGCCAAGGCCGTAGGCGTTCACGCGCACGAGCTCTCGCGTATTATAAATCTGGCTATCGGTAAAAACTTTAATGATCTTATCAATGAGTACCGTATTCTTGACGTTAAACGAAAAATGCAAGACCCGGCTTACGACCGCATAACCCTGTTTGGCATAGCGCAGCTTGCCGGTTTCAATTCAAAATCTACCTTTAACCGCGCTTTCAGGCAAATGACAGGAAAAAGCGCATCTGAGTACAAAAGCGAACTAAAAAAAGTGCGCCCAAATTATAAGTTGCGTCCGGAACCCCGTTTTGCACCGGTAATTTCGCATCAGCAAACCACGCCGAAGTGGTACGATGACAAATTAAACCGGAATTTTATGTTTAAAAATTATTTGAAAATTACGTGGCGCAACCTGGTGAGGAATAAGGCTCACACGTTTATTAATATTGCCGGCCTGTCGGTTGGCGTGGTTTGCAGCCTGCTGATTATGCTGTGGGTGCAAAATGAATTGAGCACAGATGCTTTTTACAAAAACAGCAGCCGCCTTTTCGCCGTTTATGAGCGCCAGTACAGCGACCATAAGGTACGTGGCAACTATAATACGCCCGGGCCCACTGCCGCGGAAATGAAAAAAGTCATTCCTGGTGTTGAATTAGCAACACCGTTTGGATTTACCCAACAGAATACCTTCCAGGCGGGCGAGAAAAAACTCAAACTGGAAGGTAATTCGGCAGGAGAAGATTATTTTAAGATGTTTGGTTATCCTTTGTTAGAAGGCAACGCGCAAACAGCCTTAACCGGACCGGTGGCGGTAGCTATATCCCGCAAAATGGCCGAAATATTTTATGGATCGGCACACCAGGCTATAGGTAAAACTATTCGTTTTAATAACAGCAAGGATTTAAAGGTTAGCGCAGTTTTCGAAAACCTGCCCGACAATGTTTCTGATAAATTTGAATACCTAACCAGTTGGGAATTGTTTTTGCAAGACCAGGACTGGGCCAAGGAGTGGGGTAACAACGGCCCTAATACCTATCTTTTACTTCGGCCTGATGCCAACCCGGCAGCGATAGAAAAACGCATAGCTCATTTTTTGGATACTTACTCTGGCGTCAACCGTAAAACCAGCCCTTTTATAATTGATTTTGGCCTACAGCGTTACGATGAACGTTACCTGCACGGCAAATTTGACGAGCGGGGTAATATCGCAGGTGGTCGTATCGAATACGTAAAACTTTTTAGCATAGTGGCTATATTTATTTTGCTGATAGCCTGCATCAACTTCATGAACCTTACTACCGCCCAGTCGGTAAAACGCGCCCGTGAGATTGGGGTACGCAAAGTGGTAGGCGCACTACGCTCGTCGCTTATCGGGCAATTTATCAGCGAATCGCTATTAATAACTATCGCTGCAGTAAGTATATCGCTGTTGTTGCTGATTTTGATATTGCCATTGTTTAACCAAATCACCCAGAAACAAATCGAGCTGCCTTTTCTCGATACTTTGTTTTGGCTAAAGCTGGCGGCCATTACATTGGTAACGGGGCTTGTTTCGGGAAGTTATCCTGCATTGTTTTTATCGTCATTTAACCCCGTAAGGGTTCTAAAGGGGGCACTAACACTGAGCAGCGGTACAACCATCTTTCGTAAAGGCCTGGTAGTGTTTCAGTTTGTGTTGTCGGTGGTTATGGTTACCGGTACCATCGTCATATCCAAGCAAATGAACTACATCCAGTCAAAGAATCTTGGCTACGACCGCGAGAACCTGGTATACATCCCTATAGAGGGTGACCTGACTGCAAAATATGAAGTGTTTAAGCAGGAGGCCGCACGTATTGCTGGTGTGCAAATGGTAACGCATATAAGCGACAACCCCACCAACATACAAATGGGTACCCGCGGCGTAAGCTGGACAGGAAAAAATCCCAAAGAGCAGATACGCTTCGTTACCGCTGCCGTTGGCTACGATTTTATAAAAACCATGAAGCTGACGATGGTAGCCGGCCGCGATTTTTCGAAGGATTTTCCCACTGATTCCGCTGGTTACATTATAAACGAAGCTGCTTTAAAAAGAATTGGCTACCCCGACCCGATAGGTCAGCCGATTACGATGTGGGACAAGCCCGGAAAAATAATAGGCGTGGTGAAAGATTTTCATTTTAACTCGCTGCACCAACTAATTGAGCCGTTGATAATCCGCTCGGGCGTAACGGATATTTATGGCAGGTTCCTGGTGCGTACGCAGCCCGGCAAAACCCGCGAGGTAATGGCCGGTTTGGAGAAAATCTGCAAAGAGCTGAATCCGTCATTCCCGTTCACCTATTACTTTGCCGACGAAGAATATACCAAATTATACCAGAGCGAGCAGATAGTAGGCAAGCTTTCGGATGCGTTTTCGTTCCTGGCTATATTCATTTCCTGCCTTGGCTTGCTGGGTTTAGCCATGTTTACGGCAGAACAACGTGTTAAGGAGATAGGTATACGGAAGGTGTTGGGCGCTACTATTATGTCACTGTTTACCTTACTGTCATCGGAGTTTTTAGTACTGGTGATCATCGCTTTGTTAATCGCATCGCCTATAGCCTTGTACGCTATGACCAAGTGGCTGCAAGGTTTCGAATACCGCACAGGGATACAGTGGTGGGTATTCGGGTTGTCCGGCGGATTGATAGTGTTGATAGCGTTGGCAACCGTAAGCTTCCAGGCTATAAAAGCGGCTTTAGTGAACCCGATAAAGAGTTTGCGTTCCGAGTGATTAGAGTTTAGAGACCAGAGGTTAGTTAAAAACCATACCCTGCAGCTTGTGAAGACACAAGCCGCTTTTTTATAAAAACATCTACCGCTGTAACTATTTTAATAGATAGACAGTCTTACATTCAATCAAATGCTTATCATCATGAATAACAAGTCCCGCCTGTTTTTAGCCATAGCTTTTGCATTTATACTTGCGCTGCCGTGCTTCGTTAATGCCCAGGACCTGCCCGGCAAGCGCGACTCGCTCAACTCGGCTATCTTAAATGAGAAACGCTTTTTCCAGGTGATACTGCCCGATGATTATAAACCCGGCATGGCAACCAAATACGATGTGTTATACATAATTGATGATTGGAATATAAAATTAGGACAGCAGATACAGCACTTTATTATGGATGAGCACACCATGCCGCCAATGATTATTGTGGGCGTATTGAACACCGACCGCGATAAGGATTTTTTGCCCACACATAATTCCGGCAACCCTACATCCGGCTCGGCCGATAAGTTCCTGAAGTTTTTTAAAGATGAACTGATACCGTACATCAATAAAACCTATCCCTCCGATGGCGATAACACGCTTTTCGGCCATTCATTCGGCGGCGTGTTTGTTACTTATGCATTGTTGAACGAACCACAACTTTTTAACAACTACATAGCCGGCGACCCAAGTTACTGGTGGGACAATGGCGTGATGTTAAAACAGGTTAAGGAAAAATTGCCATCACTCGCCAATAAGGAAAAGACGCTTTACATAGGTGGTCGCGCAGGGCAGGGCATGAAGGAAATGAACATAAACCCCATGGATAGCCTGCTAAAGAAAGATGCTCCGGCCGGTTTTATATGGAGGGTGAATTCTTATCCTGATGAATCGCACGGCACCGTGAGGCTAAAGAATATGTACGATGGTTTACGGTTAGCCTATAACGGCTATGGCGGGAAGGTATTAGAGTTTCACCCGTCAAACGGTTTGGTTTTAAAAGACAAGCCTATTAAGATATGGTACTTTGAGGACACCAGCAAGGTGCGTTATACCGTTGACGGTTCGCAGCCATCAATGTCATCTCCACTCATACGGACCGAAACAGAAATATCGGGGCCTGCAAAGGTTACGCTAAAATTATTCACCGATAGGTCTAAATATGATAAATCCGTTAGCGGTGAATTTAAGGTAGGTTCATATCTGCCTACCACGCCCCTCAGAAAAAACTATAAATCCGGCGGCTTTAACTACGCCTACTACGAAGGAGCATGGGACAAGCTTCCTGATTTTAAAACACTAAAGCCGGTAAAAGAGGGCATTGCAGACAGTACATTCAATATCGATAAACTGCCGCGGCAAAATAATTTCGCAGTGGTTATCGACGGACAAGTTGAAGTTAAGGAGGAAGGTTATTACATATTCGGGCTCCAGTCAGACGATGGTTCAAAAATGTATCTCGGCGATAAGTTGATAATCGACCTTGACGGCCTGCACGGCGACGACATACAACAGTCGTACATAGCACCATTAAAGAAAGGCTTTTACCCGATACGGATAGAATATTTCCAGAAAGAGGGCGGTCGCCGGTTGATATTCAAATATTTACCACCTGAAAATATCATCAAGAAAAGCCCGGTAAACATTCCGTTCAACATGCAGTATGGGCGCAGGTAACCGGTATGCTGTGCTATTTTATTGAATTTTAATTATCTTTATTTAACAATTAACTAAACTCAAATACATGAAGAAAGTATTTTTACTATCAATTGCGCTTATTGGCGCGGCAAGCACGTTTGCCCAAACAGTAACTTATGCTATTAAGGCCGGTGTCAATTTCTCGGAGATTTCGGCATCCATACAAAATATCACTGCATCGTCCAAAAGCCTCACGGGTTTTCACGTCGGCGGCGTGGTTGATTTAGGATTCAGTAAGTCATTTTCTATACAGCCCGGCATATTATACACTACCAAAGGCGGCAGCTCGAGCGATGTAACAGCAGACGGCACCACATCAGGCGCCAATGCTTCAAAAATTACGTTAAATTACCTCGAAATACCCGTCAACTTTTTATACCACGCCCCTGCCGGAAAAGGCAGTGTTTTTTTAGGCGGTGGTCCTTATGTAGGTCTCGGGCTTTCGGGTAGCGCGCCTTTGGTTGATGGCAACGGACAGGCGACCGGGCAAACCCAAAGTGTTCATTTTGGCAGCAGTACTGACGATATAGCTAATCCCGATTTTGGCATCAACTTCTTAGGTGGCTACAAATTCGACGGCGGCTTCACGCTGAGTGCAGGTTATGGCTTAGGCCTGGCCAACCTATCGAACGATAATTCGGTGACAATCCATAATAAGGGACTAAGCTTTTCGCTGGGCTATTTCTTTAAATAGATTTGAAGCGAAAAGCTGAAAGACCAAAGCAAAAAGCTTTAAAAGCAAGAAGCCGGAAGAAATTATTCTATCCGGCTTTTCGCTTTAGTCTTTTCGCTTTCAGCTCCATTAGCAGTATTGCTCAAACGCACCGATAAGGTTATCGGCAATCATTTGTGCAGGGCGACCTTCTATCTGGTGACGCTCGATGATGTGCACCAGCTTGCCGTCTTTAAATAAAGCCATAGCAGGTGATGACGGCGGATAAGGCAGCATATAATTGCGTGCTTTATTAACCGCTTCGGTTTCCATACCTGCAAAAACTGTTACCAGCTTATCAGGGTGTTTTTCGCTTTGTGCTGCCATGCGTGCAGCAGGGCGTGCGTTGGCCGCGGCACAGCCGCAAACTGAGTTTACCATTACAAACACAGTACCTTCGCTTTCAATAGCTTTAGTAACGGCATCTGCATCTTTAAGCTCCTCAAACCCAACCCTTGTCAATTCTTCCCGCATTGGGGCTACTAAATATTCCGGATACATTTTGTCTATTTTATTGTTTCCTGCAAAAATAACGATTCACCACCAGTTAACACTTAAAATTCCTAATAATAACAATTTACTGACGTTAGCGGAGTTAATAATATGATATAATCTGTAAGTAAAGGGCATAATCATTCGAACGCAAACTAATAATTTCAGGGTCAGGTCTTAACAAAAACATCATTTTGATTTACAACCCCTATTACTTACCTTGCATTCCCTAATTAATGAATACGATGAAATTGAAACCGTCTGACGTAAGTACAGTTATTATTGTAAACAAAAACAAAGAAGGCTCACAAACGCTGCAGGTTAAAACAAAACACATCGACAGACTAAAGCATTATTTACTTGGCGTACTGGCAGTTATCACGGTACTTACACTAGCGGTAATCTACCTCGGCCATCAAAATCAGCAGCAGCAGGAAGAAAGAAATAAGCTTGTTGCTCAGCTGGCCAGACTGAAAGGCCAGGTTCCCCCTCCCGATATAGAGGCAAAAAAGGCATCCACTGCACAGGGTTATATACAATCGATAGAAACAAAGTTGCAAACCATCAATAACTATCTTAAAAAACGCGGACTGAAAGGTTTTTCAACCAAAGCTGTAGGTGGCGCCAATGAGGCGGATGCACCAAAGCTTACCGATTCAGAAACATATTCGATGTATGATGAATACCTGAATCGCCTTGTGCATACCGTTGCTTTTACGCCGATGGGTTATCCCCGCGTAAGCTCGCTAACATCTTACTTCGGCTATCGCAGCGACCCTTTTAATACTGCCAGCGCGGAGTTTCACCCGGGTATCGATTTCAAGGGCGAGCGCGGCGACGATGCCAAATGTACTGCAACCGGGAAGGTCGTATTTGCCGGTCGTTACGGTGGTTACGGCAATTGTGTACGTATTGCACACGCTAATAATTTTGAAACACTGTACGGCCACCTTTCACGTATCAGCGTTAAGGTAGGGCAGGAAGTAACCGTCGGTCAGAAGATCGGCGAGATAGGTTCAACCGGGCACTCAACCGGCAATCATTTACATTACGAGGTACGCCAGAACGGCAAGGCAATAAACCCTATTAAGTTTTTAACACTTAATAACTAACACCCGCACAATCATGGCTTTATTTTCAAAGAAAGAAAAGGTCACCCTCGACCTGCAATCCATATCTACGCTGATAAGCGAAGGCTGTATTTTCGACGGCAACCTGAAAGCCCCGGCCTACGCCCGTATAGACGGACAAATAACCGGTGATGTTATGGTTGATGAAGGACTGATATTGGGCGAAAAAGGCTCGGTATTAGGTAACATCATAACCAAAGAAATGGTGGTTTATGGCGAAGTAAATGGCAACATCCAAACAAACTCTCTCGAAATAAAAGCCAGCGGCAAAGTTAGCGGTGAAATCCGCACCCAAACCCTGCAGGTTGAGAATGGCGCTGTGTATAACGGCAGCCTCTCGATGACGCAGAATAATAAATTAGCTGCTGCTAATAAATTGCCGAAGAAGGAGCAGAAGGTTATTGAGGTGTAAATCAGTTAATAGTTTATAGTCGAAACTTGTTCTAAACTAATCTCTGAACACCGGTTTCTGATCTCTAACTGCGACTTATCATAGGGCAACTTCGCCTTTCGCTATCCCCCGTTATTTCATTTTCAAAAACTGATGCCGTACCTTTGGCAAAAAACTAAGAAAAGCTATGTCATCAGTAGAGACCGAATTTGTAAAATTCAAAGTAAAAGATATCTCGCTGGCTCAGTGGGGTCGCAAGGAAATAGAATTGGCAGAAGCCGAAATGCCGGGCCTAATGGCGCTGCGTAAAGAATACGGCCCGTCGAAAGCGCTTGCAGGCGCACGGATTGCAGGTTGTTTGCACATGACTATCCAGACTGCCGTTTTAATTGAAACTTTAATTGAGCTTGGTGCCGAAGTTACCTGGTCGTCTTGTAATATATTCTCCACCCAGGACCATGCCGCTGCTGCTATTGCTGCTGCAGGCACTTCTGTTTACGCCTGGAAAGGCATGAACGCCGAAGAGTTTGACTGGTGCATCGAGCAAACTTTATTCTTTGGTGAAGACCGCAAGCCGTTAAACATGATTTTGGATGATGGTGGCGATTTAACCAACATGGTATTGGACAGGTTCCCTGAACTGATTGAAGGCATCAAAGGTTTATCAGAAGAAACCACTACCGGTGTACACCGTTTATACGAGCGCATGAAAGCCGGAACGCTTCCGATGCCTGCCATCAACGTAAACGACTCTGTTACCAAATCGAAATTCGATAACAAATATGGCTGCCGCGAATCATTAGTTGATGCCATCCGCCGTGCTACCGATGTGATGATGGCCGGTAAAGTGGCCGTTGTTTGTGGCTATGGTGATGTGGGTAAAGGCTCTGCCGACTCATTGCGTAATGCTGGTGTTCGTGTTATCGTAACTGAAATTGACCCTATCTGCGCTTTGCAGGCTGCTATGGAAGGCTTTGAAGTTAAAAAGCTGGGCACTGCTATCGCTGAGGCTGATATCGTGGTTACTGCTACCGGTAATATGAATATTGTTCGCGAGCAGCATTTCCGCGCATTGAAAGATAAAGCTATCGTTTGTAACATCGGTCACTTTGATAATGAAATTGACATGGCCTGGTTAAACGGCGCTTATGGCAATACCAAAATCGAAATTAAACCACAGGTGGATAAGTACACCATCGACGGAAAAGACCTTATCATTTTGGCTGAAGGCCGTTTGGTAAACCTGGGTTGCGCAACCGGCCACCCGAGCTTTGTAATGAGTAACTCATTCACCAATCAGACTTTAGCCCAGCTGGAGCTTTGGAACAATGGTGCACAATACGAAAACAAAGTTTACACCCTGCCAAAACATCTCGACGAAAAAGTTGCCCGCTTGCACCTTGCCAAAATCGGCGTTGAATTGGAAGTATTAGACCAGGACCAGGCTGATTACATCGGCGTAACTGTAGAAGGTCCGTTTAAACCGGAGTATTACAGGTACTAATTTTAGTTAAAAGCTAAAAGGTTCTTATTGCATAGAAGAAGGCATAGTTTTAGGACTGTGCCTTTTTTGTTGATATTGGTATAATGAATAAGAGATTAAAAGATTCGAACTTTCGGATATTATATAAAACCAATGAACTTGTATTGGGCCACGAATATGAATATGCTTACCTTATTTCGAAAAAGGACAATGAGGAAATCTATTTAGGTAGTTTTTATGGCGATCCGTCATGTGGGTTAATAAGTGATAGCAACGATTGGTGTTTGGTTGGAGGCGACACGTCAGTGGTTTGGAGAAATGATGGAACTATTTTACCAATAGAAGATAATGACCTGCGTTGGATTATTCAATTCCGACAAACAGCGCCATATGAGGCGGAATTATTAATAGACCCCTACTCGGAAAAAGGAGCGGTTTGGAAATTAAATATTGCGACACTGAAATTTGAAAAGCTGAGAGATTTTAGAAGTGATTACAACTATTCTGATAAATTTGATTGGTGATAATAGCCCATTTTTAAAATATATTGCATCCTACAACAAATCATACGAATCCCTTATCCATCCAAAAAGTTGTGGCCTCAGTTCATTAATATTACTTAGCCTGATGCTATTCTGATACCTGCCAGCCACTGCAATGGTTTTTATCTGCGGAAGCTCAATTGGTTTCACTGAATAAAATTTCAAATCCAGCTGTTTTTGCATTGGGCGGATGACAAAAAAGGTTTGCCGGTGAACAAACGTGATGCAGTTGGGCGTTGTACCTACCAAAACATCGGGCCAGTCGGCAACCTCAGCCAAAAGCTTGTCGAATAGTAGCAGCAGCTCATCGCTTTTGCCTTTAAATAAATCATCCAGGCTTACTTTAGCACAATAATGACTTTGGCTTTCGCTAACCAATTCCCGCTCGCATTTTGGACAGATGTACGACATCGGTTAAAACACTATGGTAAACGTTGTCCCTGCATTCGGCTCACTTTCCACGCTGATTTTGCCACCGAAGGTTTCAATCTGGGTTTTGGTCATAAACAGGCCTATGCCTTTGCTGTCGAAGCCGGTATGGAAGGTGTGGTTTAGCTTGAAAATATTATTTGCATGCCGTTTCATGTCAATACCAAGTCCGTTATCAGTAAATGTTAATACGATTTTATCATCAACCGCCTTTGAGCTGATATCGATAACTGGCGGAATATCGGCTTTGCTGTATTTAAGGGCATTGCTTATCATATTGTAAAATATACTTTCCAAATAAATCTTTGGGAACTTCATGCTTTTTACCCCGAAATCAGTATTGATAACTGCATTTTTGGAAAGTATTTGCCCTTTCAGCATCTGCTCGATGTTGGCGGTTAGCTCTTCAAAATTGCAATCGTCATAAGGGAGGTTTTGGTTATTGCGCACCTCAAGCACCTTCATCAGCTCATTTAGGGTATCTATCAGCTTGGTGCTCGATTGTTTCAGCATCGCCAAGTAATCAGATTTTTCCTCCTCAGAGTCTGCTTCGGCCATCATATTCAGTATCATATCGATGCTGCCCGCAGGTCCGCGCAGGTTATGCGCTACAATGCGGTTAAAGTCCTCAAACTGGCTGATGCGGTTCTCCAGGTCTAATGCGCGTTTGTATTCATCAATATCTGTGCATGATCCAAACCATTTGATGATCTTGCCGCGTTCGTTTTTCATAGGCATGGCACGGCATAAGTGCCATTTGAATGCCCCGTCTGCCGCGCGCCTGAAGCGCATTTCTACCTGGAACGGCTTCCCGGTGCGCAATGATTCAGCCCAGGCCTTCTCGTGTTTTTTAAATCCTTCGGCGTTCAATACCGGCTGCCAGCCTTTGTCGAGCGTTTCTGTTAGCGACATCCCGGTGTAGTTAAACCAATGCTGGTTATAATAATCGAAACTGCCATCCGGGTTGGCTGTCCATATCATCTGCGGGATAGAATCGGCGAGGAACTTAAATTCCTGTATCTTCTCAATAGTTTTATCTTGAGAGCCGTCATCTACAACAATGACTTCGTGCAATGCGTGCCCGATAAGCGGCGACACTATTTCTAGAACCTTCTCAATTCTTTTTTCTTCGTTAAAAGCGGGGATTATTAAACTAATTTTCATTTTAAATAAACTTTATTTAACCATTAGTCTTTTTAATTTATATATCTGGTAAATCGGTCCAAAAATAGAGATTGTCTTAAAAATATCCA
>JAZJZL010000075.1:22524-73405 GCA_040389845.1 Bacteroidota bacterium
TCCTGGGTTTCCAGTGACCTTTGCAGCGCAAATTCAGTCGATTTAAAGTCATTTATATCCTGGAAGGTACCGAACAGCCGTTTACAAACCCCGTTTTCAAATTCAGCATTACCTATCGACCGTACCCAAATCTTCTCACCTTTGGCAGTTGTCATCAGGCGTTCCTGGTCCCATGAAGTACCATCTGTAGTGGCCAGTTGAATTGCCTTGCGTACGCGTTCTTCTTCTCCTTTATCGTAAAAGCTCAACCCATTCTGAGGGTTGGGCTCATAATCATCGTCTACACCATGAATTGCTTTAGTTACCGACGACCAATAAATGGTTTGTTTTTCAAGATCATATTCCCATCCGCCAACACGGGCTACCGTATTCGTCTGTTCCAGCATACTGGTGGTACGCTTAAGGTCTTTTTCGAGCTTATAACGATTGGTGATATCCATCCCGTTAACGATAACATACGGCTCGGCGTCTGTGCTGTCTTCCAGTATGTTATTATACATCCATATGCGGACTGAGCCGTCTTTATGTTGGGTTGAAGTTTGCCCCTGCACATGGCCGTCTGCTTTAATTTTTTGCAGATAGTCATCTACCGCCGAATGGCGGTCAATCACACTTATGTCGTAAAGAGACATTTGCAGCAGTTCGTCCCGTGAGTATCCCAAAACAGCCGCGCCCGAGTTATTTATGGAAAGTATCTTACCTTGTAAATCGTGTGTAAACATCATACCCAGTGAGTTCTGGAAAAACACACGCAGGCGTTCCTCGCTGGCCGCCAGTTGCGTCTCCTTAAGAACGAGTTCCGATACGTCGCGGCCTATGCCGAAAATGTTGCCGGTGAAAGGTTCCGGGCTCGATGTCCATTCTATGGTTTTATACTCGCCTTCTTTGGTTTTAAAGCGCTGCTGAAAGTTAACAGTATTTTGCCCCTTGCTTAGCTTTTTAAGCTCTTTTTCCGTGTTTTTTAGATCATCCGGATGGTAAAATTCAAAACTTGATGTATTAAGCAATTCGTCTTCCGTCCACCCGAATATTTTTGTAAAGGCAGGATTTATCTTTTTAAAATAGCCATCCGTCCCGCCCACAAAAACAAGGTCGTTCGACAGGTTAAACACTTTTTCGAAATTACGGAGCTCTTCACGCTGCCTGCGGTCAACAATCAACGAAATGGCTTCTTCCGCTAATAGTGTAAGCGCTTCCTTTTGTTTCTGGCTTAGCAGCCTGGGTTTAGTATCGATAACGCAAAGCGAGCCAAGTGCGTAGCCTTGCGGGTCTATCAGCGGTGCGCCCGCATAAAAACGAATGTTGCCGATGCCTGTAACCGAAGGGTTATCCTTAAAGCGCACGTCTGCCGTGGCATCTTCCACCTCCAAAATGTTTTCGTCCATTATAGTGTGGGCGCAAAAAGCTTCGTCCCTTGAGGTCTGCCTGCCGGTAAGGCCGATTACCGATTTGAGCCATTGCCTGTCCATATCGATTAACGATACTGCAGACATGGGAGTATCGCAAATAAGGGAGGCCAATTTAGTCAGCCGGTCGAATTCACTTTCATCCAGCGTGTCTAAAATCTCGTAATTTCGCAGGGCTTTAAGCCGCTCCTGCTCGTTTTTGGGTATCGGCAAAAGTGTTTTCATAGAGGGCCGAATAACTCAAATTGCGAATACACAATTGGGGTTAAGTTATACATGCTTATAAATTTAAACATTTTATCCGATCACTACAATCGGCGTATTAAATATACTATCATAAAAAATATTAAATTTTACCGGTTTGTTTTTATTCGGGTAACTTTACAACCATCAGTTTTGCTTTTTATTATCCTGTAATAAAAAAGCAAAACGTGCTTAATATTTTATATCTTCAACTTGTACTTTAACAGCAAATGGCTTACGAATATTATATTTTAGAAGGTGGCGAGCAGCGCGGGCCGTATACTTTTAATGAATTAACGCAAATGGACCTGGGTACACACACCAGGATACTTTCGCCGCTTGAAGAAACCTGGCAGGATGCCTGCGACCTACCCGAGTTTTACCCTTATTTTGAATCGAAAGGTATTTATTTGCCTACCGGGGATAACCTTGCCTCGTTTGGCTGGCGCCTGATGGCCTGGGTGATCGACTATATTATACTTTCATTCATCAATAACTTTGTTTTTTCTGCATTGGCAACAGTCGGCTTTACGTTTAAGCTGCCTACCATGGACCAATTAGCCAAGGCGCCGATAACCGACCTCATGTCCATGCATGATATATTTATCCTGATGCTCATAATCAACCTGGTGATGATACTCTACCATGCCGCATGGGAATCTTCGCCGTTGCAAGGCAGCCTTGGCAAAAAACTGTGCAGGCTGGTAGTGGTGGATCTTGACGGGCAGCGGCTTACTTTTGTAAATGCATTCCTGCGTAACCTTGGCAAAATAGTATCAAGTACAATTTTCGGTATCGGTTTCCTGAATATTATCTGGAACGAGCACAAACAGGCCTGGCATGATATTTTTGCTAAAACATATGTGGTAAAGCTGGAGCGCCAATAGACCAGAGAATGAGCGATGCGTATTATATCATAAAGGACGACAAGGAGGAAGGACCTTATACCTTTAAAGAGCTAACGCGACTTCATCTTGAAATTAGCACCAGGGTGCGGTCGCCTGCGGTTAGCAACTGGGAAGATGCCTGCGATGTGCCTGAGCTTTCTTCTTATTTTGAATCGCTGGGCATTTACTTCCCTGCTAAAAGTAATCTTGCTTCTTTCTGGTGGCGGCTGCTTGCTTATTTTGTAGATTGTATAATAATTGAAGCGAGCACTTATTTTTTGCTCGACCGGTTGGCAATATCGGGTGTAATCGACTCCCATTCACTAAACGACATGTTATCGGCCCTGGTGCTTTTTCATTTTGTAATTATCTTTTATAACACTATCTGCGAGATAACGCCGATGAAAGGAAGTATCGGCAAAAGAATCTGCGGGCTTGCAGTTGTTGATATAGACGGTTCGGGGCTCGGCTTTTCAAGAGCGTTTAAAAGGAATATTTATAAAATATTATCGCGCCTGTTTTTTTACCTCGGCTTTGTGCGTGTGCTGTGGGATGAACACCGCCAGGCCTGGCATGATGAGTTTGTGAAGGCGTATGTAGTGCGGAGGAGGAGTTCATAGTTGATGGTTTATAGTTCATGGCCGCCGCACCCCTTCGATATTTCCGGCTATGAACCATCAACTATGAACCATCAACTAATCAAACCAACCGGTCTTTCATCACCAGCGTATTAGCTATCATATCATGCAGGCATTGCTGCTGTTTATTGAAAAAGGCAAACAGGTATCCAACAAAAAAAGTCATTACTGAAAATAGTTTGGCGATGTTTCTGCCGATTGCATGTCCTGCGCTGATGCGTTCGCCCTGCAAGTCACATACTTTTATCCTGAGGATTTGCTTGCCGTAGGTGCCTTGTTTTGCAGAGCTTTCCATAATTACATGGTAAACAAAATTTACGATGGGTATAACAATTAAAAGGCTCAGTGCCAAAGTTACCCGGGCTACCTTATCCTCAATGAACAACGAAATTATGAATACCACGATAATGCACGCTCCAGACGCAAAAAACCAATCAAGTGCGGATGCCATCAGCCGTTGGTCGAAGTTGCCGAAGTATTGAGGGATAATGGCTTGTTTGCTAAATCCAAACAGTCCTCGTAATTCGGCTATCTCATGGGCTTCTTTATAGTCATCCATTTCAGCCGTTTTTACAAAATCAACCGGCTTTAACCTGTGATCCTTTAACTGCTCAACACTAAACGGACCCTCCGGCTTGCCGTTGATTACGAGGAAGTATGTAGGGTTGGAAGGTTGCAATGTTGGAACGTTGAAATGTTAAGGAAGTAAAGTTAACTAAAAAGCGAAAGGTTGTAACGTCAATCAACATTACAACCTTTCAACTTTAAAACTTTAAAACAAATATTAATACCTGCTTACATCAAAACCTGATAATCCGCCGCTGATGTGAATATACATCTTGTTTTTCGCTGCTGCGAAATTCGGGGTCTCGTAATGGTTATCGCGTGTTTTGGTAAAGCCGTCGAAATCATTACCTGATAATCCTGAATTCGACTCGATGCTGCAGGCAGCATTTTCAGGTATTTTGATATTGACGCCGGAAACACCAGTGTTTATTTCAATATTGGTTGTTGCTAAAGGCTGCCCCATGCGAATGTCGAAGGCTGCTGCGCCGCCCCGCACGTTAAGCTCCTTTACTTTGAATTTCGAAAAATCAAAATCAACTTTGGCCGCGCCTGCATCAAGCTCTACTGACCATATAGGGTTTGGATTCAGCAAAATGTTAACCCTGTTATCTTCGTCCGAATCCCAGTGAAAGCCATGGTGGTCTTTCATTTTAAAATTCACTGTATAAACCGAGTCTGCCATGCTGCCCGAAAAATCATACCTGTCCTTATTGTCGTTAGTATTTGCGCTGAATAGCTGATTGGTTGTATCTGAAAGATAGAAAGCCGTTGCGCCGCCGTTTATATTAAGCTTTGCTAACCTGGCATTAGTATATGGCTGGTTGAACACGTGACTGCCAACCTGGCCGCTGCTATCATCATCATCGCCATTATCGTTGTTGTCATTATTATTGTCATTATCGTGGTTATTGTAGTAATGACGATTATGAAAACTGAAATGACGTGGCCAAAAGCTGTAACGGTCGCCAAAGTCGCCAAAGAACAATAGGCCAAGGCCAACTATTAAAACGGTTATTTTAAGTGCGCTTGCCCATAGGGTTTTGTTATTTGCTAAAACCAGGTTTACGCCGCCAATCACCAAAAATATCGGCCACAGGTGGAATATATTGTACCATTGAAAATGCAGGTATCCGAAATTGGCCAGCAAGATGGCCCCGCCAATAAGCACTAAGATAATGCCCGGAACTATTTTATCGTTTTTCATTTTGATTCTATTTTAATTAGCTCGTTAGGTTAAGCTGGTTTATATTTAAACGGTTGGTTCGCTGTCTGTTGTTGTTGTTGGTTCTTCAGCAGCCGCAGTTGCTGTATTGTTGTCGGCATTCAAGTCTTTTTTCTCCCAGGGATGCTTGCTCACTTGCCCTGATACAATTAGCGCTCCGCCAATTACCACCAATATAATTGGCCAGTAAGTTTCAAAATCAAAGTCGGGAATTAAATCATATTCGTCTACCAGGATGGCTGCACCAATCATTATCAGCACGAAGCCTATAATTATGCCTGCATGCGATTTTTGTTTAGGCGGAACAACGTTTGCAGGATTACCGTCAAATGTGTTGCCACCGAACGGGTTACCACCTGGTGCGCTGCTTGCAAAAGGGTTATCGCCGTATTTGCTGCTGCCAAAAGAGCCGCTCATTGGGGGCGGAGGGGTAGCATAACGATTATCCGGCTGTTGTGGAGGTACTGTATAGTCTACCGTTGGGTTATTATAAGTGTTATTGTATGGATATCCCTTGCGCGGCAGTACAATCCATAATATAATATAAGTTCCGAAGCCCACGCCCATCACGAAAAACGTGAAGGCAAATAGCAGGCGCACGATGGTAACATCCATCTCGAAGTATTCTGCCAGGCCCGAACAAACACCACCAAGTACTTTGTTGTATTCGTTCCGATATAGTTTTTTGTTCATTGTATTGTTGTTTTAGAGTTGATTTATATTTGACCGTATGCCGGTTTTATGATTATTTCGTCCACATTAGCGCCCGCGCTCATCTTGTAAATATTTACAATGGCCGATGAAATATCTTCGGGCAGCACCATTTTATCTTTATCAACATCCATCCCTTTCCACGAGTCGGTAAGTGTTGAGCCGGGAATAATGGCAGTAACCTTTACGCCGTAAGACTGCATCTCGGTGCGCATTACTTTGTTAAGACCTAACAGCGCATATTTTGTTACGCTGTACGTACCGGCCTCAGCTATGGGGTTTAACGATGCCACAGAGCAGATGGTGAAAATATGTCCTTCGCGTGCTTCTTTCATCTTTTTACCGAAGTACCGATAAAGTTCATAAGCCGGTGCAAGGTTGGTATTGATTTGTTTTTGCAGGGTGCCGTCGTTATCGTCAAGAATGCTCTGGTGTTCATACATGCCGGCATTGTTAACTATAATGCTGATGGCTCCAAGCGCTTTTTCAGCTCCTGCTGCAAAGTCAATTAATTGCTGTTTAACGCTTACATCGGTAACAGCAGTAAATACTTTTATATCTGGATTGATGCTCAATAACTCATTTTTAAATGCATCAAGGTCGCTGCCATTGCGAGCGCAGAGGGCAAGGCTGATACCTTCTTTTGCCAAAGCTATTGCTGTTGCCCGGCCCATGCCTTTTGTTGATGCTGTTATGAGTGCGTTTTTCATGATTTTTTACTTCTAGTGTTTGATGTTTCTATGTTTATCCGGATTGTCAAACAATAATATTAAAAATCTTAGTGTTTTAATTGATATACCAAATCTACCTCATAAATAAGCAGGCGCTTACAGGCATTTGGCAAAGCATGGCAGATTTTCGGTAAACGGGGCAAAAAAGGCGGTGAAAAAATCGATAATGATGGTTACTTCCGGCAAAAATTACCGGACTTGCCAATGAGAAAAATCCTATAATTGGCTAATCCAACGAATTTTAGTTCTGCGGCTCTTTCGTCTTGAAGAAAAAATACGTTTGGCTGCTATAACTGAAGATAATAACCAGCAGTGTAGCCAAAACCTTTGAAGGGGTAGGATACCAGCCAAAATAGCCTACGAAAAGCTTTAACAGCAGGTAATTAAAAATGATACAGAAAAATACTACGGTTAGATAACGGATTAGCTGCGTCCGTCTCTTTAAGCCCGAGTCCTGGAATACCACATACCGGTTCAGATAAAAACCTGTCGGCTGGCTAAAGCAAAAAGCAAATACCATCGATGCGATATATGGGGTTAACGTGAAGTGCAGGAATGTGAAGTTCTCTTTTTTGAAGATAAAGTTATAGCCCAAAGAAAACATAACGATATCAAATACAGTATTTGCTCCCCCGGCAGCCGCGTACCTGAATGTTTGCAGCGGAAGGATGTTTTTGAACGGCTTGTAAAAAAAGTCGATTATCGATAAGATTAGGTGCCTTAGGGTATTATGGATTCGCTTCATTTAAAATAATTCCGCGCAAATATACGAATAGTAGAAACGGCATTTGTAAAATTTTAGTGAGGTCTTTATGTCGTATCATGCCGCTGCAACTATCGAAAGTTCAATACTTAACAATACTTTAAAACAATAAGCATCAAAATTGCTTTAATCAATCAAAACAATGCAATTTATCACAAACGGCTCATAATATTATTTAGGCTTTGATGTTTAATACATTTTACAGCCTAAATCCGTATTTTTAACCGGATTTTATTTACCAAATGATTTACAGCTTCGGAAAATATATACTCTTACTTCGTTTAAGTTTCAGAAAACCCGAAAAATTCACGGTGTATTGGGCCGAAGTGATGCGAGAAATGGTGTCGGTTGGCATCGGCTCCCTGGGTATTATCAGCATCATATCCGTATTTATCGGCGCGGCAACTACCATACAGGTTGCGTTCCAGTTGAACAGCCCGCTGGTGCCAAATAGCATTGCCGGCAGTATTGCCCGCGACTCAACTATACTTGAGTTTAGCCCCACAATTTCTTCGTTAGTGTTGGCCGGTCGTGTAGGTTCAAGTATAGCATCGCAAATCGGCACTATGCGCGTAACCGAACAAATCGACGCACTCGAGATAATGGGTGTGAATGCGCCGGGTTATCTCATCGCCCCTAAAATTATTGCGGGTGTTACTATGGTGCCT
Source organism: Bacteroidota bacterium (assembly GCA_040389845.1). GTDB lineage: Bacteria > Bacteroidota > Bacteroidia > Sphingobacteriales > Sphingobacteriaceae > Mucilaginibacter. Next base: position 30,361 of record JAZJZL010000075.1, read on the forward strand.
TTGCTGGTTATTGCTTCTATTGCGCTTGGAATTTTCGGTGGCTGGATAGCCTGCGGTGCTTCCGGCGACATTAGCCCGTCTGACTACATCGCTGGTGTACAGGGCGGTTTTAATGGCCTGACCGTTAGGGTTGCAATGGTTAAAGCTGCTGTGTTTGGCTTCTTAATAGCTTCTATCTGTGCTTACCAGGGCTTTTATACATCAGGCGGCGCGCTCGAAGTTGGGCAGTCGGCTACTAAGGGGGTTGTTTACAGCTGCGTAATGATTTTATTTGCCGACCTTGTTATAACACGTTTGATGCTATGATCGAGGTTAAGGACATTCACAAAACTTTCGGGGAAAATGAAGTGCTGAAAGGTATCAGCTCGAAGTTTTTGCCTGGCAAAAATAACCTTATCATCGGTGGCTCCGGTTCAGGCAAAACCACCTTGCTTAAATGTATAGTAGGGCTGCACGACCCAACAAAAGGGCAGGTTTTTTTTGATGAAGAAAATTTTTCCGAAATGGATTTTGAGCAGCGTGTGCCCATCCGCACGCAAATTGGTATGCTGTTTCAAAACTCGGCGCTGTTCGACTCGATGACAGTGGAGGAAAATGTGATGTTTCCGCTAAACCTATTCACCACACAATCAAAAGCAGAAAAGCTCGACCGGGCCAATTTTTGCCTTGAGCGCGTAAATCTGAAAGGGAAAAACAAACTGTATCCGGCTGAATTATCCGGCGGTATGAAAAAGCGTGTAGGTATAGCCCGGGCAATTTCTATGCAGCCCAAATATCTTTTCGTGGATGAGCCAAATTCCGGCCTCGACCCTAAAACATCCATCCTTATTGACGACCTGATTGCCGAGCTTACCGAGGAATATAACATTACTACCGTGGTAGTGACGCACGATATGAACTCTGTTATGGGTATAGGCGACCATATTATTTTCCTTCACAACGGCCAGAAATGGTGGGAAGGCTCGAACCACGAAATTGCTAAAACCGATAATAAGGAATTGAACGACTTTGTTTTCGCCAGCAAATTTATGCAGGCAGCCAGGGAGAAATTGTAGTTAGCGGTTAAGAGTTGGCAGTCTGCAGTCTGCGTATTACTTTATACATTCTTATATTTGCAGAAAATAAGCTTTTAGGTGACTGTCACGATATTGAATTGACACTGCCAACTGAAAATTGCCAACTAATAATGATTCAACTATTAACCCCCACTTACTGGAAAGATTACGAACTGATTGACTGCGGTGATTTTGAGAAGCTGGAGCGTTTTGGCAATGTGATATTGATACGCCCCGAGCCACAGGCGGTTTGGAGCAAAGGGTTAAGTAATGCGGAATGGCAGCGCTTGCACCATATAAAATTTAAAGGGCGTTCCGCTACATCCGGCGAATGGCTGAAGAAAAATCCGAATACACCCGACCGCTGGCATATTGAATATAAAAACCCGGAGGCATCCATAAAATTCAGGTTAGCATTAACCTCATTTAAACATTTGGGTATTTTCCCGGAGCAGGCGGTAAACTGGGATTATATCACCCAAAGCATTAAAAAATTTAAAACGCCCCAGCCAAAGGTGCTTAACCTTTTCGCCTATACCGGCGGTGCATCATTGATAGCGCGTGCAGCCGGTGCTGATACTACGCACGTTGATTCTATCAAACAAGTGGTTACCTGGGCCAATGAAAACCAGGAAATATCCAGCCTCACCGATATCCGCTGGGTGGTGGAAGATGCGCTTAAATTTGTAAAACGCGAGTTAAAACGCGGCAAAAAATATAACGGTATTATCCTGGACCCACCCGCCTACGGTCATGGCCCTAATGGTGAAAAGTGGAAGCTGGAGGATAACATCAACGAAATGATGGGTGATGTAATTCAATTGCTCGACCCCGATGAGCATTTTCTTATCCTTAATACCTACTCGCTCGGCTTTTCATCAGTAATTATCGAAAACCTGTTAAAAAGCGCATTCCCGCAGGTGCAAAATTTGGAAACAGGTGAGCTCTATTTGCAGGCCACCGCGGGCTCGAAGTTACCGCTTGGAGTGTTTGGGAAGTTTTTTAAGGGGTAGATTAGTGTTGAACAGAGATTGGTGAATGGGTAAAATTACCAGTCCTCATTTCGCATTCGACACTCCGACTTCCGCATTATAAAACCATTCACAACTCTCCATTCTCTGCTCACTTTTCACCGTTAACATGTTGATAAATTTAACCATATTCGCGGTAAAAAAGGTGTTACTTTGCAAAATCCCCTGCTACAATAAAAATCCTGTTAAAAAATGAAATTCAAACAAATTCTTCTGCCTGCCGCAATTGTGCTAAGCTCATTGGTGCTGAATTCAAGCTGCAGTCAGCCGGCCACTAAAGACAAGGCCGCAGCTGCAAAAGACACCTCTAAAAAAGCTGTAACCGCCGCCGTAAAGCAAGATACTGTTGTAGCACCTGTGGTTTATCCGCCAATCGACAAAAAGGTGTACGATTCGTTAATGAAAAAACTAGCGAATGGCGATACCACCGGGAAATGGCCTGTTAAAAATGCACCTTATCCGTTGCCCGGCGCTATCTTGCCTTATAAGCGCGTTATAGCTTATTATGGTAACCTGTCTGCTAAAAAGATGGGCATCCTGGGCGAGCTGCCGCCGGACGAAATGCTGGCTAAACTTAAGGGAGAAGTAAAGCGTTGGGAGAAAGCCGATCCGCAAACACCTGTGCAGCCTGCGCTGCATTACATAGCAGTGGTGGCTGCCGGTTTTCCCGGTAAGGACAATATGTATATCAACCGCATGCCGGAAAAGAAAATTGATAGCGCGGTAAGACTGGCCCAAAGGGCGCATGCCATACTTTTCCTGGATATACAGGTGGCGTTGAGCAATATCCGCGCAGAGTTGCCTAAGCTGGAAAAATACTGGCGTATGCCTAACGTACATTGCGGTATCGACCCAGAATTTGCGATGCATGATGGCGTCCATCCCGGCAAAAAAATAGGTAGCTACGATGCAGCCGACGTTAACTATGTTTCGGCTTACCTGGCTAACGAGGTGAAGAAATATAACCTGCCGCCAAAGATTTTTATTGTGCACCGCTTTACACGTAAAATGCTGACCAATTATCAAAACATTAAGCTCCATCCCGAAATTCAGTTCGTTATGGATATGGATGGCTTTGGTCCACCGGATTTAAAGACCGGCACCTATCGTGATTATATTTATAAAGACCCGGTACAGTTTACCGGCTTCAAATTGTTTTATAAAAATGACTCATGGCAGCCACCACATCACATGCTTACCCCCGAGGAAATAATGAAAATGTATAAACCGCATCCGAGTTATATACAGTACCAATAATAAAACTGTAGAGACACAATACTTTGTGTTGCTTACGAACAGATTTCAATACATTTAGAGACGTCCCGATTTATTCGGGACGTCTCTGCGTTTTTAAAAGACATGGTAAAATTCGGAATTATTGGCTGCGGGCGCATTGCGCACCGCTTTATGCAAGGATTTAAAACGCTTCCTGGTTGTGAACTGGTTTCCTTATGGTCGCGCCGCGCTGAGTCTGTAACCGAATTTGCTGCGGTGCATGGCGGTCATCCCTGTCAAACGGTTGAGGAACTATTATCTAGCGATATCGACGCCGTTTACATAGCCACCCTTCCCGACAGCCACGAACATTATTGCCATCTTGTTTTTAAAGCTGGTAAACATGTGCTTTGCGAAAAACCTGCGGCATTGAATCTTTCATCAGTAAACAGGATATTGAATGCCGCGCAATCGGCGGGGGTATTGTTCATGGAGGCGATGAAGCCGCCGTTTTTTCCATTATATGTTAAGCTGAAAGAATACATCGCCATTGACCCTATTGGCCCGGTTGGCTATGTACGTGCCGGTTCGGCGGTGGCTGATTGTCCGCCGGGGCATCCTAATTATAGTTATGAGCTTGCCGGCGGGGCCGTTATGGGTATAGGACCTTATGAGGCGTTCCTGGCGGTAGATTTTCTTGGTAAAACACAGGAAGTTCAAACTATGGGCCGCTTCGGCGAAACGGGGGTAGATATGTTTACCATGTTTCAAACGCGCCATGAAAATGGCTACGCACAATTATATACCGGGTTCGATTTGCATGGCAAAGGCGATGCGCTCATTTGCGGAACCATCGGCCATGTTACCATCCACAAAAACTGGTGGAATCCTTCGCGTGCAACTATTAATTACCTGGATGGCCGTACAGTTGAGCTGGATGAACCATTTACCGCCGGTGGTCTCAACTATGAAATCGAGCATTTCTGTGGACTGGTAAAGGCCGGGAAAACCGAGAGCGATATTATCACCTATGAAATGTCTCGCCAGATGATTGGTATGCTGGATGCTGCGAGGGACGGGATTGGGTTAAAGTTTAAGGGGGAGTAAGGCGATTTCGGAATTCGGAAGTTCGATTTCGGAAGTAAAAATAAAAACTTTGTCATTGCGAACGAGGGACGAGTGAAGCAACCTCGTCGTTTTTGCATAACGGATATGCATGGCAGACACGCAATGACAAAATTTGATAACCCGCTTGGGTATTCTTTCGCTCCTCAAGCTCCCGTCGGGAGCCCTAGCTCATTCAGAGCGAAGGCTTTTCACCGGATTTACCAATGCCGCTTTAACGGATTGGAAACTCACCGTCACCAAAGCGATAAACAGTGCCGAGCAACCCGATACAACAAACACCCACCACGATATTTGTATGCGATAGGCAAATCCCTGTAGCCAGCTTTGCATAGCCAGCCAGGCAATTGGCGAGGCAATAAGCAACGCTATAACCACCAGCTTTACAAAGTCTTTCGACAGTAGCGCGGCTATACCTGCGGTAGATGCACCCAAAACTTTGCGCACACCAATTTCCTTTCTGCGCTGCGCCATGCTAAATGCTGACAGTCCCAATAAGCCAAGGCAGGATATCAATATCGCCAAAACAGAAAAGCAAACAAATAAGTTACCAAACCGCTGCTGGGCTACGAATTGCTTGTTGTAAGCCTCGTCTTCGAAAAAATAAATCAGCGGCAGGCCGGGGGCAAGCTGCTTCCATTGCCGCTCAACCTGTGCTATGGTCTGCTGCATATGGGCCGAGGTGATATCAAGCGTAAGCACAGTGAAAAAGCCCGTTGCGTGGCGGACAACCAATGGTGTTACCAGTTCCTGCGATGAATGGAAGTGAAAGTCTTTAATAACGCCAACGATGGTGCCATCCTCAATATTGTATTGTTTAAACTGCTTCCCGATGGCTTCCTCCGGCGTTTTATAGCCCATCTTTTTGACCATTGCTTCATTAATCAGCAGGGCCCGTTCATCCTGTGCTATCTGGCGGCTAAAGCTCCTGCCGGCAATAACCTTGATGCCGTATTGCTTTATAAAATCGACATCGAAGTCATAAAAATCAGGTAGGAGGTCCTGCAAAAGGTTAGACTTATCGGCAATAGAAATCGGAAATTTATTGTTAGGTGTACCTGGTACGCCTGATGAATACGAGACGCTATTAACGCCAGGAATGCCCGCCAGTTGCTGTTTCACTAAATCAGGATGGTCATTGACGCGCTGGTCAAACTGGTAATCAATCACCAGGTGATGCCCCTTATTAAAGCCGAGCTGCTGGTTCTGCATAAAATCGAGCTGGTTATAAACAACGATGGTTGATATAATAAGCACAATGGAAATAGCAAACTGCGCCACCACTAATGTTTTGCGTAACGCCGTACCACCGCTACCCGCCGCAAACTGCCCTTTGAGTGTGCTGATCGGCTTAAATCCTGATAAAAACAGCGCCGGATAAATACCTGATATTAATCCCACGGCTACCGAGATGCCCAACATCCAGCCAATGTATTTTAGGTTATCGAAAATGCTGATTGCAATAGTCGTACTTGTTAATTGATTAAATACGGGCAACAGCACCACCGCCAGTACTACCGCTATTGCAAAGGCTAAAAGACAAAGCAATATCGCATCCATAAAAAATTGCAACACGAGTTGCTTCTTTGTGGCCCCCAGCACTTTCCGTACACCGACTTCCCTCGCCCGTTTAAGCGAAAAGGCCGTAGTAAGGTTGATGAAATTAAAGCAGGCGATGAACAGCACAAACACTGCTACTATAGAGAATACATAAATATTATTGATGCTGCCGCTTTCCGAAGCGCCGGTGCGATTCCCGCGTGGCTTGCCATACAGGTAAACCTTTTTTAACGGCTCGATAGATAGTACATATTTTCCCGGCCCGTCAATATTCGCTTTTACAAAGGCCGGGAATTTGGCGCTTAGCTTTGCCGGGTCGGCGCCGGGTTTTAGCAGCAGGTAAGTATAAAAGCCAAAGCGCTTCCAGTTGGTATTCCAGCAGCAGGTGCCAATAAGCGTGTTCATGGAGAATAGCATGTTCACCCGCAGGTGCGAATTATAAGGGATATCCTTCATAACGCCGGTTACAGCGGCTGGTGTCTTACCATTTATCAGCATGGTTTTACCGATCGGGTCGGTATTGCCGAAGTAATGTTTGGCAGCGGTTTCGGTAAGCACCACGTTACAGGGGACATCAAACAGATGTTTGGCATCGCCGCGCAGTAAAGTCCAGCTGAATACTTTAAATACGGATTCATCCACATAGGCGATCTCTTCCTTGGCGGCGTTAGTGGGACTGCTTTGCAAAATCATATCGTCCATAAACACGCGCGTGGCAATCTTTACTTCCGGAAAGGTGGATTGTATCGCCGCTGCCATCGGCCCGGGTGTACTTTCATAATTAATGCCGGCAGGGGTATGCACATCGGTAACCAGGCGGTAAATGTTATCAGTCTGCGTATTGTAGCTATCGCGGCTCAACTCAAACTGCACGTACATCAAAGCAAAAAAGCATACGCAAATACCGGTGCTTAGGCCGATGATGTTTATTGCTGAAAACGATTTGTTGTTTAAAAAATACTTAAGCGAGGTTTTGAAGTAGTTTTTTAGCATGGCGGATGTGATGAGGCGGTAAGATATGAAAAATGAGGCGAAAGGTAAAAGCTAAAAGGTTTTTGCTGCACCGAATTTAGCCCCAAAAGTATCGCTACCACGAGTTACGTCCTTCGAACTAAACCCGCAGTAGCAATTTTTTGCCATGAACTATGAACCATCAACTATGAACTCCCTTACACCAAATACTTACCGACTATCGGCATCCTTCTACCCATACCAAAAGCCTTTGGAGATACCCTCAATATCGGCGGCGTTTGATACCGTTTGTGCTCTGCTGTGTTTACCAGCTTAATTACCCGGCGCACGGTAGCCTCATCATAACCCATTTTAATGATCTCGGCAGATGAGCGGCGCTCTTCTATGTAAACCTGTAATATCTTATCTAAGATATCATATTCCGGCAGCGAGTCGCTATCCTTCTGTCCTGGCCTTAATTCTGCTGAAGGCGGTTTGGTGATGGAGTTAACGGGAATAATTTCCTTGTCTTTATTTATATGCCTTGCCAGCTCAAACACCTGCGTTTTGTACACATCGCCGATAACAGAAATACCGCCGCACATATCGCCATAAAGCGTGCCGTAGCCCACCGCAGCTTCGCTTTTGTTGGAGGTATTAAGCAAAATATAACCAAACTTATTACACATCGCCATCAACAATACCGCACGGCTGCGTGATTGTATGTTTTCTTCGGCAATATTAAACGGCAACCCCTTAAACTGCGGACTTAAAGTCGACTCAAACGCGTCGGTAATATTTCCTATCTGCACAATTTCGTGCATGCAGCCCAGGTTGTCAACCAAATCCTGTGCATCTTTAATGGAGTGGTCGCTGGAGAAATGGGAGGGGAGCAGCACAGCCATCACATTCTTTGGCCCCAAAGCTTCAGCAGCCAGCGCGCATACCACGGCAGAATCAATACCGCCGGATAATCCCAAAATTGCCTGCTTAAAGCCCGATTTGTAAAAGTAATCGCGGATGCCCAATATAAGGCCCTGGTGTATCTGCTCTATGTCGCTTTGGCGCTGTGGTTTCATTGTCGTAGCGTGCTCAAAGCTGATTTCGCCTTTATCGCCCAGCGTATAGTATGCCAGGCTTTCTTCGAAATAAGGCATTTCATCAACCAGCTTGCCTGTACCGTCAAAAATCAACGAGCCGCCGTCGAATATCAGCTCGGTTTGTGCGCCTACATTATTTACATAAAGCAATGGCAGTTGGTAGCGTTTGGCGTTATCCTTTAAAATATCGATACGTTCCTCGTCATGGTTATAGGCAAATGGCGACGCAGCAATGTTAATCATTACATCGGGTTGCTGCTGTATCAGTATGTCCATCGGGCGGGTAACATACAGCGGGTTTTCAATGGTGTTCCACAAATCCTCGCAGATAGTCAGCGCAATGCGGTGGCCTTTAAATTCTATACAGCTAAACTCAGTAGCCGGTTCAAAGTAGCGGTATTCGTCGAAAATATCATAGTTCGGCAGCAGTGCCTTGTTTACGATGGCTTTCACTTTCCCATCTTCAATAAAATAAGCCGAGTTATTTAAATCCTTTCCTTCCGGGCGGTTATTTGGCGTAGGCAGGCCGACGATACAGGCGATACCGTGGCATTCTTCGGCTATTTTTTGTGCAGATGATTCGCAGAGGCCGATAAATTCATTAAACTCAAGGAAGTCGCGCGAGGGATAGCCGCATACGCATAACTCGGCAAATACAACAAGGTCGGCGCCTTCGCTGCGGGCTTTTTTGATGTGGTCGATAATTTTAGCCGTATTCGATTCAAAGTTGCCGACGTGGTAATTGAGCTGTGCTAACGCTATTTTCATTTAAAATTATTCCTGGTTAGATAGATAACAAACGGTTAATTGAGGCCATTTGCATATTTAAATGCAAATAAAAATTATTTTTGCCCAAAGCCCAAACAATGACCGTTTTAAAAACCAAAAAGCCGCTTTATTTAGTTTTTTTACTTATCGCTGTCATTAGCGCCTGTAAAAGCAACAGGAAAGTCGACGTAAGCAATATTCCGGTTGATGTAAAAATTGAGCGTTTCGACCAGGAGTTCGACCAGATGCGCGTTAAGCCGATGGGGCCACAAGCGGCTTACCTGCAACGCAAGTATGGCGTTTTTTACAATAACCTTATTGGCATGATGCTGGAGGATCCGAGGATCAACACAAGGGATACCGGCTATTTTAAACTACTGCACCAGGTTTTTGCTAACCAGCCTTATAACGACCTGAGGCACGACGTGGAAGCGGCTTTTAAAGACGGCCTGGACAACCAGAATGACGAGCTTACCGACGCATTCCGACGCATTAAATACTATTTCCCCAAAAAGCAACTGCCAAAGGTTTATAGCTTTTACTCCGGATTTTATAGCCAGATAATGATAGGAGACGGATATGTGGGTATAGGGCTCGATTTATTTTTAGGGGCCGATTCCCGGTTCTATCCCTCACTTACCGAGATGTATCCGCACTATATATCGCAGTTTTTCAATAAACAAAATATAATACCAAGGGTTATAGAGGGCATAGCGCGTGAGGATATGTTCCCCGAGCCGGACAGTGCGAAAAGCTTGCTTTCGAAAATGATCTACAACGGCAAGATTATGTATTTTATGGACCAGGTACTGCCCGATGTTGGCGACTCCACCAAAATAAGGTACACTTCCGCACAGCTGCAATGGTGTAACCAGTTTAAAGATAAAATCTGGGCTTTTATTTTAAATGAAAACCTGCTTTACGAAACGGATTACCAGAAAATTCAGAAATATGTAAGCGAAGCGCCTTTTACCCCCGGCCTGGGCGAAAAGAATGAGTCAGCGCCTAAGCTGGGTGTATGGACAGGCTGGCAGATAGTACGACAATACATGGAAAAACATCCTAAAGTAACCCTTGCCGAGCTAATGACCGACCCGGATGCGCAAAAGATTTTAAATGAATCGAAGTATAGGGGGAAATAGGGGAGGAGTCTGGAGTCATGAGTCTAAAGTCCTTAGTCGCTAATTGACTAAAGACTTTAGACTTCGGACTAAAGACTTATTTCAATATCGCAAACACCGATTTCAATGCAATTAAAGCACCGATAATAAGGATGATATTAGATATGATGTTGGTATATGGGATATCAACAAAACGCAGGTATATGCCAAGCAAGCCTATTGCAATTGCAACAACCATTAATTTATAGTGACCTTCTGCGTTAGCGTTTTCTATCGAGCTCATTTTGATATCTTTATTAAATGTGCCGCAAATATAATCGGTTTACCTAAAAGTTTAAACGCTATTTGTTAATTTATTTAGGCTGATGACCTGTAAGTGGCTTGTTAGGGTTCTTAGTTTACTGGTCAATTTTTGTATCTATAGTAACTTGCTCCCAGGTATTCAATTCCCCAATGAGGTTTTCTGCGTGCGCTTTGATAGCCTGTAAGGCATCTGAACCTAACACCAGCCTCAAAGGTGTGTGTTCCGATTTTAATGCCGTATCAATTGCACAGGCAGCTTTTAGCGGGTCGCCCTCCTGGGTGTGGTGACTGTTGTCTGCAAACGCACGGGTACCGCCAACGGTGTCGCTATAAGCCTCCATGGCAGGCATTTTTTTCATCGCAGATCCCATCAGGTCAGTGCGGAATGAACCCGGTTCAACAATCAGTACCTTGATGCCAAAAGGCTTGAGCTCGCTTGCCAGCGCTTCCGACAGTCCTTCAAGTGCAAACTTCGAAGCAGAATAAGCCCCAAATCCGGCAAAGGACATTTGCCCACCCATGCTGCTGATGTTCACAATAGCTCCCGATCGCTGTTCCCTAAAGTGAGGAAGCAGGGCACGCGTTACTTTTACCGCCCCAAAAAAATTAGTCTCCAGTTGTGCGCGCAGCTCATCTTCAGGCGTTTCCTCTACCGCGCCAAGTATCCCATAGCCTGCATTATTGATCAAAACGTCGATGCTGCCAAAACGTGCAATTGCCTGGTTAACCGCGGCACTTACATTGCTGTCATTATTTACGTCCATTTTAACAGCCTCTACCTGTGCGGGGGCTATGGCTTTAATTTCTTCGAGTTTGTCTGTTCTTCGTGCCGTTACCACCACATGGTAACCCTGGCTTATAGCGTATTCAGCAAATGCTTTTCCGAAGCCTGATGATGCACCGGTAATGAACCACACATTGGTTTTTGAGCTTTTCATAGTTTTATAGGTCTGGTCAATTTATGCGCAAATATAGCAGGTTGGCAGGATTTCAGGCAAAGAACCACAGGATACTATCTTACCCGTTTATATCGGTATTTACCTTTTATCTCATAATTTAAGAATGTGCCTTTTGAATCAGCGGCCTCCATTTCCCCGAATACGTCTGGGGGCACATTCCTATAATCATAAACCGCACCCGAAGTGTAGGTAATGCGCAAAGTTTGCGCCTCCCGGTTATAATCCATCGCGGCTATTACTGATGACGGCATGATTTATTTTTTTAGAAGCAAGAGCCAAGGGTCAGGAACCAGGACGAAGCCGGCCGTATCTTACGTGAATTTTTTCTGTGTTGGCTCTTGATTCCTGGTTCTTGACTCTCCTCCTAAAACTTTTCCTTCGCTTTCTTGATCACCTTTTCCAAATCGATGCCTTTGCCGAGCACGCCTTTAAATAAATCGCCGGTTTCTTTAAGGCGGTCGATGGAGTTGAAGATGGTAAAATCTTTCATGGTGAGACCGGGCCTTACTTCGTCCCACGATAGTGGCATCGACACCGTCGCTCCGGGCTTTGGGCGTAATGAATATGGACCGGCAATAGTAGCGCCGGGTCGGTTCTGCAGAAAGTCGAGGTACATTTTGCCCTTGCGGTTGGCCACCATCCGCTCCAGGCTGGTATAGTCGGGTATTTGTTTGTGAACGATGTTGACGATAATACGCGCAAACATTTGCGACTGGTCGTAATCGTACTTAGCATCCAATGGTATATAAATATGCATACCCGTTGAGCCTGAGGTTTTGCAAAACGATGGCACGTTCAGGGCGTCGAGCACTTTTCTTACTTCCTGCGCTGCGGCTATAACCTGGTCGAATGTGTTTTTATCCGGGTCAAGGTCAATTACGCAATAGTCCGGATTATCCGGCGATTGTATGCGGCTGAACCAGGGGTTCATCTCAATACAGCCTAACGATGCCATCCAAAGCAGCACCGCCTCATCGCTGCCTACCAGGTATTCCTTGTGCTCGCCTTCGCTGGTAGTGTAGGGGAATGTTTTGGTTATCCAGTCGGGCGCTTTGCCGCTTATGTCTTTCTGGTAAAAGCTCGATCCGTGTATGCCGTTCGGAAACCGGTTGAGCGACATCGGCCTGTCCTTTAAATAGGGAAGAATATATTCAGCCACCTGGTAATAGTAGTTGAACATATCGCGCTTGGTCACGCCGTCTTCAGGCCAGTAAACTTTGCTCAGGTGGGTAAACTTTAAGTCATGCCCGCAAATCTTACGCACCTGGGTTTCATCCTTAGGGTTTAGCAGTGTTTTGCGCGATTTATCCTTTGGCGGTTTAATAGCGCTGGTGTGCGTCTCTTTGCTTGCCGGAGCTGTTTGTTCGTCTACTTCTTCAACAGTTTCGGTTGTATCCTTTGGCGTTTCCAAAATTACCTCCTTTGCTTTTTTATCGGTACGCATGCCTTTAAATGACGCTTGCCTGAAAACACCATCGCTGGTAACCTCCGCAAATGCAACCTCGCCAACCAGCTCCGGCTTTAGCCAGGTCGGTTTGGCCCCCAGTCGCTGTGGCCTGAACCGGGATGGCTTGTCCACATCCGGCTCTACATCAAACGGACTTTTATCGATGATAAGCGGTTTAAACTGCGCCATCATTTCCTTTTGCATCTTATCGTTAAACCCGGTACCTACTTTGCCTACATATTGCAGCACCCCTTTATCATACACCCCCATCGTCAGTGCACTGAAGGGTTTACTCGTACCGGCATTTTTGGTAAAACCTGCAATTACTATTTCCTGCCGGCGATGGACTTTTATCTTTAACCATTCTTTCGAACGCAAGTCGGACGTATAAACGCTGCTGGCTTTTTTGGCGATGATACCTTCCAGACCGATCCGCTCTGCCGCACTAAAAAACTCAACCCCGTTTGCCTCGAATACTTTGCTTTGGCGAATGTTATCGCTATCGGTGGGTAATATATCTTTCAGGATGGCCAGGCGGTCGCGCAGGGGCAGACTGGTTAGATTTTTGCCTTCGTACCAAAGGATATCAAAAACATAATATACCAACTGTCCATCGGCCTCGCTGCGCCAGTTTTGCAGCGCACCAAAGTCGGAGATGCCTTTATCATTCAGCACCAGTATCTCGCCATCTATTACCGCGTTAATTTTCCAGCTTTCTAAAGTTTTTTTGATGGGATAAAATTTGTCGAAAGGAAGGTTGTTCCGGGAGATGAGCTCCACTTCGCCCTTATTTATAAATCCAAGCGCACGATAGCCATCCCATTTTACCTCGTATAGCCAGTCGGGGTCGTCAAAAGGTTCATCCACCAGGGTGGCTTTCATGGGTTTGATATTCCTCGGCATAGCGCCTTTCGGCGCGGATTTTATAAGCGCCTTAACATCGGCCCCAGCCGTATCCACCAGCGGAACATTTGTGTCGTTAGCCACCACTTCTTCAACCGGTTGCGGCGCGCTTTTTTTTTTCGTTTTGGGCTTTTCCTCTTTTATATCTTCTTCATGCCCATGCTGCCATACCTTATCGCTGTTTTTTTCCATATCGGCTATGGTCTTACCGGAAACTACGGACTTGTCCAGCTTGGTAATGTCTTTTGCAGAAACGTAATCGTCTTTATGCTTAATGAGCAGCCAGGCATTTTCACCCATGCCGTGGGTTTTTACCATAGCAAACTCACCACGGAGCTTCTCGCCATGTAACCTGATCTTCAGGTCGCCCGATTTTAGCTGACTAAGCAACAGCTTTTCCTGCGCCTTTTTGCCTTTTATTTCCTCAATCGGCTCGTAGGTGCCTTCGTCCCAAACAATAACAGTTCCGCCGCCATATTCGCCTTCGGGAATGATGCCTTCAAAAGTCCGGTAATCATACGGATGGTCTTCTACCATCATGGCAAGCCGCTTGGTTTTGGGGTCGGTGGAAGGGCCTTTAGGTACAGCCCAGCTTTTCAGCACGCCATCCATCTCCAGCCTGAAATCATAATGCAGGCGAGAGGCATCGTGCTTTTGAATTACAAAAGTCAACTTATCTCTGTCCTTGCTTTTGCCTGCCTTTGGCTCGGCGGTTTTCGTGAAGTCGCGCTTCTCTTTATATTTTTCCAGGCTGCTCATAGTATATAATAAACAAGCGCATTTAGGAAATGGTTTTCCCGGATGGAAAATCAATCAATAGCCCCGGTAGTTTCGCCACAAGATAGAAGTAAACAGAGTTTCGCCGGACGAGCAAAAAAAAATCGATACGATTAGCCGACGGCTGTAAATTTGACCGCCAACGACCAATCGATATCGATACTTTATAGTGTTATGTTAATAACTTGGGTTAACACAACTTAACACATTTTAAGATTTTTTTAAATTAAAACATTGATATACAGTATATTAAATAAAATCTGGCTTAATATTGTGTAAGCGAAGTTTTCCACATTTTAATGGCAAATCATCAATTTTAACCTACTGAAAAAAACATCGGGATCATGCTTTCGCCACCACTGGTTTCTTAAACCTATACCTTATATATATACCAGCAAAAATCAGCACCACAAAAACCCAAAGATAGCCTATGCCCAGTAGTACATTCTGAAACATAAGCCAACCACTACCCAGGGCATTGCCTAAAGCGCTGAAAAACGGCAGCCGGTAGCTCGATGGATCATCATCAGCAATTGTTTCTTTATAAATGGTGTTGCTTTGGTAAAAGCCGAGGCTTACCACGCTGTTCATTACTGCATCGTCAATTTCACGGTTACCTATTTGCTGGTCCACCATATCGTCCTTAAGCAATAATACGTTTGCCGGATTTTTAATAACAACCTTTCCTGCTTTTTGCTGGCTTATTAGCTCAGCGCGGTTTTTCAGCTTCATACGTGCCGAAAGATAATCGAGTGTTTTATCGCTGATATCCATTTGCCGGCTGTTTACATACAGGCCCATTTTCTCTACCTTGTTCATAAACTCTTCCAGTTTTTCGGTAGGAATTTTTACAGTAACCTCGCCGGCGGTGCTCACAGCCGTTACCCGCACTACCGAATCGCTGCTTTTACGCACATCAGTGCTGCGCACCGGGTATGACGTTACGCGGTTGTGCGTTACCAGGCCGTTGTAGCCTTTTGTCAGTGACGATACATCCTCGCAAGTTTGCTGCACGTTTTTAACCTTGATACGCATGTCGGCAGTCTTAATAAGTTTTAGAGAAGCGATAGTATCAGCTGCAACCCCTTTCATTAGCGTGTCAGCATTTGAGGCGGTAAACTCTTCAGAGCCACTTTTTCCTTTACATGCTGCCAGCAGGACAATGCCTGCCAGCAACATAACTACAATTCCTGTTTTCATAATTCGGGATCGGTTTTAGGATTAAGTATCAGTTTCTTTTTGTTGATGCGTTTTATCACTATCCAGGTCAGTAAGCCAAGCGGCAGCAGTACCCATGCTTTCATCAGCATGGCGATAAAATCTATAAATACATCCCATCCCTCCTTCATCGAGGTGTCGATGCGGTGCGCAGCCGGTTCGTTGTATGTGTTTGGATTACTACTGGCTAAAACTTCTTTGGTAACCACGTCATTTTCGTAAAAAGTCAAGGCGATAACACCCATTTTGGCAGAGTCGGCTATGCGGCGGTTTTCGATCTGCTTATCAACCATGTTGTTTTTTAATTCCAGGATGTCTCTCTGGCTTTTGGCTGCTGCGGGTTTGTTGCTTTCTGCAGTCGCCAGTTCGGCTTCGTTCTTCAGCTTTAACTGTGTCGAAAGATAGTCGAGCGTCTTATCGTTCACATTTAAATGACTGCTGTCGATATGTATGCCCATGCGCGTTACCTGCAACAAGAACACTTCGAGGTAAGCCGGCGGAACTTTAACCGTCATCTCGGCAGTGGGCCGGCTAACGGTAACCCGCATAATAGAATCGTCGTTACGCTTAAAGTCCTGCTGACTTTGCGGGGCGGAGCTGATAGTTTGATAAACGATGGTACCTTTCAAATCGGCGGTAAGCGCGGCTACCTGTTCGGCGGTTTGCTGCACGCTTTTAACTTTAAAGTGGATGTCGGCTTTTTGTACCACGCGGCGTATCGGCAGCGTGGTGTCGGTTTTGTGCGATTTGTGTACTGTGATTTTTTTTGCAGTACTGTCGGCTGATTTTCGGAATACTACTTTTTCGGTTGTGTTGCTGTCTGCCGATTGTGATTTTTCGGTGATAACGTTAGCATTTTCAGTAGTGTCTGCGGATGATGAAGAGGTCATTTTTCCTTTGCATGCGCAAAGCAGCCCCAGCCCCGCTAACAGCGGGATTAGATGTTTAGTTTTCATAATAAAATTTTGTTTTGTTTGTTTTTTGGTACTTATTGATACCGGGAAGGGCTAAAAGGTAACCTTATCGAAATAATTGGACAGGTACCCCTGTGGGCAGTTTTGAGTATACAGTTGGCAAGTGCGGGCAAAGGAGCCATTTTCCGTTATCGCTTTAACAACCCTTGAAAGAATTAGGTCTTAAGGGCATCCGGCAAAAGCGCGCAACGATTGATTTTTTTAAATGTTGTGCAAATGCCATCGCATGTGTTCAAAAAACACAGTTGATTTGCCAAACGGAGGTAAACTTTTGAGCGATAAGTGCTTATCAGGAGACCACTCAATGGCAATATATTTACCCTTTTTAAGCGGTTTTATGCGCAATAAATACTTATTTAGAATTGATATAAATTAGATATTGGTGTCATTTATTTGTCACTGATACTGTAATAAATTTTACTTTTGTGCTTGAAAAAATCGGGTTATACATACATTTCTCTGTGAATATCAATCTTTAACAATAACATTATTTAGTATAAATACGCTTTATGAGGAGTTTCTCATTGATTTTTAAACAATTCTCACGGTCGGTTTTACTGGTTGCCTGTTTCGCCTTTTTAGGTACGCAGGCACACGCTCAGGGGGATGCAGCAAAGGGCGAGGCCCTGTTTAAGGCTAAGTGTACTGCGTGTCACAAAGTCGAATCCCAGGTTGTCGGTCCGGCTTTAGGTAAGCTGGTGACTGAAGAAACTGACGATAAATATCTTATCAAGTGGATTCAAAACAACCAGGCACTGATCGCTGCAAACAATCCGAAAGCAGTTGCTATCTACAAGCAGTTCAACAGTGCAAACATGACCATTTTTGCTGATTTGAGCGATGGTGATGTTACTAATATCTTAACCTTTATCCGTGCTGACTGGAAAGTGAAATCGGCGGCTCCCGCACCGGGTACTAACACGGCTGGTGCTGTTGCTGAAGATAAAGGCCCAAGCAAAATCCTTATCTTCTCGCTGTTAGGCGTTATTGTTATTGCCTTTATCATCATACTGGTATTAAACAAGGTAATTGCTACGCTTGAACGCATGCTGGTTAAAAACCAGGGTGTGTTGCTTCCTGAAACTGAAGAAGGAGAAGCTGGTGAGCAGGTTGATAAATTAGCATGGCTGAAAAAGCTGGCCCGGAATAAAAAGTTTGTGTTCTTTGTGCTGATATGCGGTACCTTATTTGTAGGTGTGTGGGGATTTCTGGGTTTGTGGACTACTAACGTGCACCAGGGTTACCAACCGGTACAGCCGATAAAATTCCCGCATGATTTACATGCCGGCGCAATGCAGATTAATTGCCAGTACTGCCACTCAGGCGCTTACAAATCAAAAAATGCGTCAATACCATCATTAAATATTTGTATGAACTGCCACAAAACTGTGAAAACAGAGTCGCCGGAAATACAAAAGATTTATGCTGCTTTGGGTTATGACCCTAAGACAACCAAATACGACAGCACAAAGGCGCACCCAATGCAGTGGATTCGTATCCACAACCTGCCTGATTTGGCTTACTTCAACCACTCGCAGCATGTAAAAGTTGGCAAAATAAAATGCCAGACTTGCCACGGTCCGGTTGAGACCATGAAAGAGGTTTACCAATACTCACCACTGACCATGAAATGGTGTATTCAGTGCCACAAGCGTACCAACGTTGACTACAAAGACAACGCCTACTATACAAACTTAGAGCAGGTGCACAAGCTGCTGAAAGACGGTAAGCAACCTACTGCCGCATTAATGGGTGGTATCGAGTGCGGTAAATGCCATTATTAATATTAGTAAAACGTAGCATTACAGTTTATATAGCTTAAATGGATAGCAATAAAAAATACTGGAAAGGTTTAGAAGAGCTGAACAAAACCCCGGAATTTGTTGAATTAAACAAACACGAATTTGCGGAGCCTATTCCTATCGAAGAAGTTTTAACCGGTGGCGGTTTAACGGGCCGCACCCCCCGTCGCGACTTTTTAAAAGCACTTGGTTTTGGTGTTGGTGCTGTTACGCTAGCTGCTTGCCAGCCGGTGCCGGTACACAAATCAATGCCTTACCTGATAAAGCCGGAAGAAGTTACTCCGGGCGTGCCTAACTACTACGTATCTACGTACGATGGACAGGCTATCTTAGTAAAAACCCGCGAAGGCCGTCCTATTAAAATTGAAGGTCATCCAAATGATATTATAGCAAAAGGCGGTGCAAGTGCTCAGGCGCAGGCTTCGGTACTTGATTTGTATGATGTAAACCGCTTCCAGTACCCGGTAAAAGACGGTTCACAAACCGGTTGGGCACAGGTAGATGATTTTGTAGTGCGCGAGCTTTTAGCGATTAAAGCAGGTGGCAAGAAAATCGCCATCGTTTCATCAACAGTAACAAGCCCTTCAACTTTGGGTGTTATTGCCGATTTCATCAAGCAATTCCCCGCTACCAAACATATCAATTACGATGCGGTATCATATACAGGCATCATCCAGGCCAACCAGAACAGCTTCGGTAAGGCAGTGTTGCCTCACTACAACTTCGACAAGGCCGACGTTATCGTAAGCTTTGCAGCTGATTTCCTGGGTACATGGATTTCTCCTGAAGAGTTCACCCGCCAGTATGTTTCTAACAGGAACAGCAAATCACTGGAAGAAAAGAAAATGTCGCGCCACATACAGTTTGAAACCGGCTTAAGCCTTACCGGTTCAAACGCCGATGTAAGGGTGCCAATCAAACCATCAGAAGAAGGTGCTGCGCTGATAGCTTTATATAACGCCGTATCAGGCACTGCATTAGCAGGGCCAAAACTGAGCAGCCCGGCTGCGCAAAATGCAATAACCATAGCTGCTAAAGAGCTGCTTGCTGCTAAAGGCAAAGCATTGGTAGTTGCAGGTGCAAACGATGTGGCTACACAAATATTGGTAAATGCCATCAACTCCCTGTTGGGCAGCTATGGTACTACTATCGATTTAGACAATCCATCACTGCAATACGCAGGTAACGACGTTGATTTTGACGGTCTTGTTAGCGATATGAATGCAGGCGCGGTTGATGCTGTGTTCTTCCTGAATGCTAACCCTGCTTACGATTACTATAACAGCAAAGCAATTGCTTCAGGCTTGAAGAAAGTTCGCCTAAAAGTATCGTTTGCTTCAAGTGCCGACGAAACTGCTGCACTTTGTAACGTTGTTGCTCCAAATCACCATTATTTGGAATCATGGGGTGATGATAACGCACTGTCGGGTTACTATACAATCATGCAGCCGGCCATTAACCCGGTATATGAAACCCGCCAGGCTGAGCAGACGCTGATGAAGTGGAGCGATAACCCTGCCAAAGATTATTACACATATGTACGCAATAACTGGGACACTAACCTGCTTGCAAAAGGTGGTTTATCAGGCCAAAAAGGCTGGGAGCAGTTGCTGCAGACCGGCTTTGTAAAAGAAGCGTCTAAAGCTGCCGGTTCATATTCGTTCTCGTTAAGCCTTGGTGCAGTTGCCCAAACCATATCGGAACACAGCGCTAAGCTTTCTGCGGGTAATGGCAAAATGGAATTGTCGCTTTACCAAAGCCCTGCTTTGCGCGATGGTAAACGTGCCAACAACCCATGGCTGCAGGAATTGCCTGACCCTATTTCGAAAGTTACCTGGGACAACTTCGTGGCGATGTCTGCCGCAGATATGAAAGCCAAAGGCTTACAGGATAGCGATGTAGTTAAGATTGAAGCTGATGGTTATTCAATATCCTTACCGGTATTGGTACAGCCTGGTCAAACAAGGGGTACTATATCGGTAGCTGTTGGTTACGGACGTACAGTTTGCGGTCCCGTAGGTATTAATGTTGGTAAGAACGCATTTCCGTTCACCAGCTTATTGAATAAAACAGTACAAACAAATGCTGTCGTTTCGGTAACGCCAACCGGCGAGAACTGGCCGCTGGCTCAAACGCAAACACACCACTCTATCGAAGGCCGTAACAGCATCATTAAAGAGGCTACTTTTGTTGAATACAAAAAGAACCCTGGTGCCGGCACTGGCAAAGAAGAGGGCCATAAGGAATACAAACCGGATTTGTTCTGGCAAAACTGGAGAGAAGATAAGCCTAAATACGATTGGGTAATGGCTATCGACCTTAACGCTTGTACCGGTTGCGGCGCCTGTGTGGTAGCTTGCAACGCCGAAAACAACGTGCCTATTGTAGGTAAAGATGAAGTTCGCCGCCGCCGCGAAATGCACTGGATACGTATTGACCGTTACTACAGTTTTGATGATAAAGGCGATGGCGGTGTAACCCGTGAGCACGAAATTGCGCGACTGAAAGATGAGGATTTAGACAATGTAAGAGTTGTTTATCAGCCGATGCTTTGCCAGCACTGCGATCACGCACCGTGCGAAACTGTTTGCCCGGTATTGGCGACAGTACACTCGAGCGAAGGCATAAACCACATGGCATACAACCGTTGCGTGGGTACACGTTACTGCGCAAACAACTGCCCTTACAAAGTTCGCCGCTTTAACTGGTTTAACTACTGGAATGACTCGCGCTTTGATAACTACCTGAACAACGAGCATACACAATTAGTGCTTAACCCGGATGTGGTAACACGTTTCCGTGGTGTGATGGAAAAATGCTCGATGTGTATTCAGCGTATACAGGCAGGCAAGCTGAAAGCTAAAATTGAAAATCGCCCGCTTAAGGACGGAGAAATTAAAATGGCCTGCCAGCAAACCTGCTCGGCTAACGCTATCATCTTCGGTAATCAAAATGACCCTGAATCGGAAGTTTCAAAAGCTTTAAGAAGCGAAAGAACCTACTATGTTTTGGAAGAGCTTAACGTTAAGCCAGGCATTGGTTACCAGACAAAAATCAGGAATATATCAGAAATTGAGGCTTAAAATATACAAGAGAGAGAAATAAAATATGGCATCTCATAGTGAATCGATAATCAGGGAACCGTTAATTACGGGAAAAGACATCACGTACGCCCAAATTACCAATGATGTGCTCCGCCCTGTTGAAAATATGCCAGGCAAAGCATGGTGGATAGGTTTTTCTGTTGCATCATTAGGCGCCTGCCTTTGGGTTTTCGCAATCAGCTACACCTTTTGGTATGGATTAGGAGCCTGGGGCTTAAATAAAACAATAGGTTGGGCCTGGGACATCACCGGTTTCGTGTGGTGGGTAGGTATCGGTCACGCCGGAACGCTTATTTCGGCGATATTGTTACTGTTCCGTCAAAACTGGCGTAACTCCATCAACCGGTCTGCCGAGGCGATGACTATCTTTGCGGTAATCTGCGCGGCTACTTATATCCTGGCTCACATGGGCCGCCCGTGGATGGCGCTGTTCTCGCTGCCAATCCCTAACCAGTACGGTTCGTTATGGGTTAACTTTAACTCACCGCTTATCTGGGACGTATTCGCGATATCAACTTACTTCTCGGTGTCACTGGTATTCTGGTACACAGGTTTACTGCCCGATTTGGCATCTATCCGTGACCGTGCAACAGGCCTCCGCAGAAAAATTTACTCAGTAGCTTCATTCGGCTGGACAGGCTCTGTAAAAACCTGGCAGCGTTTCGAAACAGTATGTTTGATTTTAGCAGGTATATCAACGCCGCTGGTACTTTCGGTACACACCATCGTATCCATGGACTTTGCTACCTCGCTTGAACCAGGCTGGCATACCACTATCTTCCCGCCATACTTCGTTGCGGGTGCTATATTCTCAGGTTTCGCAATGGTACAAACGTTGTTGCTGGTAACCCGTAAGGTATTGGGTCTCGAAAACTATATCACCATGTTCCATATAGAAGCGATGAACAAAATCATCCTTTTAACAGGTTCAATTGTTGGTGTAGCTTACTTAACAGAGTTCTTTATTGCTTACTACTCAGCAGGCGAATACGAACAATATACCTTCCTTAACAGGTTTATCGGTCCGTACTGGTGGGCAGGCTGTATGATGTATGGTTGTAACGTATTAATGACCCAGTTAATGTGGTTCAAGAAAATCCGTACAAACATTCCTATTTCATGGGTATTGTCAATCGTAGTAAACATTGGTATGTGGTTTGAAAGGTTTGTAATTATCGTAGTATCGTTACACCGCGACTTCGTTCCGTCAAGCTGGGCAATGTTTTATCCAACCTGGGTTGATATGAGCGTATTCATCGGTTCAATTGGCTTATTCTTCACCATGTTCCTGTTGTTTATCCGCGTATTGCCGTCAATAGCAATGGCCGAAGTGAAGCTGATACTGAAGAGCTCGAGCGAGCAGGCTAAACTGAAACTGATTAAAGCCGGACATGTTGAGCAGGAAGAAGTTCAGTTCTATAAAGAGTCGTTAACATCGTTTGACAGCGTTGACATTAACGATTATAAATAAATTAAGAAGATGAGCAAAACGAAATATATTTTAGGCCTTTTTGCAGATCCTGATGAGCTGATGCACGGGATTGATACTTTGCAAAAAAATAGTGTTCCGATTTACGACGTTTACACCCCGATGCCCATTCACGGTATCGAGCGTAAGCTGGGTATCAAAGATTCGCGTTTAGGTTATGCAGCTTTTTTGTTTGGTTGCCTGGGCGGTACTACCATATTCAGCATGGCTTATTTTATGCTGGTGCATGACTGGCCGATGAACATTGGTGGTAAGCCTGCCTTTGCAATCCCCGATTTTGTGCCAATTACTTTCGAATGGACCGTTTTATTTACCGCATTCGGTATGACGCTTACCTTCTTCTACGCCACGCACCTGTTCCCGGGCCGTACGCCAAGGGTAATGGATTTAAGGGCGACTGATGACAGGTTTGTTATTGCCATCGATGCTAAAGGAAACATTCCGCACGACGATATCACCAATTTATTAAAAGAAGCAGGAGCAGTAGAAGTTAAGCATAACGATAGAAAATATGTTAGCTATGAATAAAAATAGAATATTGGGCATAACGGTTATTGCTATTGCTGTTACGGTGATTGTTTCATCGTGCAAGGACAAAAGGAGTACCGGATGGGAATACGCTCCCAATATGTATGAGCACATTGCATACGACCCCGACCAAAAGAACGACAACTTTAAAGATGGCAAAACTGCACAATTGCCGCCGGCGGGTACTACCCCTGTGGGCTTTGTGAGATTTGATTATCCAAATACAAAAGAGGGCTATGAACAGGCTGGTGTTGATGTAAAAACTACTTTACCGCAAACACAGGCAAATTATACCGAAGGTAAAGTGTTGTTCGAGCATTTTTGTTCTCCGTGCCACGGTGTAACCGGTAAAGGCGATGGTTTAGTGGTTGCCCATGGCTTCCCGCCTCCGCCATCATACTCAAGCGGTGCTTCATCACGCGGCGGCAATATGAAAGATCTGACAGACGGTAAAATTTATCATACTATTACTTATGGTGTAAACGCAATGGGTTCGTATGCTTCACAGCTCGAGCCTAAAGAACGCTGGCAAGTAATTATGTACGTTCACCATTTACAAACTTTATAAGCAATTATTAATGAATACTTCTCATAGTTTCGACGAGCAATATGAATTTAAAGGCAGGGCAAAATCCTGGAGCCTGATCATGATCGTTATTGGCGTGATCGGACTGCTTGCCACTTTCTTTATAAATGGCGAACGCGCTTTTGCAAATTTATTGCTTAACGGTTATTACATGTCGTGCGTTTGTATTTGCGGCATTTTCTTCTGCGCACTACAATATGTTGCCCAGGCGGGCTGGTCTGCTTCAGTTTTGCGCGTTCCGCAGGCGCTGGCTAAGGTTTTACCTTATGCAGGCATCATCCTGCTGGCAATCATCTGCGCGGGTTTATTTTTAACACACCAGGGCCCTAACGAAGAAGGCAAAGTTACCGCTATTCCGTACCTGTATAAACTTTGGGCGCTTCACGGCGTTACCGACAGCCACAGCGAAAATTTTGATGCAATTATCACCGCTAAGTCTGGTTATTTAAATATTCCGTTCTTTTTAATCCGTTTGGTGATTTATTTAGGCAGCTATGCGCTACTTGGCCGTATGCTGGTTAAATATTCAAACAACGAGGATGAGCTTGGCGGTTTGTTTAACTATAAAAAAAGCTTCAAGATATCAGTATTATTCCTGTTAATATTTGGCTTCACTATCCCGCTGTTTGCCTTTGATACCATCATGAGCTTAGAAGCGCATTGGTTTTCTACAATGTTTGGCTGGTACAACTTTGCTGCCCTTTGGGTAAGCGGATTATCAGTTATCACCCTGTCATTAATATTATTACGCAAGGCCGGTTACATGCAATGGGTTACAGAAGATCACCTGCACAACCTTGGTCAGTTGATGTTCGGTTTTTCTATATTTTGGACTTATTTGTGGTTCGCCCAGTTCCTTTTAACCTGGTATGCAAACATTCCTGAGGAAGCTGCATATTTCTACAGGAGATGGGAGCCGCAGTTTAAACCATGGTTCTGGTTAAATATCATCGTGAACTTCCTTACACCGCTATTGGTACTGATGTCCCGCGATTCGAAACGTAAAACAGAGCTGCTAAAGGTTGCGTGTATTATATTGATATGCGGTCACTGGCTTGATTACTGGCAGATGATTATGCCTGGCACCATAGGCGTGAAGGGTGTTGGGGAATGGTACTCACCTATGATCCTGGTTGATTTCGCCACCTTTGTTGGTTTTGCAGGATTGATGGTTTGGATGTTTGGCAATGCTTTAAGCAAGTTTAAATCGCTTGTTCCTAAAAAGCACCCGCTGCTTCAGGAAAGCCTTCATCACCACATATAATAATTGTTATTTTTGCACTTTAATAAAAGAATACCAAACAACCATTAAAATGGGATTCAGACATCTAATAAATTCTAAAAAAACACAGGCGTTTTTCGCGGCGTTCGTGCTGTTTGGCACTAATCAGCTGATGGCGCAAACATCTGCTGCGGGCAACGTGCCCCAGGTTGACAAAGGCGCTATGTGGATAGGCGTTGCCTATAACACTTTATTAATTTTAGTAGCGGCAATTTGCGTTGGCATAGTGGGTAAAATATTAAAGGTTTATGATCTTACCCAAAAAATGCAGGGCAAGAAAGGCGTTAACTGGAACACCATTATGGGTGTTTGCTGTGCGCTATTTCTTATTGCAGGCATGTATGGCGCTTTCTGGTCAATATTTGTACAGGGAAGCATGACCTTACCGATGCCGGGATCTGAACACGGTCACCTGATTGACGATATGTTCATGACTACTACTATCCTTACAATGATAGTATTCGTTTTAACCCAGATATGTTTGTTTGGTTTCGCATTCTATTACCGCAATTCTGAAAAACGCAAGGCTCACTTCCTTCCGCATAACAACACCATCGAGAAAATCTGGACAATTGTACCGGCTATCGTTTTAACCGTATTGGTAGTATTCGGATTTTTTACCTGGCAAAAGATAATGAACAGCACCGAGCAAAAAGGTGACCTGAACGTTGATGTTACCGGCCGCCAGTTTGAATGGAAATTACGCTATCCTGGAGCCGATGGTAAACTTGGCCCTTTAAACTTTAGATTGAGCTCGCCTAATAATGTATTGGGTGTTGATTTTAAAGACAATCGCAGCATGGATGACCAGTCTGCTGATACTTTAGTTCTTCCTGTAAACAGACCTGTAAGGATTAATATTCATGCACAGGATGTAATCCATAGTGTTTTCATGCCGCATTTCCGCTTACAGCTTAACGCAGTACCCGGCTTACCAACCTTCTTCAGATTTACGCCTACCATCACTACTGAGGAAATGCGCAAAAAAGTAAACGACCCTAACTTTGATTACCTGCTTTATTGCAACAAAATATGTGGTTCAGGCCACTGGAACATGCAGAAGGTAGTTCGCGTTGTATCACAGGCTGAATACCAGGGCTGGATTGCAAGGCAAAAACCTTACCTGAATGATCAATTGCGTAAAGAACTTAAATTTGCTGATGCCGCAACACCGGCAGTTCCTGTAAAAGCAGTATCAAACACGTTAGCGTTAAACAAATAATATTATAAGAGTAACGATTATGTCAACATTAGCAGTTCACGATCACGGCGTAGTACATCACGAAGAAGGTCACGAACACCACCATAAAGCAACTTTTCTAAATACCTACGTATTTAGCCAGGACCATAAATATATTGCCAAGCAGTTTCTTGTAACAGGTATTGTTATGGCTTTTTTCGCCATGGTTTTATCTTTATTGTTCAGAATCCAGCTGGCTTATCCTGATAAAACGTTCCCTTTTCTTACAACGCTTTTAGGCTCTCATTTTGCACCCAACGGCCGCATCAGCGCCGATTTCTATATGTCGCTGGTAACTATACATGGTACCATCATGGTATTCTTTGTATTAACAGCCGGATTGAGCGGTACTTTTGCGAACTTGTTAATTCCACTTCAGGTTGGTGCGCGTGATATGGCATCGCCATTTGTTAACATGCTTTCGTACTGGTTCTTTTTTGGCGCAAGTATCGTTATGTTGTCATCGTTCTTTATTGAGAGCGGTCCTGCAAGCGGTGGCTGGACAATTTATCCGCCGCTGTCTGCCTTACCAAAGGCTATGCCAGGTTCGGGTATGGGTATGACGCTATGGCTGATCAGTATGGTAATGTTTATCGCTTCGCAGCTAATGGGCGGTATAAACTACATCAGTACTGTATTGAACATGCGTACCAAAGGTATGGACCTTTGGAAAATGCCTTTAACAGTTTGGGCTTTATTCCTTACCGCTGTATTGGGTGTATTATCGTTCCCTGTACTGGTTGCCGGCGTGGTATTGTTAATATTCGACCGCAGCTTTGGTACCAGTTTCTATCTATCTGATATCGTATTAAACGGACAGGTTCAGCCTTATGAAGGCGGCAGCCCGATATTATTCCAGCATTTGTTCTGGTTCTTAGGTCACCCTGAGGTATATATCATCATTATGCCTGCGATGGGTCTTTCGTCTGAGGTACTGGCCGTAAACTCGCGTAAACCGATATTCGGTTACCATGCGATGGTTTACTCGCTGATCGGTATCGCTGTGTTATCGTTCATCGTATGGGGGCACCACATGTTCGTTACGGGTATGAATCCGTTCCTGGGCGGTGTGTTCATGATAACGACGCTGATTATTGCGGTACCATCCGCGGTTAAGACGTTTAACTGGCTGGCGACGTTGTGGCGCGGTAACATCCGCTTTACTCCGGCTATGCTTTTCGCTATCGGTATGGTGTCATTCTTTATCTCTGGTGGTTTAACAGGTATCTTCCTGGGTAACGCTGCTTTGGATATCAACCTGCACGATACCTATTTCGTTGTTGCCCACTTCCACCTTGTAATGGGCTCGGCGGCTATATTTGGTATGCTTGCCGGTGTTTATCACTGGTTCCCTAAAATGTACCGTCGTATGATGGATGAGCGTTTAGGCTACCTGCACTTCTGGTTAACCTTTATCGGTGCTTACCTGGTATTCTTCCCAATGCACTTTATGGGCCTTGACGGTGTACCACGCCGTTACTACGCCTTTACCGAGTTTGAATCGATGAAGCGCTGGTTAACTGTAAACGTATTTATTACCTGGGCTGCAATTATGGCCGGCATAGCACAGCTTGCTTTTGCTTATAACTTTATTCATTCTATATTCTGGGGTAAGAAAACCGTACAGAATCCATGGAATTCAAATACACTTGAGTGGACTGCGCCAATTGAGCACATCCATGGTAACTGGCACGGAGAAATCCCTACGGTTTACCGTTGGGCTTATGACTACAGCAAGCCTGGTCACGACGAAGACTTTATACCGCAAAACGTTCCGTTCTCTCAAACCATGAGCTCAAACTTACCTCATGACTTTGAAGATAACCCGGCCGGTTTAGAAGAGCACACCAAATGGGTGGCTATTCAAAAAACCAACGAAGCGGTAAAATAACCCATAAGCTTTAGTCCTAAGTTGGCAGCCATTTTCAGGCTTACTACTTAGGACTAAAGGTTTATACAGATAGCTGATACTGAAGACTACTGATTTGCCTCTAAGCCGGTAGCTCGTTTTCTGCAATACCTTCTACCTAAGACTTTGGACTATTGGCTTAGGATTTAAGACTAGTAAATGAGGACATCCAAGTCAAAAACACGGTTCCAAAAAGTTAATCTTGCTACCATAATACTGCTGTTTATTTTAATTCTTGCAGGCGGAGTTGTGCGTAGTACAGGTTCCGGAATGGGCTGCCCTGATTGGCCGAAATGTTTTGGCAGGTATATACCGCCTACAAACAGTTCGGAACTGCCAAAAGACTACAAAAACAAGTACGTGGCGGGTAACATCGCTAAAAATCAGCGCTTTGCCCACACCCTTGATGTTTTTGGCTACAGCGACCTGGCAAAACGTATCCGCGAGGATAAATCTATACTGGTTCCGGAAGAGTTTAACGCCGCCAAAACGTGGACTGAATATATTAACAGGCTTATCGGCGAAATTACAGGAGTGTTCTGTGTGCTCACTGCTATTTTTGCTTTTAGCTACAGGAAAGAAAATAAGCTGATTCCCTTTCTTGCAATTTTAAATGTAGTACTTATTGGTTTCCAGGCATGGTTGGGTTCTATAGTAGTGTCAACTAACCTGGTTTCGTGGATTGTGACGGTACACATGCTGCTGGCGCTGGTAATCATCGGGCTGAGCATCATAACTTATCATTTGGCAAGGGTTGATGGCAGGCCCAAATTAAACACTAATCCGTTGATACATATTATTACCCTGTTGGCCTTGATAATAAGTATTATGCAGATTGCTTTCGGCAGTGAGGTGCGTGAGAAGATCGATGCTGTTGCCGGTCATTTTCAGGGCGGTTACCGCGATAACTGGATCGGCAGCGCAGGTTCAATTTTTTCCCAGCATAGGGACGTGGCTATTTTGGTTTTGCTAATGAATGTAGTGCTGTATGCGCTTATTCGCCGTGGTTTTAGCCGGCATTCCCTGCAGCAGCAAATCATGAGCTTTGTGTTCCTGATGATTATGCTGCAAATAGTTACTGGTATCATTTTATCATATTGGTCATTACCGCCGTTTGCACAGGCAACTCACCTGTTGCTGGCTACGCTGGTATTCAGCGCTCAGTTTTATTTGATGCTGAATTTATACCGGTCGGTGAAAGGAGGGGCGCAAGCATGAGTTGGAAGGATTTTTCGAAGCTGGTAAAAATGCGGCTTACCTTTTTGGTGGTGTTCTCGGCTTCCATATCTTATATCATCGGCGCTAAAATGAGTGGCGGCGTAAACTGGTACGATTGGGGCAAGCTGGTTATTGGCGGCTTCTTTGTAACGGCGGCGGCGAATTGCTTTAACGAGATTATTGAAAAGGACCTGGACAAATTAATGAGGCGTACTATGGACCGCCCCATGCCAGCGGGAAGGATGACTACCGGCCAGGGATTGGTACTTGGTTTAGGAATGGGGATACTCGGTACATACCTTTTAGGCAGCTTGAATTTGCTAACCGGGTTACTTTCGGTATTTTCTATTCTTCTGTACGCTTTCGCTTACACGCCATTAAAAAGGAAATCGCCGATTGCGGTATTTGTTGGCGCATTACCGGGTGCTTTGCCACCCCTTATTGGCTATGTTGCAGCACATGGTAAGATAGATACTATTGCGGGTATATTGTTTCTTATCCAGTTTGTATGGCAGTTCCCGCATTTTTGGGCTATTGCCTGGGTATTGGACGACGACTATAAACTGGCCGGATTCAGGTTGCTGCCATCGGGTAAAAGGGACCTGACCAGCGCGATATTTGCCTTTGCATCTGCATTGATTTTGATACCCGTAAGCTTATTGCCAACATATTATGGTTACGGAGGTTATTATGTAGGGGCGGTATCGCTGATATGCGGCGTAGTGTTTTTATATTTAGCTTTTAAACTTTTAAAGGATCTTCAAATTGCATCAGCAAAAAAGCTGATGTATGGTTCTTTTTTTTACCTGCCGGTTGTGCAGTTAATGTTTTTGTTTGATTTTATAGGAAAAGTGAAATGATGATGGCGCAGATACAGCAACAGGAAGACAGGTTAAACCTTGGCGCAAAAAAGTTCAACATGTGGATATTTATATTCACATCGGTGCTGCTTTTTATGGGCTTTATGAGTGGTTTTATTGTTTATGCAGGCGGCCGTGGCCATGGGCTGCAGGTAATATTGCCGCAGGCTTTTAAATATAGCACCGCCGTTATTATTTTAAGCAGCTTTACCCTTCTAATGGCGAAGCGTGCGGCCAAAGGTATGCAAACCGGTCAGCAGGCGTTGTTTTTATGGCTTACCATTATATTGGGAATAGCCTTTTTTGCTATACAGCTATCTGCCTGGTATATACTTACTTTTCGCGATGGCATATATTTTTCAAACCCGAATGCAGCCCGCTCGTTTATATATGTATTTAGCGGCGTGCATTTATTACATGTTATAGCCGGCTTACTCGTATTATTGAATGCGGTAGTCGCAGCTCACAGGAACATACCACAAGTCAGGAATATATTTAAGATGGAAATGGCATCTATTTTTTGGCATTTTCTAGATATTATGTGGATTTGTCTGTATGTTTTTTTACTTTTGAACCAAAATTAAAACTTTTTATCCCCGTACAAATGAGTACAACAGTAACACAACAGATTGATGAGGTAAAATCGACACCATGGTCGGGAGGCAGATCGCCTTTCAACGTGGAGTACGGTAAAATGATGATGTGGTTTTTCCTTTTATCAGATGCATTTACCTTTTCATCGCTTCTAATTTCTTACGGTGCATTGCGCTTTAGCGCACCTACATGGCCATCGCCGTCTTTAGTATTCCAGTCATTCCCTGGTCTTATAGAGAAAGACGCACCGCTGGTGTTTGTGGGGTTAATGACACTGATACTTATCTTGAGTTCGGTTACGATGGTATTAGCCGTTGAGGCTGGGCATCGTAATGCAAAAAAAGAAGTTGTGAGGTGGATGTTATGGACCGTAGTGGGTGGATTAATGTTCCTTGGTTGCCAGGCTCTGGAGTGGACGCACCTGCATAGCGAAGGTTTCTGGTGGGGGGCTATCCCAAATAAGGAAACCCTACAGGAGTTTTTCGGCAAGAATGTACCTTATGCACAACAGCAAATGTCGTCGCATCAGTTTGCCAACTTGTTCTTTACGATAACCGGCTTCCATGGATTTCACGTGTTTTCCGGCGTGATAATAAACATTATTATTACGATTAACGTTTTAGTAGGAACCTACGCGAAACGTGGCAGCTACCTGATGATTGAAAAAGTTGGCCTTTACTGGCACTTTGTAGATTTGGTGTGGGTGTTTGTATTTACCTTCTTTTACTTGGTTTGATTTATTTTAAAAACGATTTTATATGTCATCAGAAACGACAACTATACACCACGCGGACGCCGGACATGGCGAACACGAAGGAATGACAAAAAAGAAAATCCTGCAAGTCTTTTGGATTTTGTTGGGTATAACTGCTATAGAGTTTTTTATTGCGCTGTTCGTGGCCCCGCACTGGCACATTTCCGCAACCTGGATTAATCCTATTTATATTATTTTAACACTTTTCAAAGCCTTTTTTATAGTTGCATACTTCATGCACTTAAAATTTGAAAAGATAGGGCTGATAATGGCAATTATAGTCCCTGTGCTTTTCATCATCGGTTTAATACTGGTACTTACAAACGAAAGCCACTATTGGATTGACCTGAGGCTGTAATGAAGAACGCAGGCCTTCCGAAAAAGATTATAATCCTGGTGCTCGTATTAGCTGTACCAGGATTTTTATATTATTTACTAACCGTTGGTGGCAGAAACAGGTATATGCCTCTACCCATATTCGGCGAAAAACAGGTTGCCAAAACCACTCATAAGGTAAAAGGAAAGGATATACCCGATACCATTTACCACAAGTTGCCTGATTTTGAATTAACTGACCAGAACGGAAATAAGGTAAATCTGCAGACGTTCGATAAAAGGATTTTTGTCATCAACTTTTTCTATACCGGGTGTCCTTCGGTTTGTACGCTGATGAATGAAAACGTGAACGCGCTTGACTCGATTTACAGCAGGAACAAGATGACCTATTTCGTGTCGGTGACGGTAGATCCTAAAGACGACGATATTGCGGGATTAAAGAAGTATGCGGCGAACTTTAAGCATTTGTCAGCAAAAAGACTTTTCCTGACCGGAGATACAGCAACGATATATAATCTCGCGCGAAAGGGTTTGTTGGTAGATGCGGTCCAAACAGGCCCCAAAGATTTCGTTTACAGTGATAAGCTGATACTGATCGATGGTGAAAAACGTATCAGGGGTTATTACACAGGCGCTCAGCAGGCTGGAATAGACCTGCTTAACGACGAGATTAAGGTTTTGATTACAGCTGAAATACGGAAAAACGATACACCGTTGTATTAGGGGGGAACCAAGAGCCAAGAATCAAGAACCAGGATTTTGATGAAGCGCAAAAAAGTATAACATTAATAACGAGTCGGTTTTTAGTCTTGATTCTCGAATCCTGGCTCTTGACTCTCAAAATAAAAGCATGACCGATAAATTTATATTCCGATTTGTAGCAGCAGTGTCTGTATTTGTATTTGCCGTGGTGGTATTGTTAAATCGTAAGGTATTGCCGGGCCCTGCTACGCTGCCTTCATTCACCCCTTTTTTGCCAAAGCTTAACGCCATTATAAATGGAACATGCAGCGTATTACTGTTGCTTTCGTTGTACTTTATCAGGCGGGGGAAGGTAGCTATACATAAACGGATTAATATCCTTACATTTTGCCTGTCGTCGGTCTTCCTGGTTTCCTATATCCTGTTTCACTACCTCATACAAAAGGAAATCGCTTACGGCGACCTGGATGGCGATGGCAAAATATCAGCAATGGAATCAGCAGCGGCCGGCTCATTACGTCCTATTTATCTTACTATATTAATATCACATATTATACTTGCGGCCGGCGTTTTGCCGCTTATCTTGTTAAGCTTCTATCGCGGTTTACAAATGCAGGTAGAGAAACACAAAAAGCTCGTAAGATGGACATTTCCAATATGGCTGTATGTTACTATAACCGGTGTGATAGTTTATGTAATGATATCGCCGTATTACAGGTTTTAAGCGGACCTTTAAAACTTACGAAGTTTAACTCGATGTTGTTAGTTTTTCAACGGCCTCGTTGAGGGTTTCACCGTTTTAAAACTTCGTAAGTTTCTCTACGGCTATATTTTACGATACACCTTTGCACCCACAAAATCCCCGTAAAAATACTCTTCACCAAGTACCAGGTATTTATTAGCTCTAAACAGACTTTGTACATCCGGCAATTTCGATGCCTCAATCCCACAAATCAGCCTAAAAAAGAGAAACATCGATTTTAATAAAATGGCCTGCCACCATTTGCCTGTTAGCTGGAAATCACAATTTAGCCACATCCCTTCTGATTTCAGTAATTGATGAAGATGACGGAATACCTTATCGGTGGTTTCAGCTGTAAAATTATCGAATAAGAAGGGGGTTAATACCACGTCAAATTTTGCATCGGGATAAACGTTTTCAACTGCATCGTTAATAAACGTCAGTTTATTTTGCCTGACATTCCGTTGCCGGGAGCGGAGCATCATATCGGCAGCCACCTCAACATAAGTTATCTGCAGGCCCGATGGATGAAATTTGGTCAGTTCTTCCAGTATCCAGCCTGTGCCGCCGCCTACTATCAGCACAGTTGCATTAGCAGGAATAAATCGCAGCAAATAAACCTGTGCGTTTATCAGCGCATGCCCGTACACCAGTCGGGAAAGCCTGTCGTAAAACCATGCAGAATTATTGTAGCTCGCGGACATTTTTGATTTATTGCCGGATGTTCATTTTATTAGGGTAACTAAATTAATCATGCTCTTAATCAACTTAATCAACCATTCCCTATCTTTAAATAACTATTAACTACAAATATGAAGCTAATAATTACATACCTGGCATTTACCGCCATTTTAATGCTGGCCGCGCCAGCAATCCGGGCGCAGCAAACGAAGCCTGATGATAAATACAACCGGCAGGAAATGACGATTACTATGCGGGATGGCGTCAAACTCCACACTGTTGTCTTCACGCCTAAATCACAAACGGAAAAACTACCCTTCCTGATGCTGAGAACGCCTTATGGTGTTAACGATTATTCGAGTCCGGAGAAAGACAGCTATGTAAAGGATATGGCCAACGATGGCTACATATTTGTTTACCAGGATATCCGCGGGCGTTACCTGTCGGAAGGCAAATATGCCATGATGCGGTTCAGTCGCGATAAAATGAATCCAAAAGCCATCGACGAAAGCAGCGATACTTACGATACCATCGACTGGCTTTTGAAAAACGTGCCTCAAAACAATGGCAAGGTTGGTATGTATGGCATCTCGTACGATGGCTGGACAACTATCATAGCAGCAAGCGACCCGCACCCTGCGTTGAAAGCCGTTTCTGAGCAAGCTACGCCGTCGGATATGTTTATGAATGATGACTTGCACCATAACGGCGCCTTCCGTTTAAGCTATGCTTTTGAATATGCTTTTATGGAAGAAATCTCCAAAACAGATTCACTTTTTCAATTCGGTAATTATGATACGTACGACTGGTACCTGAAACTTGGGGCGCTGTCTAACATAAACGACAAATACATGCACGGCAAACTGCCAAGTTGGAACGATTTTACTAAACATCCCAATTACGATGCTTATTGGAAAGAGGAAGCGCTGCCGTCAAGGCTTGATTACCCACGCCTGGCTATACAGCATGTAAGCGGCTGGTGGGACCAGGAAGATATGGTGGGCCCGCAGGATGCTTACCGCGTACTGGAAAAACGGGATACCAATCATAATAACTTTATTGTGCTTGGCCCTTGGCGGCATGGCGGATGGGGTGGCGGGGATGGTAAAAGCCTTGGCAATATCAAATTCGACGGGCAGGCTACATCAACCTATTTCCGGCAGGAAATACAGGCCAAATGGTTCGCCTGGTACCTGAAAGGCAAGGGCGATGGTAAATTTGCTGAAGCGATATCATTTCAGACAGGCTCAAACACCTGGAAAAATTATACCGCATGGCCGCCGAAAGAATCGACGATGAAAAACATTTATTTTCATAACAACGGCAAGCTGTCGTTCGATAAACCTGCAGACGGCGAAAATGAGTTTGACAGTTATATATCCGACCCTGCAAAACCTGTTCCTTACCGTGCTCGGCCGATAGAAGAAACTTATGGCACTAACTCCCGCTGGTACACATGGCTAACTGACGACCAACGCTTTGTTGATGGCCGTCCGGATGTGCTCACCTGGCAGACCGATACCCTTACCGACGACGTTACCATAACCGGCAATGTAATGGCTAAACTTTACGCCGCAACCTCTGGTACAGATGCTGATTGGGTAGTAAAGCTGATTGACGTTTACCCGGAAAATTATAAGAAAGAGCTCAAAATGTCCGGCTACCAATTAATGATTGCTGATGATGTGTTTCGCGGGCGGTTCAGGAAAAGCTTTTCGGTGCCGGAGGCTATTACACCCAATAAAGTGGAGTTATATACCATCGATTTGCACGGAGCCGACCATGTATTTAAAAAGGGCCATAAGATAATGGTACAGGTGCAAAGTACCTGGTTCCCGATAATCGACCGTAACCCGCAGAAGTTTGTTCCGAATATTTTTGAGGCGAAGGAAAGCGATTACCAATCTGCTACGCAAAAGGTATATCACTCGGTGCAGTTTTCGAGCAGCGTGGAGTTGCCGGTGGTGAAGTAGTGTGAGTATTAGATTTGACAACTCTTTAAGAGTTGTCAAATCTCTATAGAATTAGAACAATCCCCACGCCTTATTAAACGCCAGCACCAGCACATACTGCAATATCAGCACCCCATCCATATAAAAAAAGTAGTAATACTCGTTCTTTTCCCATTTGGATTTAAATATAAGCCAGCCGGTGAGAAACACAGAGACTGCCAGTCCCCAGAAACTGGCATCGATAGTTACATGTTTAAAAAGAACCAGCAGCACAATATAGCCGGCTAATAATACCTGGCAAAACATATAGGCATTTTTTTCGCCTAATACCGATGGAACTGTTTTTAGTCCGCTCTTTTTGTCATCAAACAAGTCGCGGATATCAAAGGGGATAGTTAAGGCTGCGATAAAAAGGAAACGCTTGGCAATTAATATCGTAATGTCGCGCATCGATATCATGGTGAGGTGATAGTGCTGCGCCTCAAGCACCGGCAATAACACGATGCTCATCGTCCATACCAGCGAAATCATGAACTGTTTTAGCCAGGGGATATGCCGTAAACCAAATTTCTGTTCGCCGATGGTAAATATGGGTATACTGTAAAAGAACGAGATGATTCCCAAAAAGATGAGCAATATCCGCGACTCCATCGACAACAGCACAAACAGCGGTATCAGCGATAGCAGCGATACGATGGTGAATGTTACCATCAGCCTGTAATGCGAGTAAAACCAGCGTACGCGTTTGTATGGCGACTTTAGCGGGTCGCCTGTTTTGGTAGCCAGTATGCTGAAGTTGTAAATGCCAAGGGTTGAGGTAAACAGCAAGCCAATTACCGGGAACACAATCTTGGCGCCTATTAAATAAAAGGTAAGTAAACCCTGCGCAACCGCACAAAGCGACATGAAAACATTACTGAAAAGCAGAAAATCAAAAACAGAATAAAATGCTTTCTTCATTTTCAAAAGGTAATGTATCAGTCCATAGTCTTGAGCCTGATTTATTCGTTTGGACTTATGACTATAAACTCCCGACTTAGGACTGCTTCGCCAGGGGCGGAGGACCGGTTTTTAGTGTAAATATCGTAATCTCCGGCAATATTCCAATTCGACCGGCAAAGTTTAAAAAACCGTAGCCAACGTTCACATAAAGCTGTTGCTTACCTTGCTGATAATGCCCGGCCCATTCGTTATAAATGTACTCGATAGGGCTCCATTGAAAGTTTTCTGTTCGCACGCCCATCTGCATGCCATGCGTATGCCCGGAAAACATCATGTCTATCTGAGGATACTCCGGCAGTACCTGTGCCCGCCAGTGGGAAGGGTCATGCGATAGTAATAGTTTAACAGGCAAATCATCGGTGTCTTTAACGGCAAGGTCCATGCGGCCATATTTCGGAAAGCGGCTAAGTTCGCCCCAATTCTCGATGCCTAGAATACCTATTTCCTCGTTGCCGATTTTCAGGCGCCGGTGCTCATTCATCAGTAAATCGTAACCCATGGTTTTATGAGCGCCAATTATCTCGTCCTGGTTTTTGCGTTTGGATTTCGCATCAGGCCACCACGCGTAATCGCCGTAATCGTGGTTACCGAGGCAGGAATAAACACCCAGCGGCGCTTTTACTTTACTGAAAATATCCAGGTAATCCTTTACCTCGCTGCTTAACGAGTTTACTAAATCTCCGGTGAAAAATATAAAATCAGCCTTTTCCTTCATCAGCATTTCCACACCGCCCAGCACAGCCTTTTTATTAAAGAAGCTGCCGGAATGTATGTCGGATATCTGCCCCAGCCGGATGCCATCGAAGGCCTTAGGCAGGTTTGGCAGGTAAAGATTTTGGCGTATAACATGATAATCATAGCAGCCACTTTTCATGGTTACCTTGATAGCGGCTAATGGGATTGCACCGGCCAGTAAGCCGGCCTTCATTAAAAATTCGGAACGGGGAATAGAATGCGGGTTTGGCGGATTATCCTGTAGGGGCGTATTGAATATGCCCTTGTTATTTTGTCCGGTAGCAGAATTGTCAGCGGGCGAAGGCGTATGCGATACGCCCCTACGGTTTTTCAATTTGTTTTTTAGGTAGATAGTCAATCGCCGGATATCGTCAACTACCAAAACCGGCAGGTATGATATCTTGAACAAAAACACCAGGAAAAAGAACGTTATCAGGAATACCCGCCCCATAACGCCCATCTTGATAAATACCACGAAGAACAGGTCGGCAAGTAAGAAAACAGACGACAGCCAGTAAAGCCGGACGAATTTCCGGGTTTGAAAAAACTTCCATCTTTTGATGCCTTTTAACCCGCTTAAAACATACAGGTCGATCAGCAAAAGCGCAATTACCAGGAAAATTATGCGGAGGGTATGTCCCGTCATTAGTCAGTTTGAAAAATCAGGCTTTAATAACGGTCGTCATCTAAATCGATGTCGTCGTCATCGGGCTGCAAATTAAACAAACTATTGAACATATCCGAAAACGCAAAGCCGTTATCCAAAAATCCCTTGTTCAATTGTGAAAACTCTGACAACCCGTGGAGCACAAACTCCATCAACAGTAAATCCTGGTTTTCGCTTAGGCGCGGGTGGAACTTTTTAATCAGCGCCTTTAACCCCGGAACATCATTCAGCGATTTTTTATATTCCTGGAATGGGAGTTCATCAACCAGCGACAGGTTGTTGCCATCGCTAAACCAGTTGATAATTTCGGCATAAGGGTTCGCAGCCTTGCTCTTTTTAGCTTTTTCCGGATCGGGGAAAAATTGCACCATCAGCGTTTTAATGGCTTTGCCGATAAGAATATTGGCTACCTTGCCGGGGCCTTCCAGCTCGCCTTCGTAAACCAATTCTATTTTACCGGTAATAGCCGGAATAACACCAAGAAAATCAGAGATACGTACGAAAGTATTTTTCTCATGATTGATAAGCATGCGTCGCTCAGCATTGCTGATTAAATTCTCATAAGCCGATATCGTTAAACGCGCCGATACGCCGGATTTTTTATCGATGTATTCTGAATTACGAGCCTCGAAAGCTATTTGCTCAACCAGATCCTTAACCAAACCGTCAGCCTCAACTGTAGCGCGCTGTTCTGCCGATATAGATGCTTCCTGCTGGGTTATCTTACGGGAAATCTCTACCGAACGCGGATAATGCGTTAATATCTGGCTCTCGATACGGTCTTTCAACGGTGTTACTATCGAGCCGCGGTTAGTGTAATCTTCGGGGTTAGCGGTGAAAACAAACTGGATATCCAGTGGCAAGCGGAGTTTAAAGCCGCGGATCTGGATATCACGCTCCTGCAGAATGTTAAAGAGCGATACTTGTATGCGGGCCTGTAAATCAGGCAGCTCGTTGATTACAAATATGCCCCGGTGTGCACGGGGTATTAACCCGAAGTGTATTACCCGCTCATCAGAATAAGTAAGCTTCATAGTAGCGGCCTTTATCGGGTCGACATCGCCAATTAAATCAGCTACAGTAACATCCGGTGTCGCCAGCTTTTCGGTATAACGTTCCGAACGGTGCACCCAGTCAATAGGTGTATCATCGCCATGAGCCAGTATTTCGTGGTGAGCGAACCAGGATATCGGGTTCAGCGGGTCATCGTATAATTCAGAGCCCTTTATGTACGGCATCCACTCATCAAGCAAATTCACCAGCAGGCGTGCGATACGTGTTTTAGCCTGCCCGCGCAAGCCGAGTAGCAATATGTTATGCCTCGACAAAATGGCGGTTTGTAAATCAGGAATAACCGTGTCTTCAAACCCAACTATCCCCTCAAAGCCACCCTCGCCTTTTTGCAGCTGCTTAATTAAATTTTCGCGTAATTCATCCTTAACCGAACGGCTTTTGTAACCGCTTTTTTTCAGTTGTCCAAGGGTAGTTATATCTTTTTTGCTCATTATCTAAATTGCTATAAAATTGCTCACCTCGATTAAATTCCTATCGGGGTCGCGGAAATAAATAGAAGCGGTTTTGCCCATGGCGTTGCGGCGCTCAAACATCCCCTCAACCGGTATCCCCTTACTTTCAAGCTCGGCCTTTACCTGGTCTATCGTTTCTGCCACCATAAAGCTGATATCTATCGACCCGGGTGTGGGCTTATCGGCCTCCAAATCAAAGCCCCGGCCTTTTTGGTGCAGCATAAGGCTCTGGTTGCCGAATTTTAATGCCTTTTTACGCGGGGTAAACTCCTCCACTTCCATACCCAACACTTCCCTGTAAAAACTGCAGGTAAAGTCAATGTCCTTTACGGTTAATACCAGGTGATTTATACGCTCAACTTTCATGTATTTAATTTGGTGATTTGATAATTTGAAGATTTGAAAATAGACCGGCATCTTCAAATTTTCAAATCGATACATTTTCAAATCATCTTACCGTTTTTCTTCTGTTACGGATGTAATCTTCAAAAATGTATTCGCCCAGTCCGTTCAGCGAGCTGTAGAACGCCTTACCGCCGTTTGTTTCGGTGAACTTGCGTACAAACTGCTGCAGGTACGGGTCTTTGGCAATCATAAACGTGGTTATCGGAATCTTTAGGCGCTTGCATTGCGCTGCCATATTTAATGTTTTATTTACCACTTTACGGTCGAGGCCAATGCTGTTTTTATAATACTTGGTGCCTTCTTTTAAGCAGGTAGGTTTACCATCGGTAATCATAAAAATCTGCTTGTTATGCGTTTTACGGCGGCGAAGCAGATCATTAGCCAGCTCGAGGCCCGCATAAGTATTGGTATGATAGGGGCCGACCTGCAGGTAAGGCAAGTCCTTCAGCGTTATAGGCCAGGCATCATTTCCGAATACCACAATATCCAGCGTATCTTTCGGGTACTTTGTGCGAATAAGCTCCGCGAGTGCCATAGCAACTTTTTTGGCCGGCGTTATCCTGTCCTCGCCGTATAGTATCATCGAGTGCGATATGTCGATCATCAACACGGTAGAGGTTAACGTCTTGTAGTCCATTTCCTCCACTTCCAGGTCGCGCTCGGTCATCATAAAATCGCCGATGCCATGGTTAACCTGTGCGTTATGGATGGATTGCGTCATGTTTATCTGGTCGAGGCTGTCGCCAAACTCAAACTCACGACGCTCGGCATTCTTTTCATCCCCCTGTCCCGATTGCGGCGACCGGTGATTGCCCTTACCCGATTTCTTCAACTTGCCAAAAATCTCTTCCAGGGCTGATTGCCGGATGCTTTGCTCCGTCTTGGCAGTTATCCTGAAATCGCCCTTCTGTTCGTCTTCACTTAAATAGCCTTTCTGTTTTAGCTCGTCGATAAAATCGCCCATGCCATACTCGTCATTGGTGAGGTTGTATTGCTTATCCAGCTCATTCATCCACGCCAAAGCCTCGCCGGCGTCGCCTGCGGTATAGTTCAGCAGCTCCAGGAAAAGTTTCAGCAGTTCATCAAACCCGCCCTTCGGTAGCTGATTGGGTCGAAATTTCGAAAATTCAAATCCGCGCATAAAATGCCCTTTCTGATATAAAGTAACGGATTATTTTTTGCAAAAGTTTTTAAAAAGCCCTTTTAAACGGAATTGTTATGAGAATATGACAAAAGCGATTGGCTATATAAAATTCAAAGCAACTATACGTGCCTTCTTTTATTAAGACGAGCGCGACAGGAAATTCGCTTGCCTAATCCAACCATAAATAAGATAACACAATCCCGCCGGGATAATAACTATAGCAGAGAGGCGAATAAAATCTCCGCTAATATCCACCAATGACAAAGGCTCCGGACTTATTTGAAAACGGGAAAATGAAGTATTGAAGGCCGAGGAAAAGAATAAGCAAGAAAGGAAAAAAAAATAGCCAATACACAACAATATACCGGTCACCGTAAGTACCGTAATCCGCTTTTTCTTTAGCTTGCCAATCAGACTTTTAAAAATGAGAGTTACTATCATAACAGGAAAGGATAAAAAATAGCGAAATGGATGGGTCCATGTATCTAAAACCGATTGCGTTTCTCTTTTTTTGACAATACTGTCAATTTTGCCAAATAGTGTATTTGTTTTATCTTTTTGGTGACTCCTTACAAGCAAGTCACGTCCATAATCACTTGCCCATATCATTACGTTTGTTGAATCTGGGTAATTACTCGAATAATCTAATCTTAGGTCGCCGTATCTGTGTTTAATCGTGATATTTTGTGCCTGGTTAAAGGTTTTTGAAACAATGGTATCGCCAAATGAATTTTCCAGTCTCAATTCGAAACTTAATTTCTCGTTTTGGGATGAAGCATTATCAGTTAGCTGTTTATGATAGCTGTTAATGACAGAAACTATCTCCTTAACATCAACGACAGATAACTTTACGTTTCCGTATTTCGCGGATTTACTGTAATAAGCTGTGTCTTGTCCAAAACCGGAATAACTGAGCGATAAGAAAACTACTAAACAGATTAATTTAGGCCTCACCTTATAAAGCTACTGCAAACCAATGGAGTTTCCAATAGGGAATAACGAATAGTTTAAAGTACCAGGCTCTCATCATAAACCGGGTTCGCCCCCCTTTTGCCTGCCACAAAAGCGCCTACACGGCAGGCTTTTTCAATCAGTTCCTGCATAGGCTCGTCTTTTAGCAGGCCGGTAACAAAAGTGGCCAAAAACGAGTCGCCGGCACCAACGGTGTCCACCACGTTTACCGGGCAGCCGGGGTGTTCGTAAAACTCGTAGTCGTGCCAGGCAATGGCGCCATGCTCGCCGCGGGTTACGCCAGGAACGAAATAGCCGAGATGCGGAAG
>JAZJZL010000075.1:73415-117465 GCA_040389845.1 Bacteroidota bacterium
CGCAAATGGTTTTGGGGTGATATTTCTTTTGGAATTCGATGATGTTTTCCTTCAGGGTGCCGTTGCTGCCACCGATGAGAAGGGCTGCTTCGTCCTCATTCATTTTAACCACATCGGCTCCTGCAACCAAAGTTTCGATGGTTGATAAGGTATAATGCGGCGGGCGCAGGTTTACGTCAAAAACCTTTAAAGCGGTGGTTTCCTGTAGCAGGTTCAGCAGGGTATCCCTGGTCGCTTCTTCCCGGCAGGCCAGGCTGCCATACACAATAGCCGATGCTGATTCTGCTGCCTTAGTAAGCGCGGTTACAGTTTGAATATTATCCCACGATACTGGCTCCGGGATAATGTAGGTAGCAGAACCGCTTTCATCAAGTTGAACTGTAACCTCGCAGGTAGGCAGCTTTTCGTCAACTTGTATCAGCTCACCGTAAAGCCCACTTTCCTTAGTGAAATTTATAAGGTCTGCCCCGGAAGCATCATTGCCGATGCGCGAGGCAAATAAAACGTTATTATGCTGCTGCACCAGGTGACGGGCAACATTCATCGGGGCGCCGCCGGCAACTTTTTCATCGCCAAATGCATCCCATAATATTTCGCCGTAGCAAAGTATGTGTTTCATAAATGAGGTTAAAGCTGAAAGGCCAAAGCTAAAAGGTTTTTGTAATAATAGCTTATTTGATTTTTTGTTTGTTAATTTAATCCTGTAAATCTTAGTTCAGACACATGAAAAAAATCCTCCTGTCTTGTCTCTTGATTCTTGTCTCTTGTTTCTTTTTGAAAGCGCAGGACAAACAAGCCATCGTAAACGTATTGGAAACCCAGCGCACCGCCTGGAACAAAGGCGATATTGACACCTATATGCAGGGCTATTGGAAATCGGACTCCCTGATGTTCATCGGCCATGCTGCACCAACCTATGGCTGGCAGCCAACGCTGGCGGGTTATAAAAAAGCTTATCCTGACAAAGCTGCTATGGGCCAGCTTACCTTCGAAATTATGAAGGTAAACATCCTTGACCCAAGTAATGCATTCGTGCTGGGCGCCTGGCATCTCAAACGCGAAAAGGATGCACCGGGCGGTTACTTTACCCTTTGGTTTAGAAAGATAAAAGGGGAATGGAAGATAGTTTGCGACCATACTTCATAGACGTTAGATATGAGATTTGAGACGTGAGATTACGCGATTAGGATTTGCTTGTAACCAATTGGCAATTCCCCCGTCTTATGACAAGAGGCAGACTTACGAAGTCTTGAAGACTTCGTAAGTCTTTTGCCGTATGTACAAATGGTCGAAATCTTTAACGATATCCGGAAAATTTACCAGTTTTATCAGCCCTGCGATGAACTTGCACGGCATGTAGAGTTTATTTCGGAATCGATGCCTGGTACAGCTGAAAATATCGGTAGAGAAGATATACCCCCGCTGTTTAGCAGCGTCAAAATGTTTCCAAGCTGGACGCCTACATTTTGGATAAACCTCGGACCGCGTTATTACCTGTTTGCCGGAAATGTAACCCGTATCGTCCAATCAACCGACGATGTGTTGTTGTTGCGGGATGCCGCCGTTGAAAGACTGAAACA
The DNA here is from genome assembly GCA_040389845.1 of Bacteroidota bacterium. Lineage (GTDB taxonomy): Bacteria > Bacteroidota > Bacteroidia > Sphingobacteriales > Sphingobacteriaceae > Mucilaginibacter. The sequence continues at coordinate 74,996 of JAZJZL010000075.1, forward strand.
ATCCAACGACCATATCTTCACTGTAAAATTTCGCCCCGGCGGACTTGAAGCCGTACTGGGTATCAGTCAGCCGAAACTTGCAGGGCAGGTGGTTAATTTAAATGAGATATTGCCACCGGCGTTCCTGCAAAAAATCAGGCAACCCATGGCCGTAGCCGAAAGGGTTGCGATGATGCAGCAATTTTTGCTAAGCAGCTACAAAAACAAAACGGAAGATTACTATCTAAAATTCGTTGCCGGTTGCATCGAGAATTATAGTGCGGCGGATATGCAACTCAATACCTCGCAGGTTGCGGAACGGATGTTTGTAACCTCAAAAACCATTAACCGATATTTTCATAAGGTAGTTGGTCTGTCGCCAAAAAATTATTTCTCCATTATGCGCACCCGCACAGCTTTAACCGCCTGGGTGAATCAAAAAGAGCAATTTACGCCCTATGATTTTGGCTATTATGACATGAGCCATTTTTATAAAGACGTGGTGAAGTTTACGGGGCAAAAGCTGGTAAATTTCTCAGGTTGATCGTAGTGTAGAGATTCGATGCATCGCGTCTCCCGCAGGACAGGTTGACGGTATACAGTTCACGAACATGCCTGATTACCTATATGGGGGAGACGCGATGCATCGCTCTACAAGAGACAAATCAACATTGTCCGTTTTTTACTAAATCAACCACGGTAAATGCCCGTACTTTGCTGGTGAAGAATTAATACAACCATGACCAGATATAAATTAACGTACATATTTTGCTTGTCCCTGTTTGCCGCCGGCAGCCTGCAGGCTCAGCAAAAAGCAACCTACACCCCCAAAATAGAACCATGCGACTGCCTTTTTAAAAACGATAGCCTAAAAACTCGTTGCGCCTACCTGGTCGTTCCCGAAAACAGGAGTAAGCCCAACGGCAAAACCATCAAGCTGCCTTTTATTTATGTAGAAAGCAATAACCCTAACAAGCACAAAGACCCTATACTGTACACTTCCGGCGGACCGGGGGCTAGTTCGTTAAGGGGCGTGCATTTTATCAACTTCAGGCAGTTTAGCAAAAAACGCGATTATATTGCCTTTGAGCAACGCGGCGTTACCTACGCCCAGCCCTGCCTTTCGTGCGATGGTATCAGCGAGGCGATAAGAGAAGCCTATCGCAAAAATCAGCCATTAAATAATACATTGCTCGAAGCTGTAAAAGCCTGCCGAAAAAAACTAAACGATGAAGGTAATGACCTGTCGGCCTATAATACCACCGAGAATGCCGCTGATATTGAGGACCTGCGCCGCGCGCTGAAAATCGATTCCATTAATTTGATAGGTATTTCCTACAGCGGAGGGCTGATGCTAACGGTTCTGAGAAATTACCCGCAGCATATACGCTCCTTAGTGCTGGATTCTGCTTTGCCCGGTTTCATTAATTATGAAGAAGATGCGCTGTTTAGCATCGATGCATCGTTTAACAAAATCTTCAGCAACTGCGAGCGGGACTCCACCGGAAAGCCCTTGTATGACAATTTGCGCCAGCGCTTTCACCAATACTTTACGGCCATCGGCAATAAGGAGTTCAGCTTAAAATATCTTGAAAAAGGCGCTAAGGATAGCATTGCAATCAAATACCATCGCAGCGAGCTGATAGACTTGTTGATGAATAAACTACAGGATAACCGGGAGTTAAAGAACGTGCCTTATTATATTACACAGCTCATCGCAGGTAGGCAATATGATTATATGAAGGATTATTTCGATGGAATCTTCAACGCCGGTAAAGAAAATACACTCGGCATGCGCTACTCCATGTACTGCTCAGAACAGATACATTATGCCAACCAAGGCCTGATTGATAAACAAAATGATATATTTCCATACCTGGCAGGGTACAGGTTTAATAATGTAGACCACCCATTATGCAATTGCTGGAATGTGCAGCCGGTTAGTCCGGTAGCTAAATTGCCGGTGTATTCCAACGTTCCGGCGCTACTGTCCACGGGTGATACCGACCCTTATTGCCCCGCGTTTTATAATGATGTAATCAGTCACTATTTGCCGAACAGCCAGCGGGTGTTATTTACCGATAAAACTCACGGCCCGGCGTTGAATACGAGGGAGGGCGATGTGCTGATTGCTGAATTTATTGATAACCCTTATCAACCGGTAAAAGTTGACGGTATAAAAATTAAGATATGGTAAGTATGACGAAGATATTTTTAACAATTTGCCTTTCGATGCTAGGCGTTACCGCTATGGCTCAAAAGGCTGATAACCGGATTGTGATTGGCACAATCGACACCATTCAATCTAAAATACTTAATGAGAAACGCGCACTGTTGATACATGTGCCCGATGGAGGTAAAGACGAGCGCTTCCCGGTTTTGTATATATTGGACGGCGAGTCTCATTTTCACGCGGCGGTCGGCATCGTAAAACAAATGGCCGGCGTGATACCCGACATGGTTATCGTAGGCATCACCAATACTGTGCGCGACCGTGACCTTACGCCGACCGCAGTAAAAGACAAAAACCCTTCAGGCGGCGGTGAAAACTTCCTGGCATTTATCGAAAAGGAGCTGATTCCTTATGTTGATTCCAAATACCCGACAGCACCTTACCGGGTATTCAGCGGGCATTCTTTAGGCGGATTAACGGTGGTGAACGCTTTTTTTAATCATACCAACTTGTTTAACGCCTACATCGCCATCGACCCAAGTCTTTGGTGGGATAGCCAAAATTGGATAAAAAAATATGAAGATCAGCTGCCGAATCGCAGCTTCAATAATAAATCGTTGTTTGTAGCCATCGCCAATAATATTCCCACGGGTTTAGACACCGTTTCTGTAATGAACGATAAGAGCGAGATGAGCCTCATTCCGCGTGCGGTGCTTCCCTTTGTGGCCGCATTGCGTACAGCCCACCCGGCAGGTCTGCACTGGACATCTAAATTTTACCCTAACGAACGCCACGGTACAGTTGAGCTGAATGCCGAATATGATGCTTTACGCTATTTATTTGACTATTTCGCTTTTCGCAGCAGCCAGTTTGACGGGCACCCGGAACTTAATGCCGATTCTGTGTTGACCGAGCATTTTAAAAATATATCTGCTCATTTCGGCTATACCGTAAAACCGAACGAGGATATTATTAACAGTCTGGCCTATACTGTATGGGGCACGGGTAATGCCAAACAAGCTTATAAATTATTTAAACGCAACGCCGAAGAATACCCGCAAAGCGGCAACGCTTTTGACAGCCTGGGTGATTTTTATGCCGGAACAGGAGAGAAGCAAAAGGCAATTGATGCCTATACGCAATCCTTAAAATTACAGGAAACCGTTGATACGAGGAGGAAGCTGAATGAGTTGAAGGGGAAATAGCGATTAGACTTACGAAGTTTTCAAAACTTCGTAAGTCTAAAGGGGCTTCGTAAGTCTATGGGCAAGCCTACACCTTCGGCAACTTATACCCGTTATGATATTCCTTCATTAAATATTCCTTATTAATCGCTTTATCGGTAAACTCGTGGGCGGTTTCGTTCCATTCCAGTTTTTTACCGCTGCGATAGGCGATATTACCCATTTGCGCTACAGTTGCCACATGTGCACCCGCCTGTATCGGGCAATGCAGGTCTTCCATCTTGCGCGATTTTACTACGCTCACAAAGTTTTCCCAGTGCTTATCCAAACCATCGTCTGATTTTGCCACAAAAGGCTTGCTTACCTTATGGCCGCTTTGCCGCTCTTCAATTACCTGCCAGCCGGCACGATTAAGAATCAGCGTACCATTGTTGCCAATATAGGCAATGCCATGGTCGAGGTTATAAGAGCCGTTATCGATGCCCATCGCCGAATCCCAAACCATATTAAAGCCGTCGAATTCGTATAACGTGGTCAGTGTGTCGGGGGTTTCTTCATATAGATCAGGATAGGCAAAACGTCCCCCCAAAGCAGATACCGATTTTGGTATAGGCGATTTCATGCCCAGCAAGCCGTAGTCGAGCAGGTGCACACCCCAGTCGGTCATCAGGCCGCCTGCATAATCCCAAAACCAACGGAAGTTAAAATGGAATCGGCTGGAATTAAACGGAACCGTTTTAGCCGGTCCAAGCCAGGCTGCATAATCAACCCCTGCTGGTGGCGCGGTATCAGGCACTACAGCGCCGGGTTTCATCCAACCCTGGTAGCACCAAACTTTCACGGTTCGTATATTACCCAGCTGTCCGCTCTGGACAAAATCAACCGCATCCCTAAAATGCTGCTGACTGCGTTGCCATTGGCCTGCCTGTACCACCTTGTTATATTTCTGCTGTGCGGCTACCATGGCGCGGCATTCGCCTATGGAATTGCCCACAGGTTTTTCTACGTAAACATCCTTGCCTGCCTCAACAGCATGCATCATGATCATGGCATGCCAATGGTCGGGTGTGCCGATGATAACTGCATCGATATCTTTTTGGTCAAGCAGGGCCTGGTAATTATCATACTTTTTGATTCTCGAAACGTCATAGCCTGTTTTTGCGAGGTCGGCCAGGCGTTTGTCTATTACATTTTTGTCTACATCACAAACAGCCACCAGGTTTACGCCCGGTATTTTTAAGGCCGAAGTGGTATCGGCCCAGCCCATACCGTTGATGCCTATCGCACCGATATTCAGCTGATCGCTTGGTGCAATGCCTGGTTTTAGAATAGCGAAGGCATTGTTATTTAATGCCGATGCTAAAATACTGCCGCCGGTAATGATGGCAGATTTTTGTAAGAAGTCTCTGCGGGAGCTCATAAGTTTACTGTAATTGGTTCAGCTAAATTTAGAGTTAATTTTAAAATTAACAAGTGTATATTTTACAATTAAAGAATTTGTTACACTATTACATCCGTAGATTGTACCTCAAATCGCAGCTATCGGTGAAATCATCCTCAAATCGGTGCAATCACTTTAAAAAGTCTCCATCAATTATCAGCAGCTTAACCCCATTTTCGGTAATGGAACGATGCGAGCTTAAATCATCCGATACGATATAGCTCATGCCTTGCGTCAGCTGGAAATTTTCGCCGGTTTGCAACTCGGTGGTGACTTCGCCTTCCAGGCAGTAAACAATATGACCTTTCTGGCACCAATGATCGGCCAGGTAACCTTTGGTGTATTCCACCACGCGTACCCGTAGTCCCTCAAATTGCAGGGTTTGCCACAGGGCGGTGCCGGTAGTGCCGGGATGAGTTGTTTTATCGATGTTTTTCCAGTCGATAATTTGAAAGGGGATAGCTGCGGGCTGCATAGGATATAATTCAGATATAATTAAATCAGGCTGCAAAATACAAAATGTAGATGGGCAAAAGTTGTTTAGCCTGTAACGAAAATCGCCCCAAAAACGTGCATAATGCCTTTAGCGTGTAACAAAAAATGAGGTAAAAACGGGCAAAAGCCGTTTTGCCCATCTACAAAAACACCCCTTGAACGCGTCAGAACCATTATGGGCGTTCGGTATAAAAATTGTCTTAGTTTTATTAAATCGAAGAAAATGACTGTTTTGCGGGACAGTTTTTATAATTTTTATCGCTTAAATTGGCTCGAAATAATTTGAGAAAATATTCCAGCGGGATTATTTCTGCTGGCGGCAAGCGAAAACCTCTTGACAAAGATACCTGAATTTTTCCCCAATATCGCTGACAGGATTTTGTCAGCAACGCAAATCCGATATCGAACATCCGCAATCCGAAATCAAGCAGCTTTCTCTAAATAAACGATAAACTCCGAGCCTTCGCCGGGTTTGCTTTTTACTTCAAGTTTGCCATTGTTGGCGTCCACAAATTGCTTTATCAATCCCAATCCTATACCAGCTCCGGCCTCGTTGTTGGTGCCGAAACCGGAAATACCCTTGCCTGTAATCTTGAAAAGCTTCTCCATTTTTTGCGGCAATATGCCGATGCCGTTATCTTTTACATGGATAGCCTGGTAGTCATCATCTTCGGTATAAAAAATCTCTATAGTGCCGCCATGGGGAGTGAATTTTATGGCATTGCCCACCAGGTTGCCGAAGATGATTTTTACGTGGTTTAAATCTGCCATTACCTGTTTTTCGCCCTGGCAGGTATCGTGTACCAAATTTATGCGCTTATTTCTAGCCAGGAAATTAGATATCGATACAATTTCGTCGATGGTGCCGGTTACGTTCAGCTTTTCGAGGTCGGTTTTATTACCGGTTTGCTGGTTGCCGGCCCATGTAAGCAGGTTATTCACCATCATGGTAACCAGGCTTACCTGCTGGTAAAAGCCATTCAGTATTTCTTTTTGTTCTTCCGGCGTCAGCTCCCCCGTTTTCATACCATCCATCGACTGCAAAATAGCGGCAAACGGCGCGCGTAAATCATGGCTGATGATGGAGAATAGCTGGTCTTTGGTATGATTTAACTGGTGAAGCGTTTCTTTCTGCTGCGATATCTCAGCCTTTTGCAAGGCTATATCGGCATTTTGCTTTTGGAGCACCTTATTGAGTGCCGTTTTTTGTTTGTTGTTACGGATAATAATTATGACAAATGCAACCACACAAAGCGCAATTGCATTTCTTATCCAGAACAAGCGCTTTGCAAATGCAATCGACTGCTCCTTTATTTTTATCTCGTTCAGCAATCGCACATTATCTGCACGCTGCTGTTTTAACAGTAATTCGTTTATTTCCTGATTTTTTTGGCTGATAATGGCGCTGTCGGCTTTATTTGCAGCAGGCTGAAGCGTAGCCCCGGTGGCACCCTTAATATATAACAGGGTTAGCAGCAGTATAAAAATATACCGGGACAAATTTTTGTTCAATTGCATCAGGCCAGTTTGAAGGTTAACTCAGCGGTAAAAATAGCAATTTATCATGGTCAATGTCAACCATATCGCCTATTTTGTTACCTGCGGAGGCGTTTTGTTACAAAGGCGGCTTAATAACCCCGTCTTGCAAAACGCATAAACTGCCGGTGGCGCTTTTCGTTATAATACTCATTCGTCACCAGTATGGCATGAATTATACCCGGCACCCAAAAGAATAACGTGAGGAATATGTTTAGTATAAAAGCGCCAATCTTTCCGGTAGTTAATATGGCTAACGGCGGAAACAAAAAACATAAAAAGTATCGCATAACCATTTTTTTTAAGCTGAAATCGTAAAGTTTAAAGTCGAAAGCTAATATCGCTTTTGCTTTGTATTATGACGGCTGGCGGAATAATTTGTTACAGGAGTTTGTTGTATGTTTACGATACCGGCACTTCAATTGCTACGGTAGTACCCGCTCCCGGTACCGATGTGTATTTTATGGTGCCTTTAAGATACTCTATTCGCGTGGCAATGTTTTTTAAACCGATTCCCGAAAATTCATCTTTCTTATTCAAATCAAACCCAATACCATTATCGGTAATTGTTGCGCTTATACCTTTACTGTCCCGGTTAAGAATAATATCCAAATGAGTTGCTTTGGCATGCTTGATAACGTTGTTAATGGTTTCCTGTATAATGCGGTAAAGCATGGTCTCCACGTTGCTTTCCAGTTTGTTTTTAAAGCCGGTGGCTTCCAGGTTTACTTTTAAAGCATCAGCATCAATTTTTTCAATGAAGCTTTTCAGGTCCGACGCAATACCCGAGCGTAACAGCATGTTCGGCATCATCTGGTGCGAAATACTGCGCACTTCCTTGCAGCTTTCATCCACCAGCGCCAGCGTATTTTCGGCCAAAAAACGGTCTTCTTCGCGCTGAATACTGATGCGTTCAAATAGTCCGTTCAAATTCATTTTTACAGCCGAGAATAATTGGCCCACGCCGTCGTGCAAGTCGCTTGCTATACGCTTGCGCTCGTTTTCTTCGGCGTCAACAACCGCTTTGGTAAGCATATCCTGTTGTTTTAACTCTTTAGCCTTTTGTTTAAGCCTGTTGCGGTAAAAAAACAATGCCACAATAATCGCAGAAAGCAGGAACAGCGCCGCAATAATGCCTATGGTTTTATTTCTGCTGCTGATGGATAACTTCTGGATGGTATTTTCTTTATTAAGCAGGGTGATGCGGTTTTCCTTTTTCTCGGTTTCGTATTGGGTTTGCATCTGGGCTATCTGCTTATCATTATTTTCGTTTATGGCAGCCGCATTTACTTCCTTATATTTTTGATACGCAATAAGGGCCTGCTTATAATCGCCTGTTTTTTCATACAAACCGCTCAAAGTTACCCATGCATTTTGTTCGCCATGCTTATATTGAGTTTGTTTGCTTAACGCTAAAGCCTGTTTGGCCCAGCTGATACCTTCACTGTAGCGGCCTTTACCGCTATATATCTCAGCTATATTGCAATAGGTATCGCTCACTTGCTTTGTATCGCCAAAAAACTTGTCGAGCTCAAGCACCTTAAGCTGATAAGTCAGCGCTTTATCGTACTGTTTGAGGGCGCTGTAGCAATTTGCCATGCTCGAGTAAATCTGCGAAAGCCCTCTTTTATTGTCGTCTTTGAGACATATAGGTTCAGCCTCCAGGGCGTATTGCAGGGACTTATTAAAATCCTTTTTTGCATTATATACGTTGGTTAGTGTGTGAAGGCAATTAATGATGATATAATCGTCGTGAATTTTTTTGCCGAGTGCCAGCCCTTGTAATGAGTAGGATTCAGCTTCCTTCAGCTTCTCATTGTCTAAATACACCAATCCCAGGTTGCCCAATGATTTTGCTATGCCGCCTTCATCTTTTAACTGCTCGCGGATTTTTAAAGCAGCCAGGTGATTTTTTATCGCTTCGGTATAGTTGCCGGTTTGCCAGTAATATATACCCAGGCCATTATAGGCCGCGGCCATGCGTATAGGAAAATTGTATTTTTTTGAGATTTCGAGGCACTTCTCCGCATTCTCTTTCATAGCCGCGAAATTGCCGGTGAACGAGCTTTGGGCCGTTTTAAAATAATAGATATCGGCCATCCCTTTATAATAATTCGCTTTTTGTGCTATCGCCAGCGATTGATCTATCATCTTCTGCGATGCCGTAGGGTCCATACCCTGTAGCTCCATAGCAAGCTGGTAATAAATGGCGGCCTTTGTGGTGTCGGCTTTTGACGATGCCAGTAATTTTTTCAGGCTGTCGATGGTGCCGTTTTGCGAAAACGAAAAAAATGGGGCTAGTAAAAGAACAAGTAAAAGTTTCTTCATCTATCAATAGTTTATCAGGCCGGTGTATGATTATTACGCTTAGGGGGTAGCGCACACCATGTTTTCGTTGCCCGAAATTGGTGTCGGCAACGCTGCCCTAATTATAATAAATAAAAGTGATATCCGCATATAAAAATATGTATAAATATATGCGGACTATATCCGTATTGCCGGGTATTTGAGAATGCGCACCAGCCGCAATTTATTGTAAACGAGTGTTTTGAGATGTCTTTTTAAGAGGCGCTACCTAATATACTACAAATGTATTATTGATATGCGTGGCAATTTGCCGTTGCTTAGTGTCATCAAATAATAACAATCATTAAACGCTTAAAACAATCAAAAAAATGAAAAAAGTATTTACACTGGTTATCGTAATGCTGGTAGCATTAACCTCCTCAAAACTGTTCGCTCAATCAAGCGACTACAAAAAATTCTCGTTAGGCATCGGCCTTGAAGGTGCATTGCCTGTTAGCGGCTTCAGCAGCGTTTATTCAGTTGGCGGCGGCGCAACTTTGCGTGCAGCCATCGGCCTCGACAAAACAAGCGCAGTAACTATAACCTCAGGCGTAATAGTATTTGCACCAAAAGGCAGCCTGGGCGCCAATTTGAAAGCACAGGTTAACATCCCTGTAAAAGGCGGCTACCGCTACATGTTTAGCGATAACTTTTATGGTATTGGCGAAGCAGGTGTTACTTTCGCAAAAGTTTATGCCTCAAACGGGCAGGGTGGCACCATATCGGCTACTGGTACGGAGTTTACCTATGCACCCGGCGTTGGCGCAATGTTCGGTGCTTTTGACGTGAGCGTTAGGTATGAAGGTTACAGCAGCTCGGGTTTTATAGGCGCACGTGTTGGGTTTAATTTCTAAGCTTCAAACTGCCTGTCATGAATACCGTCATACTTGTTATTATAACCTTTTGTGTAATGGGTATTGGTGTATCAAAAAAGGGTAAGCAGTAGTTTGCCAAAAAAGCTGTCTTCATGATAAATGGAGACAGCTTATCTTATACAATTTTAATTAGTTAAGTTTATACCACTGATTGTCTTCGGTCAAGTAAATCTGAAATTATGAGCGTCAGGATTGCCCTTGTAGATGATAAGCGTTTAATACGGAACTCCCTGGCCGCACAAATTGCTTATTATAAAGAAATTACCGTTGTTTTCCAGGCGAATGACGGCAGCGAGTTTTTGCAGAACATGAAAGCCCTTGCGCCTGGCGAACGACCGCAGGTAGTGTTAATGGATATAGAGATGCCGGTGATGGACGGTATCGAGGCGGTCACCATCGCCAAAGAGGTTTATCCCGATGTTTTTTTCTTGATGCTCACCGTTTTTGATGATGACGAAAAGTTATTTGAGGCGATAAAGGCAGGCGCTACCGGTTACCTGCTTAAGGACGAGAAGGTATCAAGCATAGTCAAGGCCATTACTGAAATAGTGTTTGAAGGCGGCGTGCCCATGTCGCCCCGCATTGCGCGTAAGGTGCTCGGCCTGCTCCGCAACCCGCGCGCGGACGCAGCCCCGGTTGACGATGAGGAAAAGGAAACCCAAATGCTGTCGGCACGCGAGCTGGAAATTTTAAACAGGATTGTAGACGGATTGAATTATCAGCAAATAGGCGAACGTTTGTTCATAAGCCCGCATACCGTGCGCAAGCACATCGCCAATATTTACGAAAAACTCCACGTATCCAACAAAGCATCGGCTATTAAGATTGCGATAAAGAAGAAGTGGTTTAGTTGAGGTTGAATTAGTTGTAGAAGTTATAATAGTTGTAGTTGTTTAGGTTCTTTGGCTATTACAACTACTACAACCTTTTCAACTATTACAACATTTACAACTATATTTAGCCATGATTATCGTTATCCAATGTACCGACAGGGCCGGGCTGGTGGCATCTGTTTCGGCTATTTTAGCAAAAAATCTTTTCAATATCATTTCGCTGCGCGAGCATGTAGACCAGGCCGACAACCTGTTTTTTATGCGCCTGGAGGTTACCGTTGGTGAGAACGAGGATACCCTTGAAAAACAACTGCGGAAGGTGTTGCCCGATAATGCTACTATCCTAATCAATCCGCTTCCTGATAAAAAAGTTGTGGTGATGGTAACGAAGGAGTACCATTGCCTTGCTGATATACTTATCCGCAATTATTTTGGAACATTGGGCGCTACCGTGCAATGCGTTATCGGCAACCATAACGTGCTGCAGGATATTTGCCGCCGGTTTGATATGCCTTTTTATGGCATTTCGCACGAGGGCATCAGCAAGCAGGAATTTGAAGAAAAGATTGCGGATACCATCGATAAATATAATCCCGACTATATCATACTGGCAAAATTTATGCGGATACTTTCGCCAATGCTTGTAGCCAAATTCCCTAACCGGGTAATTAATATTCATCATTCATTTTTGCCCGCTTTTATCGGCGCAAGTCCGTACCGGCAGGCTTATGAACGGGGCGTTAAGCTGATAGGAGCAACAGCACATTTTGTGTCGAACGAATTGGATGAAGGCCCTATCATCGCGCAGCAGATTATCCCGGTTACGCATTCATTTACCGCAGCGGATATGGTGAAGGCGGGTAAAGAGATTGAAACGTCGGTACTGGCCCGGGCCTTGAAGTTGGTTTTTGAAGACAGGGTATTTGTTTATAGTAATAAAACGGTGGTGTTTGAGTAAATACTCGCCTGGACATTTGTCGCAGGGCGGTGCCCTGCGCTGACGTATTTTTCCCTTTCAGGGAAAGTAGATTAAGGTAGAACTTAAAAGTAAATTCCCCGAAGGGGATACATATGTCAGCGATGGGTAACACCCATCGTGAAAACGAAATAAATTATGACCACCAACACCCGCCGCCAATTTGTAAAGACCACAGCCGCCGGCCTTGGCCTGCTAACCCTGCCGGATTTATTACCCGCCAAACCAACACAACAATCAACCAAAAAGAAAATAGTTTGTGTTGGCGGTCACCCCGACGACCCCGAAAGCGGCTGCGGCGGCACGCTGGCAAAGTTGGCGGCAATGGGCCACGAGGTTACCATTATATACCTCACCACAGGCGAAGCCGGCATCCCTGGCAAAAGCCACGACGAAGCTGCTGCAATTCGCAGACAGGAAGCCATTCACGCCAGCAAAATATTAAACGCCAAGCCCATTTTCGCCGGGCAGATTGACGGCAGCACTATTGCCGACAATGCCGCGCTGGAGCATCTGCAAAAACTGATAGCCGCCGAAAAGCCTGACATCGTATTTACCCACTGGCCCGTCGACTCACATAAAGACCACCAGGTGGCCAGCCTGTTAACCATACAAACATGGGTACGCGGCGGCGGCTTCGCATTGTACTTTTTTGAAGTATGCACCGGCGAACAGACGCTCATTTTTATGCCGACTGATTACGTAGACATCAGCGAAACCCAGGAGCAGAAAAAGAAATCAGTTTACTGCCACACCAGCCAGGACCCTCCGGGCATCTATGCCTGCGGGCATGCCGCTATGGAAGATTTTCGCGGAAGGGAGGCCGGTGTAAAAGCCGCCGAAGGTTTCGTTCGCATGACAGGCAAAGGTATGGGAACGATTGCTGTATAATATTACTACGCTAATGTTGTAAGCTTCCGTTGGGAATATTTGTGTTAAATTTCTTGATAGTCAACCAATAATCATTAAGTTTACTGTAACTAAACTTATTATGAAGAAAAAATTAACACCAATGGGCGAGTGCAGCCTGAAAATTGATTGGTCAAAAAATCAATTATCGAAAAGTGAAATGAAAAAAATACTGGGCGGCGGCGATCCTCCACCATGCCCTAAGCCCGGTTCGGTTTATGACGATCCGTTTTGCAGACCAAGTAATTAAATAAATGCTACGCAGTTTAGCGACCAGCTTCAAATGCGTAATAAACGAATTGAAAGTATGTGGTATGCACTGGCCACATACTTTTTGCGGCACTAGTAAGATTCCGATATTTTTTTTCTTCGCCAGACCTCCGACGCCAGGACATTGAAATTTCTGACGGGGTACTTATACTCATCAGTCTCAACTACAAATTGTATATAACATTAAATTAGATGGCGTAAATCATGTAGTAACCTATTGATTTTTCGCTTTGTAACATTTTCATTGCAATAACTATAGCAATAGTTTGTACTATATTTATAGTTACCTTAGCATTCAATATGCAAACTATTAAATAGTCGTTACCGGCTACCTTATCTTAATGCGGAAATTAATTTTACTACCCCTGCTCATCCTTGCGGCGTTTGTTGCCGAAGCGCAAAATCGTGGTACTATAAAAGCTGTCGTGCTCGATTCTATAAGTCAACAGCCTGTTCAGTTGGCAACCATCTCCATTTTGAAGCTTAGTGACAGCTCGCTCGTTGCGTATACGGTTACCGATAAAAACGGCGCATTCACACTGCATAATCTTAAACAGGAAGCATCGCGCCTGCTGATATCGCACGTAGGCTATCGCGGGGTACATCTTAAGATTGATTTTAAGAATGGCGAGCTGGTTGACCTTGGTAAAATCTATCTCTCTGAGCGTATGTTGCAGGAGGTAACAGTAAAAGGCGAGCGTGTGCCGGTGGTGATAAAAAAAGATACCATAGAGTTTGATGCCCTGGCTTTTAAAACACCGCCTAACGCTATGGTAATTGATTTACTAAAGCGCCTTCCGGGCATACAGGTAGATATGGAACAGGGGATTACTGTAAACGGAAAGCGCGTCTCTAAAATACGGGTTAACGGTAAAGACTACCTCTCCAATCAGGCTATGACCATCAATAATCTTCCTGCCGACGTATTCTCCAAAGTGCAGGTGTATGACGACCGCGATAATGACCCGGACCACCTTGTCCCGGATTACAAAGTGGATAAAATCATCAACCTTAAATTTAAAAGCAATATTACAAAGGGATTTTTAACATCGATAGGAGCAGGGGGCGGACCGCAGGATAAATATGCGGCGGCGGGTTTCGCCTCCAGGATAAATGATGCCGGTGAAACAACCATTAGCTTTGACGCTGATAACTTAAGCAACACCATTTTGCCGGTAACCAATTACAGCGGTTTTAACAATATCGTATTTGGCAATCTTGGAAAAAGCAGCCAGGTAAAGGGGCAGATAAGCGTAACCCGTGAATCAAAAAAGAAGAAATTTCACCTGGAATACCGTGCCAATAACGATATACGCGACAATGACAAAAATAGCACCACAGCACAAAAAGTAGGCGATACTATTTTTACAGGCGTATCCACCAGCCTTGACCATAGCCGAAGCAACAGACAATTATTGCATATAGAAAACGAATGGCACCCGGATACCAATACAATTATCAGGTTTCAGCCTGATGCAGAATACCAGTATAACACCGGCGATGGCAGTACCACAGGCTTTAATTATACCAACTTTAATCCGCTGCTAAATGAAGCCACCAGCACCGACCATAACCGTAATACTGCCTTTAACTATAACCACAATTTCAGCTATTATCATCGCATCAATAAAAAAGGAGCGTCGTTAACTTTGGGTAATGCCATCGGCTATCATCCAAACAGCGGGGTCGATTTTAACGGCAGCAATTTGATTTCGTACATAGCCACGTTTCCGTCAGATACTCTTAGGAGATTGGGCCGAAGCTTAAGCAGTGGCTTTTCCCAGAATTTCTCCGGTGCTTATCATTTGCCTATAAATAAAAAGTTTTCGTTCGATTTAAACGCCATCGCCCTGCACGACCGTAATCGCGGCGAATTCCTCAACTATGACGAGGATTTTAAAACAGGCTTATATACCATCTACCTGGCAGACCAAAGCAGCGACCTGACGCGCAACCTGTTCGGGGAAAGCATTAACCCCGTATTTTCATACAACTTTGGCGAGGACATGTATGTTCGGGCCGGTGTAAATGCATTGGGCCAGCAAATAGACGATATTTTTAACCGCGGCCTTCCCGATCGTAACCGGGATTATCTTTACTTCTTCCCGACCGCCGAACTACATATTAAACAATTTACCGCTGGTTATAGCGCCTCGGTTCAGCAACCGGGGATAAGCCAATTACAGCCTATCACTATCGTTTACAGTCCGCTGTATAGTTACTCGGGTAACCCGGCTTTAAAACCTGTGCGGGTTTACAGCCTGAACGGCAGTTACCAGCTAAATAATTATCAAAATGGGCTTAATGTGAATTTTTATGCCAACTACACGGTGGAGAAAAATACGATAGTAGACCAGCAATTTATCAACGCCGAAGGTGGCAAGCTATCCATGCCGGTAAACGGAAACGGGCGCACAACCTTCACGGCAAGCGGCGGATTCAACAAACGTTTTTCGCCGCAGCGCCGCGATAGAACCTGGAATTTTAGCATGTACGAAAACGTTAGTTTTAATGCCGGGCATAACTATTTTATAGTAAACCGGCAGCAGGGTTACCAATACAATACTTCGGTTAATGCGCACACTAACGTGTTTATCAATTACAAGGAGCTGTTTTCTTTGGTGCCGAGCTATACGATGAATTATACGCATACCACCTATAAAGACATTGACAATCCTGATAATAACTATATAGTGCATAACGCGTCGTTATCAACCTACCTCTATTTTCCAAAAAACGTTCAGTCCAGGATTGAATACAGCTATCGTTACACGCCATTGGCGGTACCCGGCTTTCAGCATAGCAACAGCATCTTAAATTTTTCGATGAGTAAACGCATCCAGAAGAAAAGGCAAGGCGAGATCGGTTTGATATGTTACGATTTGCTGAATCAGAACGTTAACCAAACGCACATTGTAAACCTGAATACCATAACCGACAGCCAGACGCAGATACAAAAACGATATGTGTTGCTAACGTATATCTATCATTTTAGTAAGTTTAATTAAGTACAAGAATCAGGTCCTGGAGATTTGTAATAAATCAGTTATTTACCTTTCTTAATTGTCAGTTCAACGCTTTATGCATTACCTTTAGCATACCAATTATGAGGTTATGTTAAATCAAGCCAAAAATATTTCCCGCATTGCGACGCTTCTGCTTGCCGCTGCAGTATTGTTTTCAATCAGCAATGTACAAGCTCAGGGCCGCCGGTTTAAACCAAAGCCACCGGGTGTGCCGTCAGAAATCCAGGTAACGCCTTATAAAACTACCATGATTGCCGATGGAAAGGACGAGGCATTAATTACTTTAAAAATTATTGACAGCAAAGGGGATGTGGTGAAAGATGCGGAATTGCCTGTCACTATTAAACTTATTGGCGATGCAAAAATCACCCATATAAGCAATGGCGACGCACCGGGCAGCTTTATCGGGCTTGAAAAAAACAGCGACACCACCATGCGGATAATGCTGAAAAACAACTCCAGCCTGACCTTGCGCACCGGTCGCACACTCGGGCGTATCAAACTTGAAGTAAAAGCCGACAGCCTGTTTCCCGGTGCAACAGAAATACATACCGTACAGCCGGGCGTTGCGCACACGGTAACGACCGAAAAATATGAACCCACAACCGTAAAAGGAAAAATTTTAGGCGCTGATATTTCTTTCCTGCCCGAGTTGGAAAGCCGCGGGATGAAATTCTCCGATAACGGAAAACAAAGCGATGCTATCCAAATAATGAAAGCCCACGGATTTAACTACATCCGCCTGCGCATATTTAACGCCCCGGCTAACCCGAAGGGATATTCGCCGGGTAAGGGCTTTTGCGATTTGGAACACACCAAACAAATGGCTAAACGCATCAAAGCTGCCGGCATGAAATTCCTGCTCGATTTTCATTACAGCGACTATTGGGCCGACCCGCAGCAACAAAACAAACCGGCCGCCTGGGCGGGGCAGGATTTTACCACGCTAAAAAAATCGTTATATGATTACACTGCCGACGTAATGACGCAATTAAAAGCACAAGGTACTGTACCCGATATGGTGCAGGTGGGCAACGAGATTAACCACGGCATAGTATGGCCTGATGCTGCTATCAACAACCTCGACAGTTTGGCGCAGTTGCTGTACCAGGGCTTCAAAGCAGTAAAGGCGGTGAACCCTCAAACTACTGTAATGCTGCATATTGCTTTAGGCGGACAGAATGATGAATCGCGTTTCTTCCTCGACAATATGCAAAAGCGTAATGTTCCTTTTGATGTGATAGGCTTATCGTATTATCCTAAATGGCACGGTACCCTCACCGACCTTAAAAGCAACATGGCCGACCTTGCCAAACGCTACAACAAGCAGGTAATGGTAGCCGAATATTCGCATCTGAAGAAAGAGGTAAACGATATTGCCTTTACAGTGCCCGGTGATAAGGCGTTAGGCAGCTTTATCTGGGAGCCACTGAGCACCTGGGAAGGCATCTTTGACCGGGATGGTAAATCCAACCAGTATATGAATGTGTACCCGGATATTGCGAAAAAATATCTTGGAGGGAAATAAAACAACAGACCAACAAATCATGCTATTCCAAAGCCCTTGATTCCAGACCCCAGCGGGGTCGAATATTGGTAGAAAATGTGGTCAATCTCAATTCGTGCCGTAGGTACGAAACGCCGTATGTAGGTATTGGCGGGATGGGTTGCGTACCTACGGCACGCTATGGCTTTTTCCTTTATTCCTACCATTGCCCCTAATGGGCATATCACATGGATTAAAAACATCTAATAAAACAAAAAACCCTGCTGGTTGTGGCAGGGCTTTTCAATAGTTAATTGTGATGGGCGTTTATTTCGCGCGTGTAAGCGTTGCATGCATTTTAAAACCCTGGTAATCTATATCCATACCCACTGAATCAGCTTCAGGATAAAATTTATTGGTGGTTTTTACATCCGTACCGTTTACATCAATATTGAAAGAAAAATCGTTGCCGGCTATTTTACCGTTGGTAATATCGGTTTTGCCGTTCTGTCCTTCGCCGAAGCCGGTAACCTTGTCGCCGTCAACTTTAAAGGTATAATTTAACGGGTAATCGTTTCCGTCCGGTGCGTGCAGGGTGCCTGTCCATTTACCGGTTAAATCGGCAAAAAAAGCAAAGGCGACAACAACGCACAACAGCAATGCAGTGGTGATAAATGTCTTTTTCATGGCTTTAGAATTAGTTATTGTTCGGTCTTGATTCTTGGCTCTCTTTTCCGTTTATTGAGCTTTTTTAACGATAAAATGTGCTTTCGCTCCACCGAAATCGATGTCCATCGCCAGGGAATCAGCGTAAATTTTACCGGTGTGCGGATAGTCTGTTCCCGATACATTTACTTTAAATGAAAACTTATCGCCGTCGATTTTGCCTTCGTCAACTGTTACAGAGCCGGCCGGTGAGTCGGCAGTGCCTGTAAGCTTGTTGCCATCAACCTTGAAATTGTAAGTTACTGCAATGTCTTGTCCGTCAGGGGTTACGAGGGTGCCCGCCCATTTACCGCTGATATCGGCTATAATAGCGAAGCAAACCATAAAGCAGCATATTAATGCCGTAGTAGTAAAAATTTTCTTTTTCATAATTCAGTTTTGTGTAAGACGCTTTAGTAATATAAGTGTTACAATATAGGCGTAAAATACCCCTATGCTGTCCCGGGAATTTTACGCCTGTCTAAAATTAAGGTTATTTATTAATAAGGTGTAGCCGATGAAGAAAATATTTTGCGACGGGTTTCCCTTTAGAGTCACAATTTAATGCGCCCTCATGAATTAAGTATTCAATCTTCGCCTTTCGTTCCCCCTTTAGGGGGCTAGGGGGCCTTCACCAGCGTTACGTGCGATTTCACATCGCCCAGGCTCAAATCTACGCCAACAGAATCACCGTAAAATTTCCCTTTGTGTTCAATCTCCATTTTGTTGACGATAACAACAAAAGAGAAATTGTCGCCGGTTACCTTACCCTCATCAATTGGCATATCGCCTTTTGGAGTTTTGGCGGTACCGGTTAGCTTATCGCCATCAATTTTAAAATTGTACTGCAGCGGGTACTCATCGCCCTGGTCGGTTTTTAAAAGACCGCCCCATTTGCCGTTCATTCCTTCTATGGTGGCAAAACCTGTAAAAAAGCAGCACATTAACAAAGCGGTAAAAATTAGTTTCCTGGTTTTCATGGCTTGTAATTTTGTTTGATGATGTTGTTTTTTGTTTTAACGAGCTTGTTTTATGGCGGCAAAAGTAGGTTTGGTATTAAATGTTATCGTGAAGTGTGTGTTAACTTTAGGTGGAATGATTTATAGTGTTTAATAATTTATTAACATCTTAACATTTTATTATATTGAGATAGACATAAGTAATGTGTACTATACTTCCGTTAATGAATGATTTAGCAATATTTAACATTATCCTATCCTAAATAAACAGCATAGTAGCTTCAATAAGTTAATATATCGCTATAATCGGCTAAAAAATATCCATTAAAAAAATAAGGAAGCCGTAATTTTGATTTTTGTAAGTTTGTTGCAGACGGCATAATTTTTAGCCGGTTAAACTACATCAGCATGAAAAAATTATTACTGCTTATTGGCCTCGCTGCGGCATTCACTTTTAAAGCCTCAGCACAGGAAATAGCTATCGATAAAGGATGGAAATTCTCTATCGGCGATTCGATGGATTGGGCCGCACCCGGATTCGATGACAGCAACTGGAAACCTATTAACCTGGCGCACAACTGGGAAGCGCAGGGCTATAAAGGTGTTGACGGCTTTGGCTGGTACCGCCTGCATTTAACCATTCCTTCATCATTAAAAGAAAAATCATTTTTAAAAGATAGTGTTCGCCTGGTGTTAAATGATGTTGATGATAATGACGAAGTTTACCTTAACGGCCAGTTGGTAGCCAAATATGGCGGACAAAAGGGCACTATAAAAGATGGCAACTATGGCCCGCGCAGGTACACTATTGCGGCAAACAACCCGGCTATAAAATGGGACAAGGATAATGTGCTGGCGATACGGATATTTGATACCGGCGGAGAAGGTGGATTATATGGCAACAAATTTACCATAAGTATGGCCGGCCTGATGGACCCGGTTATTATAAATACCGATGCAGTATTTGTATTCGGCGAAAACAACAGCTTAAGCAAAACCATAAAGCTGATGGCCAACAGCAACTACGATTTTAAAGGTAAGCTGGCCTTCAAAGTAACCGACCCCGAAAATGGCACGGTGCTTTACCAAAAAACAAACGATGCGGAGTTTACCGCGCATAAACCGTTTAACTACACATTTAATATAGCGCGGCTGGAAAAGAAATCGTACGTAGTAAGCTATACTTTCACTGAGGAGAAATCAGGAGAATCAGTTACTAAAACAGATGGTACGCCTTATATATTGACGCCTTATGCCAGCCCGAAACCAAAAATTAATGGTCCGGATGTTTACGGAGCAAGACCGGGTAATCCTTTTTTATACCTCATACCGGCCAGTGGCAGGAAACCTTTAACATACGCTGCTGAAGGCTTACCCGATGGTTTAAAGCTGGATGCCGCTACGGGTATCATTTCGGGTGTGGTTAACCAGAAGGGTGATTTCCCGGTAACGCTTACTGTAAAGAACGACCTGGGCGCCAAATCAAAAAAACTGACCATAAAAATTGGTGACGTGATAGGTTTGACACCCGCATTAGGCTGGAATAGCTGGAATGCTTTCGGTTTGAGCGTTAACGATGAAAGAGTACGCGTAGCTGCCAAAACGATGATTGAAAAATTAAGCGCTTACGGTTGGAACTATGTAAATATTGATGACGGATGGGAGGCTGAAACTCGTGCGGCAAGCGGCCAGATTGTAACGAATCAGAAATTCCCGGATATGAAATCGACTACAGATTTTGTACACAGTTTGGGCTTAAAGATGGGGATTTATTCGTCGCCTGGTCCACGTACTTGTGGCGGTTACCTGGGCAGCTGGCAGCATGAAGAGCAGGACGCCAAAAGCTACGGCGACTGGGGGATAGATTATTTAAAATACGACTGGTGCTCGTACAGCGAGGTAACGGCTAAAAACCCGAACCTGGATGATATGAAAAAGCCTTACCAGGTGATGCGGGCGGCATTGAACAAGGTTCCGCGCGATATTATGTTCAGCTTTTGCCAGTATGGCATGGGCGAGGTTTGGAAATGGGGCGCCGAAGTGGGCGGCAACAGCTGGCGCTCAACCGGTGATATTACCGACACATGGGAAAGCATGAGCACTATCGGCTTTAACCAAACCGCCGATGCACCTTACACGCAGCCCGGTCATTTTAACGATCCTGATATGCTGGTAGTAGGTAAAGTGGGCTGGGGCGATAACCAGCACGGTACACGCCTGACACCTGATGAACAGTACACTCATATTAGCCTTTGGTGCTTAGTTTCGTCGCCATTGCTGATTGGTTGTGATATGGGCAAGCTGGACAGGTTTACCTTGAACCTGCTAACCAATGACGAAGTATTGGCCATAGACCAGGATGCCCTCGGCAAAGGCGCACGCCAGGCTAATAAAACCGAAGATTACCAGGTATGGGTAAAAGATATGGCCGACGGCAGCAAAGCGGTGGGATTGTTTAATACATCAGGCAAGTATCAAACCATCACCATTAACCGCGACGACGAAAAGTTTAAAGGGCTGACCAAAATACGCGACGTATGGCAGCAGAAATATATCATCAGCAATGGAAATACCTACTCGGCAAAAGTAGCGCCGCACGGGGTGATGCTGGTGAGGTTGAGTAAGTAGAATGTATTAGAGTTTTTGTCATTCTGAACGCAGTGAAGAATCTTAAGTGATTGATAGGTCGAGATCGGATAGGTAATCTTGTGATAGGTTGCGATGTTACCTGTCCGGCGTAAATGTCGCTTACTAAAGATTCCTCGCTATGGCTCAGAATGACAAATAAAAAAGATAGAACACAAACAAAAACAATATGAGCGTAATCTGGAAAGGGGTATTCCCGGCGGTAACCACAAAATTCAACGAAAATGATGAAATGGATTTTGCCGCATTTGATAAAAATATCGAAGCGCAGCTGGAAGCCGGCGCAAAAGGCATCATCATCGGCGGTTCGCTTGGCGAGGCCAGCGTTTTAAACGATGAAGAAAAAATCGAGTTGCTGAAGCAGACCGTAAAAACCGTGAACAAGCGCGCCTATGTGATATTAAACATCGCCGAGCAAACTACCAAAGGCGCTTTAAAATGCGCTGAAAACGCTTTGAAATATGGCGCTGACGGCCTGATGATGCTTCCGCCGTTACGCTACCTTGCCGATACGAGCGAAACGTTGAAATATTTTGCAACGGTGGCCGAAAGCACCCCGCTGCCTATTATGATTTACAATAATCCTTACGATTATAAAATAGAGGTTACGTTAGATATGTTTGAAGAACTATCTAAATATGACAACATACAGGCCGTAAAGGAATCAACCCGTGATGTAAGCAATGTAACAAGAATGATAAACCGTTTCGGCGACCGCTTTAAACTATTATGCGGCGTAGATACGTTAGCATTGGAGAGCATATTTATGGGCGCCGATGGCTGGGTTGCCGGTTTGGTTGACGCCTTCCCACGCGAGACAGTTGCTATATTTAACCTGGCCAAGCAAGGCCGTCACCAGGAAGCATTGGCCATTTACCGTTGGTTTTTGCCGGTGCTGGAATTGGATATTCACCCCAAACTGGTACAGTACATCAAGCTGGCCGAAAAACAAACCGGCCTGGGTACCGAAACCGTTCGCGCGCCACGTTTGCCGTTAGTTGGCGAAGAGCGCAAACGCATTTTGGCTATAATAGACAACGCCATCGCCAACCGACCGGAATTGCCGGTAGGCAGCTGGGGCGTGGAAGCTGAAGTGGATGTGACTGGGGTGAGTTAAGAACAACTGTAAAAACATGTCATTGCGAGCCGGTCTGCAAGCAGACCGGTACGAAGCAATCTCTGCGCTATACTGCACCGGAGCAATAAGCGCAATGGTTTGCAAACTGCCGGCTGCCAGGTTCTCGCAATCTTAAAGACTTACGAAGTTTTAAAAACTTCGTAAGTCTGGTACATAAATTACTACTATGGAAACAAGAAACTTAATAGGCAATAACTACCAGCCCGGAAACGGAAATAAATTTAAAGCGGTCGACCCGGCACAGGGCGTTGATTTACCTGGTGAGTTTTATGCCGCCAGCATTGCCGAAGCTAACGAAGCGATGGCTTTAGCCGATAAGGCTTTCACTACCTACCGCAGCATCGGCCCAAAAAAGAAAGCAGCATTTTTGCGCAGCATTGCCGACGAAATCATCGCCATAGGCGATGTGTTGATAGAAAGAGCCTCGGCTGAAAGCGGCTTACCTGCTCCCCGTTTGCAAGGAGAGCGCGGACGCACAACCAACCAGCTTAAAATGTTTGCTGATGTGCTGGAAGAAGGCTCATGGGTTGAAGCCATTATCGATACTGCCATTCCTGACAGGCAGCCCCTGCCACGTTTGGATATCCGTAAAATGATGGTGCCGCTTGGTCCGGCAGTTGTGTTCGGTGCAAGTAACTTCCCGTTGGCATTTTCTGTCGCAGGTGGCGATACGGCTGCCGCTTTGGCCGCTGGGTGCCCGGTAGTAGTGAAAGCCCATCCTGCACACCCCGGCACGAGCGCATTGGTTGCCGAGGCTATCAGGAAAGCGGCAGCAGCAACCGGTATGCCCGAAGGCGTTTTTTCCATTTTGTATGATGACGGTTATGCCATAGGCGAGACTTTGGTAAAACATCCGAAAACGAAAATAGTAACCTTTACCGGCTCATTAAGAGGCGGTATGGCACTGGTGAAAATGGCTCGCGAACGTGATGAGCCTATCCCGGTTTTTGCCGAAATGGGCAGCATTAACCCCATGATATTATTACCGGGTGCTTTGAAAGCCCGTCCGGCGGAACTTGCTAAACTTGCCGGCCCGATAACCAATAATGCGGGGCAATTTTGTACGCAACCCGGTTTGCTGATAATGATTAAAGGTGAGGGCCTGGAAGAGTTTAGAACCACGCTTGCATCTGAAATACAGAATATCGCTTCATCAACTATGCTTACACCGGGCATTTGCGCCAACTTTAATAAGTTGGCCGGGAACATGCTGGCTGATGACTCGGTTAAGGTAATCGCCAAATCAGAAAAGGTTGATGCCACCAAAAGCAACCAGGGCGTGCCTGTAGTAACGGAGGTGACCGCAGCCGGGTTTCTATCGGATGAAAAATTTAAAGAAGAGATTTTCGGCCCTTATTCAATGCTGATTGTTGCAGATAACCGTGATGAACTGGAGCAGGTAGTATACTCGCTCCATGGGCAGCTTACCGCTACTATTTATGCCGATGGCAACGAACTTGCCGATTATAAAAACATCACCGACAAACTGGCTGATATAGCCGGACGTGTGATATTGAACGGTCCGCCGACAGGTGTGGAGGTTGGCAATGCCATGCAGCATGGCGGTCCCTTTCCGGCAACATCCGACAGCAGGTTTACTTCGGTAGGGACTTCATCCATAAAAAGATTTGTGCGCCCCGTATGCTGGCAAAACTGGAGCGAGGATTTATTGCCTGATGAATTGAAAACCGGCAACCCCCTTAATATTTGGCGGTTGTTTAATAATGAATGGAGTAGGTAGAAGTCCTAAGTCCAGAGTTTTAAGTCGTTAGTCGTTAACGTGCTTCGACTCAGGACTTCAGACTCAAGACTTTAGACTAATATGAATAAGACATTCTTCTGTATAGACGCTCACACTTGCGGTAACCCTGTCCGGCTTGTTGCCGGTGGCGGACCAAACCTGCAGGGCGATAACATGAGCGAAAAACGCCAGCACTTTTTAAAGGAATATGACTGGATTCGCAAAGGCCTGATGTTCGAACCACGCGGCCATGATATGATGTCGGGTAGTATTCTTTACCCGCCGCATGACCCGGCCAATGACGTAGCCGTTTTGTTTATCGAAACCAGCGGCTGCCTGCCAATGTGCGGGCATGGTACCATTGGCACCATAACCATTGCTGTTGAAGAAGGCCTGATTGTACCCAAAATACCCGGCGTAATCCGCATGGAAGCCCCCGCCGGTTTGGTATTGATCGAGTACAAACAGGAAGGCAATAAGGTAAAGTCAGTAAAGCTGACGAACGTAGCCTCATACCTCGCTGCCGAGAACCTGGAAGTGGAATGCCCTGATTTAGGCATGCTGACAGTAGATGTAAGCTATGGTGGTAATTACTATGCGATAGTAGACCCGCAGGAAAATTTCGGCGGACTGGAAAATTACACAGCCGACCAGCTGATATCGTGGAGCCGGGTATTGCGCAAAAGGATAAACGAAAAATACACCTTCGTTCACCCACAAAACCCGACCATCAACGGCTGCTCGCATATCCTGTGGGCAGGTAAAACCATTTCGCCAGAGGCAACTGCCCGTAACGCAGTATTTTATGGCGATAAGGCTATAGACAGGTCACCTTGCGGCACTGGTACATCCGCCCGCATGGCGCAATGGCATGCTAAAGGCAAGTTGAAAAAAGGTGATAAATTTATACACGAAAGCATCATCGGCAGCCAGTTTATCGGCACCGTTGAAGATGAAGTGACGATTGGCGATAAGCCCGCTATAATTCCCGGCATTGAGGGCTGGGCAAAAGTTTACGGTTATAACACCATCAAAATTGATGATGATGACCCGTACGCGTTTGGGTTCCAGGTGATATAGTGCATTAATAAAAAATAAACTACACGTCATTGCGAGGTTGATTGCTTGCAATCGACTTCGAAGCAATCTCTGCGCCATCCTGCACAGGAGCGACAATGACCAGGGTTTCCTGTTCGCCGGCATCAAGGTCACCCTTAGGCTGAATTCGCTTAAGACCACATGATGCAGAGGTTGCTTCGGTTACCGGTTGCGAGCAACGGGTCTCGCAATGACGTGTAGGAACAAAAACAGAACATGAGTAAAGCAATAATAATCGGCGGTGGAGTAATAGGGCTGTTTTCAGCGTACTACCTGCACAAATCAGGTTGGGAAGTTGATATCCTTGACCAGGGCGACCTTACGGATAACTGTTCACATGGCAACGCAGGCATGGTTACGCCAAGTCACTTTGTGCCGCTGGCATCGCCGGGCATGATTGAACAGGGCATCAGGTGGATGTTTGACAGTAAGAGCCCGTTTTATGTAAAGCCGTCTTTAAATAGAGACCTCATTGGCTGGGGCTTAAAATTTATGAAAAGCGCCACTAAAAAACATGTAGACCGCTCAGCAGGCGGATTAAGGGATATTGCGCTCTACAGCAGTAAACTGTACCATGAATTTGAAAAGGATTCCGGCTTAAATTTTGATTTGACTGACAATGGCATCCTGATGCTTTTTAAGTCGCACAAGGTTGAGGAAGAAGAAAGGCACATGATAGAGCAGGCTACCAACCTGGGTTTGGATGCACAATACTTAACGCCGGAAGAAACCAGGAAGCTGCAGCCCGAAATAGAACTTGATATCCTTGGCGCCGTGCATTATCACTGTGATTCACACATGTCGCCAAATAAGTTGATGAAAGCGCTGGTGAAATACCTGGAAGAAGCGGGTGTTCGCATTCATCGTCACACGGAAGTAACCGGTATTAACCACGATGGTGGCAAAATAAGCTCGGTAAGCACAAAAGATAAAAATTATACCGGCGATAAATACCTGCTTGCCGGTGGCTCATGGTCGCCGGGCATTGCAAAGCTGGCAGGGTTGAGCATTCCACTGATGCCGGGCAAAGGCTATTCATTTATGGTGAACGAGCCGATTAAAAAGATGACGGTACCGTCCATACTTTGCGAGGCGCGCGTAGCTATTACCCCGATGAACGGCGGCATTCGCTTTGGCGGCACTATGGAAATCGGCAAAATAAACGACCGTGTGAACATGAACCGAGTAAAAGGAATAGTAGAATCCGTTCCAAAATACTTCCCGGATTTTAAATTGGCTGTGCCCGATGAAAAAGACGTTTGGTTCGGCTTCCGGCCATGCTCACCGGATGGTTTGCCATACATAGGCGTTACCAAAAAATACAATAACCTGGCTATAGCTACCGGCCATGCTATGATAGGTTTGGGCCTGGCACCGGCTACAGGAAAGATAATTGCTGATGCATTCAATGAGGGAAAACCGGCGATAGAGGTGGGGTTATTTGATGCAAACAGGTATAACTAAAAGCCATCGTCATTGCGAGGCGGGCCGCTTGCGGCCTGCTTCGAAGCAACCTCTGCGCCATACTGCACCGGAGCAATAAACACCAGGGTTTCCTGTCCGCCGGCATTAAGGTCACCTTAGGCTACGTTCACCTAAGACCGTCTGTCGCAGAGATTGCTTCGGTTACCGCTTGCAAGCAACCGGTCTCGCAATGACGTGTCAGTCAATCAGCCGCTCATACAACCCATAATTCTCCTCATCAAAACATACAAAAATCACTTTTTCTATTTTGTCTGTTTTCGACAGAAATTCCTCCACGGTATCAACCGCAATCTTTGCCGCACGGCCTTTCGGGAAATGATAAATACCGGTGCTGATATTCGGGAAAGCCACCGTTTTACAATCGTTATCAACCGCTAGTTGCAATGAGTTTTTATAGCAATTGGTTAGCTTTTCATCCTCTTGGTATTTGCCATTATTCCAAACCGGACCAACGGTATGAATCACGTATTTCGAAGGCATTTTACCGGCAGTTGTTATAACCGCCTCGCCGGTATTGCAGCGGCCCTGCCGGGCTACAATTTGCCGGCATTCTTCTAAAATTGCTGATCCTCCTGCGCGGTGAATAGCGCCATCAACACCGCCGCCGCCCATCAGCGAAGTATTGGCTGCATTTACAATAGCATCAACCGCTAATTTGGTGATGTCGCCTTTGCTGAGTTCTATTTTATTATTTGCTGACATAACATGGTGTATGAAATAGATTTGTCAACTTTTTAAAAGTTGACAAATCTGCTCTGTTTATTAACCCAAAGTAATAGATTTTGTTCAAACCAATCAACCACTCTCCCAATCAACTTATTCAACCTAAAAAACTAAATTTACCAAATGAAAGTACTGCCCTTCACCATTCCTGTTCCGCACGACCATTCTATTATGGTGCAGGAAGAAGTGCTGCCTCACTTTTATACCTACCTGCACCGCCATGCCGAAATACAGATAACCTGGATACAAAAGGGCGAAGGCACCTTGCTGGCCGGTAACAACATGCACGTTTTTCGCGAAGGCGAGATTTATGTGATTGGCGCTAACCTGCCGCATCTGTTTAAAAGCGACCCGGCCTATTTCCTTCCCGAAAGTGATAAGGAAGTGCAGGCCATAACCATATTCTTCAATCCATCTGGCAAATTATCAGCCCTATTTGCGATGCCCGAGATGAAAGCTGTGCTGGCATTCATCAACCAAAATCCAAGCGGATTTAAAGTTCCGGATGCGATGTACAACGATATGGTTAAAAAGATAACCACCATACAGCATACGGGCGGCGCAGAGCAGCTTTACCGATTTATAGAATTGCTGAACGTTATCACAACCATCCATAGTCCGCAGCCTTTGTCATCCGGCAGCTATGCTTTCTCAATGACTGACCCCGAGGGCATGCGTATCGCATCGGTGTATAATTATATCATGCAGAATTATGCAAGCCCGTTGTCGCTCGAGGATGTGGCGATGCAAGCTCATCTTACACCCACCGCCTTTTGCCGTTATTTTAAAAAACATACGCGCCACACGCTGGTGAATTTTATCAATAAAGTGAGAATAAACGAGGCCTGCAAAATGCTGGTAAACGGCCAGGCAAAAAGCATTGCCACCATTGCCTATAGCTGCGGCTTCAACAGCATCACCAATTTTAATTACGTATTTAAAAGCATTACCGGTGTTTCGCCAAGGGATTATATAAACGGGTACGCGAATACGGTGGAGTAGGGAAGAGAGCCAAGAATCAAGGTACCTTATAATAATATATCGGTGCATAAACACCCTCACTGGTGGTATAATAACCTTTGCCATTGGCGGTAAATCCAATCGCCTCGCCTTGCTTTTCGGGGACATAAAACGGAACCAGGGGTTTGCCCTGCATGGTTTTCCAGACAGGCTCGTTACCATTTCGTTTCCAGTAATAAACCTTTTCGTAGCTCTTTAATACTACCTGCGAACCATCTTTTGATATATCGCCGGCCGTTATCCATTTAAATACTTTTAATCCAGCAAAAAAGAGTTTGCAGCGTTTAGTCAGGGTAACGGTGTCGTTAGCTTTGTATTTAAGCGGTGTGGTATAAACAGTTACAGAATCCTGCCTTTTGGAGACGATGTATAATAAGCGTTCGACCGGATCTACCATTAATGTTTCGGCATCCCGCGGTCCATCGGGGTATTTTAAGTGAAGTGGGACAGCAGCTACATTATTGATATCATTTTTAAGCCATACAGCATTTTCTTCAGAACGGTAAACTGTTAAGTAAGGCCGATTTGCACTGTTGTCACCTATGTCACCTAAATAAACATAGCTTTTATTTTTTACCGGGCCGGGGCCAACGGCGATATCTTCACAATCAAAAATGCCCAGTCTTGCCTTTGCATCACCTTTAAAATAGAGGGTCGATTTTAATTTGCCATCGGCAGTAATCGCAAAAAAACGACTGGTATCACTGCTGTCATTATGCACATAATAGATAGTAGAATCGACACCGGAAGCAGCAATGCCCGATATTTCGTTCATCTGTTTGTCATCAAGCTTGCCGGTAATGTCGGTTTCGCGGGCAACGTGTTTATGATGCCCGTATGCACCCACAAAAAGCACAATGGCCAGCGGTACAATAATTTTTATTTTAGTGGAGCGACTCATTAACTACGTTATTCGTTATCTTTATAGCCATTAATAACGCAAATTAACGGATTTAGTGTGAAGGGAGGATTAAGAATAGAGATTAGTTAATTAGAAAATAGAGATTAGTTGAGCTGCACTAAAGCTTGAATTGAGAAATAAGAACAAACCTAAATCGAAATCAAATAATTCCGAAATTGACATTCCGAAATAAAAATAATCCGAAATCGACATTCCGACTTCCGAAATCAATTAATACATTAGCCTGAAACAATAATTAACTATGCAATTAAAGAAAAAAGTTCTTTTTGCTGCCGCAGTCGCCTCCCTGATTGGCCTGCGGGTTAACGCGCAAAAAGTTGAATTTACAGAATACGACTTGCCCAACGGCCTGCACGTAGTTCTGCACCAGGACAAGAAAGCGCCGGTGGCTGTGGTGAGCGTGATGTACCACGTAGGCTCTAAAAACGAAGCAGAAGGCCGTACCGGTTTCGCGCATTTTTTTGAGCACCTGCTGTTTGAAGGCAGCGATAACATTAAACGAGGCCAGTTTTTTAAAATAGTATCGGCCAATGGCGGGCAAAACAATGCCAATACCACCCAGGACCGTACTTTTTATTACGAGGTATTCCCATCCAACCAGCTGGAAACCGGCATGTGGCTGGAGAGTGAACGCATGCTGCACCCGGTGATTAATGAGATTGGTGTAAAAACCCAGAATGAGGTGGTAAAGGAAGAAAAACGCCAGAGTTTTGACAACCGCCCTTATGGCAACCTGATCACCACCATCAGCGCCGACCTGTTCCCAAAACACCCGTATCATCGCGGCGTAATAGGTACTATGACCGACCTTGATGCCGCAAAGCTGGACGAGTTTAAAGATTTCTTTAAAAAATATTATGTACCTAACAATGCGGTGCTCACTATCGCCGGCGATATCGATATCGCTAAAACCAAAGATTTGGTGAAATCGTATTTTGGAGATATTCCTAAAGGCGCCGATGTAGTTTATACAAAGATCCAGGAAGAGCCTATCACCAAACAAATAACAGATACGGCTTACGATGCCAACGCGCAATTGCCATTTATGATTGAGGCTTTCCGCGTACCTGGAAGAGATACGCACGATTCGAGGGTGATGCAGATGATATCAACCTTGCTATCTGGCGGAGCCAGCTCACGTATGTACAAAAAGATGGTTGATGAGAAAAAGAATGCCTTACAGGTTGTCGCCTTTAATTATGCGCTGGAAGATTACGGCATGTACATTTTGGGTGCATTGCCAAACGGCGGCGCTAACCCTGCAACTTTACTACCTGATATGGATGAGGAAATTAAAAAGCTGCAAACGGATTTGATAAGCCCTGAAGAATACCAAAAGCTGCAAAACCAGTTTGAGAATAACTTTGTAAGCGCCAATACCCGCATGCTGGGCGTGGCTGAGAGCCTGAGCAACGGTTATACCTTTTATCATAAAGATACCGGCCATGTTAATAAGGAGCTTGACGAAATTCGCTCAGTAACCAGGGAAGAGATAAGGGACGCCGCGCGTAAATACCTTAACGCGAACCAGCGGCTGGTGCTGTATTATTTACCCGGAAAAGGAAAAGCTCAATAATTAACCATATCACGAAAGAATCATGAAAAAATATATAATGATAGCTGCCGGGGCATTATTGATGCAATATGCGCAGGCACAAACCATAGACCGTACTCAACAGCCCAAACCAGGGCCGGCACCGGTTTTAACCATTAAAGACCCTGTAAAATATACTTTGCCAAACGGCATTACGCTACTGGTAGTTGAAAACCATATATTGCCTAAAGTAAGCGCGAATTACCTGATAGATGTTGGCCCGGTAACCGAAGGCACAAAAGCAGGTGTGGTGAATTTGATGGGCCAGATGCTGAACGAAGGCACCAAAACAATGCCTAAAGCGGTGTTTGACGAAGCCAGCGAAAAGCTTGGCGCCAACGTGGATTTGAGCTCTTCGGGCGGATACGCTTCGGCACTTACCCGTTATTTTAAGGAAGCTTTTACCCTGATGGGCGCAGGTTTAAAAGAACCGGCATTTACACAGGAGTCATTCGATAAGCTAAAAAGTCAGACTATTACAAGTTTAAAATCGTCGGCTAAAAATGCACCTGCTATTGCCAACAGGGTGAACAGCGCGCTGGCTTATGGCAAAAACCATCCTAACGGTGAGTTTGAAACTGAGGAAAGCATACAGGCGCTTACGTTGCAGGATGTTAAAGATGCTTATGCTAAATACATCACGCCTTCACGTGGATATTTAACCATCATTGGTGATATTAAACCTGAGGCTGCTAAGGCACTGGCAACCGAAGTTTTAGGTAATTGGAAGGGTGTAGCGCTGGCATTGCCAAAGCTTGCCGAAGTGCCTAATCCCACCAAAACGGAAATAGATGTGGTTGATGTGCCAAATGCGGTGCAGTCAGAAATTAATGTAATTAACCTGGTAGACCTGAAAAAAAATAACCCGGATTATTTCCCTGCTATTTTGGCCAGCTATATTTTAGGTGGCGGTGCGGAAAGTCGTCTGTTTATGAACCTGCGTGAAAAGCACGGGTTTACCTACGGCGCTTATTCATCATTAGGTAGCGGTCGTTTCCAGGAAACTTTTGATGCTTCGGCTTCAGTACGTAATGCCAAGGTTGACAGCGCGGTTACCGAAATGCTGAACGAGGTAAAACGCATCCGCACCGAAAAGGTATCAGATGAAGAACTGAATATTGCCAAGGCCCTTTACAATGGCTCTTTCGCCTTAGGCCTGGAAGACCCTGCGCGTACGGCTACTTTCGCCAGCAATATCCTTATCAATAACCTTCCTGCTGATTTTTATAAAACATACCTGCAAAAGGTAAATGCCGTAACAGCTGACGACATCCTGCGTGTGGCCCAGAAATATTTTAGCTACGATAACGCTCGTGTGGTTGTAGTAGGCGCTGCCGCACAGATGCTCGAAGGCTTAAAGAAAAGCGGCTATCCTGTCCACCTGTACGATAAATATGCTAACCCGGTAACTGAGGGGGCGCCATCAGCTGCTGTACCTGCTGTTAGCGCTACTGATATTGTAAAAGGCTACATTAACGCTGTTGGCGGTGAAGCGGAATTGAAAAAGATAACCTCGACAGTTACAACCATGGATATGGCGATGCAGGGCATGAAGCTAAATGTTTCGCAAAAGAAAATGACGCCGAACAAGGAAGCTATGTCTATTACGATGGGCGGAAATGTTGTGATGAAAGAGGCGTTTGATGGCGAAAAAGGCTATCAGCAGCAAGGCCCTAATAAAAAAGATTTGGGCGCTGACGAAATTGCGCAGAAAAAAGCGTTCACCCAGCTTACCGAACAGCTGGATTACCTGAGCAACCCGGCATTCAAGCTTGCGGTTAAAGGCGTACAGAAAGTGAATGGCTCCGACGCTTACCAGGTTAGCGTAACCGACCCGACCGGCAAAGTATCAACCGAGTACTATGATGTAAAAAGCAAATTGCTGGTTAGGCAGGAAAGTTCAAGTGTACAGGGTGCAACAACAATAAACACTACGATTGAACTTGGCGACTACCGCAAAGTCGGCAATATATTACAGCCATACAAACAAACTATGACGCAATCTGCCGGCGGCCAGGAACAAACTTTTGAAATGACTGTGACTGATGTTAAGATAAATACCGGTGTAGCCGCGGAAGATTTCAAATAAAAATTTAAAAACTTAATATTTAAGGAGTTGCCAAAAGCAGCTCCTTTTTTGTAACATTATAATCCGCCGGGGCGACTATACTTTGGTAAGCACAAACAAATGCTTAATATTGAATAAAACCCTTGAGCAATTAAAACAACCCGGTTATGAACGAGCTAAAACGAAGAAACTTCCTGAAATTGTCAGGTCTGGCTATGGTGCCTGCCTTGCTGCCGTCATTGTCTAAGGCGGAAGCGCTTAAAATTGATGAACGTAATGACACACCGGCGCCCCAGCTGATTTCGTTTACTGATGACGGCATACATTATCCGCCGGACGAATACATTGCCAAGCTGCAGGAGATAAGCAAGAAAGACCCGATTAAAGCTGACGTTTACGGCAGTGGAGGCGCAGTTGCGGCATTGCAGAAAAAATTTGCCGAGATAACTAAAAAAGAAGCTGCTATTTATATGCCGACAGGCACCATGGCCAACCAGTTGGCGATATCGGTACTTAGCGGCGAAAACACCAAAATATTTGTACAGGACACCAGTCATATTTACCGCGATGAGGCGGATGCGGCGCAATCAGTCCACAATAAACGCCTGATGCCGCTGGCTCCAAACGAGCCTTATTTTACGCTGGATGAACTGAAAAAAGGTATCGATTATACCAACGATGGTGAGGTATTCAAAAGTGGCATTGGCGCGGTAGCGATAGAGAACCCGGTCCGCCGTTGCGATGGCAGACAGGTGCCGATTGACGAGATTAAAAAGATATCTGAGTATTGCCGCGGCAAAGGCTACAAATTGCATCTGGACGGTGCGCGGCTTTACCTGGCATCGGCATTTGGCGGTGCGGCGATTGCCGACTATGCTTCCTATTTCGACACAGTTTATATTTCGCTATACAAATACCTGGGTGCGGATGGTGGCGCGATATTATGCGGTGATAAAGCAGTTATCGATAAAATGGAGCATTTAATAAAAGTTCACGGCGGCACTGTGTTTATGAATTGGAGCAAAGCTGCAATGGCTTTATATAATCTCGACGGCCTTGAAGACCGCCTGAAAAAAACCGCAGCACAAGCCACCGACCTTTTCGAGAAATTGAACAAGGTTCCGGGTATCAATATCACAACCCTTAAAAGCGGCAGCAATATTTTTGATTTTAAGGTACCTCCCGGCATCGATGTTAAAAAATTCCGCAAGGGGCTGTATGACAATTACAAAGTACTTACCCGCGGCGCTGGTCCGGATGGTATTATTAAGCTGCAGGTTAACGAAACGTTATTAAGGACAGATAACCAGTTTTTAGTGAAGGCGTTTAGTGATTCGTTGGCAGCGGCGAAAGCGTAGTATAAACTCAGGGGGATAACAAAAGCGTCATCAGACTTACGAAGTTTCAAAAACTTCGTAAGTCTTTCCGTCCTCTATGTCATAGGGATAATCTCATTATGCAATGGCACAAACGCATCACTGCTTCTTCCCGTTCTCTACACTCTTTATCTCTTCTTTCCTATCCTTCTTAAAGTCAAAATTATTAAAATCAGCGGTTTGCGGCAGTTCCATGGTATAGCTGCTTAGCGTATCTACTTCGATGGTTATATCATCAGCAATTACATCGATAATATGCCCGCCGGAGATTTTATCATCCGACAAAAAATGAAAATGATAACCGCTGATATGCGGCCCTTCCATAAAGGCAGGAAGCTTATAGCCTACTAAATCACCCTTAATTGCGTTAAACTCGAAAAAGTGCTGCCTGTCAAGCATGGCAGCCAGCGCTACATAAGGCTTTTGCTCAACAGGAGGGAAGGCACGCGTTTTTACATATTTAAAATTACCGCTGATGTGGATGGCATAAATGCCGTTTTGATTGGTAAGGACGCTATCCATGTATTTAAAAAGCGCGGCTTTATTCAACTGGCGACCTGGCTTAAAAGATTGCTTCGGTTTAAAAAAGCAAACCACCGCGTAAGGCGTTTGGTCGACATCATTGATCGGGCTGGTTTTGCCGGTATATTGGGTTTTGTAGAGCTTGCCATTCAGCATTATTAGCTCACCATCCAGCTTAGCAGGAGCGCCCAGGCCGAAATTGCCATGCTGGTGCAGGTTTTTATAAGGATACCAGGCATCGTATAATCCGCCGATAAAAGCGCTTGCATAACCGGCGCTATACAGGTCATCATTTTTTTGCTGGGCAAATCCGTTAAGGCTTATTATAAAAGACAGGAGCAGGGCAGCTATAAGTTTAAGTGATGTTTTCATGTGCAGTATCTGAATTAAGCAATTTTACTTTCGGCTTACGCCGTTGTTAAAGGTGTGAATTAACTTTGCCATAATAAAACAAAAACTATGAAAGTTGAAATTTGGAGCGATGTAATGTGCCCGTTCTGCTATATCGGCAAGCGCAGGTTTGAAGAAGCTTTACAGCATTTTGAGCACAAAAACGAGATTGAGATAGAGTGGAAAAGCTTTCAGCTTAATCCCGACTTAGAGACGGACACTACCATCAGCATCAACCAATACCTGGCCGACCGCAAAGGCTGGACTATAGACCATGCCCAACAGATGAACGACCATGTTACCAAAATGGCAGCCGAGGCAGGCTTAACCTATAATATGGACAAGGCCGTAGTAGCCAATAGCTTTAAGGCGCACCGTTTTAGCCACCTGGCCAAAAAGCACGGCCTGGGTGTAGAGGCTGAGGAAGCCTTATTTAAAGCTTACTTCACCGATAGCAAAAACATCGATGATAATGCCGTGCTTATTGAGCTGGGAAAGCAAATCGGTCTTGATACTGCCGAAATTGAGCCGGTACTAAACAGCAATGCTTATGCCGAAGATGTAAAGCATGATATAGATACGGCACAATACCTGGGCATACAGGGTGTGCCATTTTTTGTGCTGAATAATAAATATGCCGTATCAGGTGCGCAAGCGGTGCCGGTATTTGAACAATCGCTGGAAAAAGCGTTTGGCGAATGGCAGCATGAAAATCAAACGCCACGCTTAGAAATTATTGAAGGCCAGTCGTGCACGCCGGATGGAGACTGTAACTAATATGTGACATGTAACCCGCAAGGGCCGAAATCCGTATTGGGGCATGTTAAACCTGGCAGCAATGCCGCACATGCCCTAATATGAGAACACTATACGTTAAATTTTTATTTGCTTTGCTTATAGCATGCAGTGTAACGGCCTGCAAATTGGATATACCTATTTACCCTTCAGGCACCCAAACGGACAACAATACTGATCATAGTTCAGCTGTAAATGATGGGAGTGGACTGCCAATTGGCGTTGCAAGTAATATCCAGGTTAAAATAGGCGATATAACTTACACATTCAATAACGCGGCAACTTACAACGTACTTCCTACCGGCACAACAGGCTTTGCCAACGGACAAACTACCATTGCAGCCGAAGGCCAAACCTCGGATGCAAAAGGCATATTGGTATTTCCTTCGGCAGCCTCCGGTACTTTTGACTTATCAGACATGGAAGCCGGTAATTTTAAAATCGACGTTACTGCACAAGCTAAAATTATAGTTACCGTTTTAAGCGAAACCAATACGCAGGGAACCTTTAGCTGCGATATGATTGATAAAAGCAGCAACAAGGTTTACAAACATTGCCTTGGTTCGTTCAACATTAATAAGTAGGTTTGGTAAACTTCAGCTTAACATGAATCTTTTCAAAGTCTTTTGTGTCGCCTTTATCATCTCATCCGTGACGGCATTTTTAATACTGAGATATGGTTTCGGTCAGGTAAGCAGTACGGAAAATCTTGCGACTGCATTGTGCAGTGGAGTGATGTGTGGACTGGCGCTGATTGTCCTTGCTAAGAGGAATGCCGCCCCGGCAAAGTAATACTGTTAAGTTTTACAGCTATTCAATCTTTAGGTCAAGATTAAAACTATCCTTTTAAGTCTCTATAAATTAGCCTACATTTGTATTAATGGCACTAAGTGTATTTTTTACACTTAATGCCACCACAAATACATGGCAGAGGCAATAAGTATAAAACCATCGCATACCCGCAGAACACTCCGCATTGCCGTGGGTGTTTTGTTTTTTATGGCGGGGTTATGTTTTTCCAGTTGGGCCTCGCGCATTGCAACAGTGCAGCAAAACCTGGGCTTAACTGATGCTGGCTTGGGTGCGGTTTTGTTTTCATTGCCCGTAGGCTTGATGTTATCTCTTCCGTTTTCGGGTTGGGCAATAACGAAAGTAGGTAGCAAAAAAGTGTTGTTGGGCGCTATAATAGTTTATGCTATTTGCCTAAGCTTTCTGGGCCTTGCGCAAAATGCCTTTCAATTAATAATTTGCCTGGTTTGTTTCGGTTTTTCGAGTAATGCCGTTAATATTTCCGTTAATACACAGGCAGTTACTGCAGAACGCATGTATGAAAGGCCTATCATGGCATCGTTTCATGGCTTGTGGAGCCTGGCAGGGTTTGTTGGCGCAGGTATCGGCACAGCTATGATTGCAAATCATATCAATCCTTTTCGCCACTTTATCACGGTACTGGTTATTTTAACAACGGGGGTAACCGTCGCTTCGAGGTACCTGGCTGATGATACAGGAGTTCCGAAGGGCAAGGGGGGCGTTGCACTTTCATTGCGCGAACGTCTGCGACAAATGATGCCTTTACTTACGTTAGGGAGTATTGCGTTCTGTTCTATGATTTGCGAAGGCGCCATGTTTGACTGGAGTGTTATCTATTTCAAAAAAGTAGTCATTGCTCCGATTGCCTTACAGGGCGCAGGCTTCACGGCGTTTATGCTCACTATGGCAGCCGGTCGGTTCGTAGCCGATTTATTTGCAGGCCGCTTCGGTTTAAAACGCACCTTGCAGGTAAGCGGGTCATTAACAGTTACCGGACTGCTTATTGCCGTTGTTTTTCCTCACCTGTATACTGCAATGGCTGGTTTTATGCTGGTAGGAGTAGGGGTATCGTCTGTGGTGCCGATGGTTTATAGTGCGGCTGGGAAGTCTAAAACCATGTCGGCAGGGGTTGCGCTGGCCGCAGTTTCCACAATAGGGTTTGTAGGCTTTTTGGTTGGTCCGCCGGTGATTGGGTTTATCGCAGGCCTGGCTACGCTAAGGGCATCTTTTGTATTTATCGCTATAATGGGGATGAGCGTAGTGATATTGTCTACACGGGCCAAACTATGATTTTTTGTGGGGGGATTTCACCGATTAGAGAATGATTTCACCGATTTTTTATTTTGTGATTTGATTGATTTCGCTTTAATGGTTAACTCTCTTAATCTTCTCCTTCCAAATCTTTACCGCCCGGGTTCAGTATGTACTCAAAGTTTTCATGGCCATTGTGGAATATGAATTTTAGTCGCTGATGCGGCTCATTGATATCAAGTGACATGGCGGCTAGCGTGGATGGCAGATTGTCTCTTATTAGTTTCAAATCGGTAACATGGGGCATCTCGACGTAAATATCGCTGTCCTGCGGTTCTATCTTCCATCCCGGAATATTCGCGGCTTTTAAAAGATCAATCCATTTTTGCTGGTACGGGTTCATGTTGTATGGTTTATCTACATAAAGCACATAGCGTTCCTAAATGTTTTTTTTCTTTTGAGATTTCACCGATTAGAGAATGATTTTTAGCAGTTGTTTGTTTTTTAAGGCGCTCAAGAGGGCTACGCCGTTTCACGGATTTTTTATTTTTTTGGGATTTTAATGATTTGATTGATTTCACTGATTGGGAGCGCAGATGTTGGCTGATGGAAATTATAAAGCGGATGTCTTATTTTTTGTGATTTAAAATCAGCGTCAATTGCTAAATCAATCTAATACCAGCACTTCTAATCAGTGAAATCAATCTAATCACTGAAATCAAAAATTAAAATTCCCATATTGCATGCATAAACCTGTATTGTGGATAGCAAGATTAAATTATTGAACCAAAAGCGTGGTGAGGCCCTTTTGGGCGGTGGCAAAGCGCGTATAGAAAGTCAGCATAAAAAGGGAAAACTTAGCGCGCGCGAGCGTTTGCATTTTTTATTGGATGAGGGCTCATTCCAGGAAATAGGCATGCTGGTGTCGCACCGGTCGACTGACTTTGGGATGGAAAAGGAAAAATATCCGGGCGACGGCGTAGTAACCGGTTATGGAACCGTAAATGGCCGGTTGGTATATGTTTTCTCGCAGGATTTTACCGTGTTCGGCGGTTCGCTGTCCGAAACACATGCAGAAAAAATCTGCAAGATAATGGACCTCGCGATGAAAAATGGGGCACCTGTTATCGGTCTGAACGACTCCGGCGGTGCGCGTATACAGGAAGGCGTGGTGTCCCTTGGCGGCTATGCCGATATATTTTACAAGAACACGATGGCATCCGGCGTGGTGCCGCAGATATCGGCCATCTTAGGGCCATGTGCGGGTGGTGCTGTATATTCTCCCGCCATTACCGATTTTATATTGATGGTGGAGAACACCAGCTATATGTTCGTCACCGGTCCTAACGTGGTGAAGACAGTTACGCACGAGATAGTAACCAGCGAAGAACTCGGCGGCGCTAATACCCATGCCACCAAATCAGGCGTTACGCATTTTGCCTGTGCTAACGAAATTGAGGCCATACAAAACATCAAAAAGTTACTAAGCTACATGCCTCAAAATTGCGAGGATACGGCACCGAAGCTGCCTTATGAAATTAAAGACGAGTCGAGAGGGGTATTGAATACCATTCTGCCTGAAAATGCTTCGCAGCCTTACGATATACGGGAAGTGATTGACATTGTAATTGACGAAGGCTCATTTTTGGAAGTACATAAAGATTTCGCCGAAAACATTGTGGTGGGTTTTGCACGCTTAGCCGGCCGCAGCATAGGCATCGTAGCCAATCAGCCGGCATTTTTGGCGGGTGTCTTGGATATTCATTCTTCAACAAAGGGTGCGAGGTTCGTGCG
Organism: Bacteroidota bacterium; assembly: GCA_040389845.1. GTDB lineage: Bacteria > Bacteroidota > Bacteroidia > Sphingobacteriales > Sphingobacteriaceae > Mucilaginibacter. The sequence goes on from JAZJZL010000075.1 coordinate 115,562, forward strand.
CTTTTGCGATTGCTTTAATATCCCGTTGCTGGTGTTTGAAGATGTACCCGGGTTTTTACCTGGCACGGATCAAGAGTGGAATGCCATCATCACCAACGGCGCCAAGCTGCTGTATGCATTTTGCGAGGCGACGGTACCGCGTATTACGGTAATCACCCGCAAGGCCTATGGCGGCGCTTATGATGTAATGAACTCCAAACACATCGGCGCGGATATGAACTTTGCATGGCCATCGGCAGAAATTGCTGTGATGGGCGCAAAGGGCGCTGCTGAAATTATCTTTAAAAGAGAAATTACTTCGGCAGAAGATCCCGAAGCCAAATGGCGTGAAAAGGAGCAACAGTATGCCGAGATATTTGCCAACCCTTATCGGGCAGCCGAACGTGGATTTATAGACGAAGTAATTGAGCCGGCAGAGACTAGAATTAAGCTTATCCACGCATTTAAAATGCTGGAAAATAAAGTGGTAAATAACCCGAGGAAGAAACATGGAAATATACCTTTGTAGTTAATTAGAGGCTAGAAATCAGAGATTAGTTATCGTATGGAACATCGTTCCGAAACTTCTATAGAGCAAATAAGACCAGAAGCCACGTGGCAGCTCCGTAAAGATTTGCTGTATCCGGCGGCGATGCGGCACGAGATGGAGATGCCGGAGGACGTTGATGGAATTCATTTCGGCGCGTTCAGGGATAACAGGTTGGCGGGGGTGGTATCGCTGTTCCAGGACGGAACAGAATTCCAGTTTCGGAAGTTGGCCGTAGCTGCGGATATGCAGCACGCAGGCATAGGCGGCAGCCTGGTGACTTATGTTATTGCTTATGCCGAAGAAAACGGCGGCACACGCATCTGGTGCAACGCACGCCTCGAAGCCACCGGTTTTTACCTGAAACAAGGCTTTATGCAAACAGGTAATCTTTTCACCCGTAAAAGCATCGATTACGAAATAGTAGAAAAAATGCTTACTCCTGTTTCAAATCGTACAAAATAGCGGTGGCGTATTCATTATAATTAGTATTTGAAGATAACCTGGCCATGTCTATGGCGTCCTCAATATAACCCCGGGCTTCATAGGCTACCGCGAGATTATAAGCCGCTTTGCTTATATGTTCCTTTACCTTATCTTTTAAAAATGGACGTAGTAAGGTGTCAGCTTTTTCAAAGTTCTGCGCCTGTATTTCTTTTACGGCAGGCATTAAAAACTTATCAGTGTATAACGGCCGGTTATGCACAATTTTATAAGGAAAGTATTCGCCAAGAGCATTTTGTGCCGCATGAGCGGCAGTAGCAGTTATAGCGGTTTTATTTGCTCCAAGGCTTGGTTGTACAGATATGCTTGCGAGCAGGCTTTCGGAAAGCTTATCGGGCTTTGGGTCATTTGCAGCGCCATTTAATTTTTTGTAGTATATGCCATTGCTTTGGTAAAGCAAAAAGTTAACCGAAATATTGGTGGTATAAAATGTGGGCGAGCTGCCTGGCTCGTCCATGTCTATTCCCGCGGTAAAGTTTTTTAGCGCAAGTACATATTTGGCGTCATATTGCCTGGCAATCAGCTTTACAGAATCGGCATTTACTTTCATGTCCCCCGAATCCACCAGGTTGATTACTTTAATCTGTTTCAACTGCTCCAATTGACCTTTAGCTGTTTTTATAGCGGTGTAAGCGCCGGCCCAAATTGCAGCACGTTTCTTTTTGTTGTTGACGTTTGATTTGTTAACATCAAACTGGTTAATCACCACAACGGTTATTGAATCTTTAGGAAAGTATGTTCGCGGTGAATATTCAACCGGCACGGAAACATATACCGCGGTCTCGCAGGAGGCGAGAAAAAACAGGGCAATAAAAAGTACCGGTGATAATAGCTTCATGTTATTTGTTGGATACAAATAACAGGTAAAGGTTTA
>JAZJZL010000076.1:0-42570 GCA_040389845.1 Bacteroidota bacterium
CGCGCCAACAGGTTTTTCCTTTTTCTTTTTGCATGCGGTAAACGCCAGGCAAGTAATTATAATTGCCAGTGTTGTTTTTAATAAGGTTTTCATATGCAAGACTGTATTAAAATTTAAGTGCTAACCCTACGTTAAGGTACGATAGGCTTTGATAGCCAACCTCTGCATAAATGCCCGCGTTATGGCTGAAAAAATATTTGCCCCCGCCAAACACGCCATAGCCCACTGCGCTTCCCAGGGTTCCGGAATAACCCTCACTATCGCTCGCACTTAAAACAACGTAGCCTAGGCTGCCGCCGCCGTAAACGTCAAACTTACTATCCAGTTCCAGCATTTCGCCTAAGTGATACGAACCCCGCACGCCTACGTAAGTAGCGTTATACTTAAAACTGTAATAGGTTTGGCCCTGGTAAGTATCATTAAATTTATAGCTTGCATATGATACCTGTGCGCCAACGCTTATTTCGTCGGAAAAGCCGTGTTCGAACGAAATTGTGGGGTTAACGGGCAACGACGCAGAATATCCCGTTCCAAAAAATGGCGTGCCCAGGCCAATACCAACGTTCAGCAGGTTATCGCCATTGCTAAAAGCTGATTTTGATTGAGCCATCACTGTTGAAGTGATGGCTAATAATAAAACTAAAAGAAGTGATTGTTTTTTCATGATTTTGTGATTTTGGTTTACGTTTTTAATTTGTTGGTTCTTGTTTATTTTACTTTTAATTCAATTTTATCGTTTGAACTCCCCATCATTTCATATTTTTTGCCAAGATTTTTGCCCAATGCTGTCGAAAAATCATCGGCAGTTCCGCTATGTACCACGGTGTAAGTTGCCACGCCTGACGAAAAGGATTTTTCCATTGATTTGTAACCCGGCAACGAGCCAATAACCCCGGCCACATCGGTAAAGCTGGTGTAACTGGCGTTGGTGAGCGACACTTCTATCTCGCTTGTTCCGTCGCTGCTTACTGAACTGCTTCCCGGGATGTTGTCGACAGTTATGTTTAATGAATCGCGGACGTGTGCCATGTATCTAACGGCTTCAAGTATCCCGTCGTCCATTACGGCAGCAATAGCAGGGTCGCTATTATTAGTTGAAACCAAGCCTCCTAATACAGAAACACTGCCGCTTGTTTTGGATTGCACTCTGATAAGGCGTGTAGCGATAATATCGCGGGTTTCTATATTTATTAACTTCAGGATAAACCCGATTTTCACCAGTTTTTTGTTGGTCCCCACGCCTACGATACTCATGCCCTTATCTTTAATGCTATATTCAGTAAGCTCACCTGTAACTGCTATCTGGGGACCCAGTTGCTTTCCGGCTTTAGGCACTTTTTTACTGGCGTATTTGCTGTCGCCCTGGTCTATTTCTCCGGTAAGGTCGCCGTTGTTATCTTTTGTTTCCAACACCCGGTAGCACCCTATGTCCTGTAAAGCGTGGGTTAGTGTGGTACTCATATTGCCCGCAAGCGTTGTTGGTACACCATCGGCTTTAGGGGCATCGCTGCCACCCATCAGCAACGATAGCGCTTTTAGTTTGTTGTTGGCGTGCGCATTTTGGGCCGCTGCGGCGTCGTTTGCACTTGTAGTTGTTACATTAAACCTGGTAACGCTAATTCTGGCACGTTTACTAAGGGGCATGTCGGCACAATGTGCCTTAACTTGTTCAAAAGTGAACTTTTCTTGTTTTTGGGCAAATGATTGCGCTGCAAATATTATTGCAGGCAAAAGGGTAAATAGTTTTTTCATTGTTTTATAATTAGTGTGTGTGTTGCTAAAGGGTATTTAGAGTATATAAGCTTTAGTGTAAACCACGTCGATTGGTGTTGCGGACAACCGGCGTGGTTTATTCAGGTTAAAATGCCTTTACGTTTGCTTCTGTATTGCCTGAATATGTATTGTTTAAAAAGTTTGCTGTAGTGCCATTTTTATAGACAATGCCGTAGCCACCACTGTTGGAAATGATACAGTTGGTAACTACAGGAGCAGTAGTCCAGTTATTACACGATGGGAAAAAGTTGACAGCACCCTTAGTGTCGCTAACGCATGCTGTACTGCCATTTGGCTTGTTTGAGCCTGCGCCGTCTATAATGCAATAGTTCAGGTTAATTTGCGGGTCATTGTTACCTAGCGAAAGTCCTAACCAATAGCCTACGCCCGGTTGATAACCTGTAAACTTAATCGGCTGGGCTGCGGTACCATTTGCTATCAGAGTACCTGATCCTAAAGCAAGGCCTGCATCTACATTAAACTGCATAACAACCCCTGGTAGAATTGTCATTTTCTGTGCTAAATTAATGGTGCCGCTGACAACATAAGGCGCATCTAGCGCCTGAACCACTGTATTATTGTGGAGAGTACCAGCTATTTCAATAAATTTATGCCCGTTATTAATATAAGAGCTTTTAGCGTCTAATTTTCCAATAGCATCACTCGATGCTTTTAAGGCCGATAAAGAGTTATTTGTAAACGTATTGCTTTCAAACGCACTGAATATAGTAGTAGAAACATCGTTGCCTCCACTATCATAGGTCCATATTCCGTAGCCGGCATTGTCACTGAAAGTACAATGCTTGATTGACATCTGAGTTAAACTTGAATAAACAGAATAGTTATCATGGTTTCCAATTAATAATCCCGCTTTGTATTTGCCCGCACCCCCATTTTTTATAGTTACATATTCCCATTGATTTTCAATATTACTAGACGCTATTTGGATACCAGTCCATGAACCTGCCGAGGCAATTTTACCTTCAAGAATGATGGGCTTTGCTGAAGTCCCTATCATTTTAAGAGCTCCGCCGTTTCCAATGGTAAAGCCAGAGGCCTCGCCATCAAATTGTATGGTTACACCTGGTTTTATTGTCAAAACACCACCCACTCCAATGTTACATTTGACAATATAGTCTACCCCATCACCCAAATCTTCCAAAACCGCAGGAACATGATCACAATCAATCACCTGTGTTGTTGCCTTATTTACTGTAACGGTTAACTTGTAAACCTGCGTGCTGCCATCCTGCGCGGTTACGGTATAATTTACCGGCGTACTGAAATCCTGCGCTACGCCCGATGCTGGTGTAACGGAGGCATTATCAGACACGGCAATGGTTGGAACAAGACCAGTTACTGGTGTGTCGGCCGGAACATTTGCAGTTATTGTTTTATCAGCTTCATTTATAGTAGCAGTTACTGCCGGAATAAGCCCGGTAAATAAAAATGAGGTTATTGACTTTCCCGAACTGTTGGATCGCAATGAGACGCCGCTGCCCCAGCCGGCGGCAGTTTTCGGGCCATAAAGCCTGGCGGCGCCTAAGTCGAAATAGAAATCGCCGTCAACGCCGATGGAAGCCGCCGGCGGCGTAGTACCACTGTATATTTTTGTGCCATTTGTGCCGTTAGCACCCGCTGCACCGTTTGCCCCTTTGAGCGATATGCCGTTTTCCCAGCCGGCATCGGTTTTCGGCCCGTATAATACACTTGCCGACAGGTTAATATAGAAGTCGCCGTTTACACCAATTGTAGCTGACGGGGCGGCGTTGCCGCTGTAAAATTTAGTACCATCCTTGCCGGAGTCGCCTTTAGGCCCTTGTGCGCCGGTTGCCCCCAGAGGCCCTGCGGCGCCCTGGGGGCCAATAGCGCCTTCTTTACCGCATGATGCTATTATTATCAGCATAATAACAGTCAGTACTAATCTTGTATAACTGTTTTTTTTCATACAGCTTGCTTGTGATTTTTTTACTTTCAATTTAATTTTTATCAAATCCTGATTAAAAGTAATTTGTAGTCATTATCCCGGTGCATCAACTTTACGAACGGAGGACGCGTCTTTGTGAGCGGACGATATTGATTTGGAAAAGGAAATCAATCGTTTTTTTTTTTACATTTAAATGGATAAATTATTCGCATCGTTCCGGGGAATATCTTTTAGATAAATGGAGAAATTGAAAGTCCTTATAGTTGAAGACGACTTTATAATAGCGGAGTCGTTAAAAGTAATGCTCGAGAATATGGGTTATGAAATACCAGCCATATTTATTTCGGGCGAAGCGACACTGGAAAACTTTAAGCCCGGTTTTGCCGATATCATTATTATGGATATTCAATTGGCCGATAACACCAATGGCATTGATACTTCTATAGAAATAAGGAAAATTTCTACTGCCCCTATCATTTTTATTACCGATAACCAGGATGAATACCTGAGAAAGAAAGCCATCTACGAAACAAATACAGTACAGTACTTAACAAAGCCATTCAATGAGCTGGATATTTCTATCGCTATCGACCTAGCTATAAAAGCGCTCAAAGGCCATAATTTATCTATTAGTAAGGCAAACGAATCATCATACTTAATTAACGACTGTATATTTGTTAAGGATAACCAGGGGTTTAAAAAAATAATGCTGGAGGATATTATGTTTCTGCAGGCCGATGGCAGCTATTGCTATCTTACTTATAGAAATACCGATATAAATGCAAGCGAAACCGTGATGTATAGTGAAAACCTTAGCTTTTTGGAAGAGAAATTTAAATTTGCGAATGAGCTTGTACGGGTACATCGGTCCTTTATCATCAACATTAACAGTATAAAAAAGATTAAAGAAAATAGATTATGGATTGATGATAAAGAAATTCCGATAGGAAAAACCTACCGGAATGAAATAAAAGACAGATTCAGGTTTATTTGATATTATATTCCGGGTGTTCCAGGCTGAATTAATTGGATTAGCGCCCTTAACTTAACACAAAAATCATCATCATCACTATAAAACCACTAAATAATACGGTAATTTTGCGCCATTATTTGCGGGGTATATAAATGCGTTTAGCTATTTGTTGTTTTGTTATTGTTTCTTTTTGGTGTACAGCCCTGTACGCGCAAAAAGATTCGACCGCAAGAAAAAAGGACAGCAGCATCACTTCACCCGCACGCACACGATCAGCTTCTGTCCGTCCTGATTCTGCCGCGATTGCGAAAGAAGCACGTGAGCAATTGGCCGCCGACTCTATTGGTATGGCGCTATTTAAACCGGACTCGTTGCGCGAGAATCAATTTTTAAAAGCCCTGCTAAAAAATCCATTTGCCGACATAGATTCATTAATTACAGGCAAAATCAATCTTGTTCGCCGCGCTGATATTGACAAAGGCACGGTGCGTACATTTAGGAACCAGTGGGTGCTGATAACAGTAATAGGTTTATTAATTTATACCGCTCTTTTAAATATTTTTTTGGGCAATGATATTAAAATGGTGCTGCAATCATTTTACAGCAAGCAGGCACTGGCGCAAACGGATAAAGAAGGCGGATTGATTAATTTTTGGGCGTTTATTGGCTTATTTGTGCTGTTTAGTTTATGCGCGGGGTTATTTTTATGTCAATTGATGACCTATAATAACGTAGGGGATATTGGCATAGGTAAGGATTTTTGGCTATTCATTAATCTTTCCATCATCATAAGTTTGCTGTTTGCGCTCAAATTTTTGGTGCTGAAGTTTATCGGGTTTGTTTTTAATGCAGGCAAGGTGGTAAGTAATTACATTGGCATATTAAACCTTACCTATTTTAACCTGGCCTTTGTTTTTTTGGTGGTTTCGGTGTGTTTTAGCCTGCTTTCAGGAATCTACATACAGGATTTATTGATTTTTACACTCACAGTTATTGCCGTTATTTTCGCATGGCAGTACGTACGTAACAGCGTAAATATCATTTCTAACATTCGATTTCATAAATTTTATTTATTTATCTATCTTTGTGCCCTCGAAATTTGCCCAATTTTAATTTTAATTAAGGCACTTAATATATAGTTTTTGGCAGTTATTTAATAGACTTTGGAAGAGAGAAAGAAAAAGGTTAAAAGCATTTTAGTTACTTTGCCCAAACCTGAAAATGACAAGAATCCATACGCCGAGCTTGCTAAAAAGCTTAATTTGAAAATTGATTTCAGGTCATTTATTCATGTGGAAGGCGTTCCGGCTAAAGATTTCCGTAAGGAAAAGATTAACCTGGCAGATTTTAGCGCCGTAATATTTACGAGCCGTAATTCGGCCGACCATTTTTTCAGGATTTGCGAGGAGATGAGGTTTGAGGTGCCGGTAGAAATGAAATATTTCTGCCTATCTGAAACCATCGCACTTTACCTTCAAAAATACATACAGTACCGCAAGCGTAAAATATTCTTCGGTAAGCAAACCGCGTCAGACCTGGCAGAGGTGCTAAAAAAACATTCGGGCGAAAAATTTCTTTACCCATGTTCGGATGTTGCAGCAGAGGAAACCCAAAAATTCCTGCTCGAAAACGGATATAACTTTACACCGGCGGTGCTTTTCCGTACAGTATGCAGTGATTTGTCTGACCTGGCGGATGTATTTTATGATATAATTGCGTTCTTTAGCCCATCAAGCATTCAATCGCTTTATAAAAACTTTCCTGATTTTAAGCAGAACAATACCCGTATAGCTGCATTCGGTGCAACAACCCATAAAGCTGTGTTAGAGGCAGGGCTTATTATGGATATCCCGGCGCCAACACCGGCGGCACCATCTATGACAATGGCAATAGAGCAGTATGTAAAACAGGTAAATAAATAATATTTATAATACCAGGGCGTAATATTTTGCGTCTCAACAGGATAAAAGCTCTCTGAACACCAGGGAGCTTTTTTTGTGATTTATACACTTATTTACCTTGTAGCACAATATATTAGGCCTCATTAAGTTATCCTTAAAACCACCCTGTGTTTTAAGTACAGGTTAACCAATCCGGTAGCATATTAGTTAATCCTCGCATATTGTTCACTTAATCAATTACTTATAGGTTTTATTAAACAATTTTGTTAACTTAGTAGAATTATTTGGTCTTATTGCAACCATTCAGTCGGAGATTTCGTAAAAGTGCCTATAGATAGCGTAATTTCAACAGTTTTATTAATTAAAATTACGCGTTTATTAGCTATAGGTTTATGATGTTTCAACTATTAAATAGGGTAATTTGACTGATAAAAAATGTTTTTTGTGTTTTAATCCGTCAAAATTAATATATTCGGGGGTCACTTTGTGTTATATTTATATAGCTAACATTGATTTTTAAAATGAAACAATTATACTTTTTAGTAGCCGTTTTGGCAGTTGGAATTCTTAGCGGTTGTGGTAAGGGAGGCGACAGGGGAGAGTTGACGGGTGTCCCGCAGCGATCGTTCAGGGCAGAAGTGCCTTATGGCATGGTTTATATACCGGGTGGCTCGTTCCTGATGGGACAAACTGACCAGGACATAACCTTCGGCCAGATTGAGCAAACCAAGCAGGTAACCCAGCCTCCGTTCTTTATGGACCAAACCGAGATTTCAAACAGCCAGTACAGGCAGTTTGTAAACTGGGTGCGCGATTCGATAGCTATCACCAATTACCTTAACGACGATAAGTATTATATTAAAGCCGGTAAGAATTCAACACCAAATCCGAGCGGAAAAAAATACATCAATTGGGCTTACGTAAAAAAATACCCCGTATTAAGCTCGAAAAAAGGGAAAGCAACTGCGGGCAATGCTGCGAAATTGCAGGGCATGTTTTACCAGGGCGACGACAGGGTGTTCGACCGCGACGAACTGGATGTACGTTTGCTAAAATATAACTACGCGTTAATGGATCTTCGTACGGCTTCAGATTATCATAACGATAAAACAAAGAAACGTTCGGATTTCATACTTCGCGACACTGTGCCGGTTTATCCTGACACACTGGTTTGGCTGAGCGACTTTTCGTATGCTGCCAACGAGCCGATGACAGAAGCTTACTTTTCGCACCCGGCGTTCCGCAATTACCCTGTGGTAGGTGTTACCTGGCGCCAGGCACGCGCATTTACCATGTGGCGTTCACGTTATAACGATGCCTATAAAGATTCGAGGAAATTGCCGCACCGCTCGCCTTATAGCCTGCCAACTGAAGCGGAGTTTGAATATGCAGCCCGCGGCGGAAGGATAGGCACCGATTACCCATGGGGAGGCCCTTATGCTAAAAATGCAAAAGGATGTTTGTTAGCTAACTTTAAGCCCGGCCGCGGTAATTACACCGATGACGGCGCTGCATACACAGTGAATGTGAAGTCGTACTTTCCTAATGATTACGGCTTATATAATATGGCGGGCAATGTTGCCGAATGGACCCTATCAGCATTTGATGAATCCGCCTCGACCTTTGTGCATGACCTTGCACCTACGTTTAATTACGAGGCGAAGGCAACCGATGCTGAAGTGCTGAAGCGTAAAGTTGTACGCGGCGGTTCATGGAAAGACATTGGCTTCTTCCTTCAAAATTCAAAACGTACCTATGAGTACCAGGATACCGCAAAATCATACATTGGTTTCCGCTGTGTTACTCACTATCTCGGTCGTGATATAAGGGACAAACGCTAATACGTAAAACCAATTTTAAAAGACAACTTATAAATTTTTCTTCAAATTATTATGGCTGGAAAGAAACAACCTTACGGAATTAATAATATCGTATCATGGGGTGCAACAGTGGTTATTGTGGGGCTGATGTTTAAGATATTGCACCTGCCAGGCGCAACGTATTTTATTGCGGGGGGGTTATCGGCAGAAGCAATCCTGTTTTTTTTATTAGGCTTCCAACGGGACGAGAAGGAGCTTGACTGGAGACGGGCTTATCCGGAACTTGATGATGATTATGATGGTGAGTTGCCAAAAGCCGCACCGCGCAAAGCAGTGCCTGTTGGCGATAACTTTTCGAACACCGCAGCGCTTGATGCCATGCTTGCAGAAGCAAAAATCGGCCCTGAATTAATAGGCAGCCTGGCAAACGGCTTGCGTACATTCGGTGATAAAGTAGCCGGTATTTCACGCGTTACCGACGCAGGCGACGCAACTGTTGCGTTCACCAACAAAATAAAACAGGCTACCGCAAGCTACGATGCTTTGGGTACTCAATTCGACAAGGCTTCGGCCAACTTAGCCGAAATGGCAAACTCGAATGTCGACTCAAAATCCTACCATGAGCAGGTTCAGAAAATGGCGAAGAACTTAACTTCACTGAATGCAGTATATGAGTTGGAACTGCAGGATTCAAGCAACCACTTAAAATCAATGAACAAGTTTTACTCTGATATGGCTGTAACCCTGAGCAACTTTAACGATTCTGCACAGGACTCGAAACAGTTTAAAGACGAAGTTAGCCGCTTAGCTAAAAACCTGTCGACATTAAACTCGATATACGGCAATATGCTTTCGGCTATGAATCAGCCACGTGTTCAGTAATTATAGGATACATTTTTAATCAGAAAAAACATTTAACAAATGGCTGGAGGTAAACAAACCCCAAGACAACGAATGATGGGCATTCTGTATCTGGTTCTTTTGGGCCTGGTAGCGCTGAGTGTACCGGATAGCTTACTCGATGCATTTAAGAATATAACAAACAGTTTGGATGCATCATCTAATAACGTAGGCAAAGGTTTAAACGATGCTTTTACAAATTTTGAAAATACCAAGCTGAAAGAACAGCACGACCGTGCAGCGCCGATCTACAAAAGAGCGACTGATGCCCGTGCCACAGCGGAGCGGCTTATTAAACATGTGCAGGATTTAAGGGACGAGTTGGTTGCAGCGGGTGGCGGTATAAGCGAAAAGACAAATGACGTTGATGCCAGGGAGAACCTTGACATATCGCCATATATTATGGTTACTGGAAAAAAAGGCGAAGCTTTAAGGTTAGATATTGAAGATACCCGCGCTAAACTGTTTACCTATTTAAAAGATGAGAAAGAACGCCAGGGAATCAATCTTTCGTTAAATGCAGATGCTCCAAAACAAACTGCCGGCCCGCAAAAATCATGGGAAGAAGCTTATTTTGGTGATGGTATCCCACTGGGTGCTGCCTTAACAACGTTAGCTAAAATTAAAACAGATACCAAAAATGCTGAGAACGAAATTGTAAAGAGGATATTGGGTGAAGTTGATCAGGCCCAGGTAAATCTTGACCAGTTCGCTGCTGTCGCTGTAGCACCCACAAGCTATGTACTGGTTGGACAACCTTATACCGCTGAAGTTTTTCTTACAGCGTATGATTCAAAATTGTCGCCTACTATCACGGTGGGCGGAGGTAATTTACCTACCGAGGCAGGTAAGGGTAAATACAATGGCAGTACCAGCAGTGAAGGCCTGCATACATGGTCGGCTAAAATTGCTGTAAAGCAAACTGACGGCACTATCAAAACCTATGACACTCCACCACAAACCTATATGGTTGCAAAGCCGTCTGCCGTTGTATCACCTGATAAAATGAACGTTTTATACATCGGTGTTCCTAACCCAATTTCTGTATCTGCACCAGGTATCGCAAAAGAAAAGCTTCACGTTAGCATGTCGAGCGGTAGTTTAACTGGTTCAAACGGTAAATATATAGCCACGGTCAGTTCAATCGGTGAGTCGACTATAACTGTCTCGGGTGAAATAGCGCCGGGAAAAACGGCTGTTCTTGGAAGCACATTGTTCCGTACCAAACGTATTCCGGACCCGAAGCCACAATTTGCCGGTAAAAGCAGTGGAAACACAAGCGCTGCAAACATTCGCGCACAGGACAGGCTCTTTGCAAAACTGGAAGGATTTGATTTTGACGCAAGGTTTAACGTGACCCGGTTTACGCTAATGATAGCCAAACCACGACAGGATGTTATTATCTACTCAACCAACAGTGGTGAACTATCGGCGCAAATGCGTACGGCTATGAGTAGCGTTACCCCCGGTACGACGATTGTATTTAAAGATATCACTGCAGTAGGGCCGGATGGTACACAGCGGAGCCTTGACTCAATTGTTTTAAGTGCTAATTAAAATGAGGATTATGAAAAAGATTTTAGTTGCCATACTTTGCCTTGCATGCGTATCAAGCTACGCACAAAGGAAGAATAATAGGAATAAGCCTAAGGCTACTCCGCCGGCTACCCAGCAATCGCAGCAGCCGGCAGCGGTTAATCCTACTAATAACCCGGTAAACCTGGGAAATCCTAATGGAGGCGTTAGTGCAAAGCCAACTGATACATCAAAAAAGAAGCCTTTTGAAGCACCGCTGGATGGCTATTTTAAAAAGAGCAATATTTTGAGTGCTAAGGTAACACCGTATCCGAACTTAAGGGAGTCGGACGCTGCCTTTGTTAAACGTATTTGGCGCGAGATTGACGTTCGCGAAAAGATGAATCAGTACCTGGCTTCGCCAAAGCAACGCTTTATAGACGTGCTGCTGGCGGCTATTGATGCCGGTGAGATGACCGCTTACGACCCGACTCCAACCAAAGACGATCCGGGAGGCGATAAATTCCTGGTGCCATTGGGGCAGGGAAGGGCAAGGGGCAGGCTGGCCGGGGGCGACAGCTCTGCAGTTAAGAAATTTGATGCGAACGGAAATGAAACAGGCTCTAAGATGGTGGCCAGCGAATTTAACCCCGACAGCGTTTTGAAATTTCGCCTTAAAGAAGATTGGGTATTTGACAGACAGCGTTCTATCTTTGAACCACGTATAGTGGGTATAGCTCCTTTGGTTAAAGTAACAGTTGGAACAGTTGAAGATTATCAGCCTGCGTTTTGGGTGTATTTCTCCGAAGCAAGACATGTATTGGCAACTAAAGAGGTTGTTAATCGAAGTAATGATGCTACGGGGCTAAGCTTTGATGATGCTTTGGTGAAAAGGCTTTTCACCAGCTATATCGTCAAGGAATCTAACGACAAAGACGAAAGTATAAAGCACTACATGAATGGCATCGACCGACTCTACGAGGCAGAGCGAATAAAGAAAAACCTCGCCGACTGGGAGCTGACGCTGTGGCAGGAATAAGTTAATCGGAAAGACAAAAAATATTTGAAGCCCTTGCACTTGCAGGGGCTTTTTTATGATTATCGTCATTGCGAGGCCGACTGTTTACAGTCGGCTTCGAAGCAATCTCTGCACAGGACGGCACCGAACCCTAATGTACATGGTTTCCGGGATGCCGGCGGACAGGAAATCATGAGTTTTTGCTTCAGTGCAGCGTGTTGCAGAGGTTGCTTCGTAGCAAGTTGCAAGCAACTCGCCTCGTACTGACGTGCTTAGTTATCTTCGCCGCAGCGATCTTTAATTTGGGTTTTCAGGCTCTTGCCCGCCAAAATAGGCAACAACAGCTTTAGCCTGCTTCAAATTCACCACTTCCTGCAATTCAGCTTCGGTGGCGGCTTTTACTTTTTTTACCGATTTAAAATATTTAAGCAGCTTTTCGGCAGTAGTTTTGCCAATGCCTTCAATTAATTCCAGTTCTGTAACCAGCGTTCCTTTATCGCGTTTTTTGCGGTGAAAGGTGATACCGAAACGGTGCGCCTCATCGCGCAGGTACTGGATAACTTTCAGTGTTTCCGACTTTTTATCAAGATATAAGGGGTACTGGTCGTTAGGATAATACAGCTCTTCCAAACGTTTGGCGATGCCGATAACGGTTACCTGTTTATCGATACCTAATAATTTCAGGCTTGTCATTGCAGAAGAAAGCTGGCCTTTGCCGCCGTCGATAACTATCAGCTGTGGCAGTTCAGTGCCTTCGTCCAGCATGCGGCGGTAGCGGCGGTGAACGGCTTCTTCCATGGTGGCGAAGTCATTTGGCCCTTCAACAGTTTTTACGTTAAAGTGGCGGTAATCTTTTTTCGATGGCTTGCCATCTTTAAAAACTACGATAGCCGATACCGGGTATTTGCCCTGGAAGTTGGAGTTATCAAAGCATTCGATGTGCCTTGGCAACTGGTTCATCCGCAAGTCCTTCATCATTTGGGTAAGCAGGCGCTCCGTACGTACCTCCGGGTTCAGCTTTTCGTATTGGTCCAGCTTATCGCGCTTAAAGAAGTGTACGTTTTTTTGCGACAGGTCCAGCAACTTCTTTTTTTCCCCAAGCTTAGGTACAGTAAATTTTATCTTGTCGTCTTCCAAATCGATATCAAAAGGCACGATGATTTCTTTTGAATGACTATCATACCTGGTCCTGAATTCGGAAATTGCGAGGGTTAGGAGCTCTTCATCACTTTCGTCCAGCCGTTTTTTCAGCTCGATGGTTTGGGTTTGGATGATGGTGCCATTCATCACCTTTAAATAATTTACAAACGCATACTTTTCTTCGGACGCAATGCTGAATACATCCACATCGGTAATTGATGAATTTACAACCGTAGATTTGCTCTGGTAATTATCCAATAACTCGAATTTTCTTTTCAGGCGATGCGCGTATTCAAAGTTCATGTCGGATACGGCTTTTTCCATATCGCTTTTTAAATCACGGATAACTGCGCCGATTTTGCCATTCAGCATATCGGTAATCTGTTCTATATTATGGTTGTAATCGGCTTCGGTCTGGTAATCCTGGCAAGGGCCTTTGCAATTGCCTAACTGGTATTCCAGGCAGACTTTAAATTTCCCTTTCTCTATATTTTCACGGGTAAGGGCCAGGTTACAGGTGCGCAGCGGGAATGTTTCTTTTATTACTTCCAGGATATTGTGCATCATACTTACTGATGCATAAGGCCCGAGGTATTTTGAGCCGTCGCGAACGATGCGCCTTGTCCAGAAAATGCGTGGGTAATTTTCATTTTTGATGATAATCCACGGATAAGTTTTATCATCCTTTAGCATTACATTGTACCGCGGCTGGTGCTTTTTAATCAGGCTGTTCTCCAGCAGCCATGCATCAACCTCGGTATCAACAATGGTAAACGTGATATTCCGGATTTTGGAAACCAGTACCTTTGTTTTGGCATTGACGTGGTTATCCTTATTAAAATAGCTGGTAACCCGGTTGCGCAGGTCTTTTGCCTTACCTATATATATAAGCTCCTTATGTTCGTCCCAATATTGGTATACGCCGGGGCGATGAGGGATATTTTTTAAAGCTGCGCGATAATCGAAGGTATTGTTCATTTAACCCTTAATAAACTTGTCATTGCGAGGAGGAACGACGAAGCAACCTCGTCGATATACATGACGCCAATGCATAGCGTCGAGGTTGCCGCGCTTCGCCCGCAATGACAAAATTGATAGAAATTTTATTAAAAACTCACGAAGGCCGAAAAAACCGGGAATTTCAGACTTACGAAGTTTTTAAAACTTAGTAAGTCTATCACAAATATCTCAGAATCCTAGTTTTTTGTCCACTTCCGTAGTTCCCTGCTGTTGCTGTTTATACAGGTTGCAATCCATAACTATGGGTACACCGCCTTTTGGGGCATCAAAATCAACGTTGCGTTTGATACCAAGGGCAGGATTATCATAAACACGCTTCATAAAACCGGCAAATATCGGGAGGGCGGAGTTGGCGCCTTCACCCAGGCGTGTAGAGCGGAAGTGAATATCGCGGTCTTCGCAGGCTGTCCATACACCTGTAACTAATTGTGGGGTAATACCCATAAACCAGCCGTCAGAGTTATCCTGTGTTGTACCGGTCTTGCCGCCAACTGGGTTGTTAAATCCGTAACGGTAGCGCAGACGCGACCCTGTACCATCCTCAATAACCCCTTTAAGCATATAGGTCATTACATAAGCTGTTTGTGCATCCATGGCCTGTACTACCTTTGGCGTATGAGTGTAAATTACGTTGCCGTTTCTATCCTCTATTCGTAAAATGTAGGTAGGCTCTGTCCAGGTGCCATGATTGGCAAATACTGAGTACGCCCCCGTCATATCATAAACTGAAGCGTTAAATGAACCCAATGCGATGGACGGATATGCCGGTACATCGCTGGTAATACCCATCTTCTTGATCAGCTCCATTACGGGCACAGGTTTTACTTCGTTCATAACATAAGCAGCCACGTAGTTTTGCGAATAGCCCAAAGCTTTACGCAACGTAATGGCCCCCGGCAAATAATCACTCATTGATTGTTTAGGCGTCCATGGCTCCGAGCCGTAACCCGTAATAGTTACAGGAACGTTATCCACTTCCTGGCAGGGTGAAAAGCCATTCTCTATTGCTACCGAGTAAGTAAATGGCTTCGCTGTCGAACCAACCTGCCTTGTACCTAATTTAACCTGGTCGTATTTAAAATGCTCGAAGTTTGTACCGCCCACCCATGCTTTTACATAGCCGGTTGTCGGGTCCATACTCATCAAAGCGTTGCGTAGCGTCATTTTGGTATAAACGATGGAATCGATAGGCTTCATTACGGTGTCGATATCTCCATGCCAGGTAAACAGGTTAACGGTATCTGGCGTATCAAAGTTCTGGCGTATCTCTTCTTCGGATTTTCCTTCCAGCTGCAATTGTTTATACCTGTCGGAGCGGAACATACCCTGATCGAGCAGCAATTTATAGTTTTTGACACTCTTGGCACGGTTAACCCCTTTCCATTGGTTATCGAACTCCACCTGCAACTTTTTCATATATTCCTGCTGCGCTTCTTCGGCATATTGCTGCATGGTGGCATCAATGGTGGTATATATCTTAAGGCCATCGCGGTCTAAATCGTAAGGCCTGCCATCGCTTTGTACAATATTCTGGTCTTTAAATATTTTTTGGATTTCCTGTTTTAATACTGCACGGAAGTAAGGAGCCGGCCCGTCATTATGGGTTATCAGGCTAAAATTAAGGCCAAGCGGTTTTGCCTTCAATTCAGCAGCCTGGCCACCACTTAAAAAGCCTTGCTTGTCCATCAGGTCGAGAATAGTATTCCGGCGGGCCAATGCGCGGTCCGGGTGGCGGATCGGCGAATAAACGGCCGTACCTTTCAGCATGCCTACAAGTGTCGCGGCCTGGTCGGGCGACAACTTATCAGGCGTTACGCCAAAGTAGGTACGTGCGGCGGATTTAATGCCCCAGGTATTATATGCGCCAAAGCTGACCGTGTTCAGGTACATCGCTACAATTTCTTCCTTGGTATATCGCCTTTCCAGGCGAATGGCGATGATCCACTCCTTTAATTTTTGTGTGAACCTAACAAAAGGATTTCGCGCTATCTCGCCGGAGAACTGGTTCTTGGCTAACTGTTGGGTAATGGTACTTGCACCTTGCTTTTTCCCGATCATTGTAAAAAACACAATACCCGGCAAACGCTGAAAATCGATGCCGGAATGCTCTTTAAAACGGACGTCTTCTGTAGCTATCAGGGCATTGACAACATTTGGCGAAAGTTGCGAATAGTTTACGCTCGAGCGGTTTTGAATATAATAAGTACCCAGTACGGTTTTATCAGCCGCCAGCACCTCCGAGGCCTGGTTGCTTTTGGGATTTTCAATAGCCCTGAACGTCGGCAGCGGGCCGAATAAACCAAAATAAGTAACAACCAATAGTAATACAAAGAGCGCTATAAATGCAATAAGCGTTTTCCATATATACCAGTTATACCGGCGTATGTCTTCCGGGCGAAGCTTAATGATCATGATTTTAAAAATTTCGCTGGTAATAATCCATATAGCTATCCAGCAATTTTGAATCGGCTAATTTATTCAGATTTTCCTGCGTTATGATAAAAAACGTGTATTTCTCTTTGGCCACCTTCATAATATCCGGTAATAGAGGCTTCACCTCGCGAGCGAACTTTTTAGCGTCCTCAAGCGAATAAAAACGGCCTACATATATTACCTGGTTATTAGCGCCAACCGGCAGCAACTGGTGCTTTATGCTCTTGCCGGCATAATTTGCCCTGATAAACTGCCCGAAACCAAAACGCGTAGACGCCAGATTAGTTGTGCCGCTATACACATTTACTGCAACGTAGTAGTTGGCACTATCTTTTTCGGAGAAGACGGACGGCACCAGGTCAACCTTTTTTAACTCCGACTGGGCTTGCTGTGTTATAGCAGGCGTTTGTTGCTGAGCAGTTGTCGCTACGGTATCGGCATGTTGAACGGGTTGCTCTGCCGGCGGTGTAACCTGGGCTTGTTTAACCACGGTATCAGGTTTTGTAACGACTACCGGTTGTTTAGCCACGGTATCCGGTTTCTTCACCGCAATCTGTGGTTTGGCAACGGTATCAGGCTTTTTAACCGCGATTGGTTGTTTAGCCACGGTATCCGGTTTCTTTACTGCAACCTGTGGTTTGGCCACAGTGTCGGGCTTTTTAACAGGAGGCTTAACCACTGGCGGCGGAGTTACTTTTGCAACTTCGGCCGGCGGCGTTGGTTTTGGCTGCGGCTTCTCAATTCGCTGCTGTGGTTTTTGTAAGGCGTATATCGCACGCGGATCGACAGTTGGCCTGTAGGCAGTTTCCTTTTTATAAGCAGGGTTAAGGGTAAACGGAATATCCTGCGGATTATCATCAGCCAGCACAACCGGCCTGGCTTGCATTTCGGCAAGATTAGTGCTGATAAATGCCAGTTGCTCGTTAATCAATGGCGTAACCAATTTATCGTCCGGATATTTTGAGGCTATTTGCTTCAGGCTATCGGTAAACGGTCCTATTTTTTCATTGTGGCCTTCGGCTATAGTTTTCAGGTATAGCAGCTGCGCCGACAACCTGTTGTTTGGATACCGGTTAAACATTTGCGGCACGCCGGTTATAACTTCATTGTATTTGCGGGCGGCATACAGGTCGAACACCTTATTATAGGCACCGTTGAATTCGGCGTTAACATCGTCCAACTTTTTAGCATAATCCGGATCCGAGATTATTTTTGCAAACGGCGTATCGGCATAATCTTTTAACAAAAGGTTTTTATACTTGTCGCTCTTTGCGGGGTCGATATCGCTGTATAGCCTGTAGAGGTTATAATAAATCGACGCTTTATTTGGATCCGAAGGGAAACGGGCCAAAATATTTTCGTATGCTGTTATGGCTTCTTTTTTGTCGCCTAAAATATCGCGGTAAAAATTAGCTATATCTACATAAGCGTGGTAAACTTTAAGGTTTGACTGTGCAAGCAACTCCGGTGTTAGCGGCAAGCCCTTAACCAGCTCATTGCGATAGCCGCTTACACCCGCAGAACCAGCCTGCGCCCTGCCTGGCGCCAGCATCCCTACAGGTGCGTCAGGGTCAGTAACTACGGCGGCCGCCTGGTTAGCAGTGATGTCGCTGCCCGAGCGGTTGCTGCGGCGCCAGTTGTCTTCCAGCTTACGGTCGCCCCAGCGACGTTTAAAGTCGCTGTAGCCCGAGCTTATTGCGGCGGTATTATAAAAATAGAATGTGCTGCCGGTGGTATTGTTTTGTCCCTGCCGCTGGCCAGGGCCTCCCGCGCCTCTTCGTCCGGGCATGCCGGGTAAGCCGTTATTGGGGTCGGCGCTGCCATTGTTGGTGCTATTGTAAGAGTCGGCAGCTGCTGTTGTCGCGGCCAAATCGGCCTGCTGCTGCAAAATCTTGTCGTTAACCATTTTATCGATTACCGAATCGCGTTTCTTCTGATCCATTTTGGCTAAGGCCTGCAAGGTGTCTTCGCGCGAAATTACCTGGTAGGCATCTGCCAGTATTTTCAGGTTGGTATTCATCTTTTTGATGGAAACATAGCCCGGGTAGTTTGGCGGCAGCGCCATCAGGGTGCTGTCGTAATATTTTTTAGCGCTCAGGTAGTCGGATTTATTTTTAAAGTAGATGGTAGCCAGCCGCAGGTACGACAGCCCTTTTTGGCTCTGGTTCTTCACGCTATTTCGTACTGACAGCTTGTAGTTTTTAATAGCGCCATCAACGTTTTTGTCGACCATTTGCAGCTCGGCAACCTGGTAATATATCTGGTCTTTAAAATCTTTGTTGTTAGGCTCTTTTAAAAGCTGAAGCAGGCGCCCGGTGCGGCTGGTTTTTATCCCGTCACGGGCATCCTCGATCCTTATTTTGTTCAGACTGGCATTAAAGGCCATCTCGAAGGATACGTTGGCGCTTGCCAGCCTGGAGTAATTAGCAATGGCATCAGATGGTTTTTGATTGAGTTCCTCCAGCTGGCTTAATATAAACGTCAAACGCAGGCGTTTTACCCTGTCGTTGCAATGCTCTATGGCAAGTTTTGCCATTGCTTCACCGTCGGCATATTCCTGTGCGTTTATATCGTACTGTAATTTTGTTGCATAGATATCGGCAATCAGGCTTTTATTCTTTTTTGGATCGATATTTTGAATGGCCGAATCGATAGTCAGCTTAGCCTGTGGCAGCAAGCCCTGGTACATCAGTGAGCGTGCTTTCCAGGTGAGCGCATCCTGCACCAGGTCTTTACGGTCGGGATAGGAGCGAATTACATAGCTGAAAAACTCATTCGCGTTAAAATAATTCCCCTCAAGGTAGTTGCCTTTGGCTATAACCAGGTAGCCATCGCCTATGTAATGACTTTGCTCTTTAATGTTGATGATTTTGTTGCCTTTGGCTATGGCCTCCTCCAAATCTTTATCGGGTGTGGTGCTCTGTAATGTGGTGTCAGGGTACACTGCCAGTACCTCGTTATAATTGTCCACAAATGCCGATTCATAGGCTACCAGCTTAAGGCGCAGTATTTCCTTGGCATTAAAAAGTACATTATAATGCGCGGTGAGATTCTGCATAGCGCGGTTAAATCCGCTTTTTTTCTCGAGCGAGCACCCTGCAATAATTAGTAAAATTATCAAAAACAGTAGGTTACGCTGCTTAAGTGTATGGAATTTGAAGGTCCTGTTCAATTTATCAGATGGTTATAAAAGCCTTGCTAATTTACTAAAATAACCCAAAGGGATTAATAAATTTGCACATGGATGAAAGCGGGCAAAATAAAGGCAAACGGCCTGTAAATAATTACTTAAAATTCACCGGGATGGGCTTCCAGATGCTGGCTACCATCGGCTTGTTTACCTTTATCGGTTACAAAATTGATGAAAGCGCCCAGCACACTACTAAATGGGTGACGGCCATACTTTCACTTACAGGTGTTTTTGTATCTTTGTACCTTGTAATCAGGTCACTTAAAGAGTAAGCCTGTTAATATGCCTTATAAGGCTTAATTTTAAGTTTTTCCATCAATGAAACTCTCCGCATCTATTATTTATTATCTGGTTTTTATAATTATTATTGCTATTCCGCCTGTTATACTTCAAAATACCGGTAATGCTGATTTACTCGCCGGTAATTTCTGGACACTTTTTATATTCCTGTCGGTACTTACCTTTTTAATTGTTATGGCTATGTTGTGGGCTAAACAAAAAAACCAGGAATATTTTACCGGCGCTTTTCTTGGCGGAACCACGTTTAAGCTGCTTGCCTGCCTTATTTTTATCTTTGTTTTTGTGCGAAAAAACCCCGCAGACAAGCATGTTTTTTTGGTCGATTTTATTTATATATATTTATTAAATACGGCCTTTGAAGTTTATGTTTTGTTGCGTAACTTGCGGCACGAAAAATTAAGGTAGAAAACTTCATTTAGATGAACAAGAGCACGATTTTGAATTTAAAAATTTTTAACATTTCGTTAATTTGTGCGTTTTTTTTGATTGCAGGCACATTTTTTAACCCTGTCTTCGGTCAGGAAAAGGAACATGCAGGTGCAGAAAAGCCATACGACGCAAAATCAACTATCCTTGAGCACATCGGTGATTCGCACTCATGGCCGGTAATTGGCGAAACCACCCTTCCGTTGCCTGTTATTCTTTACACTGACAAAGGCATAGAAATGTTTTCATCAGCCAATCTGAAAGAAGGTAAAGTATACGCAGGCAAGAATTACAGCTACAAGCTTGAAGAAGAAAAGATTGTTGCTGTGGATGCATCCGGCTCGGTTGACGAAGCTGCAACCAAAAAGGTATTGGACTTTTCAATCACCCGTAACGTGGCTTCTTTGTTTATGGCTATAATAATATTGCTTATTATATTCTTAAGCGTAGCAGGGGCCTATAAAAAACGTGTGGGCAAAGCGCCAAAGGGCTTACAGTCGTTTATGGAGCCTTTGATATTGTTCGTTCGTGACGATATCGCGCTGCCTAATATTGGTGTTAAGTACATGAGGTTTATGCCTTTACTGCTTACCATCTTCTTCTTTATCCTGCTGAACAACCTGTTGGGCATGGTGCCTTTCTTTCCGGGTGGCTATAACCTTACCGGTAACATTGCGGTAACCATGGTACTTTCGGTTATTATATTTTTTGTGGTTAATCTTAATGGCAATAAATATTACTGGAAGCACATATTTGTACCGAACCCATGGTGGTTATTTTTCATTATGATCCCGGTTGAGGTTGTAGGTATATTTACCAAGCCTATTGCGTTGATGATACGTTTATTCGCAAACATCACCGCGGGGCACATCTTAATATTAAGCTTAATATCATTAATATTTATATTTAAAACGCTGGCGGTATCCCCTGTATCTGTAGTGTTTGTTGTGTTTATGGATACCATCGAGTTACTGGTGGCTTTCCTGCAGGCTTATATATTTACGTTGCTCGGCGCGCTGTTTATCGGCATGGCCATTGAAGAGCATCACCATGAAGTTGTGTAATTAATTATCTTTTATATATACACGTTTAAATTTAAAAAACAATGACTGGAATGATTGGAACCGCTGGTTTAGTTATAGCTCAGGCAGCTGCAGCTACTGGTGTACATGGTAGCGTTGCCGGCCTCGGCGCAGGTTTAGCTGCAATTGGCGCTGGTATCGGTATCGGCCAAATCGGTGGTAAGGCTGTTGAAGCTATCGCTCGTCAGCCTGAAGCAATTTCTAAAATCCAATTGAACATGATCATCGCTGCAGCACTTGTTGAAGGTGTTGCCCTGTTCGCGGTGGTTGTTGCAGCTTTCTTTTAAGCAAAACTTAAAAACGAGCATTAAGATAACCCGGCGCGGTTGGCGCCGGGTTATTTTTAAACCCGATTAAAAACTTTTACAAACAATTCATAAAAGATGGATTTAGTAACCCCTCATATAGGTTTAGTTTTTTGGACTACACTTTGTTTCGCGATATTATTATTTATACTGGGCAAATATGCCTGGAAGCCAATCTTAGCAGCTGTTGCAGAACGCGAGCAGTCAATTGAAACTGCGTTATCACGTGCTGAAGCCGTTCGTGAAGAAATGGCGCGTTTAACCAGCGAAAACGAAGCGTTGCTGAAACAAGCCCGTGCAGAGCGCGATACCATTTTAGCGGAAGCAACCAAGGTGAAAAACCAGATTATTGCCGACGCTAAAGAAGCGGCACAAAAAGAAGGCGCACGCCAGATTGAAATTGCACGCATAGAAATCAACAACCAGAAAGCTATTGCAATGGCTGATGTGAAAAACCAGGTGGCTGCATTGTCGCTGGATATTGCTGAGAAAGTATTGCGCAAGCAGTTTGAAGACCAGAAGAAACAGGACGAATTGGTTCGTGATTTATTAAAAGACGTTAAGTTGAGTTAAATGATTTCGGATTTCGGATGTTCGATTTCGGATTTAAGAAATTTGAAATATGCATCCCTATCCTGATAAGAAATCAAAAACTAAATAATTCCGAAATCGAAATTCCGAAATCCGAAATAAAGAAGAAATGTCAGAATTAACAGTAGCAGCCAGGTACGCAAAAGCTATCATCGACTTAGCCCAGGAACAAAATGTGGTTGAGCCGGTTAAGAGCGATATGGAGCTTTTCCTGAACACCCTGAAAGCAAACCCGGAGTTAAAAGCGGTTTTGGCTAACCCTATCGTATCTCACTCTAAAAAGATTAAGATAATAGAAGAGGTTTTCGGCAAAAAGATAAATAAAACAAGTCTTGCTTTTTTTACGCTGATGGTGAACAAAAGCCGCGGCGAGGTTTTATATGCCACTGCCGGTGAATATGTAAACATGTACGATGTTAAAAATAATATCATTCATGCTTCGGTAGTATCGGCAACAGCATTGTCAGAGGCTAACAAGAAAACCATGATTGCCGATATCGTTGCAGTTACAGGTGGCACGGTTAAGCTTGAGACTAAAATTGATCCATCATTAATTGGCGGTTTCGTATTAACCGTTGGCGACAGGCAGATAGACACCAGCATTGCAAGCGATTTACATAAATTGAAGAAGGAATTTGCCCGCAGGGTGGTTCCGGTAAAAAATTAAACACAAAACTCTAAATAAAATTTTAAAATGGTAGAGGTAAGACCAGACGAAGTATCAGCAATTTTGCGTCAGCAATTAGCCGGCTTCAAGTCAGAATCTGAATTAGAAGAAGTGGGTACGGTGCTCCAGGTGGGCGATGGTATCGCACGCGTTTATGGATTAACTAAAGTACAATCAGGCGAGCTGGTTGAGTTTGGTACCGGCTTACAGGGTATCGTACTTAACCTTGAGGAAGATAACGTGGGTGTGGTATTGCTTGGTAAATCCGACGACATTAAAGAAGGTGACACCGTTAAACGTACCAACAGGATTGCCTCTATCAACGTAGGTGAAGGCATGCTTGGCCGTGTTGTGGATACCCTGGGTACCCCTATCGACGGTAAAGGCCCTATCGCTGGCCAGGTTTATGAAATGCCTTTGGAGCGTAAAGCGCCGGGTGTTATCTACCGTCAACCGGTAACTGAGCCTTTGCAGACAGGTATCAAAGCTATCGACGCGATGATTCCTATCGGCCGTGGCCAGCGTGAGTTGGTTATCGGTGACCGCCAGACTGGTAAGACTGCGGTTTGTATCGATGCCATCATCAACCAAAAAGAATTTTATGAAGCCGGCAAGCCGGTAATTTGTATATATGTTGCCTGCGGCCAGAAAGCTTCTACCGTAGCTAACATCGTTCGTACACTGGAAGAAAAAGGTGCTATGCCTTATTCTATCATCGTTGCAGCAAACGCGTCTGACTCTGCAACCATGCAGTTCTTCGCTCCGTTTGCCGGTGCTGCAATCGGTGAGTACTTCCGCGATACCGGGCGCCCTGCTTTGATCATCTATGATGATTTGTCGAAACAGGCTGTTGCTTACCGCGAAGTATCTTTGTTACTGCGTCGCCCACCGGGCCGTGAGGCTTATCCTGGTGACGTATTTTACCTGCACAGCCGTTTGTTAGAGCGCGCCGCTAAAATCAACCAAAACGATTCAATCGCGCAAGCAATGAACGATTTGCCGGAGTCAATCCGTGGTATCGTTAAAGGCGGTGGTTCATTAACTGCATTGCCTATCATCGAAACACAGGCAGGTGACGTATCGGCTTATATCCCAACCAACGTAATCTCGATTACCGATGGCCAGATATTCCTGGAATCGAACTTATTTAACGCCGGTGTTCGCCCCGCTATCAACGTAGGTATCTCGGTATCACGTGTGGGTGGTAACGCGCAGATTAAGTCGATGAAGAAAGTTGCCGGTACCCTAAAACTTGACCAGGCACAATATCGTGAGCTTGAGGCGTTCTCGAAATTCGGGTCTGACCTTGATGCATCAACCAAAAACGTATTGGACAAAGGTGCACGTAACGTGGAAATGCTGAAACAAGGCCAGTATGCCCCGGTTTCTGTTGAAAAACAGGTTGCCATGGTTTACCTGGGTACTAAAAACCTGATGCGTAATGTGCCTGTAAACAAAATCAGGGAGTTTGAAGCTGAATTTACCAGCCAGCTGGAAGTTCGTCACCCTGAGGTGCTTGCCGGTTTGAAAGCAGGTAAACTGGATGACTCGATTACCGGCGTACTGGAAACAGTAGCTAAGGAACTGAGCGGGAAATATTAATGTGCGGATGTGCCAATTTTTTAGATGTGCGGATGTGCGAATGTGCAGATGTGCGGATGAAAAGTAGGCATATCTTAATTGACGCACATCAGAAAATTAGACAACACGCAGATCATTCGCACATCTGCACATTTGAAATTCGCACATTAACAACGAATGGCTAATTTAAAAGAAGTAAGAAACAGGATTAAGTCGGTATCGTCTACACAGCAGATAACCAAGGCCATGAAAATGGTTTCGGCTGCCAAGTTGAAACGTGCTACCAACGCTATCGTACAGTTGCGCCCTTATGCTAACAAGCTGAAGGATTTGCTGGCAAACTTGTCGGCAAGCCTGGAAGATGGTTCATCGCCATTTTTAGCCCAGCGTGAGCCTAACAAGGTGCTGATAGTGGTTGTATCGTCAAACCGTGGTTTGGCGGGTGCTTTTAACGCAAACGTTATCAAGACTGCCAACAACCTGATATCTGAGAAATACGGCGAGCAGTTCCGGGCGGGAAATGTATCTATAGTTTCTATAGGTAAAAAAAGCCAGGAGTTTTATCAGCGTCGTAAATACAACGTTATCGGCAACAATAACGACCTTTACCTCGACCTTAACTTCCAAAACACTTCGGTTATTACCGAAAGCATTATGGAAGGCTTTTTGAAAGGTGATTATGACCGCGTGGAGCTGGTGTACAACCAGTTTAAAAATGCCGCTATGCAGATATTAACTGTTGAGCAGCTTTTACCGGTTCCAAAACCTGAAAAGAAGGAAGAGCCTAAGGACGCTAAAAAGGAAGCTAAAGCACAGGTTGACTACATCCTCGAGCCATCGCAGGAAGCCATTGTTGAGCAGCTTATCCCTAAAAACATTAAGATACAGGTTTACAAAGCAGTGCTTGATTCAAATGCATCAGAGCACGGCGCACGTATGACCGCAATGGATAAGGCAACTGATAATGCAGGAGAGTTGTTGAAAGCATTGAAGCTGTCATACAACCAGGCACGCCAGGCAGCCATCACTACCGAGTTAACGGAAATTGTGAGCGGCGCAGCAGCGTTGTCGGCGCAGTAAAACCGAGAATATTAAAAGTTATAGAAGGCCTTCCGGAAACGGGAGGCTTTTTTTCGTCTGAACTCGAATTTATAGAATTAATGAATTTTTCGAATTCGGGTAATTCTGCCTTCGCTGTTGTTGGTGTTATCACCAACAACAGATGATGTTTGTGCTTTCCCAATGCCACATGCATGTTCGCCGACATTTAGTATGTCACAATGTGCATCCTGCTTGTTGGTGACAACACCAACAAGGGCAGTGGAATTAATGAATTTTTCGAATTCGGGTAATTCTTAAATTCTAAAAATTCGGGTTCAGACAAATAAACAATTCGCTTTCATCCTTTGTTATCTCATCATGACAAAGCCAGCAAACTCAAAAGATAAAGCATCGCCTGCGGATACTCCCACTGACCGGCCAAACGATAACGGCCACAAAAGCGTAGTTCGCAGCGAGGATAAACAATACAAAGCCAATAGACCTCATGGCGGCGACATCGCCAAAAAACACGAAAGGGAAGAGCAACCAGTAAACCCAGGGGATAAAAAACGATAAAATATTGTTAATTTGCTGATAGTTAATTGGTTATCTATTTAGTAGTATGGTTTGCAGGTGTAACCGTTACTGCAACCATTAATTAATTGATATACAGTTATTTAATTGAAGGTTTCACCTGAAAAGTGTAAACCTTCTGCAAACCCTGCAACCCGGCTATTCGCGGTGCGCCGGTTGTGGGTGACGGCAGTCAGCCAAGGATACTTTAAGGCACTAAACAAGGCGACTGCCATGCAACATTTGCGGATTTTAATAGTCATATTTATATAACTATTAACCGCTAAATCATGAGACAACGTTTTACCCTATTGTTGCTTATTGTGTGCCTTGTTGCCAAAGCGCAAACCAATCCGGAACGCTTACAGGCAAGTATAGATTCTGTTTTTAAGAACTACTCACAACCCGGCAATCCTGGTGTCGCGGCTTTAATTGTAAAAGATGGTAACGTGATATTCAAAAAAGGCTATGGCCTTGCCAATCTTGAATATAATATCCCTATTACACCGGCAAGTGTTTTCGATATAGCATCGGTTTCCAAGCAATTTACCGGTTTTGCCATTTCGACTTTAATACAGCAGGGTAAGCTCTCGCCGGATGACGATATTCATAAATATTTGCCTGATGTTCCGCTGTTTGCACAGCCCATTACCGTTGGCAACTTAATTCACCATACCAGCGGCCTGCGCGATTGGCCCGAGGCTTTGCATGCAGCAGGCTGGCGCTGGGATGAGGCCTTCGCCTGGGAGGACATTATGCGCATGGTTAAAAAGCAGCACGACCTTGATTTTGTGCCAGGCTCTCAATATCAATATTCAAACACAGGCTATAATTTACTGGCGGCCATAGTAGAGAAGACAACCGGAAAGACGCTGGCGCAATGGCTGGATGAAAACCTGTTTAAACCGCTGGGCATGAATTCGACACAGGTGCTGGTTGACTACTCGAAAGTTGTTAAAAACCTGGCGGGTTCTTATTACAATGATGGCGGCATCTACCATAAAAGCAACGACGAGCTAACCGCTTTTGGCTCCAGCTCGATGTTTACTTCGGTTGAAGATTTGAGCAAATGGGTTATTCGTTTTCAAAAAGGACTGGATGATAAAGACCCTGTGTTTCTGCGTATGATTGAGACCGGCAAGCTGAATAATGGCAGCAGCATTGGTTATGCCTATGGGCTGGGTGTATCCAGCGCCAATGGCGTTAAGAACATATCGCACACCGGAAGCTGGGCCAGCTATGCCACCGTTATATCTAATTATCCGGCTGAAAGACTTTCGATCATCTTACTAAGCAATGCCGGCGGATTTGACTCTTTTGGCAGTGCAAACACAGTGGCCAAACTGTTTTTTAAAGGACAATCCAAAAAAGAACAGCCTCGCGAAGATTTGAGCAGCAAACCGACGGTAAATGTTGATACTGCTATTCTTAAAAAATACGCGGGTACTTACAAGCTTGGTTCCACCTGGTTTGTTACGCTTACTTTGGAGGATGGTAAGCTGATGACGCAAGCCAACGGCGAGGATAAATTTGCAACAGAAATGAAATCGGATACGGTGCTTTGGGTGCCGGCATATAATTCCAGCATGACGTTCCTGCAAATTACTGATAAGGCAGGCGCCCTGAAATACAGAGGGAACGTGAGCCCGCGCATTACGCCCGTTAAAATGGATATCGCTAAATTAGGGCTATACGCCGGAACTTACTATAGTAAAGAGCTTGAAACCACTTATCGCATAACCCTGGAGAATGGTAAGCTGATAGCCCACCACATGCGGCTTGGGGATTTTGACCTTATGCCAGACATCATTGCTGCAGATAATTTTAGCAGCAGCAGCGGGAACATAAAATTCTTTAAGGATAACCATAACAAAGTAGCCGGGTTTAAACTATCGGGTGGAAGAATAAGGAATATCGTGTTTGACAGGCAGTGATGATTGAAACGGGGGAGACTTACGAAGTTTTTAAAACTTCGTAAGTCTTTTACACCACAGCAGGAATACGGCCTTTACAACAAAACCGCTAAAATAATTGCTTGTTTATTGCCATATTATTTCCATCTTTAAGATAAAATCGCCGCAAACTATCATGAAAAAAATTTACTTGTTCCTCGCCGCAATTATCCTGACAATCAATATCTCTTTTGCCCAAGCCGGCTGGGTTGACTATAAGGTCGACACCCGCGTATCAGCAAAGCTGCCAACCGCGCCACAAACGTTGATGGAAGGAACGGTGATGTCGCTCACGCCGGATAGCACAGTTTGCATCATTACCAAAGTGGATTTTAAAGCATCAGCAAATCTTGATTCGGCTGCCCTTGCGCCGCTGCTGGGCACAGAGGAATTCGCCACTGGCTTGCGCACCGGTATGCTGCAGCAAATGGCCGGCTTTACACTTAGCGAGACTAAAACCGGGAAATTACACGGACAATATTCCTACAGCCTGGACGGCGTGAACGAAGGGCAGAAGCTTAAATCATATACTTTAATGGTGGTTATAGGACAGTATTTATACTCCTTCACTGCATTGGTAAAAGATGGCCGCGACACTAAGCACCGTGACGAGCTTTTTGCTTCGATACAGATAAAGTGATTTGTCGCCCAACTGGAAACAAATATCGATGCTTATAGCCGCAACTGTTTTTGCGGTGAATACGTGTTTTGCACAAAATGACTGGCTGTTGTATAAAATAGACCAGCACCTGATGGTTAAGCTTCCCACCGACCCGAGAAAATTAAACGGAAACACTTTTATCGCCATAACAAAAGATAGTACAGGCTGCATAGTGACCCGGATTGATTTTAAAGAAACAGCAGGCCTCGACTCGGCCGGCGTTGCGCCTTTGCTGGACACGAAAGCATTTGCCGATACTATACGGTCTGGCCTGGTTGGCCGGATGAAAGGGTTCACCCTGAGCGAAATGAAACCCGGGAAACTGAACGGGCATTACACCTACCTGATTGACGGCGTTAATCAGGAGAAAAAAGTAAACGCCTATATCTACCTGGTTGCAGCCGGACAATACTTGTACAGCATATCAGCCCTTGTAAAAGACGGAAGGGGCACGAAGGAAAAAGATTATTTTTTTGCGTCGGTAATAATTAATTAACATAAATCTTTCCTTATTGCAAATTTTATGATATACATTTGATACCTGACTTATCAAAGTATATCCCTATGCGACAGGTTAATAGTAAGCTTTCTGACAGAATAAATAACGTGCAATACACGTTGTCGGTTATAAACGGCAAATGGAAGCTGCCGATTTTATTATCGATGTATTCAGGTATATCCCGGTTCAGGGATTTGCAGCGGAATATCCCCAATATTACCACCCGCGTACTTTCGAAAGAATTGAAAGACCTGGAAGCAAATAAACTGATCATCCGCATTGTGCAGGATGGCCGCCCTGTTTCTGTGGAGTACAAGCTTACCAGCCATAGCTTTACATTAACCCCTGTGGTTGACGAAATGATAAAGTGGGGCAGGGAACACGATAAGGGGACTTTGTAATAAACAGTATGTCGAAATTAAGAACGATTCCCAAGCCGCTTGAGGGCGAATACCCGCCTTATGCCATCATGTACATGAAGCTGATTCCGGATGATGGCCGCGTGCTGGAGCACATGCGGGACAATTTTATGGAGGTAAAGGAGTTGATTTATAGCTTGCCCGAAGCAATGCTTTACCATCGTTATGCCGAAGGCAAATGGAGCATAAAAGAAACACTGGTTCATGTTATAGATGATGAGCGCATATTTGCCTACCGTGCTTTACGTTTTGCCCGCAATGAGCAAAATAATCTGATTGGGTTCGATCAGGATAGTTATGCAACCTATTCACAAGCTAATGAGCGCGACCTGGATAATATTTTTGAAGAATATATTGCCGTGCGGATGGCTACGTTGATGTTATTTAACGGCCTGCCTGAAGCTTCATTTATGCGGATAGGGAAGGGAACCGGCACTGCCAATAATGCCAGCGTGCGGGCATTGGCCTATCACATAGCAGGCCATGAGCAGCATCATATCAATTTGATAAAGGAACGGTATATTCCCACATGGAACCGGGATTTTTCATGAGTTGTTTGTTTTACAAGGCATTCAAGAGGGCTTTGCCGTTAAAGGATTTTTAATGGATGGTGGACGTGATTATTAGTTTAACATAATAGTCATGCAATTTTAAAACGGTTTTGTTGTTCTAAAAAGATGTTATGCTCATTTTTAGCGATATTTTGAATTACGACTCATGAAAAAAATAAGTTTACTGTGGCTTACGTTTATTATCGCTTTAACTGCCGCAAAGGCGCAAACCGGCTGGGTGGACTATAAATTTGATAATAAGCTATCTGTCAAGCTTCCGGTACAACCTCAAAAATATGGGCAGAACAGTCATAGTGCATCAACTAAGGATAGTACGGTTTGCATAGTTACGATGATTGATTTAAAAGCAGCTACCCACCTGGATTCAGCAGCCCTGGTAGCGATGCAACCAACGGCAGAGTTTGCTGCCGGTTTAAAGGCAAGCATGCTCGGGCAACAGCCAGACGTTGTTTTGGGCGATATTAAGACTGATAAATGGAACGGGAATTACTGCTATACTATTGAGGGTAGCAATGCTGCAAAAAAGCTGAAGACGTACACCTTTATGGTGGTTGTAAATAATAACCTTTATGCGCTCAACTGCCTGGTACCCGAGAAAGTGAGTACTAAAAACAAGGAATATTTTTTTACTTCGCTAAAAATAAATTAGCAGGGTTATAGTTCCTGTTAAATAGTTCATAAACCCCGAATATCCACCAGATTGACATTTCTGCTATGAACTATAAACCACGAACTATGAACCATCAACTTTTTCCTTATGTTTGTGCCTTGAGCGGGACACCTGTGCCGCAAGTAAAAAGCGCGTAACTTAATGTTGAGCATCAACGAGATTAAAAGACCCATTGCGGCCGATATCGATGTTTTTGAAGGTAAATTCAAAGCTTCGATGCAGAGTTCAGTGCCGCTGCTCGACCGTATTACCCATTATATTGTTAAGCGCAAAGGCAAGCAAATAAGGCCGATGTTCGTATTCTTTTCGGCTGCTATATGCGGAGGGATTAACGAAAGCACCCATCGTGGCGCTGCTTTAGTCGAGCTGCTGCATACTGCAACACTGATACATGACGATGTGGTAGACAATTCCTACCAACGCCGCAGCTTTTTTTCAATAAACGCTTTATGGAAAAATAAAATTGCCGTTTTGGTGGGCGACTTTCTGCTGTCAAAAGGTTTGCTGCTCTCCATGAAAAACGACGATTATCGCTTTTTAAAGATAGTGTCGACCGCCATGGAGCAGATGATTGAGGGGGAATTGCTGCAGGTAGAGAAGGTGCGCCGGATGGATATTGAGGAGAAGGTTTACTACGAAGTGATACGCCAGAAAACCGCCAGCCTGATAGCCAGCTGCTGCGAATGCGGCGCCGCTTCGGCCGGGGCCAATGATGAAACCATCGAAAAGATGCGCCTGTTTGGCGAGAAAATCGGCATCGCCTTCCAGATTAAGGATGACATGTTCGATTTTGGCACCGACGACGTAGGAAAGCCACTGGGCATCGACATCAAAGAAAAGAAAGTTACCCTGCCGTTAATATTTGCCCTGAACAGCAGCAAACCAGCCATTAAAAAGGAGATGATTAACCTTGTGAAAAATCACAACGACGACCCCGGGAAAATTGCCCGTATCATCAGGTTTGTGCAGGATACCGGCGGACTGGATTATGCCGAAACCCAAATGAAAAAATACCAGGACGAAGCATTTGAAATATTGAATACCTTCCCCGAAGGCGAAGCACGTACAGGATTGGAACAGCTGGTACGTTTTACAACCGAGCGCAATAAATAATGAGCAGCGAATTAATTTTTATATCAGGGTTTGTCGTATTTATTTTAATAATGCTCTCGCTCGACCTTGGCCTTTTCGCCAAACACGAGCGGGCCGTAACCCTGAAGCAGGCTGCTATTATGAGCGCCGTTTGGGTATCGCTGGCCCTCATTTTTTACGGACTGATTTTAAACTATGGGCACCTGTTGCACCATGTGGACAGTATTGCCACGCTGCGGGAAATAAATATTAAAAACCTTCATCACCTTAAACTAAACCCCAACGACCTTGCCGGTAGCCTGGACCAATACCGCAAAACCCTTGGTTTGGAGTTTATCACCGGCTACGTGGTTGAGTACGCACTGTCGGTAGATAATATCTTTGTTATAGTACTGATATTTACTGCTTTTGGCGTTAGTCCGCGGCATTATCATAAAGTGCTTTTCTGGGGGATAATTGGCGCGTTGCTGATGCGTTTCACCTTTATTTTTGTGGGTGCTACACTGATTACGCACTTCCATTGGGTGCTGTATATTTTCGGGGCATTTTTAGTGTATACCGGTGTCAGTATGTTTATCAACCGTAACCAGGAAGATGAAATAGATACCGAGAACCATAAGATAGTAAAGTTTGCCTCTAAATATTTTGCGGTTCACCCGCAGTTTGAAGGCGGCAAATTCTTTATTAAGATAGACGGCAAAAAACTGATAACGCCGCTGTTCCTGGTACTGCTTATTATCGAGGTTACTGACCTTGTTTTCGCTGTGGATTCTATCCCCGCGATATTCTCTATCACCAAAGACCCTTATATCGTATTCTTCTCTAATATCTTCGCAATTTTGGGTTTAAGGTCGATGTTCTTTTTGCTGGTAAATATTATCGATAAGTTCCATTACCTAAAAGTAGGTCTGGCGGTGCTGCTTGCCTTTATCGGCTTGAAAATGCTCGGCGCCAATTATGCTGAGGAAATTGGGTTGACCACTGGTGTGTCGTTATTGATAATCCTGGGCATTTTAGTGATAAGCATTGCCGCATCGTTGATATTTCCGAAAAAGGAACACAAAGAGGCGAAATGATGTAAAGAACCGTTAAAACTTACGAAGTTTTAAAACGGCAAAGCCCTGAACGAGGCCTTTGAAAACTAACAATACCGAGTTAAACTTCGTAAGTTTGACGCGAATTAATTCATCTAACTGATGTCGGACAACAAACCAATACCCACCCTCTACGAATGGGCCGGCGGAATGCCAGTCTTCATAGAACTCTTCGATAAATTTTACGATAAGGTACTGGCTGATGATATCCTGGAGCCTGTTTTCAAACACATGTCGCCACAACACAGGTTACATGTAGCGCATTTTGTTGCCGAAGTTTTAGGCGGACCGAAAACCTACAGCGAAAGTGAGGGTAGTCATTTTGAAATGATAAAAAAGCACCTGCAAAAATACTTAACCGAAACGCACCGCAAACGCTGGGTGGAACTACTGCTCCAAACTGCCGATGAGCTCACCCTGCCGGACGACCCGGAATTTCGCTCTGCTTTTGTGGCCTACCTGGAATGGGGCACCCGTATTGCCGTCATCAATTCCAACGCCGGCAACGTAACTGAAGACCCCAGTATACCGATGCCCGAATGGGGCTGGGGTGTACCCGGAGGGCCGTTTCTGGGTTAATGTGTGGCATCCGCTAAAACTTACGAAGTTTCTAAAACTTCGTAAGTTTCGCGAATTCACTTTCCCGACTAAATACCTACCTTCGCTTTTATGCAATGGATTGATTTTAAGCTTTTCAAGATAACCCCCTTCTCCATACTTGATATCGTTCTGCTGGCAATCATTATTTACCAGCTGTATAATCTTATCCGCGGAACAATTGCAGCAAATATTTTCCTGGGACTGGCGCTAATTTATGTGCTCTACTTTATTGTTCCGGAATCAAAAATGCCTTTATTGGCAGGCATATTAAAGAAAGTAGCGGATGTGGGTATCATTGCCGTTATCGTCCTCTTCCAACAGGAGATACGACGATTTCTGTTACTGGTAGGCAAGAACGCCTCCTTGCAGCGCAACAAGGCCTGGTGGCAATATTTTTTCGGTAAAGCCGAACGTGAAAAAGATAACTATGCCCGCATAAAACCTATTATCGATGCCTGCAAAAGCCTAAAGCAAACGCGCACGGGTGCTTTGATAGTTTTCGCTAAATATTACGATGAGCAGTTTTACCAGAACAGCTGCGAGGTAATAGACTCCAAAATATCCAAGCGCTTGCTGGAAAGTATATTTCAGAAAAATAGCCCGCTGCATGACGGTGCGGTGGTTATTTCTGAAAA
This sequence comes from Bacteroidota bacterium, assembly GCA_040389845.1. Lineage (GTDB taxonomy): Bacteria > Bacteroidota > Bacteroidia > Sphingobacteriales > Sphingobacteriaceae > Mucilaginibacter. The sequence continues at coordinate 34,371 of JAZJZL010000076.1, forward strand.
TAAAATTAAATCGGCCAGCTGTATTTTACCGCTTACGGAGAAAACGGACTTGCCGACACAATTCGGTTTGAGGCATAGGGCAGGTATCGGTGTTACAGAAACCAATGACGCGACCGCTATCATCGTATCTGAAGAGACTGGCGAAATATCTTATGCCAAGCAAGGTCGCGTTAAAATGAATATCAGCTTTGCAGAACTGGAAAAATTGCTGAATAAGGATTTTTGATTGTTGGCGTTATAGATGGTGGATATTTAACTACGGAGAACACAGAGAAGGCGCGGAGTTAACAGAGAAAGAAATAACATGGGGAATCTTCTTTCATACGATACTTTAAAGCTACTGCTCAACATCAGCAGCCGTTACCTGGTATTTACGGGCACGTTTTACCTGCTTTTTTATGTATGGAGAAAAAAGCGTTACTGGTACTCAAAAATTCAGCAGCGATACCCCGAGAAGAAGCACATCATCCGCGAAATCACTTATTCCTTTTTTACTGTATTGATATTTGGGGCGATAATTATGCTGACGGTAATTGCCGGTATGAAAGGCCTCACGCTGGTTTATGCCCCGGCAGATAAATATGGCTGGTTTTATTACTTCTTCAGCATTTTACTGATGATAGTGCTGCACGATACTTATTTTTACTGGACGCACCGCCTGATGCACTGGAAACCCTTATTCAAATGGGCGCATAAAGTACATCATCTCTCGCTAAACCCTACACCTTTTGCCGCTTATGCTTTCCATCCTATCGAGGCGGTGGTGGAGGTTGGCATTATCCCGCTGATTGCGTTTACCATTCCGCACCATGCCACCACCATTGTGATTTTTGGCTTGTATTCCCTGCTGATGAATGTAATGGGGCATTTGGGGTATGAATTGTTTCCGAAAGGATTCGCCAGTCACCGGCTGTTTAAATGGCATAATACCTCAACGCATCATAACATGCACCACCGGCTAACGCGCTGCAATTATGGGCTGTATTTTAACTTTTGGGACAGGGTGATGAAAACCAACCATGCCACGTATGAAGAAAGCTACGACAGGGTAGTTGAGCAGCGGCAGGAGGGGAAGCTCATCCGGCAATCTATGAAGGAACAATCAAGCGCTAAGGTTACTTTTGAGGCGCCGGAAAAAGCGCTTCCGGAACTTTAACTGCGGGCGTCGGCTTCAATAATTTAATTAAGGCGCCGTTACCTGTATTGCCCAATTTCACTACTGGCATATTGTCATTACCGTTAAGCTTCATTACCGGCATTCTTGAATCACTGGCCGGTACAACTACCGACATATTATCGGGGTAAGCCTTGTAAACGCTCTTATTAGTAATAAAATCAGGTTGTTTATTAGAAGCTATCAGCTCCTGCAACTTCACCGACGGAAGATTAACGCGTAGGCTATCAAATTTAAACTTATCTATGTTTTGCGAAATCTTTACGCTATCATAGATAGACTTAAGGGTCTGCTGCGCCTTAAGTTGACCGGCGCATCCCAATATGATACAAGCAAGAATTATTTTTTTCATGACGACGTTATTTAGGTGTAACGTAAAGACATGATGCTTCACGTCTCCCCGCATTCAGGTAACTGTAAAACAAATATAAATACCCCAAATGTTAAAATGCGTTAATTCTATCTGTAAAAATGTTAAAATAAAAAGCCGGTCTCGTTTGAAACCGGCTTTATTCACAGAGACACAAGTATTGTGTCTCTACAGCGAATTACTTCGCATCATTCACCGCCTTGATCGCTTCGTCGGCAACTTTTGCGGATGCATCATCATTCATTTTAGCGCGCTGGCCTTTTATAACACCAATCAGATTGGTGATAAATGGAGCTACGCCAAATTGTTTGTATTTGATACCTAAGTCTTTGATAGCAGTTATACCTGCTTGTGCATATTCCGGTTTAACAACTCTGCCGGTAAACGCCGCAAAGCTGCGCACCAGTGGAAATTTGTTTTGCGCCGGGGCATCCATAAATTTCTTGTACACATAATCCCATTGGTCATCGGTACCGTTAGTAGCGTAGGTGTTTAATATAGCCTGGCTTAATGCGCCCCTGTTATCAGCCTCAAAGCCTTTAGCTATTTTTATTGATTCCGCCGGTTCAAGCAAACCTATAGCATTAAGTGCCGCTGCCTGTACCGCGTATGACTGGCTGCTTAACGACTGCCTGAACAGGGCAAGGTTGCCCGATGCTTTTAATGCACCCAATTTGGCAATGGCCGCAGCACGTACCAACGTGTTTTCATCACTTTGCGCCAATGAAGCCAATATAGGTAGCGCAGCATTATGAATATCATCATTGCTCATATTCAATGCCTTTATGGCCTTTATGCGCAAGCCGTAATATTTATCCTTCAACGCAGCGATCAACACTTTTTGCCCGGCTTTATCAGCCTGGTGGTTTTGTGCGAAAGTTATGGCTTCGAGGCGGTCCATAAATAATGGCGCATTAAAGTATTGGAAGGTAAATTCATCAAGCGTTTTGTCGTCAGTCTTTTTAGTCAATAAAACCTTATCGCCATCAACGTTTACCAAATCAGGTTTTACATCACTCTGGAAGCTTAGCGTATCAGCCTTGTCATTCATCCAAACTTTGTACCTGTTTTTCTTGCCGCCTGCGTAAATATCGATAGCCATAGGCAGTTTAAATGTTTGGCCATCCTGGGTTTGGGCTAAATAAACAGTTTCGGTTTTGGTAGCCTCGTCATATTTGTAGCTGATTTTTAATTCCGGGTGTCCTGCACCGTAATACCACTGGTTAAAGAACCAGTTTAGGTCGCGGCCGCTCACCTGTTCAAGCGCCAAACGCAGTTGGTGCGGTTCGCCTTCTTTATAGGCATTGGTTTTCAAGTATAATCCTAAACCTTTGTAGAAAGCTTCTTTGCCTAAGTAGTTACGCAGCATATTTAAAATGCGACCGCCTTTCTGGTAGGTTACCACATCAAACACGTCCTCTTTATCATTGTAATGGAAACGCACCAGGTTCTTGGTTTTCGCGTCGGGCGAACCCAAGTACTGCTGCATAGCATCGTAGCTGTGCGAGTCGGCTTCGTCCTGGCCGTATTTGTGCTCGGCCCAAAGCATTTCGCTAAAGTCGGCAAAAGATTCGTTTACGGTAAGGTTGCTCCAGCTTTCGGCGGTAACCAAATCACCGAACCACTGGTGGAACAGCTCATGCGCGATGGTGCTGCGACCTGCATCGTAGTTGGCATCAATCAACTCGCGCGGAGTTTCCTGAACGTATTCACCATGTAGCGTGGCCGATGTATTTTCCATCGCACCGCTCACATAATCACGCACAACAATCTGCGAATATTTGGCCCATGGATAATCAACCCCAAGTGTTTTCGAGTAAAACTCAATCAACTCAGGCGTCATACCGAAAATCTGTTTGGCATAGGGCGCATATTTCGGCTCCAGGTAGTAGTTCACCTCTTTATCGCGCCATTTATCCTTATAAATTTTAAAATCACCCACAGCCATCATAAACAGGTAAGGCGAGTGCGGCAAATCCTGCTTCCAGGTATCGGTACGCGTGCCATCGCCGTTAACTTTTTGCGAAACCAGTTTACCGTTTGAGAGCGTTACGTATTTACTCAAAACGGTCATGCTGATCTCGTCGGTAGTTTTTTGTTCCGACAGGTCAATAGTCGGAAACCAGCATGATGAGCCGGTTGTTTCACCCTGTGTCCAAATCTGGATTGGCTTATCTTTTTCGGTGCCGTCAGGGTTGATAAAATATAAGCCCTTAGCATCATTTATGGCTGCGCTGCCTTTCACATGCAGCTCATTCGGTTTTGCGGTATAATCAATGTAGATAGTGTAGCTTTCGGTGTTATGGTATACCTTATCCAGTTGGATAGCCACGGTAAGGCTATCTTCATACTTGAATTTCAGCGGCACGTTTTTGCCGTTTTTTACGATGGCGATAGTTTTAAGGTCCATGCCTTTGGCGTCAAGCCTTAAGGTGTCTGTCGGGTAAAAATGGGGCCTTAGGGTGACCCATTCTTTGCCGTACAGGTAGCGTTTTTTATAGTCGAAACGTACATCGAGCTTAGTATGTACCAGGTCGTTGATTTTTGGCGGGGTTTCGCGGTAAATTTTCATTGCCGGGTCTTCCGGTTTGGTAGCCTGAGCATTTACCCCGCTTGCAGCAAGGCCTGTGATAAGGCCCGAAAGGATAAATGGCGATAGTTTTTTAATATTCATGCTTAGTTATTTGTGTAGATTGTTTTTGTTCTTTTTATAAGATACACAATAGCGTGTATGTGGTTTGTTTGCTGGTTTAGGTTATTATTGAAGATAAATTTTTCCGTCTTTCATGATAAAGGCCATGTGCTGCATTGTCTTGATGTCCTGCAACGGGTCGCCATCTACTGCCACGATATCAGCCAGCTTTCCTTTTTCAACACTGCCCACCATATTACTGATGCCTATTAGCTCGGCGGCACTGATAGTAGCCGCTTTGATGGCCTCCATCGGCGGCATGCCGGCTTCAACCATGTATTCAAATTCTTTAGCGTTTTTGCCATGAGCGTACACCCCTGCGTCGGTACCAAATGCAATTTTAACGCCCGATTTGTAGGCTTTCCCAAATGTCTGCTGAATTACCGTACCCACTTCCATAGCCTTACGTGCAATAACTGGCGGAAAATAACCGCTTATTTTTGCCGAATCAGCTACGGACTTGCCGGCAATAATGGTCGGCACTAAATAAGTGCCATATTTTTTGGCCAGCTCAAAGTCCTCCTCATTCATAAAAGTGCCATGTTCTATCGAAGCAACGCCGCCAAGTATAGCGCGTTTTATACCTTCGGCACCGTGTGCATGACAAGCTACGCGCAGACCGTAATCTTTTGCTGTTTCAACCACCGCTTTTATTTCATCCACAGTAAATTCTGCTCCCTGGCTGTTTTCGCTTAAATCGAGCACGCCGCCTGTAGATGCTATCTTAATTACATCAGACCCACGTTTAAACTGGAAACGGACAGCTTTTATCAGCTCATCGCGACCATCGGCAACGCCATCATCCGGGCCCATTTTATGGTTAAAGGCATCATCCCTAAAGCCAACGGAATTATCCATGTGCCCGCCTGTGGCAGAAATAGCCCTTCCTGCCGTAAATATCCTTGGCCCGTCTACCTCTCCCTTTTGCACGGCTTTGCGCAGGCTGATGTTTACACCGCTGCCTCCTAAATCGCGCACAGTTGTAAAGCCGGCCATCAGGGTGCGTTTGGCGTATACAGCAGCTTTGTAAGCAATATCGGCATCGGTTAAAATGAAACCTTCGGCTATGGAGTTCTTACTGCCCTGGCTTTCCAGATGCACATGGCAATCGATAAGGCCAGGCATTACGGTTTTATTTTTAAGATCGATAACCTTGTCGCCGGCATTACCGCCAACATAGCCTTTTTGAATATCGGTTATCTTATTGCCTTCTACCACTATGGTAACCGCAGTTTGCGCCTTTCCGGCAACGCCATCAATTAGCTTACCGCATTGGATATAAGTACGCTGGGCAAAAGCAGCAGGGGCAATAAGCAGTAACAGGATAAAGTAAAAATTCTTCATCATAAGCATTCGGATAAATAGTGGTCAGTTTTGTTAAAGCTAAATTAGGAAAGTTTTAACAATAAAACTTATGATGAGCTTTTGCCCGGATAAGTTACAGGCAAATTGGAATTTATTTGCAGGACAATATAAGCCAATCTCACCAAAACCGCACGCAAAGTGTTCGCATGCGAACAATAGGGGAGGGGTGGTTGTTTGTAAGTTGTTAATAATGAGTTTTTTGTATGTGTGGCATGTGTTTTATGTTATAAGCAACAGCTATGAACTATTAACCATGAACTAACCATGATAAAGAACTATTTCAAAATTGCGTGGAGAAATATAGTAAGGCATAAGGCCTATTCATTTATCAATTTATCCGGCTTGGCTATCGGTATGGCTTCGAGCATCCTGATATTGCTTTGGGTACAGAACGAACTAAGCTACGACCGCTTTCATAAAAACGCCGATCAAACCTACCGCATCACCTGCGACGCCAGCGGTTTTAAAGCGGCAGTAAATACAGCGGGTATGCCGGGTGGGTTGAAAGCGCAAATGCCCGAGATAAAAAATACGGTAAGGCTAAGCCATCTTACCAGCAACCTGTTCGAGGTTGGTACCCGTAAGTTTGAAGAAAAACGCGTTTTTTATGTCGATTCAACGTTTTTTCAGGTTTTCTCATTTCCATTGGTTAAAGGCAACCCTGCTACTGCATTAAACCGTGTCGACGGCGTATTGCTTACGCAGGATATGGCCAAAAAATACTTTGGGCAGGAAGACGCCATAGGCAAAGTGCTGCGGATAGACAATGGACGAAATGCGGTGGTTACCGGTGTTTTGGCTAATATCCCGGCTAACTCACACCTTCAGTTCGATTTTCTTTTCCCGATGTCGTCTATCGTACAAAGCACGGACGATTTAAAGAATAATACCTGGAGCAATTTTAATTTTTATGGATATGTAGTACTTGATAAAAACTTTGTGCCCACGCAGACTGCTTTATTAAAGTTTAGCCAGAAAATGAATGCGATTTATAAAGCACATCAGCCTAATCAAAAAATAGTTTTCCAGTTGCAGCCATTAAGTTCAATTCACCTGGCTGCGCCTTTGCAGGTCGATCTGCCGGGACATGGTAATTCGCAATACGTTACTATTTTCTTTATCGTAGCTGTTTTAATATTGGTGGTGGCTTGCATCAACTTCATGAACCTGGCAACTGCACGCTCGGCCCGCAGGGCAAGAGAAATTGGCTTGCGCAAAGTATCGGGCGCTATACGCGGGCAGCTTATCCTGCAATTTTTAAGCGAGTCGGTACTGATTTCGTTTTGCGCTTTAGTGCTGGCCCTGGGAGTCGTTTACCTGTTTTTACCGGTATTTAATACACTGGCCGATAAACAGCTTGCCATTAATTTCCTGGATTTTAAAATGTGGCTGGGTATGATTGGCATTGCTGCACTTACCGGCATTATTTCCGGCAGCTATCCTGCCCTGTTCCTGTCCGGCTTTAACCCGGTTAAGGTGCTTAAGGGGAACGTAAAGTCCATGGGCGGCAATGTGTTGTTTCGCAATGCGCTGGTGGTGATACAGTTTGCCGTTTCCATCCTGCTGCTGGTAGGCACCGTTACCATTTACAACCAGCTTAAATTTATACAGAACCGCAACCCCGGCTTCGAAAAAGCCAACCTGCTGTACATGCCCATGAACGGCGATATGTGGAACAAGCAGCAGGCATTAAAAACTGAACTGAAGCGCAACCCGCTGACTGCCAATTTTGCCGTTGTGAACGATTTGCCGATCAACCTTATCGCCGGTACGCTAAATGCAGAATGGGAAGGAAAAGACCCGAAATCGCAAATTGTAATCCCATCGATGGATATCAACGAAGATTTTATTTCGGTATTTAAAATGAAAATTCTGAGCGGACGGGGTTTTTCAACTGCGTTTAAAGCCGACTCGAACAACTTTGTAGTTAACGAAAAAATGCTCGCCGTAATGGGGCTTAAGCCCGACAACGCCATCGGCAAGCCGCTGAAATTTCAAGGTGCAAATGGTAACATTATCGGCGTGGTGCAGGATTTTAATTTCAAGCCCATTCAGCAACCCATTGAGCCGCTGGTGCTGAGGCTTAACCGTTATGGCGGCTACACCATTGTAAGGACTCAGCCCAAAACTACCGAAGCCACTATTAAAGCGCTTGAAAAAATAAGCCGGGAGCTTAACCCTTCCTATCCTTTTAAATATGATTTCCTGGACCAGGACCTGGCACAAATGTACCGGGGCGAACAAAAAATGGGCAGTATATTTAACCTGTTTGCCGGTTTGGCTATCTTTATTTCGTGCTTGGGTTTGTATGGGCTGTCAGCGTTTATGGCCGAGCAGCGCACCCGCGAAATAGGTGTACGGAAGGTTTTAGGTGCATCGCTGGTTAATATCGTTTACCTGCTATCAACCGGGTTTACCAGGCTGATACTGGTTGCCATAGTTATTGCCGTGCCACTTTCGTGGTTTGCGGTAAACAGCTGGCTACAGGGGTTTGCTTATCATATCAACATCGGCTCGGCGGTGTTTGTAGTAGCCTCAATGTCGGCCTTGATTATCTCATGGATAACGGTGAGCTATGAATCAATAAAAGTGGCTATTG
>JAZJZL010000077.1:0-57704 GCA_040389845.1 Bacteroidota bacterium
CGCTGCATAACTATTGTATTCCCCGTCTTTCGGGCGGTTCTGAGCTGCTGATATCTGAGCTGGGTTTCGACGCTGAACTTATCGGCGCTGCCATACTGGTAATGGAAAATTTCGACAAAGAGGTAATGAACCAGGTGGTAAGCATTTAACCATGCTCAATGCTATCGACAGTTACTTTTTAAGCAAGGACGAACCCGTAAAAAGCTGCCTGCTGTTTTTAAGGGATTATATCCTCAATTTTGATAAAAACATCACTGAAGCCTGGAAATATGGCATGCCGTTTTACTGCTATAAAGGTAAAATGTTTTGCTACCTGTGGGTTCATAAAAAAACCCATAGTCCGTACATCGGCATTGTTGAAGGCCGGAAGATTGAGCATCCGTTATTAGTTTTGGAGAAACGCGCACGGATGAAGATAATGGAGCTGGATGCGGAGAAGGATATACCTGTTGAGGTGGTTGGCGAGATTTTGGGGATGGCGGTTAAACTATATAATTGATAACCCTTGCTCGTCATTGCGAGGTGAGCTGCTTGCAGCGAACTTCGAAGCAATCTCTGCAACACGCTGCACTCCGCCGGGATGTCCATGGTTTCCCTTCGTCTGGCTGATAGGTGACCATGATGTTTTTGCTTCGATGCAGTATGGTGCAGAGATTGCTTCGAGGCCGACTACAAGTAGTCGGCCTCGCAATGACGTACTTATTTAAAGTTAGTATAACATGAACATACGAAGACTTGGCCCTAACGAGGCCGCTATTATAGCATACCTGTTTGATGCCTACCGCCAGTTTTATAAGCAGCCCTCAAACCTGGCGCTGGCTGAAAGCTATATAAAAGCACGCCTTGAAAATAATGAATCTGTAATATTTATAGCGACGGCTGAAAAGGATGGTAAAGAAGTACCGGCAGGGTTTACACAGCTTTATCCGCGTTTGTCATCCGTAAGGGCGTCAAAAAACTGGCTGCTGAACGATTTGTATGTAGATGCAGGTTTCCGCAAACAAGGCATTGGCGAGGCGCTGATAAAAACAGCTATGGATTTCGCAAAATCGGAAGGTGCTACGTTTTTAGTACTCGAAACCGCAAAGGATAATTATACCGCGCAAAGTGTTTATGAAGCGATAGGTTTCATCAAACAAGAACCCGGCACTGACTTTTTCAGCTATAAAATCGACCTGTAATCATGCAAAAACCAGATAGTCTTATTTTTGATATGGACGGCACCCTGTGGGATGCCGTAGACACTTATGCCGAATCGTGGAATATAATTTTCCGTGAACTGGGGATTGATATTACCGTTACCCGTGATGCCCTCGCCAAAATGGTGGGAATGGAGGGCCGTAAAGTCATCGGCTTTATTATGCCTGATTTTGATGAGGAAAAACGCCTGGAAATTTATGCAATGGTGAATGAACGCCGGAAGCAAATTCTACCTGAATTGGGGGGCCGGCTATATGATGGCGTGCGTGAAGGCCTGCATCAGCTTAACCAGAAGTACGACTTATTTATTTTAAGCAACTGCGCCAAAGGCATCATCCGCCTGTTTATTGATTGGGCGGGAATTGACGAGCATATAAAAGATGAGTTTGCCCACGGCGTAAACTTTATGCCAAAAAACCACAACATCAAGCTGCTTGCTGAAAAGCACGGCCTTAAAAATCCCGTTTATATAGGCGATACCGCCGGCGATGGCGCCGAAAGCCGCAAGGCCGGCGTACCATTCGTTTTTGTAAGCTACGGCTTTGGCGAAACCGATGATTACGATTTGAAATTTGATGATTTTAAATCGTTAACGGAATATTTTATGGGGTTGTAAATGTCATTTTAACGTAGGGGCGTATCGTATACGCCCTAGCCGCCAAGGCAAGGCGACTCGCTGTTTACCTTTCGCTTTTCGAGGGCGTATGCAATACCATTACCGTTAACCTAAGGACAATTTATCCTTTGTAGCGGGTTAAAGCCCCACCTAAATCCTCCCCGGTTGGGAGGACTTTAAAAAATCGAACGCCACCGCAGCTAAAGTCTCCCCTACCGGGGGAGATTTAGAGGGGGCAACATACGCGAATGCCCTTAGGTTAACGGGTATGGTATGCAATACGCCCCTACGAAAAATCTTTTTTTTCATACCAAATTTCCTGCTGACATAGGGCTGTCATTGGCATGTGTTCTATTTGTATCAACAAACAGAAACACAACATTAAAAACAGAAATCATGGAAATTATCCCAATGTTATTAAAGGAAATGGAAGAAGAGGCGCAAACTACCCGCAAAATGCTCGAGCGTGTACCGAACGACAAATTCGACTGGAGGCCGCATCCAAAAAGCATGAACATCCGCAGCCTGGCAACACATATCGCGGAGCTGCCGGCATGGGTAAGCATGGTTATCGATACTTACGAGCTGGATTTTGCCGCTGCACCATACACCCCAACCGAAATCAATAACACCACTGAACTACTGGCATTGCTTGAAAAATCATTAGCTGAATGCAAGGCCGGCCTGGAAAAAACCAACGAGGAAGAGTTGCTAAAAACCTGGGTATTGCGCAATGGAGACACTATTTTAAGCAAATCATCAAAAGTGGAAGTTATCCGCATGGCTTACTGCCAGATTGTGCATCACCGTGCACAATTGGGCGTATTCCTGCGTTTGCTGGATATTCCTATTCCCGGCAGCTACGGCCCAAGCGCGGACGAGAATAATTTTTGTTGAGAATAGTTCCTTTAAACTTGCGAAGTCTTTGAGACTTCGTAAGTTTTCCCAGAGACAAAAAAGCCCGAAAGCAAAAAACTTTCAGGCGTACTATATAAAAGTGGATAAAGAGTTCTAAAATAATTACAAAACGTACTTACGTTTCAGTTCCTCGCTTACAATGTAGGCGTCCTCAACAACCGTCTCCGGATAGCCGATAGTTTCAAGAATTGCGATACCGTTTTTGTTCTTCAATACACCGGTCTTCATTTTGTAATCAAATACCAGGCGGGTATCATTAACAGTTTCTTCGAAAGAGTAAACGGCATAGTCGTTATCAAGCAATTCGGCAAGCTCCAAATCGTGAGTCGATACGAAAACAAAGTTTTTATTATCGGTGAGGTACGTAAGTACCGATTTTGCCGCGGCAATACGCTCAATGGTATTGGTGCCGCGGAATATCTCATCGATAATAATAAGGCTCTTAACCGGCTGGTCGCCACCGCTCTGGTTGATGATATCGAGTATAGATAATGCCTCGGCCTGGAAATAGCTCTTGTGTTCGCCCAGGTCGTCGGTAGTGCGGATGCTGGTTTGTATACGCAATAATGGTGCCTTATAACTGGCAGCGCAGGTTGTGTAAATGGTTTGCGCCAAAAGTGTATTTATAGCTATCGAACGAATAAATGTGGTTTTACCGGACATATTGGAACCTGTAATCAGCACGCCTTCGTCAGTACGGGTATGTATCGAGTTAGGCACGCAATTGTAGATAAGCGGGTGGTACATATCATCCAAATCCATTTTCTGGTTCTCGGTATAGAAAACCGGCTTGCTGTAGTGCGGTAATCCAACCCTCACCGACTGAATGGCTATCAGCATATCAATTTCAGCCACGTATTTATACAATACCTCAATGTCTTTCCGGTACTTATTGATACGCTTAACCGACGAAATAAACATCAGCGGTTCCAGCAGGAAAAGCATTTTGATAAACTTGTAAACCGCAAAGCTGAAGTTATCCGGATTACCCGCTATTTTGCTTTCGAAGTTAACCATACGTAAAGTGCGATTCAGCCCAGCCAGCTGGTTAAGGCTTATTCTTAGCTGCTCGTCATTTTCGAGCGTAAGTTTTTTCGACAAGCGTTTAGCCACACTGTGCAGTATAATTAATTGTGGCAGTGAGCGTGTGTAAGATGATATTTTTGTGCGGGTGCCAAAGTGCAGGGCGATATTGCCAATTATTAACGCTACCAGCACCATAAAGCTTACTAATGTCGGTACAATAAACATGGAGATAATCAGGCCAATTATGGCAATCCACGAGAAGCGGATGTACATGCTCATCAGCGGCACCAGTAAAAACTCGTGCTCCTTTAAAAACAGCTCGGCCAGGAAATAAGCATCAGGACTGTTCAACCGGGCCAGTTCCAGCTCTATACGCTCCTGGTCAGGACGCGGCATATTAAGGGAATCAATTTTTTTGTCGAATTTTAATAAGGATTCAAAGTTTGTCTCAGGTGTAAACAACCTTTTATACAGGTACTGCTTACCGGGCTTTGAATTGGTGCGATCGACGTAATTAAATAAGTTATTCAGGTCCAAATCATCGGCAATAGCACCCGAAATTTTATCCGGGCCTTCATAGCCATTCAGGTAGGCGGCTATTAACTTAAAGTTACGGCGGGCATTTACCGGCCTCCCCCATTTGTTCTGAATTCTTTCTAAATTTCTCCTGGTGGTATTAAGCTTATCGAAATAATTATAAATGTAAAAACCGATAAGAATAGCAGCTAATACAACGACGGTGAATAACCAGTAAAACATACAATAAAAATGACAGGTGTATTAAAATAAACTCCTAATAATCAGCGACGTAAATCTATCAAACCTTTATGGATAACCAATAGTTAATGATACGAATAAAAGTGTAATAGTTACTACGCAAAATATGCCGGTTATACGATTTTTTTAAAGCAAAAGTTATCGGCTATTTGCTCTTTTTATCCGTCAACAGCATACATGATGCATATTTCAAGGCAGACGGGGTAACCAACCAAATGAAACACAGCCATTTAACTGTGAATTTCCGGTTTTATTTTATGCGGACAAAAATTAAGCGGGCTATTTTTTCAGAAAGCTATTTAGTGCATGCTGGGTAAATTCAGATAACACCAGTTCACCGCTCACGGCGGCGCGATGGGTTAGCAGCTCATCCCAATCTGCGGTACCTTCCCATAAAATCTCCTTCAGGCCTTTCAATGCTTCGGCATGATAAGATGCGAGCTTTGCTGTAAGTGCGTCAAGTGCCTCATCAAGCGCAGAAATATCGGGGTATACTTCGTTATACAAACCCTTTTGCATGGCCCATTGGGCGGTCTGGAAATCTGTAGCACGAATGGTGAGTTGCGAAAACGCGGGCAATCCAATTTTACGGGTAACCGCAGGGGATATTACAAACGGCCCTATGCCTATTGCCAGTTCGCTAAGCTTTATGGATGCTGCTTCGGTAGCCAGGCAGTAATCGGCAGCGGCGGCAAGGCCTGCGCCGCCGCCCACGGCTTTGCCCTGCACGCGGGCTATAATAATTTTCGGCGACTTGCGGCAGGCATTTATTACCCGTGCAAAGCCGGAAAAAAATATCGCCCCGGCTTCCTTGTCTTTTATCTGTAACAGTTCGTCAAAGCTGGCGCCGGCGCAAAAGGTGCGGTCACCGCCGCTTTTTAAAACGATAACACGAGTTTGGGCATTGTTGCCGGCCAAAGTAATTTTTTCTGTCAGCTCATCGAGCAAGGCGGCAGGTAATGAGTTTTGCGAGGGATGAAAAAACGTGATGGTAGCAACACCGGTTTCGCTTATATCGAGGGTTACGCTTCCGTTAGCGGCAGATGACATGGTAATTGGCGATTAATTTCGGCCAAATTTAAAGTAAAACTCTAACGAAACAGCATCCACCCATGATTAACAATGATCCTTTTTATTTAATTTAGTAACATGTTTGATTTCCAAAACCCATACCTTTTCTTTATCACCACCCTGCTGCTTAACCTTACACCGGGTAATGATGTGCTTTATGTGGCTTCGAGGAGTGTTTCGTATGGTATAAAGGCGGGCATTGTGTCGGCGCTCGGGATATTTACCGGCTGTTTTGTACATATACTGGCCGCTGTGCTGGGTTTGTCTATCATCATATCAAAATCAGCTTATTTATTTCAGTTAATTAAATATGCCGGGGCGGCTTACCTGGTTTACCTGGGCATCAGGGCCCTGCTGGCAAAACAGGCCGTCGACCAAAAAAATCAAAAGAAAGGTGATGCTGACTACCTTAAGCTTTACAAACAGGGAATGCTAACCAATATACTGAACCCCAAAGTAGCTATTTTCTTCTTGTCGTTTCTGCCGCAGTTTATCAATCCGGCATCGCCTTATTTTAAGGTGCAGCTGTTTACACTCGGCGCGTGGTTTGATATACAGGGGACCATTGTGCTTATTTTAATGGCCTGCCTGCTTGGCAAAACCAAAGACTTTTTCAGCAATAACCCGAAAGTGTGGGCTATACAGGAAAAGATTACCGGCTTTGTTTTGATAGGTATGGGAATTAAAATTGCATTTACAAAGAAGTAATATTGGTGTGCGGACGTGCGAATTTTGGATGTGCGAATGAAATGGCATACGGTAAGACTTACGAAGTTTTTGAAACTTCGTAAGTCTGTCGGGATGCTTTTGGAAGTAATAACTATTGGGCAAAACCCAAGACTCTTCAGCAACAGCCCTACGATAAAAGATGATTGATATAGAAACCGCACGGCAAATGGCCTTAAGTTTACCTGGTGTTACCGAGCACGACCATTTCGGCAAACCCGCATTCAAGGTAAAACGGATATTCAGCACGCTCTGGATAACTGAACGCCGCATGATGGTGTCCCTCACGCCTATCGACCAGTCGGTTTTCAACTCTTTTGATGCTTCGGTGTTTTATCCTGTTCCGAATAAATGGGGATTAAAGGGAGCAACGTTTGTTGAGTTGGATAAGGTTAGAGAAGATATGCTAAGGGATGCGTTGACGCTGGCATGGGAAAAAGGTTGCTAACTGCCGCTGCTTAAAAATACGATAAGACTTACGAAGTTTAACTCGGAGTTGTTTGTTTTAAAAGGCCTCGTTGAGGGCTTCGCCGTTTAAAAACTTCGTAAGTCTGACAATGTCACTAAGAACTTTAGGCGCTTTCGGCTTTTCTTGCTGGCATCACTTCAAAATCTGCGGCAGGACAGTTTCCCGGAGATATTTACTTACCGGCACCTGGAACTTCTGGATATGTAAAGTATTTCCCTCAATAGTTTCCACCTTATTTATCGCGACAATAAACGATTTATGAGTTTGGATAAACTGCCCCTGGGGCAATTTTTCGAGAAGAGATTTTATGGTGCTGTGGGTAATGAGCTTTTTACCTGGTAAATGGATAGCCACATAGTTTTCCATGCCCTCGATGAATAATATTTCATCAAAATTTATTTTCTCAAGTTTGCCATTCACTTTTACGAAAATGTACGGATTGGCTGCGGCGGCGGTAACCGGGGTGCTCTCCCGCAAGGCAAAATAGTCGCGGGCTTTCCAGGCCGCTTTTAGAAAACGCTCGTAGCTGATGGGCTTCAACAGGTAATCCATCACATCCAGCTCAAACCCTTGTAAGGCATATTGCTCGTAGGCGGTAGTAAAAATTACCTTTGGCGGCTTTGATAACGCCCTTATAAATTCTACACCGGTAATGTGCGGCATCTGTATATCCAGGAATAGCAGGTCGACGGGCTGACGCTGCAGCATATCACTTAGCTGCAGGGCATCTTCGCAAACGCCTTTAAGGTCGAGAAAGCCGATTTTTTCTATGTAGCCCTGCAAACCCTTGCGTGCAAACGGCTCGTCGTCGGTAATAATGCAGGTGATGTTATTCATATTTCAGTTTTAATTCAGCTGTAAAAGTATCGTTCTGTAGCCCGGTTTGAAATGAGTATCTGCCGGGATAAAGCAAATCGAGACGGCGCTTTAGGTTTTCAAGCCCTATGCCTCCATTCTTAGCAGCAGGTGTCTCAAAGTCAGGAACAGAGTTCTCTACCTTAAAAACAATTTCATCGTCCTGCAATTCAGCGTCTATATTCATTATATAATCCCCACCGATGAATTTAAAGGCATTCTCTACAAACGGTAAAAACAGCAAGGGATAAACCAGCTGACCATTTAAAGCGGTATCAAAGTTTACCGTCAACTGCAACCGGTCGCTGCTGCGTATTTTTTGCAGGTCGATAAAACCTTGCAGGTATTCCAGCTCATTTAAAACCGGCACCTGTTGCTGCTGGTCGTACAGCTGGTAACGCAGCAGCTCAGAGAATTTCTCGATACTGGCTTTAGCCCCCTCTATGTCTTCATCCATCTGGAAATAAACGGTATTCAGCGCATTGAATAAAAAATGAGGATGATATTGGGCTTTTAAAAATTTCAGTTCGGTTTGCAGGTGGTCGTTCGTTACTTTTTCCAACAGTACGCGGTTATCTACATACGCCATCATATACGTACGGCTGCGGGCTATCCCGTAATATACAATGGCATAAAGCGTGGGTATCATGCAGATGTCGGCCAAATCGCCCCATGAAAGGCCGTCGTCAGTAAAGACTGCCATTGGTGTAAGAATGAGGTTTACCAATAGCAGGTTGCATATAACCAGTATAATCAGCTCGCGAACGAGATTCTGGTAGCAAAACTGCAATGGCCATTTTTTGTCGAAATATTTAAAAAGTCTTTCGAACATAGACACGCCAAAGTAGCCGGTGATAATACTGCACCCCATTTCAAAGGCATTCTGTACTACATCCCTGCGCCAAAAGCGTTCGCCGATTTCGGTATCGTGCAGCAGCCTTACGGTGAAGTATATAATCAGTCCGTAAACTGCCGGGAAAATAAAGCGTCTGAAAAAAATCATTGGTTCAAATATAGAATATTCATAAGGCCTCACCTATACCGGCAGCCCGATATAAATGAGGCTTGAGATGAGAAGTTACGCTGATAGCAGTACTTCCTCCTTTAACATTACCGGCTCACTTATTTTTGCCGACTTAACCTCGTTTTTCGGCTTCATACCAAATAAAAACCGGGTTACTGCATAAGGCTTTATCAGCAGGTGATAAATGCCCATGGTGATAAAAAAGGTTGTTACAACGGTAAACAGGTATTTCGTCAGGATGTCGTCGTTAAGCTCTACGATGTAGTATGAAATACATACAATCACGGTTTGATGCACAATATAAAAAGGGTACACCGCCTGGTTTAAATAGTTAAGCGATTTGTGCGGACGGTTAAGGTACTTTTTACCATACCCTACCAGACCCAGCAGCCATCCCCAGGCAATAACCGGGCGCAAGGCTGTGCTTAAAATAACCGACAGGTCATCCGGGCTTCCGCTATAAAACGGGTCGAGTTTATTCCAGCGCATATAGTTAACAAGCAGCAGGCCCAGGAAACCGATAGTTAAGGCAAAGCGGCGGTTGCGCTCCAGGCTATCCATCAGCTTAGGCTGGATGATGCAGATAAAGCCTGCCAGCAGGAAGAAGAGCCAGTATACAAAGTAGCACCAGTCGTGCACCAGGTCACCGGTTTCCGGGTGCTTGTTGCTTAAAAGGGCGAACCAAACTATACTTGGCAGGGTTAAAACGTACACCCATTTATCTTTAGCAAGCGCGGCTAACTTTGCTTTGAAGTCTTCGCTTTTGGGCGATACCATCCAGGCGAATACCGGCGCAAGCACTAAATCGTACAAAAACAGGTAAGCGATAAACCACAGGTGGTGCCAGCTGAAATTACCTTTTGGATAAGGTATGAAATTGAAGGTGGTTTTATAAAAATCCCAAACCGAACCGTGAAAGCCGTTATTGAGGCGTTCCATGTAGATTTGCGGTGGCACGATAATGAACATGCCCACCAGCAGCGGGATAAACAGCCTGCGAAAACGGAGGCCGATAAAATTGAGACTGCTGCGGCGCTGCATCATGTAATAGCTAACGGTGCCCGAAATAAAAAACAGCAGCGGCATACGCACCATGTGCATAAAAAACACTACTTCCATTACCAGGTGGCTGGTTTCTTTATTTTTAATGTGCCACCAATCGTAAGCGGTATAGGGCATTGCTGAATGAAAGAATAATACACCGGCTATTGATATTATGCGAAGCCAGTCGAGGTAGGTTTGTCTTTGAGTAGTTTCCATTGGTTGTTCTTTTTTATGTAAAAGAACTGCTCGCCCTGGGTCTTAGGAAACTATTTTGACTACCGGACGGTTTTGGGTGACCAATGGACAATGCTGGCAGGGCCAACCATAACTACCTTTACGCCGGTGAGCAGGATTGTTGTTTTCTGTTGTAAAAACCTGTAACATAAACAGGCAAGCTTCAGTCATAATATCAATCAGCCCTAACCATTATGAAACTAAAAAATTTACCCTGGATACCGTTTGTGCTTTTTGCCATCGCCATTGGCTTATACCCCGCCATATACTATTTTGTGGATATGCATAGTAAAGGCTTGCTGGCATCGAAACCCAAAGAGTTGTTGAGCAGCGGCGTCTGGCACACATTATTCTATGTACATATCACAGCAGGCGGCATTGCTATGCTGACCGGCTGGAGCCAGTTCAGCAACCGGCTTCGTGGTCGTTATTTAAATGTGCATCGCTTTGTGGGAAAGGTATACGTGTTGTCGGTATTATTGAGCAGTTGCGCGGGCTTGTATATTGCTTTCTTTGCATCTGGCGGGATTATTAGTGTGGTTGGATTTGGTTCGCTGGCCCTAATTTGGCTTTTTACTGATATTAAAGCCTATACCAGTATACGCAAATTGCAAATTGATGAGCACGAACGATGGATGATACGCAATTACGCGCTTACGTTTGCGGCAGTTACCCTGCGGATATGGCTACCGTTGGCTACCGGCTTAATTCACCTCGATTTTATTGCCTCGTACCGTGTAATATCATGGCTGTGCTGGGTGCCTAACTTAATAGTGGCTGAGATTATTGTCAGCAGAAAAAACAACAAATTTGAACTCGCTTAATTATTTATGAAGAAAGTATTTTCGTTACTATTTACTACTATATTCCTTACTCCGACAGCTTTTTCGCAAATCAATATCGATACTGCGGCATCTGTGAAAAATAACCGGCAGCTTTATTCTATCGTGGTTTCGCAAAACGATAAGATTATCTTCAACCAATACTACAATGGCAAAAGTGCCGCCGATTTATATAATAACCAATCGCTTACTAAAAGCGTAATGTCATTACTCATCGGTATTGCTATCGATAAAGGTTATATCAGCTCCGTCGACGAAAAGCTGGTAAAGTTTTTCCCGGAACTTGCAAAAGACACTGATAAGCGCAAACAGCAAATCACCATCAGGCAGGTTATGAACCAGGCATCAGGGCTATGGCACGAGGATTTAACAAGAATGGATAAATACTTTGCACTGTCAAACCCTTATGAATATGTATTACAACAACCCTTAGTTAGTGAACCAGGGAAAGTGTTTCATTATAATAATGCCGGCACGCATATTCTTTCGGTTTTGTTAACAAAAGCTACAGGCCAGGCAACTTTGCAATTTGCCAATAAATACCTTTTCGGACCGCTGGGTATTAAAGATGTAATTTGGGGGAAAATGAAAGATGGTTATTATGACGGCTGCGGACTATTAAGCGTTCAATTGCATACGGCTGACATGAACAAGCTTTCGATATTGTTGCTCCATAACGGAAATTACAAAGGAAAAAATATAGTACCTGCAAAATGGGTTGACCAGCTATTGCATCCTACCATATTTTATAACACCCCGTGGGGATTTGAAGGCTCAACCTATGCTTTATGCTTTTATCATTTTAATTATAAGGGCGATGCGATAACTTACGGGTTAGGCTGGGGCGGGCAGTTTACCTTTATTATTCCATCAAAAAAGGCTGTGATTACGACTAACGAAAGTATAAATGATACTACTGCGATTAAGGCGTCGATAGTGTTTTTGAACAGGGTGTTTCCTATGATATATAGTAGTCTGAACCGGGATTAAACAGATTAGGATGATTTTTCGGATTGTGGCTAATTGCCGGGCAGACTTACGTTTTAATTACTTCGTAAGTCTCATACGGGTCTCTATCGGCTAACCAATGGCAATTCGAAATAGAATGTCGAACCCTTCTCTACTTCACTTTCTACGCCGATGGTGCCGTTATGGTAACTGATAATCTCGGCGCAGATGTACAGGCCCATGCCCAGGCCACTGGTCATGTGTTTTTTATCTTCTACACGGTAAAAGCGCTCGAATATGCGTTCCTTTTGTGTAGTTGTAAGGCCAATGCCAAAGTCGGTAACTGACACCCTTACGTTGTCATCATGTATCGAGGTTTCTATTATTACATCTTTGTTTTCTGGCGAGTATTTTACCGCGTTATTGATAAAATTCATTAATACCTGCTCCAATCGCTCAGAATTAGCATTCACCACGTAACTACTTCCATCACGGATAATAAAGTTGTTATCCGGATGGATAAGCCGGGCATTTTCGACGCAATCGTTAATTAGTTTTGTTAAATCTACATTGGCAAAAGCATATTCAAGCTTACCGGCTTGTATCTTGCTTACGTCGAGGAGGTCGTTAATTAATCGTTGTAGCTTATTTAATGAATTATTAGCTTTTTCGATGTATTGCTTTACTACCAGCGGCAGTTCATCTTTTTTGTATGACGATATTAATTGCAGGTAACCTTTTAAGCTGGTGAGCGGCGTTTTAAGCTCATGACTGGCAATGCCAATGAATTCGTCTTTGCGCTCCATTTCTTTTTTCCGGTCCTCTATATCAGTAGCGGTACCCACCCAAAACACAATTTCATTATTTTCATTCCGTAACGGAACGGCGCGGTTGAGGTGCCAGCGATAAACGCCGTCGGAACCTCTTTTATAACGATTCTCCACTTCAAATATCTCCCCGGTTTTCAGTGACGAAAGGAATTTTTCGATAGTTAACCGCAAATCATCAGGGTGCAGCGCTTTTTGCCAGCCCAACTTTTTAGTATCTTCAAAAGAAAGGCCTGTATAATCATACCATTGCTGGTTATAGTAGTCAAACTCACCTGTCGGTGTGTTCGTCCATGTCATTTGGGGAATGTTGTTGGCAAGATACTTAAAGTGCTCGCGGCTAACATACAGCTCGTTTGTTCGCTCCTTTACAGTGTCCTCCAGTTCATTATTTAGCTTCTCGGTAGCCAAATGTGCTTGTGCCAGCTGCAAATTTTTTATTTTAAGCTGATTTTCGGCTTCCTTTAATATCGAAAGGTCGGTAAGTATCAGGCTCAATGCCACGCCTTCATCAAGTTCAAGCGTGTTGCACGATAAAAGGCAGGGAACTAATTTCCCGTCAGTATTGACAAGTTGTACTTCTTCTTTGCAATCTTCTTCCCAGGCATTGCTGATAATATCTTCGTAAACTTCTTTTGATTCCTGTGCTATAAATAAATCAAAATGCAAACCGATGGTTTTTTCAAGCGGCATACCCACCATATTTGCAAACCTCGAATTGCTATATAAAATCAGGCCTTCACGATTTACAGTAACCGCGCCCTCATTCATTTTTTCAATAAATACACGGTAAGTCTGGTCGGCAGTTTTTAGCGTAAAGAGCTGGTGCCCATCGCCATCGTTAACAATAAGCGCATCTACCTGCCCGGTGCGGATAGCATCAATGGTATCATTAGCTTCCTCCAGTAGTAATTTAAGCTCCTCGTTTTCGCTTATCAGCTGATTATATGTTACTTCTGATTGTTCCATATCATTGTCTGGCCGGTAGATTTAGCCCCCTAAGCACTTTGTCGGTGTCAGACATGTCGCCAATCAACCTTCGCTGCGGCGAAGGGGACAATTTTACTAACATAGGTAAAGCAATTAACTGCTCGCGCTCGGCAATTAGCGGTTGCTGGTAAACATCCACAATCTCCAGTTCGTACTTGTCCGTCAGAAAAGTTTCGCAAAACTCTTTTAAATTCGATATTGCCCGGGTAGAATTAGGCGTAGCGCCGGTAACGAATAAACGCAGCCGGTAAATATCATCGTTATTAAAATTGTCGTCGTTTGCTGGCACTCGTGGTTGCTCCGTCATTATTAATTTTTTATAGCCGGGCGTATATTTAACCCTACCAGCACTTTTTCTTCATTTGATAGATCGCCGATAATTTTACGTATTGGTTCCGGCACTTTACGTACCAGCGTTGGTACCGCAAAAATCTGGTCGCCTTCGGCCAACTGCGGCTTAACCAGCAGGTCTATCACTTCAATTTTATATTCACCTTCCAAATATTCTTCGCAATATCTGTGCAGGTTAGCGAGCGCCGTCTGCGATTTTGCAGTCTTGCCGGCTATATACAACCTTAACTCGTATTTATACTCTTTTGTTTTCATTATTACTTACCCCCTTTTTTTCCGGCGGATGCTCCCTCTCCGCGGCGCATTGTCAACATCGCCTGGCGGTTTTCTTCAGATACTTTTTTTACCAGCTCTTCCTCTATATAAATTTTATTAAGTTCTTCTTCGGCCGACTCAAATTCACTCTGCAGGCTGGCGATTTTAGCTTCCAGTACTTTTCGTTTTCGCATTACCTCACGGTCTTTCATGCTTACAGCGTTAGTGCGTAATACCTGGCCGGTTTGTTCATGCAATTTTTGCGCTTCGCGGGCCGAGCCTGTAAGCACGCCTTCCGGGCCAAGATAAACCTCGACGAGGTCGATTCCCTTATCTGTTATTATAAATTCCCTAACCTGGTTAGAGTGTTTCATGCCGCGCGATTTCATGATGTACATACCGCGGTTACGCTCACCGTTAAACTCTATATCGCGCACTAAAATCCAGGCATCAACTAATGATGATACGCCTTCATCGGTTTGTTCGCTTACAACCGTGTTTAAGGTAAGAGCAGTAAACATTACGGTAATTTGTTCTTCCTGTAAAAAGTCAATCAGCCTTATCAGCATCGCTTTAACCTCACTAACCGAACCTACTGTTATCAGGTTGGTAATAGGGTCAAGCACAACAGCGCTGGGCTTGAATTTTTTGATGATTTTATGTATGGCTACCAGGTGCTGCTCCAAACCATGCAGCGTCGGCCGCGAGGCGTGAAACTCCAGCAGGCCATTGTTTACATGCTTCTTTAAATCTATGCTGATGGAGTGCATATTGCGGATAATCTGGTTGGGCGACTCCTCAAATGCAAAGTACAGGCATTTCTTTTTTTGATTACAAACCTCGTTGGCAAAGCAAGCTGCAATACTGGTTTTGCCGGTACCTGCAGTGCCCGAAACCAATATGCTGCCACCTTTAAAAAAACCGTGGCCGCCGAGCATCTTATCAAGCGCAAGTATTCCTGAAGATACCCGCGCAGAAGATACCTCCTTCTCTAATTTAAGTGATGTTACCGGTAATACCGAAATACCATCTTCATCAATCAGGAATGGGTATTCGTTGGTGCCATGTATCGAACCGCGATATTTTACAATCCGTAAACGGCGTGTCGATATCTGGTTGATCACCCTATGGTCAAGCAGGATAACACAGTCTGACACATATTCTTCCAACCCCTGCCGGGTTAGCGACGGGCCGTCACCTCTTTCGCCGGTAATTATAGCGGTAACGCCTTTCTCCTTTAACCATTGGAACAGACGGCGCAGCTCGGCACGTAATATTCCCTGGTTGGTTAAGCCTGCAAAAAGATTTTCGATCGTATCAAGCACAACACGCTTGGCGCCAATGCTGTCGATAGCGTAACCCAGGCGTATGAAAAGCCCGTCCAAATCGTATTCACCGGTTTCTTCAATCTCGCTCCGGTCTATGTGCACATAATCAATTTTCAGCTTTTTATCCTTCTGCATCTGCTCCAGGTTGAAGCCAAGCGAACCTACGTTCATGGCTAACTCCTGTGCTTTTTCTTCAAATGCCATAAATACACCAGGCTCATTAAACTCAAGCGCACCACGCACAATAAATTCAAGCGAAACCAATGTTTTGCCGCAGCCTGCTTCTCCGCATACCAGTGTAGGGCGGCCTGTCGGGATGCCTCCGCCGGTTATTTCATCGAGCCCGGTAATACCGGTTAACGTTTTGGCTATCTGCGTATGGAACGATGTCTTTTTATCTTTTTTATTTTCTTTAGGCATAGAACGATAAAGTTATAAATTGTATAAAAATAGTCTTTTAATTAATTACTAATATATTTTTTATATTAAGACTTAAATACGAAAGAGCTATTTAAATATCAATAAGTCCTATAATAAAAAGCAGCGAAAATTGTTTTTGTCAGTTTTTATATTTAAAGAAAATGTTACATTTCGCACAGGATATTTAATTATTAGTAATAAAATATTCGTCGGCAGACATTAATAACGACAAATAATGTAATCAAAAAAGCAATGCCGGATAACATTGCTTTTCCATAAATGTGGTCAGGAATACTTAAAATTTGTAAGTAAGGCCGGCGCCGAAAATTTGTTTCACCTGTAACAGCGAATGGTATTCATTTACGCCGTTTTTCATTTGCGGTATTTGCGCTTTAGGGTCGTTTATGAGCTCTACACCCGCGTTCACTGTGATCAGCTTATTTACCTTCATAAAAATATTAGCGGTGTAATCCATATAGATGTCGCCCGGCTTTTTTAGGTAATTTGAATAGAGCTTCAGGATGTTTTCAAAAGCGATGTTTTTATCAAGATTAACTTTATAATATGCATCTAACGAAGCGCCGAATTCGAACAAACTCTTTTTACCTGGCGTTACACCGTAAGCGCCGATGGTTGAGAGCGAATCATTACCCACAATGGTAATACGCGCTGCTGCCGGCGAAATATTTATCCTGAAATTATCTGACTTTTTGTAAGCGAAGCCTGGACCGAAAGTAAGATACGCAGGTGCAAAAGGAGCTGATAACAAGGTGCGTGCGTCTGTTGCATCGTAAGAGTATCCTTTGGTAAACTGTGTCTGGAAGTTCATGTAAAAGGTATACAACCAAAATTTGGACGCCTGGCGGCCAAGTAAACTGTTTAATATGATACGGTCGTCGTTTTTACGCCATCCGGTACCGTTTTGCTTGCTAATGCCATAACCGGCAATGGCTTTATTATCCCAGCTCCAAACGCCTTTTTTATAGTTAAAATCATAATCGAGCACCACATTTGCCGAAACAGAATTTACACCGCCGGCCGCCCAATTAGAGAATGAACTTTGGCTTATCAATACGGTGTTTTGTCCGTGTATCGTCCAGTATTTAGTGGTGTCTTTTGGCGGCGTGGTCTGCGAAAAACCCGCGAGGCATAGAAATAAAAAGCAAAGGCTAAGTAATAATGATTTCATAAGATTGGGTTTAAATTTATCAAACCACAAAGCTACAAATCGTTTTTTTAAGGTTATATAATATTTATAAAAGGTAGGCGTACGCTGGCCTTACATGGCATGTGGTATAAATTATCGTCAACTACTTTTGGTTTACATTTTATCTGCTTAATTTCATCTTTTTAATTAAAAGGCACACATTATACCTATGACTGCCGACCTACTTCCTAACCTACCTGGTGCGCTTTTCAAAACTGTGTTTGAAAAATCGCCCGGCTCCTTGTTAATTAAAGGGGATGCGCCGCGCTTTACCATTATCGCTGCCAGCGACAGCTATCTGGAAGTAACATCAAGCACAAGAGAAGGTATTATAGGCAAGGGCTTTTTTGAAGCATTTCCGGAGGACAAGACGCTTAGCGATGATACCAACGCCCGAAGCGTATTTACCAAAGTGGTTGTCACCGGTCAAAAAATTGAAGTGCCGACTTATCGTTTCGACGTTTATAATAAGGAGACCAAAACTTATGATATACGTTACTGGTCGTGCTCTAACATCCCAATACTAAGTGCGGGTACCAATGTCGATTACATCCTGAATACGGTTGTCGATATTACCGACGAGGTACATGCCCGCGAAATCATCACCGAAAATGAAGACCGTTTACGCCTCGCTACCGATGCAGCGGCCCTGGCTACCTGGGACCTCAACCTGCTAGACCAAAGCTTCGTTAGCTCGCCGCGGATGAACGAAATATTTGGTCATCCGCCTGATGCGCCGCTCTTAAATCAGCAGGAGTTGCAAAAACAGGTTGAGCCTGACGATTTAAAAAATATCGTGGTAGCTGCTTTCCACGAGGCGCTCGTAACGGGAAAGTATTTGTATGAGGTAAGAATTTCCCTTCCAGACGGCTCACCCCGCTGGATAAAAACACAAGGAATTGTTATTTATAACGAAAAGAAAGCACCGGTGAGGATGCTAGGTACTGTGCTGGACATCACCAACAATAAACGCGACGAGATTCGCAAGAACGATTTTATTGCTATGGCCAGCCATGAGCTTAAAACGCCGCTTACATCAATCAAAGCCTACATTCAAATACTGGCTAAACGGCTGGCATTATCAGGCGATAGTTTTGTAAACAGCACGCTATTAAAGGCAGGCAACCAGGTGAATAAAATGACCGACCTGATACATGCCTTTCTTGACTTATCAAGGCTCGAATCCGGTAAACTTCATTTAAAAGTGACAGACTTTGATTTAAACGAACTTATTGAAGAAACCATTGCTGAAACAGTCACTCTAAGCCCTGGCCGTATTATAAATTTTAAACCAAAAGAAGAATTAACTATTCATGCGGATCATGAGAAAATTGGACAGGTAGTCAGTAATCTCTTAAGCAATGCCTTAAAATATTCTGATAAAGAAACTATAATCAGCGTAACTGCTGCAAAGGAAAAAGATAATATAAAGGTATCTATAATTGATAAAGGCATCGGTATCAGGCCAAAAGACCAGGAAAAACTTTTTCAGCGGTTTTACAGGGTTGAAGGCGATAAGCTGAAAAATATATCCGGCTTCGGTATCGGGCTCTATATCTCAAGTGAAATTATGCAACGGCATAAAGGCACAATAGGAGTTGATAGTGAAGAAGGCAAAGGCGCTACTTTTTACTTTACATTGCCAATTTAATATCTGTTCGCGATGAAAGTTTTTAAACTCGACCTGTCATCAACCGAAAAACAGAGCCTTAAACAAAATAAGGTTAAAATAAGCCAACTAAGGGATTATGCCGCTGATGAAATAGGCAGGCTGTTAAATGCAGATGAAAAGCGCGCACGACAGGTTTCTGCACTCATCGATTTTCAAACTATTCCATCAGTAGGCCCGAAGTTTGCGCAGGATTTAATTTCTATGGGTTATTTTGCTTTGGAGGATTTGGTTACTAAAAATGGGCATGACCTGTTTGACGAGTTGGAACGTAAGCAAGGTTTTTGGACAGACCCATGTGTTGAAGACCAGTGCCTGTTAGCCGTTCATTATGCCAATAATAAAGGGAGTGCCAAAACCTGGTGGGATTTCACAGCCGAACGCAAAACATATCGCACTAAAAACGGCTACCCGGCAGGCAGGCCGATTAAAGCATGGTATAATAATTAACTGAGCCGGTTTCGTAAAAGCCGCATTTCTTCCTGCATTTGCTCAACCCTTTCCAGGAGGTGTACGATAGCCTCAATCCCGGCGACGTTTATTTCAAGGTCCTGGTGCATTCGTATCATCTTTTCCAGTCTCAGTAATTCCGGCTCCGGGATATAAGTACTTTTCTTTATTACTTTTACTTTTAGCAGTCCTGCTTCGCTTAGGGAATTAATAAAAGTATATTCCACACCATGATGGATGCATATATCAGTAGCAGCTATCAAATTAATCTGGCTCATTAGTTTATTGGTCTATTAGTTCATTAGTATTGTTCTCCGTCTTACAGACTCGTCAGCCCTTCGCCTCGTCCCTGATTTGCTCAAATAGTTTCTTCTGCTTATCGGTAATATTCGTTGGCACCTGTAAATCATAAGTCACATATAAATCGCCAAACTGGCTTTCTTTTTTATAAATGGGCATGCCTTTGCCTTTAAGCTTTACTTTGGTGCCGTTTTGCGTTTCAGGCTTAACCTTTATTTTCACCTTACTGTCCAGCGTATCGATGGTCACCTCGCCGCCAAGCACTGCAGTGTATAAGTCAAGCTTTACGTTGGCGAACAGGTCCTTGCAGTTTCGTTTAAAGCGGGGGTCGTCTTCAACAATAAAAGTGATGTATAAATCGCCGGCCGGCGCCCCGTTCGTGCCGGGACCGCCATGACCGGCAATCTTTATATTTTGCCCGTTCTCTACACCAGCAGGTATAGTAATACGTATATTTTTGCCATTTACTGTCAGCGTTTGTTTGTGGGTTTCAGCTGCTTCTTTTAAACTCAGCCGCAGCTCTGCGTTGTAATCCTGTCCACGAAACTTAGCCTGTCTGCCTCCCCTCGCACCTGCCCCACCGCCGCCGCCAAACATCGATTGGAAAAAATCGGAAAAATCATCGCCGCCGAAACCTTCAAAATCACCTTGTTGCCCGCCACCAAAACCTCCAGCCTGCTGCTGCCTTTGCTGCTGCTGGCGAGCTTGCTCATATTCTGCGCCGTGCTGCCAGTTTTCGCCGTATTGGTCGTATTTTTTGCGCTTTTCGGGGTCGCTTAAAACCTCGTTGGCTTCGTTTAGCTGCTGGAATTTCTTGTGGGCTTCCGCATCGTTGGGGTTTAAGTCGGGATGGTATTTGCGGGCTAGTTTCCGGTACGCCGCCTTGATATCTTTTTCCGATGCCTTTTTATCGACACCTAAAACCTGGTAGTAATCAATAAATGCCATAGTAGGTGGTTGTAAAACCTTTGTTAAATAACCTTATAGTATGCGTGATGGTTTTATATAGATAAAGATAAATGTTTTTTAATTTTTAATATTGTACACACGCTCATTCAACCGTAAAAAATATGAACAACTCTATCTTTCGTGATTTTAGCGATATCGACATCAAAGAAATCGCCCCGGGCTTCTTTTCAAAACTAATTCATACAGATACCAACACCTTCAACTTTATCGATGTAAAGGCCGGGTGCTCGGTGCCCTACCATCAGCATATACATGAGCAAAGCTCGTTTGTTATTGAAGGAGTTTTCGAGTTTAATATCGATGGCGTTATAAAACAGCTGGATAGCAGCAAGTTTGTAGTTATCCCGTCAAATGTTTGGCATAGCGGCAAAGCTATTACCGACTGCAAACTGATCGATATTTTCAGCCCGGCACGGGAGGATTACAGAAATTTGTAGCAACCGCTTACAACAAATTAAGCAGGTGCTTGTAGCTGCGCCCAATAGGTACAGCTACACCGTTTGAAAGTACAACTTTATTGCTTTCCATCTGTTTAATTTTGCTGTTGGTAACCATATATGATTTATGTATCCTGGTGAAATGTTTTTCAGGGAATAGTTCTTCTACAGATTTTAATGTGCCTTTAATAATTATCTTGCTATCCTCGGTATAAACCACTGAATAATCCTTTAAACCCTTTATATAAGTAACGCTTGCTATCGGCGTTTTCAATTTTCTGGTGCCTGATTTTAAGAAAAGATATTCGCCTTCTTTTTCGCTATTCACAAATGCGGGTACACGGCTTAATTCCTCATGCAATTTTATAAGCTCCTTTCTCTGCTCATACCAATCAAGACTTAACTTAAAGGCCATTGTTAACAGCAAATACCAGGATGTAGTTATTAAGTTAAACGGAAAATTGTACCAGAAATTCCGGTAATTAACTACCCCGATAACAAAGCCATACAGGTAAAAATCGTAAAGGCTTTGCAGGGCTACATATAGCCCTAGCGATAAAACAAGCAACGCAAAATAATTCACGTATTTTTTGTTCGAAAAGTATCTTGGCACCAGGTAATGCAGATGCAGGTATGCCAATGACATAATTAGCCCAAGCCTGACTACTGTGCATTCTACAAAATGCCCCAGACCGGCTTTTTGGACCAGGTAACGCCTGTCGTACAGGAATATCAACGTGATGATAATAAAGAACCCCAGGTATAACAATTTCTTAGCTAAAGGCCATTTCATTTGCTGCTGTTTAATTGGTTATTCAAAAATCGGCATAAAAAAGATGAACGTATAATTCAATCGACCAACATCAAATTTAGTAGATAAACAGATTCGCCCAAAATCACTTACAGGTATATGTCTACTAATGCTGCGCATGGTCTACTTTAATTTGAAGTGGCTTTTTAACGGCTTAATCTTGCTTTGTAAACCAAAATTGAAAGTATATGAAAGCGCTATTGTTATCCATGCTGCTGTTGGTAAATGGCAGTATAATTAACCCGCACACAGTGGTTAAAACAAGTAGAGAGACTAGCCTGAACGTAGACAAAAGCGAAAGCCGGGTTACCTGGCATGCCGAAAAAATGACCGGTACGCACGATGGCACTATCAACGTTTATTGGGGTAAGTTAAATTTCAGGGACAAAAAGCTTTTGGGCGGTTTTATACTAATAGATATGCAAAGTATAAAGGTCACCGACCTTCAATCACCCGACAAAGAAAAGCTGGAAGCCAACCTGAAAGGCGATAATTTTTTTGATACCGGCAGATTTACCGTAGCGCGGTTTGACATTACCGGTATTATTTATGCAGATGCTAAGGATCAACGGAAGATTATAATTGAAGGGAACTTAAACCTGCACGGCGTTACCAAAAAAATCAGCTTTAAAACCGGGATACAAAAAAGTACAGGGGCCGAGTTTGTCGCCGTAGCCGACGCAGAAATTAATCGCCGCGACTGGAACGTGGCTACTGAAAACTTCAAGTATAACCACTTCATCAGCCCGACTATTAAACTACATATCGCGCTGAAAGCAGCATGACAGATAAAACATGCAGCCCCGTCTTGCCGACAGGGCTACGCGTTTATTAGTTGCGGCGATAATGCCTGCGGTGATGACGATAGTACGCACGACTATGATGAACCGGTCTGCGATGTACTACCCGATGATGGCGATAATAACGATGCTGGAATGGAGCTTCGGCTGTAGTTGCAGCCGAAGCTTTTGCAGCACTGAAAGTAATTACTGCTATTACTGTTGCGAAAAATATTTTCAAGTATCTCATGGCTTTAATTGTTTATTTAAACATTTAACTCAATGCGCCTTTTAAGGTTTAGTTATACCGGCAGCGCCATAGGAATGTTACAATTCAGTTCCCCGTCTTGGTTCTTGTCTCCTCCTTCTTGACTCTTATCTCCAAAAGCTTTAGGTTTGCCATTCCAAAAAAATTGTCATGCCGGTAATCAAAGCCGTCCTTGCGGACGTACCTCAATTAAACGTATTAGTAAACAGTGCTTATCGCGGCGAAACCTCAAAGCAAGGCTGGACCACCGAAGCCGATTTGCTGGATGGTATGCGTATCGACGAAGAAATGCTAACCAGCTACTTTAACGACGATAACGTAATTATCCTGAAAAACACCGACGAAAACGGTGTTATAAACGGCTGTGTTTACCTTGAAGTTCGCAGACCAAGGTTGTATGTAGGCATGTTCAGCGTCTCACCGGTACTACAAGGCAAAGGCATCGGGCGCGACTTGCTGCTGGCTGCCGAAGAGCAAGCCAAACAATTGGATATCCACACGCTCAGCATGACCGTTATCAGCATACGCCACGAGCTGATTGACTGGTATAAGCGTCGCGGCTACCACCCTACCGGCGAAATGCTCCCCTTTCACCCCGGAGAAAAATTCGGTACTGCACGTCGGCACCTGGAGCTTGCAGTGCTTAAAAAAAGCATTTAGACGCTTTTTTTAAAAATATTTTCACTTCGTTATAATAATATACGAAACTATTCGTATATTTACTTAGATGTTGCGATAACCGCATTGCTTTGACCTTGGGGGTGATTATGAATTAGTGCCGAAGATTTGAAAAAAAGGAAAATTTAATGCAACCTTCCAAAAACATCGTCGTCTTATAACACAAATGACACCGACGCTATTAATTCAAATGGAAGAGATGAACCCTCAATTAAGAGAATTTATAGTTGATTATTGTACCAGGTACAAAATCAGGAAAGTTGATCCGGGTACGTTGAACCTTGACACGAGCATTGACCTTGATCTGGACATCGTTGATATCGAGATCGATCTGTTTTTAGCTGAATTCGCGGAAGCGTTTCGGATCGATCTGTCCAAGTTCAGCTGGTATAAATACGGTTATCCTACCGGGTCGGCTAGTGTTAAGGTAATCCGTACCGTGTTCGGTTATAAAGCGCAATGGGTAAAACGTTTATCAAACCGCCTTTACAAACCGCGTTTCAGGGTAAGCAACCTACAGGATGCGGTAGTTAGCGGCAAGTTATTATAATCCGGGGTTAACGGACAAACGTTACGGGGTACAAGGCGAACTCTTTTGGGCCAACAAATAAATGATCAGCTTGCAGCGATCTTTTATTTAAAGGGTTTGCTGCGTGCCCCGTAATGTTTTTAGACGCAGTTTATCTCTCACCAGCGAATTCTTAGTTTAAAACGCCTCATTCAAATTCAAGAAGAATCCCTTCGAACCATATTTACCCCAGGCATAATCCAAACAAAGGTTGGTGCGGGTGGCTTTGTTAAACAGCACGCGCAAACCGCCACCACCGCCTGGCTGCCAAACCTGGAAGAGCTTAGTGCCCTGGTCATCGTTAGCCGTTTGCAGGTTGCCAAATACTACGCCGCTTAAAAATTTATTATTTAATATCGGGAAACGGTATTCTACTTCTGTATCGTTAAACTTGGTGCCTCTAAAATACTGCCCTACGTATCCCCTGCCACTCTTGAATGAGCCGTCGCGACCTGTGCCGGGCAATTCCATATACGGCACGGCACCGCTTAGCAGGTATGAGCCCCAGTTCCACACCGCAATTACATGCTCGGGATGGGTGCTTGACAGGCTGAAATATTTCCGGAAATCTGTTGTAAACTGCACCGCATTTTTAGTACTGCCAATCCAGGTTTGGTTAATGCGGATACCGGCATCGGCATAAATGCCTTTGTAAGCCCGGTTTTGGTTATCGCGGGTAGTATATTCAGCATTAAACAAGAAGCCGTTAGATGAATAATGGTCTTGCGGAAAACCCAAACGGTCATTGTAGACCTTAAAAGGTGTCAATTTGCCGGATGTATCTGCGTTATCTTTTATACTCCTTCTCACGTCAAATGATAAACCGGCGCCCAGGAAAAAGTTCTTATAAACTTGTTTATAAACTTTCTCGCGCAGATTAAAATAGTAAGAATGTAAGGCATGTCCTTTTCGCTCAGGGTCGCTCAGTACGTGGTCGGCCTCGCTATCATAATTGCCCCTGCCTATGCCGAGGCCATAATCCGGCGAAACCGTTTTTGCCGCCACTAAGCTGCCCTGAAAGTTCCATTTATTACCATTGGTGAAGGCGTTGTGGTTAACGTAAAAATAGATAATGCCCTTGGTGGTGATAGATGCCGAAGTTGACGCAACGGATAAAAGCGTGCTTGGATCGGTACCCAGTTTTACACCGGCTACCGCCTTGATCCCAATCTGCGAACCAATGGTAGGATTTGAAGCAATGTTAGGTATGATAGTTATACCAGACCTTTTCTTCAATGTATCCGGCGCTTTACCGGGATGGAAGATATTGCGGTATAAATCGCCGACATCATATTGCTTGTTATAATTATCAACCGGCCTGGCCTGAGACGCTTTTTTTATGTGCAAAGTATCTGCTTTGGTCGAATCGGAGGGTGCACTTACTTGCCCGTAAGCCAGAGTGCTGACGGCCGTTAAAAAGGCTAATGTTAAAAGCTTTTGTGCCAGAAAAAATCTTTTGAAAGCTAAAGTATATAATGATATCAAAATGAGTCAGTTTACTTACAATTATGTAAGACTTAAATATTAAGTCTGGAAATCTAACCATTTAACCGGTAAAAGGTTTTTCACAGAAGGTATTATGAAAATATATGACGCTCGTATTATTCAGTATTATCACCAATCATACGCTACATCAATTTGTCGGGCTGCAATTATTTTAATTATCTTCGATAAAAACTATCATATGGCGGTGGCACTCATCTCCACACAATTGGAAATTCTGAAGTTGTTCAGAAATGACCAGCCTTAAGAAGAGCTACAGGAAATTAAGTCATTACTGATGAAATACCTGGCCAATAAGGTTACCCGTGAAGCAGATAAAACTTTCGATCAGACAGGATATGCAGGAACGATTTTTGAAAAATGGAAACAGGAGCGTTTTAGAAGAGTTTCTTCATTTTAATTCCGAAATCGAACTTCCGAATTCCGAAACAACTTACAAATCCGTAACGCGGGTATGTACCCTTCTTACAAACTTGCGGATATCGAGCACAATGCCGGCGAAGATGTAGAATATCAGCGGGAAGCCCACCGCCAGGAAGGATGAGTAGATAAAAAACAGGCGTATCTTACCAATGGAGACATTGAACTTTTCGCCGAGGTAAGTGCATACCCCGAATGAGTACCGTTCAAAAAATGTGAGAATCCGTTGCAGCATATCAACCTAACTTTAGTATTTTATTACCAACGCCGCAATGCAGGCATTTCTTATAATTACAGTAGTTATTTTTTAACTCCAGCAAGGCCTGCGACTCAAACGCCGTATTTATTTTCACTCCTAAATTAACAAAATCCGTTACAATATTATTGCTTTCGTTCGGCAAATGCTCCAATAGTTTTAAACAGCGGTTAATATAATGCTGTATTTGGTTATGTCGCCCATAACTAAACAGAAATAATGCCAAAGTGTTCAGCAATAAAATATCAACAGAAGCTGCGCCCATAGTTTTTGCCGATGGTGGCGACTCCACATCGAAGCGGTAATGCGTTTCCCAATAATCGTTAACCTTGATGTCAGTAAAAAGGTTGCGCAATGCCTTTACGTCTCTTATCTCTAATACCTTCGAAAATAAATGATTGGAATGAACGATTAATGAAGAAAACTGCGCCAGCCTGACAGTAGGGAAATTTTGAGGACGCATCCGCAGAAACTTCCACAAGTGATTTTCAATTGGCTTGAGTTGATACTTTTTTTGAAGGAATTCATACTCCTTTTTAAGTTTCAGCGGGTAATCATCTTTCAGGTCGCCCGCCAGGAATCCGGCCTGGCCAAATATCAATGCCTCAATTTGCAGGGGATTGTTTTTATGTTTTGCCAGCGTTAACTGCGGCAGTGATTTTGCCAAAAGTTCGAACGGCAACGCATTGATTTTAAAGCCGAAGTTTGCCGCCAGGAACTGGTAAAAAGTCTCTTCCCAGTCGCCGCGATTTATATTAAGGGCGTTTATGACTGTATCCGATTTCTTTTCCAGCCGCTCAACCAGTACCCTTGTCAGCCAGTTGTGCATGGTCAGGCCATCGACTTCGCCAATGGCAGCTTCACAAGGAATCACCGTTTGGCTGCCGAAAATAAGTTTATGATAGCGTTGATATAAATCATCTGAAATACGGTTATGCAATTCCAGCGTGGGAACTTTCCGTCCATTGGGCAGCACCAGCGGCTTATCGTCCTTATAAACCACATGCAGTATTACGTTACTGTATGAATCGTCAGTAGTATGCCCGTGCCGTTGCCAATCGGACGACGAGATATGTACCTCCACATTCCCCGCCCAGGCAGTATCCCCTATCCTGATCCTGGCGGTCTGAAAATCCGGCCCTGAATCTGAGTTATGCATCCCGGCCGAAAATATCTCCAACTCCTCCCCATCGGTGGTACGCAAGTCAGTCCGTTCAAAAAGCCTGAACTTCCATACGTAATGCAAGAAATCTTCGGGGAAGAGCATTGTTAGTTGTAGTTGTTGTAAATGTTGTAGTAGTTGTTAGTTTGTGCCGGTTTAATAATTGCTATCGTTGTAGCAATACAATCGCTATAAAGATAGTGTGCAGTTTCAACATCTACAACCCTTACAACTACTACAACCGTTACAACTGATCAACCAATTTTCTCCCACTTCCCTGAATCCAGGCTGCGGTAAATGGCATCAACAATCTTCATGTCTTTCAGGCCTTCTTCGCCGGGAACACGGCTTTGTTTGTTGAGGGTTACGCATTTGGCAAAGTCGTCCATTTGGGCGGCCTGCTGTATAATTTGCGGGTATTTCATCGGGCTGCCATTGATACTACCATCAATGGCATTATAGCCATAAGCCGGACCAAGCTCAAAATTGCCGTTATCGGCTTCCACTTTCAGGTAGCTCCAGTCGTTGTTATAGCTTGATTTACCGGTAGTGATAAGCTTGTCCGGAAATTCCAGTTCCCAGAAAACGGTTTCATCCACCTCCTTAAAAAATTCCGGCCGCAACTTTTCTTGCCTGGCTTTAACTGCAATAGGTTCCTGGCCAATGGTGTACCGGGCACCCTGTATGCTGTAGATGCCCATATCCATCAGTCCGCCGCCACCGGCCATTGCTTTTTTTAACCGCCATGCGTTGGGGTCTCCGCCGTAGGTGAAGCCGTTGCCGGTATCAATCTTTTTTATGTTCCCCAAAATGTGCTGCTGTCCGAGCCGCATTACTTCCATATTATGAGGCTCGAAATGCAGACGGTAACCGATAGATAATAACCTGTTTGCCTTTCTGCAGGCGGTTATCATTTCTTCGCAGTCCTTTGCATTCAGCGCCATAGGTTTTTCACATATAACATGCTTACCGGCCTGGGCCGCTTTAATAGCGTACTCCTTATGCATAAATACAGGGAGCACAACATAAATTATATCGATATCGGGGTTATTGGCTATCTCGCCAAAATTCTCATAATTGTAGATGTTTTTTTGAGGGATATTATATCTCTTAGCCCAATCCACCGCTTTGGATGGTGTCCCTGTAACTATGCCTGCCAAATAACAATCTTTTGTATGCCGCAATGCAGGGCCGAGTTGCCCGGTGCTGTAAGAACCCAGGCCCACCAATGCAACACCTAGTTTCTTTTTATCAGGAAGGGTAAAGGATTGTAAAGCCGGCGTCATAGCCAGCGCACCGAGACCTATAGAACTTGTACGAATAAAATCACGACGTGAAAATTTGTTTGTTAATCCCATGGCAGTGTGTTGAAATTATAAAAATAGGGAAATTTATAATTGGTAGCGACGGAATATTTTCCGTCCCTAATCTTTTACGTCATGTGATAGAGCGTTGTACTCCTATATAAATCCAGTCGATGCAAAATTCAGACACAAAGTATTGTGTCTCTACAATAAATCTTTCAATTCATCAAAATTGTTGATGGTAGCAATCTGCCCCTCTTCTACCTTGCCAAAGCCATAATCACAAAAAATAAACGGGACTCCGGCTTTGGTCGCCGAATCGTAATCGCCCATGGTATCGCCCACATAAACCGGCGATTCCAGGTTATGGTCATTAACAATATCTTTTATGTTTTCCGCTTTAGGATTTCCCTTGGTGCCATAGCATTGATGACCGGAAAAATAATGCTCCATACCGCTTATCTTAAAAAACACTTCGATATAGCCGCTCTGACAATTGCTAACGATAAACAACCGGTAGTTTTTAGAAAGACAGGCTAATGTTTCATCCAGACCAGGATAAAGCTCGCCGCCTTTTTCATGTAAAATTTCCAGCTCATACTTTCCGCAAAGCGATTGTATTTCGGCACGTTGTTCCGGTGTAAGGTTAGGGAATAGCTTATCGAAGATGGAATCGTAAGTCATTCCGGTTATAGAGCGAACGCGTTCCTGCGTCATTTCCTCTTTAATGTAATCAACAGAGCCTACGGCTGCCTGCCATGCCTTAGCTACGTTGCCTGTACTGTCCCAAAGCGTACCGTCGAGGTCGAAAATTATACCGTCGAATTTGTTTTTAAGTGATGAGTTCATGTGGCGGCAAAAGTAAGTGATGATTTCAGAGATTGGAGAATGATTTCACCGATTATTTTTAGGGATTGCACTGATTTAGGTGATTTCACTGATTATCTATGAATAAAAGAAAATCTCACATAAATTTAAAAGCTTGTTATGTTATTTTCTTCCTCCGCGTTCTCTGTGTCTCCTCTGCATCTCTGTGGTTAAAAATCGCCGATACCTCAAAAAGCTCAATTAGAATTACGGAAAGGCCTTAAAATAAAAACCCCCTTACACTCGCTGCTCGGGGATTTTAACCTAAACCTTATCACAATGCACACGGACGTGTGCTATGAAGCGACAAAATTACGAAAAATATCGCAGATATATTGGGGGATTTATTCAAAAAATTGGGGGATTTTGCACAACATATTTTTTATTTTTTGGTTTTAAATAATTCTCACTCCTGGTTTAAATCACCTGGTTTATAGCTAAGGGACACACAACTTTTACGAATAGTTTACGTATAAGGTCATAATCAATTATTTTTTGCCTCCCCTGGGCAAACAGGACTTAATTTTAAGTAAATGGTGAACGGCTTTGGTGTGGTACGTGTGTTAGCCCGGGTAACATTTTTTTTGTTAATTATTCTTCCGTTTGCGGGGTTTTCGCAAAACCCAAGCCTTAAATTTGAGCATTTTGGCACGCGCGAAGGTCTATCGCAGGTAAATATCAATTGCATTATCCAGGACAGCCGTGGTTTTATGTGGATAGGCAGCCGTAACGGGCTCAACAGGTACGATGGTTATAAGTTCACCTCCTTTAGATACGATGCCAAAAACGAACAGACCCTAAGCAATAACCTTATTACCGACCTGGCAGAAGATCATGACGGTAACATATGGATAAGCACACAAAGCGGGTTAGATATGTACGACCGGCTTACCGGGAAGTTTGTACGCTACATGCATGATGCAAAAAATACCAACACAGTCTCGAACAACATCATTAACAGACTAACCTTCGACCATAACGACAAATTATGGATAGCCACCCAAAACGGCGGTCTGGATTACTTCGATATTAAAAAGAAAACGTTTCAGCATCACATACATAATCCGGCTGACACCGGCAGCATAAACGACGACAACGTACGCACGGTATTCGAGGACAGCGAACACAAGCTTTGGATAGGCACGCTATCGGGCGGCCTTAGTTTGTACAATCCTGCTAACAACTCATTTTCAAGCTTCCCTTTTACAGACCCATCGACAAAGAAAAACGTAACCGGTAACGTAATCTGTATTATTGAAAATAATAGCAGGGAGCTTTGGGTTGGCACACAGGAACAGGGACTATTTCTGTTCAATAAAAATACTGGTGCTGTTAAACGTTACCAGCACGAGGAAAACTCGGCCAATACATTATCGAGCAATACCATATATAGTTTAAAAAAGGATGACTCGGGCCAACTGTGGATAGGAACCGAAAACGGGGGCTTGTCTATTCTGGATACCAAAACAGATAGGTTTTACAACTACGCGCACGATGAGGTTGATAATAACAGCATCAACGGCAATTCGATATACGCCATCTGCAACGACAAGCTCGGTAATATGTGGCTTGGGGCCTTTAGCGGCGGGGTAAATCTTTATAAAAAAACCACATCGAGCTTTACACTTTACCGCCACAATTCGTTACCTGGCAGCTTGGCAAATAACTTTGTACTGGCGCTTTTTGAGGACCGGGGCAAGCAAATATGGGTAGGTACAGATGGTGGCGGCCTTAATAAATTCGACCCGAAAACAGGGACTTTCACAGCATACAAACAACAGCCAAAAGGTAAAAACGGCATTGCTGGTAATTATGTACTGGTGGTTAACCAGGACGCGGACGGTGACATCTGGGCTGGGACCTGGGGCAATGCCATCAGCATACTAAACCAAAAAACACAAAAGTTCACTTACCTGGCGCCCGAACCGGGTAATCCTAATAGCCTGACCGGTAATAATGTTTATAACCTGATACATACCCGTGATGGAAAAACATGGATAAGCGTGTTCGGCGGAGGGCTGGATTGTTATGATAAAAAAACCAAAAGCTTCACGCATTACAAGTTCGATATTAACAATCCGAAAGGACTAAGCAGCAACTACATATACTCGCTTTACGAAGATAAAAACGAAAATCTTTGGATAGGCACATCTGATGCCGGACTCGAAGTGCTCGACCGCAAAACGAATACCTTTGTCCAATATCAGCATGATGAATCGAAAAACAGCCTGAGCAATAATGGTGTAACCGATATTTTTGAAGATAACGAGGGTAACCTGTGGCTCGCTACACTCTCGGGGGTAGATAAATTTAACCCCGTGACAAAACATTTCACCGTATTTACAAAGAAGAACGGCCTGCCAAGCGATATTGCCTACGCTATAAGGCAGGATGATTATGACAAAATCTGGATAAGCACCAATGGTGGTTTGTCGGTTTTTCATCCATCAACCAAAAGATTTCAGAATTATACCACCGAAGATGGCATACAGAGCGATGAATTTAAACCCCACTCGGCGCTTAAAGCCAGTGACGGCAGGATGTATTTTGGCGGCATTAACGGATTTAATGCCTTTTACCCGCAGCAGATCTTAAAGCCGCTGGCTTTTTCTCCGTTGGTAATAACCTCGTTTCAACTTTTTAACAAGCCGCTTACCATAGCAAAAAACGCCGCTGACCCATCGCCATTAAAACAAGACGTTTCGGATACCAGATCGATAACGCTATCTCATAAACAAACTGTATTCTCTTTGGAATATGCAGCACTTGATTATGGCTCGACCGATAAAAAGCAGTATGCTTACAAATTGGAAGGCTTTG
The DNA here is from genome assembly GCA_040389845.1 of Bacteroidota bacterium. GTDB lineage: Bacteria > Bacteroidota > Bacteroidia > Sphingobacteriales > Sphingobacteriaceae > Mucilaginibacter. The sequence goes on from JAZJZL010000077.1 coordinate 32,390, forward strand.
ATAATGAATGGAACTATGTTGGCACTAAAACAACAGCAGCATATACTAATCTTTCTCCTGGCGATTACACCTTCAAATTAAAATATCAGAACAGCGCGGGGCTTTGGTCGCCCGTGAAGGATTGCCTGCAGATAACCATCGTTCCGCCGTTTTGGTATACCTGGTGGTTTATAACACTTACATGCATGCTGGTGATCGGTCTTATTTACGGGCTATTTAAATTAAGGGTACGTTCAATTCAGCAACACCAAATTGAATTGGAAAGGCAAGTTAAGGAACGTACGGAACTGTTAGCCCAAATGACTGTTGATGAACGAAAATCGCGTGAAGAAGCCGAAAAAGCAAAGGAAGCTGCTGAACAGGCGACTATAGAAGCACGCGAAGCCAACCAGGCCAAGAGCGTGTTTCTTGCAACCATGAGCCACGAGATACGCACACCGATGAACGGTGTACTCGGTATGGCGGCCCTGTTGAATGAAACCAACCTGGATGCAGAACAGCGCGAGTTTTCGCAGACTATCCTGCACAGCGGTGAGGCATTGTTAAACGTTATTAATGATATTCTAGACTTTTCGAAAATAGAGTCGGGCAAGATGGAGATTGACATGCACGATTTCAACCTCCGGAATTGCATGGAAGATGTCCTGGATCTGCTTTCAGGCAAGGCGACCGAAATCGGTCTCGACCTGATTTATTATGTAGACCCTCAGCTACCGCTCGACTTAATCGGCGATGGTATGCGGCTAAGGCAGGTATTACTAAATCTGCTGGGGAATGCCATTAAATTCACCCATCATGGCGAAGTGTACCTTGGAGTTAAAATGCTGCGCCAAGTTAAGCGGAATGAGATAGAGCTGGGCTTTGAAGTAAAAGACACCGGCATCGGTATTCCGGTGGATAAGCTACCAAAACTCTTTGCAGCATTTTCGCAGGTGGATTCGTCTACCACACGCAAGTACGGTGGTTCCGGGCTTGGCCTGGCTATTTGCCAGCGCCTGGTAAACCTGATGGGCGGCGAAATTCTGGTTAGCAGCGAACAGGGCACGGGCACTATCTTTAGTTTCACCATAAAATGCCAGGTAAGCGAATTTGGCAATCAGCCGGTTGTTACCTCGGGCGTTGGATTATTGAAAGATAAAAAGGTGCTGATAGTTGACGATAACGCCACCAACAGGCGGATACTTCAATTGCAGATGGAGCATTTGCACCTCGTTCCGTTATTGGCGGCAGATGCAAGCGAAGCATTGCATTTATTGGATACCACTACAGATATCGACCTGGTTATAAGTGACATGCAAATGCCGGATATGGATGGCGTAGCCCTTAGCACAATCATAAGGCAAAAGTTTAAAACCATGCCGGTTATCCTGTTAAGTTCAATTGGTGATGAAAGCCAGAAAAACCACCCGGGCTTGTTTACCGCCGTTTTAAGCAAACCGGTTAAACCGCTGCATTTGCAAAAGGTTATTATAGCGCAATTTCAGCAATCGCTGGTTAGTACTGACACAGCCAAACCGCTATCGGCTTTAAGTAAAGATTTTGCACTATCCAAACCGCTAAACATTTTGGTGGCCGAAGACAATCCTATAAATCAGAAGATGATATTGAAGGTATTGGAAAAACTTGGTTACAATGCCGCCCTCGCCACTACCGGCAGGGAAGTAATACAAATGCTCGACAACCAATATTACGATCTTATACTGATGGATGTGCAGATGCCGGAAATGGATGGATTGGAAGCTACCCGCTACATCCGCGAGCATCAGAAAAAACAGCCTGTAATTATCGCCATGACCGCCAACGCCATGTTGGAAGACCGCGAAATTTGCCTGAAAGCAGGGATGGATAATTATATCTCTAAGCCTGTGAAGATTGACACCTTGATAACCATGCTGAGGGAGACGGAGTTTAAGGACGTTGTGGTGGTGAAGTGAGCTGGTTAAAAAGTGTTCACATCGCTTTAACTGAAGTTTCTTATATTTGCCTCAATATATAACACATCCATTACTTAATGTAATACCCAATTTCTTTCCGGAAAAAATTAATCAGGACATCACTATAGCCCTGTAATTATTCACGCTTTAACGAAAGAAATTATGCTTATTCTTCACGATGTTTCCTATATACATCCCAATCGTGAGCTATTGTTCACCAGGATAAATCTCAACATAAATAAACACGAAAAAATTGCGCTTGTCGGTAATAACGGTACCGGGAAATCGACTCTTTTAAAATTGCTGGCAGATGTACTGCAACCATCAGCAGGCGTAGCAAAGGCCGATTCGACGCCATATTACGTGCCGCAGATTTTCGGTCAGTTTAATGCTTATACTGTAGCTCAGGCCCTTCAAATTGAAGACAAGTTGAAGTCCCTAGATGAAATCACTAACGGGAATGCCACTGATGAAAATTTTGCAACGCTCGGCGACGACTGGACGATTGACCAGCGCTGCAGAGAAGCTTTCGCGCACTGGCAGCTTGAAGATGTTAGCTTATCGCAAAAACTGGACACGCTCAGTGGCGGACAAAAAACAAAAGTCTTTCTCGCAGGCATACAAATCCATCGGCCCGAAATTGTTTTGTTGGATGAGCCGAGCAATCAGTTGGATGCAGCCAGCAGAAGTATATTATACGATTATATTCAGTCCACCAATAATACTTTGGTTGTGGTAAGTCACGACAGGACTTTACTGAATATCTTAAATACCGTTTACGAGCTTAGCAAACGCGGCATTACCATTTACGGCGGCAATTTTGATTTTTATGCGGAGCAAAAAGCCATCGAAGCCGATACCCTGAACAACGATTTCAAAAGCAAGGAAAAAGCGTTACGTAAAGCAAAAGAAACTGAAAAGGAATCTGCAGAACGACAGCAAAAGCTGGATGCCCGCGGAAGAAAAAATCAGCAAAAGGCCGGTCTGCCGGCGATTGTAATCAATACGCTCCGGAACAAGGCGGAGAACAGTACCTCGCGTATGAAAGGCGTCCATGCCGAAAAAGTGGCGGCCATAGCGCAGGAGTTATCACGTTTGCGTACCGCATTGCCCGGCATTGATAAAATGAAAATGGATTTTGACGATGCTGCCATTCACAAAGGCAAGGTGTTGATTACGGCGGTAGAAATAAATTTCAGCTACGACGGCACGAAGCTTTGGAAGCAAGGCCTGAATTTTCAAATCAGGAGCGGCGAGCGTTTGGTGGTAAAGGGTAGAAATGGCTCCGGTAAAACAACACTGATAAAAATACTTTTCGGTGAGTTTAAGCCCGGCTCCGGAATTATCGAAACGGCTGATTTTAAGGCTATTTATATCAACCAGGATTATTCTTTAATAGATAATAACCTCACTGTTTATGAACAGGCGCAGCACTTCAATTCCGGCGCATTGCAGGAGCATGATGTTAAAATCCGCCTGAATCGCTTTTTATTTACGAAGGAATACTGGGATAAATCCAGCAATGCACTTAGTGGTGGCGAGAAAATGCGCCTGATACTCTGCTGTCTTACCATCAGTAACCAGGCCCCTGACATGATGATACTGGATGAACCTACTAACAACCTGGATATTCAGAACATTGAGATTTTAACCAATGCTGTGATGGAATACCGGGGAACATTGATAGTAGTATCACACGATGACTATTTTTTGAAGGAGATAGGTATTGAGAGGGCGATTGAGTTGGAATAGTTTGGTAAAATGTAAATATTCAGCAGGCTCATTAAATCGTAAGGCCTAAAACAAAATTGATAATGTCACCACTTGTTTTTACTTTTAAAAATTGTTACACAGCAAAGAACACCTAAAAATTAAAAAAGCAAATGCTACAGCTGATATGGGGCTTGTTGAACATTGCCATTTTCTTCTATTTTATTTTCGTTTGCGTTAAAGGTGCAAGACTTATCAGGCAGGGGCTGGGAACGCTGGCTGCTGTTGTTTTTGTTATTGGACTATTTTCTTTTGCCGCTCAATCTAACGGTGATAACGAAAATAAAGAGCCTAATTCAAACATGCTTAAACAGTGGACATTTTTACCAAAAGACAGTTTGAAAAATGCAGAGCGACATTCTACAGAAATCACCTTAGAAAAAACAATGGTTTCAACCTATCATTTAAACATACAATATGTGGTCGACACCAAAAATAATCGTATTGTACCGGTTAGCGCATCTTCATATACGACAGGATTTATAAGCGGAACGATTTGGAAACCGGCCGTAATCACACTCGACACCACAGCTGTCAACAATAAAATACGCTACGCCATAACCGGCACGGTTAACTGGAAATTATTTGGCTTTACTTTATATACAGAAAATAAGGATTATGCCGGAACGACATCGTATATTCAATATAACTCAGGGCCATTAATTAAATAATAACATAATTAAATAAACCCCGCAGGCTTGCCAGGCAAGGAACTGCGGGGAAGCAACCGCTACGTTACAGCTCTTTATCCTCAAACATCTTTGCGTCGCGGGTATTTTTTTGTACAGCGATGGCCGAAAACATACTTAAACAGAATGCCATGGCGTAAAAACCTTTCTCACTCCGGGCGAGATCGGCATTCCACAACCCAATCGTCAACAGGATCATTGACGCAAGAGTGGCAAACCAGCTCAGGCCGTAGTAAAGATCGGTTACGGCAAGTCCTTCAGCTCTGTCCCTAACGCTTTTTTGCACGGAGATCACTGCGAATAAGCCAAATAATAAAATGGTGAAATAATAGCCCTTTTCGTTCAATGCCATACTTGCATTCCATAAACCGACGCAATATCCCACCATCCCTGTTAATAAGGCAAACCAGGAGGCGCCAATAAATGCGGCGGTGGGTTTAAACGGGTTTCTAACTTTCTCGCCATATTTTCCAATGGATGAATTTTCTTCTGTTCTGTGTTGTAGCGGTTCCATATTGATTTTTGTTTTATTGATTAATATGGAAGCAAATGTCTGATGCAAAACAGACCCGTGAAAATCAGAATATGAAAATTACTGACGATATATTTTTACAATTATAATACCTTTATAAGCATTAATACCTTCATATGGACTCACTTTCGGAGTTGATTAAACTGCTCAATGATACTGAAATAAAGCTTTTCAGGCAATTTTTACAGCGGAAAAACAAACGGGAAGATGTAAAAAATCTACAGTTACTTGATTTGATAGAAACTGACGATATAGACGGTTTAAAAAAACTCTATAAGCCCGAAAAAAATAATGATGCATACCATGCTTTACGTAAAAGACTGCAGGATAATTTGCTGCTATTTTTATCGCAAAAAACCTTTGAAAGCAGCCACTCCGACACCTATGACGCGTTGCGACTGGTAGTGGTGGGGCGTTTTTTGTTAGAAAATGATGTGGTTAAAATAGCTTTCAAGTGCCTGGATAAGGCCGAACGGCTAGCTGAACATTTAGAGCAGTTCAATTTATTGAATGAGATTTTTCTGTTGAAGCTACAGTATGCCCATTTGGCGGGAGCAGAAGACCTGGAGGCTTTGACCACGCGACTGCTACAAAACCAATCGCATATGCAACGCGAGGCTAAGCTCAATATGGCCTATGCCTTTCTGAGACAGGAACTGCAGGAGATACACCTGGAAGGGAAGATCGTTAATTTAACAGCCTTGATTATAGCGACAATCCGGAAATATAAAATTTCTGCAAAGGACCTGATGACCTATAAGTCCATTTATCAAATTCTTTTCATCGCCAATGAATATGCGGCGATACAACAGAATTACGGATTGATAGAGCGGTATATCAACCGCACAAATCAATTTATACAACAGCAAACTTATAAGCAACAGTCCTACCTCTTCTATCATATATCCATCTTGTATTTCCTGGCGAACTTTCACCTGCGGCAAAAGAATTTCACCAGGAGTGTATCCTATCTTAAAGAAATGATGGATCTGATGGTGAAAGATAGTCGCTATTATACGCTGTTTTATGCACGTCACCAGTTACTTTCTGCGCTCAACTTGTTCTTTACAGGCTATGCTGATGATGGGATCTCGCTATTGCAGAAATCACTTTCTACTACAAAACATACATCTAAACCGGAAGATATCGCGGATTTACGAATATGCCTGACCATGTTTTTAGCCCTGTGCGATGAAAAGGAAAGTTTGAAGCAGTTAAGTTTATTGACGCGTGCCGATGCCTGGTATGAAAAGAAAATGGGGATGTTATGGACTATTAGAAAGAACCTGATGGAAATTTTAGTGCAGGCACAGTTCGCTAACATTGAGCTTGCCATGTCCCGGCTAACAAGCTTCCGTCGCAGATATAATAAGTACCTGGTAAAAACCTCGGAGGAACGTGTGCTATTATTTCTGAAATTGGTTGAAAAATACCTATTAAAACCAGATGTGGCCTCCGAAACTATATATAGAAAGGCGGTACTGGATTTGCAGAGTAAGGCAGAAAATAATGACATCTTCACCTTGAGCTTTATTGCCTGGCTGATAGCGCGATGGGATAAAAAAACAGCCTATGAAGTGGTGCTAACACTTGTACAGTGAACAACCGCGTGCAATAATTTCAGTAGAAATAAAAAAAGGAAACACACTTTATGCATGTTTCCCTCGTGATCCCATCAGGATTCGAACCTGAGACCGACAGATTAGAAATCTGTTGCTCTATCCAGCTGAGCTATGAGACCATTTACGATTTTTGATTTTCGCAGCGCAAATATGCGAAAATCTGCCCGATATTTCAAATATTAACTTTAGTTCGCCTGAAGACCTGTAGAGATGGCTTTCTCCCAAAACTTTTTAAACCTCATTTAACCCACCACATACATAGTGTAATTGCTTATAGTTAGTATAATCTCAAACAATCAAATTATCGCGTACGGATATTTGTTAAATTATATATATAATTGCAGCCGATTATAAACCAGTTGCCCCGTAAAGCAATCATTTATATTTAAATAAACCAGTTGATTTTTTAAACTTATTACTAACGGTACCGATTTACAGGGCGCAATAACACACGCTTGAAATTGAAAATCAAGACAATCTGAATTTTTGATGAAGATTTTTACTTTTTAAAAGAGTAAAGTGTTTTATTTACAATAAGTAAATCATATTTTTAACGGATTTTTTATAATAAACTTATTTTATGATCATAATTGCTGACGGTGGCTCCACTAAAACCAATTGGTGCCTGGTTACCGGGGAAGGAAAAAAAGTATATTTCAACACAGAGGGATACAACCCATATTTTTCAAGTATCGAGTACATCATCCAGTCGCTGAACGAAAGTTTACCTACCGACCTGGAGAAAGATGAGATTACCGAAGTTAATTATTACGGCGCCGGCTGCTCAACCGACGAAATGCGCAATAAAGTGAAAGAGGCCATGGAGGCAGTTTTCACTAAGTCAAAAGTTTATATTGGTCATGATCTGTTAGCCGCCGCACGTGCCCTGCTGGGTAACAACGAAGGCTTTGCAGCTATATTAGGAACAGGTACCAACACTTGCCTTTATGACGGCAAGCAAGTAACCATGAACATCGATTCAGGTGCTTATATCCTGGGCGATGAAGGCAGCGGCTGCTACATCGGCAAAAAACTGCTTACCGATTACCTGCGCGGCTACATGCCCGAGCCGGTTCGCAACCTGTTTTGGGAGACCTATAAGCTTACACCAGATGATGTAAACGAGCAAGTTTACACCCAACCCCGCGCTAACCGCTTCTGCGCAAGCTTTAGCAAATTTGTTTACGACAATAACGTACATATAGAATATTCACGTAACCTGGTACGTACCTCGTTCGAAGACTTCTTCCGTAACCTGGTTACCCACTACCCCGATTATCAAAAATATACCTTCAACTGCATCGGTTCGGTAGGTTACAACTTCCGCAATGTGCTGGAAGAGCTGGTAATTGAAAACGGCATGGTGGTAGGCAATATCATCCGTTCACCTATAGATAATCTGGTGAAGTACCATTTGGAATTTGCGCACGAGATATAGTGATTAGAGATTAGAGACCAGAGATTAGGCAAAATATAAGGCCCTCGCAATTCAACTTGCAAGGGCCTTTATCTTTCGGACTTAACTGACTTTTCGTATCCAGCTAATCTCTAATTAACTAATCTCTAATCTCTATTTATCAAGATTCAACTCATTATTAAAAATCTTCGCATACTTCCTGCGATCGAATTTGTAGAGTTTGGCGGCGCGGTAGGATACGCCTTTTTGTTTTTCGTCAAGTTCCTTTAAAAAGCCGTAGCTCAGCATCTTTTTGCGGAAGTTACGCTTGTCCAGCTTTTTATTGAGCACAGCTTCGTAAAGCGATTGCAACTGGGTAAGCGTAAATTTCTCGGGCAATAACTCGAAAGCTATGGGCTGATAATTTAAACGGCGGCGAATCTTATTAAAGCCCGTGTCAAATATTTCTGAGTGGTCGAACGCCAGCTTGGGTAGCTCGTTTACCGGGTGCCAAAACGCTTTTCGGGCATATTGTGTCACCGGACGCAGCTCTTTTTGACCATTGATGCGGATTAATGCATAGTAAGCAACTGTTATCACACGTCCTTGAGGGTGTCGGTTTACCTCGCCGAAAGTGTGAAACTGTTGCATATGCAAATCTCGCAGGCCGGTAAGCTCGTATAATATACGCTCTGCGGCATCGTCGATGCTTTCGTCCTGCTCTACTATGTAGCCAGGAAGGGCGAGCCAATCTTTAAATGGCTCCTGGTTTCGCTCAATCAGCAATATCTTGAGTTCGCCGGCTTCAAAACCGAATATCACGCAATCTATTGAGAATACGGAATTAAATGTAGGTAATGCGGTCTCCAAACCTGTTTAGTTAAGGTTATTATTAAAGTTAATTGGTTAAGCGCTAATGTAAAAAAAATAAATTAAATTTATTGGTGTAAATTTTACACAGTATCTTCGTGCCTACAAAACAAATGGCGCACATGCATAAAATATCAAAACTCGCGGTTTTAACATCGGGTGGTGATGCTCCGGGGATGAACCCCTGTATCAGGTCGGTAGTACGTACAGCAATTTATAATAATCTTCAGGTTGTTGGCATACGCCGTGGTTACCAGGGACTTATCGAGGATGACATGTATGACATGCAGCCCCGTTCGGTTAGTAATATCCTGAATCTTGGCGGTACTATTTTAAAAACTGCCCGTTGCCTGCCCTTCCGTTCGGACGAGGGAATGGAAACAGCTTACCAGAACTTAAAGAAGCACGGAATTGATGCATTAGTGGTTATCGGAGGCGATGGAACCTTCACCGGCGCGCTGCGTTTTTCAAAAAAATTCCCTGATATTGCCGTCATGGGCGTACCCGGTACCATAGATAACGACCTTTACGGTTCAACCTATACTTTGGGTTTTGATACCGCTACCAATACGGTTATCGAGGCCATCGACAAAATACGCGACACTGCCGATGCGCATGACCGCCTGTTCTTCGTAGAAGTAATGGGCCGCGATTCGGGTGCTATTGCTCTTCGTGCCGGTATTTCATGCGGTGCAGAGGCTATATTGCTGCCTGAAAAAGCTACAGCGATTGACGATTTGATTGAGAACCTTAAAAACGGCCAAAGCAATAAAAAATCGTCGAGCATTGTTATTGTTGCCGAAGGCGATAAAAATGGCGGCGCTTACGACATCGCCAAAAAAGTTCAGAAAGAAATTAAGGGATACGACGTAAAAGTTACAATTTTGGGCCACCTGCAGCGCGGCGGCAGCCCATCGGCCTTCGACAGGATTTTGGGGAGCAGGTTGGGCTTTGCTGCGGTAAATGCGCTGATAGCTGGCAAAACGCAGGTTATGGTAGGCCTTGAAGCGAACCATATTAAAATAACCACGCTCGAAGAGGCTTTAACTCAACATACTTTTAAACTGGAAGAGGATTTGATGCTGATGACCGATATTTTATCTATCTAACAATAAATGAACGCAGTTGTATATAGCGGGTCAAACTATGCCGAATGGCGCTTATTCGACAAAGAGCGAATTATCGCCTCTTTTAAAACCAGCGGTATTAACCCTTATTTCAACGACGAAAAACAGATAATAGCAGTCCTCAGCAAAAATATCAACCTCATTCACCACGCCGAAGAAATCAGGCGAATATATTTTTATGGTGCAGGCTCTTTCTCGCCCGATTTGAAAAATGTCGTCCACCATGCTTTTTCACAATTCTTTAAGTTCGGGAAAGTTTCAGTTGAACATGATATTACCGCTGCTGCAATAGCCTGCTGCAAAAATACACCGGGCATCATCAGCATTATCGGCAGTGGCTCAAACTCGGCCTGGTACGACGGCAAAAGGGTAAAACCCAACAACTACGGGCTTGGCTATATCATGGCCGACGAAGGTTCAGGCAATTGGCTGGGCCGGCAACTGGTAAAAGGGTACATGAACGAAACGCTACCGGAGAATATCCGCAAGCGATTTGTGCAACGTTATGACCCTGAAAGGAAGACCTTGCTGGAGAAGATTTACAGGCAAAAACAACCGGCTATTTACTTAAGCTCATTCACTGAGTTCTTTATTGATAACCAGGAAGATAACTATATAAAAGGTACTATTAAAAAGGGGTTCGACAAGCTGATGCATACCTATTTATTACCTTTACATGATGAACATCCGGAAGCTTTTTTGTACTTTGCGGGCACCGTAGCGGCAAACTTTCAGACCCATTTACATGAGGCCGCCGCCGATGCAAATTTGAAAATAGCTACCATTATTAAAGAACCAATAAACAATTTGCTGACATATTTCCAAAATAAAAATTAAACGTACTACTCAATAAATTTAAAAAAAATGAAAATAGGAATTAACGGCTTCGGCCGTATTGGCCGCCTGGCTTTCAGAGCCGCAATTGAAAGACCTGACATTGAAATTGTTGGTATTAATGACCTTGTTGAGCCTGACTACATGGCTTACATGTTAAAATACGATTCAACTCACGGTCAGTTCAAAGGCACTATTGCTGTTGAAGGCGGTCATTTGGTGGTAAACGGTAAAACTATCCGTGTAACTGCCGAAAAAGACCCTGCAAACCTTAAATGGAACGAGGTTGGCGCAGAAGTTATTATTGAATCAACAGGCTTATTCCTTACTATTGAATCAGCCCAAAAACATATTGATGCCGGCGCTAAAAAAGTGGTAATGAGCGCACCTGCAAAGGATGACACCCCTACTTTCGTTATGGGTGTAAACCACAAACTGTTAAAAGCCGACCAGAACATCGTTTCAAATGCATCTTGTACAACCAACTGTTTAGCGCCAATTGCTAAAGTATTGAACGATAAATTCGGTATTGAAGAAGGTTTGATGAGCACTATCCACGCGGTAACTGCAACTCAAAAAACTGTTGACGGTCCGTCTGCAAAAGATTGGAGAGGTGGCCGTGGTGCTTACCAGAACATTATCCCTTCATCAACCGGCGCTGCTAAAGCAGTAGGTTTAGTGTTACCAGAATTAAAAGGTAAATTAACCGGTATGTCGTTCCGTGTTCCTGTTGCCGACGTTTCTGTTGTTGACTTAACTGTTCGCCTTAAAACGCCTGCTACCTATGAAGATGTTAAAGCAGCAATGAAAGAAGCATCAGAAGGTGAATTAAAAGGAATCCTTGGTTATACAGAAGACGAAGTTGTATCTGAAGATTTTAAAGGTGACGCTCGCACATCAATTTTCGACGCAAAAGCAGGTATCGCTTTGAATAATAACTTTGTTAAAGTGGTATCATGGTATGATAACGAGTGGGGTTATTCAAACAAACTGATTGACCTGGTTCAGGAAATTGGTAAATTAAGTTAATAACCGATTGACATATTAGAAAAGCCCCGGCATGCCGGGGCTTTTTTTGTGTTTGGTTTTAAATCGTTAACGTCGTAGACGCGATGCCTCGCGTCTCTGACGAATTGATCGGTAGATGGCATGCGTTCACAATAGATAGCTGATATGATGTCGATCTGTCCTGCGGGAGACGCGAAGCATCGCGTCTACGTTTACTCGTTTTAGACATCGTTTTTAAGGTTATTCCTTACGCTACCGCCTCCTCCTCACATTCCTTCGAATTCGGATACCCTGTGCCTGTCGTTATCAAACTATAAAGGCTATTGGTGATATAATCCGTCCAGGCTCCTTCGCAAACATCGTAACATTCATGACCGGGTATCAGGCCGATATGTGTAAATTGAATCTTTGTTTTACCACTATCTTGCGTGATATTGAATGTAATTTTAGTTCCAACCCACTCGGTTTGGTCCTGGGTGAAGCTGAAATAATTATCAAGCACCTCCCAGGTTATTTTTTCATCAGGGGTAGCTTCAATTAATTTCATCCGGCAGCGATGTAAGGTTTTTGCACTGTAGGTAAATTCGTCCCCGATATTCGAGGTTTCGCCTTCTATATTTTCGGACCACCATTTTTTTATATTTAAAATCGCGTCGAATGCCTCCTTTGGTGTTTGGTCTACCACAATGGTGGCTGTTAAATCCTGGTTATTCATATTTGTAGGTTTTTGTGATGATTATTTATCCGGACGTTCCGCACATCTGGCAATACAATGTTAGCGACTTATAAAATGCCAGGCGGGGTGTAAACCGGACTTTCTAACGGGTTGATTTGGACGCAGTGAGCTAACGACTTATATTTATGGAGCTACGTTTATAGGCTTGCGATAATTACAACTAATGGGAATAATTATTTTATATGAGTTATACGCTAATATAATATTGAAGTTTATACAAGCGTTAAAACAAAACATGTCTATCTTAATTTATAGGTTATGATATTATTTGCATTTGCGGGCAATATGGACGTTGAGGAATTTGCAAAAACCGTTCCTTCTGCCAAAAAGATCGACATAGCTAAACTGCCGGGCTATACTTTTTTATTTAATAAAACCGCCGAGGACCAATCGTCGAAAGCCAATATAGCGCCATCCAATGACGATGTGGTTTGGGGCGTGCTTATCGAATTGAATGATAACGAGAAAGGCAATTTTTATAATGGCGAAACCTGGAGTATCGATTTTAAATTAGAACCCGTAAACTGTATCGCTACCAATAATAAAGTATATGCAGCCCATGCTTTTGTAGCCCAACCCCATGCGGTAAATACCCACCTGCTGCCGTACGACTGGTACCAGCAAAAAGTGATAACCTTTGCAAAAAGGGCAGGTTTACCTGAAGAGTATATTGCTAAAATTTCAGCCATGCCTTTTAAGGTTGACCCGGACGATGCAAGGCGGCAAAGGAGATTAAAAAAAATATAACCATTCCACATCAAACCCGCATAACCAAATCTCACGCCCTCAACAAAGTGTTCAGTTTTTCTGCGCGGAACACCCCTAACATCGTTAACATCTTGATTATCAATAACATTCGTTTTTGTAATTTTACAAAACATTGATAATCAGCAGTTTACTTAGGGGTTTACATACCGGGTTTACTATAAAAAGCGTTCAGTTTTTCTGCGCGGAACACCCCGAATATGATATAAAAATTTGATTATCAACAATATACATTTTTAGCATTTTGCAAAATATTGATAGTCAGAAATTTACACAAAGGCTTACATCTGGGTGTACAGGTGTAAACTTTTTAATGAATAATCCTGTATTAGGTTTACAGTGCTTTTTACAGCTGACGCAGTCACGCTTTTTCATTTCCATCAAATTTTCATTAGATTTAATACATCCAAACCCTGTATTAACTTAACTATGAGAATTAAAACCGTTGGCTGCTTGTTTTGGCTTTTACTATCCGGTGTCTATCTTTTTGCCCAACCGAATCCCAGTATTGGCGAGATGCATAGGGTATTTGGTCCTCTTTATGCTTACGATATCTGGATGAACAAACCTGCTGTAAAATGGAATGATGCCATTCCTATAGGCAATGGCCGGCTGGGTGGAATGATATTCGGTGGGGTAAACGAAGAGCATATACAACTAAATGAGGATACCTACTGGACCGGTGGTCCTTACTCTTCTGTAGTTAAGGGAGGCTATAAATATTTAAATGAGGTACGCGACCTTGTATTTAAAGGCAAATTCGTGGAGGCGCAAAACCTTTTCGGGCGAAAGCTGATGGGCTATCCGGTTGAGCAGCAAAAGTACCAGTCGCTGGCCGACCTGATGCTATTTTTTCCATCGCAGAAAAACATCACTGATTACAGAAGGGAACTCAACCTTTTAACAGGGACTGCACGGGTAACCTATAGTGACAACGGGGTTAAATATCGAAGGGAGTTTTTTTCATCTGCGCCAGACCAGGTTATTGCCATAAGGCTGACGGCCAGTAAACCTGGCAGCATATCATTTACAGCTAACCTGCGCGGCGTCCGTAACCAGCAGCACTCCGATTATGGAACCGATTATTTTCGGATGGATGGCCTGGGGAATGATGGTCTGCAGCTAACCGGGAAATCAGCGGACTATTTAGGCGTTGAGGGCAAGCTACGGTATGATGCGCGATTAAAAGTCGTCCCTAAAGGTGGCACTATGAAAGTTAACAATGCCGACCTTACCGTAACAGGCGCCGATGCCGTTACTATATACTTTGCAGCGGCTACCAATTTTGTAAACTACAAGGATGTGAGCGCCAATGAGCATGAACGGGTGCAAAACTATTTAAAAGCGATAGAAAATAAAACTTATAAGGCCATTGAGGATGCCCATATTACCGACTACAAGCGGCTTTTTAATCGTGCAAGTTTGGTGTTGCCTGCTACTGAAAACTCTTTTCTGCCAACGGACGAGCGACTGGCTAATGCAGAAAAGGCGCCCGACCCGCAGTTGGCGGCGCTGGCTTATAATTTCGGCCGGTATGTGCTTATCAGTTCCTCCCGCCCCGGCACACAGGCCGCCAACCTACAGGGCATTTGGAATTACGAGCAAAACCCGCCATGGGACGCTAAGTACACCACCAACATCAACCTGCAGATGAACTATTGGCCGGTGGAATCGGCAAATCTTGCGGAGTGCGCAGAGCCATTTATCCAGTTAATGAAAAACGTGACCGACCAGGGTGCTCAGGTAGCGAAGGAGAACTACAACTGTCGTGGCTGGGTGCTCCATCAAAATACCGACCTGTGGATGGTGGCCGCCCCGATGGACGGGCCAACGTGGGGCACCTTCACTACCGGCGGTGCCTGGCTTTGTGACGAGTTGTGGGACCATTATCAATTTACCGGCGATAAAAAATACCTGGAAGATATTTATCCCGTAATAAAAGGTTCGGTTGATTTCTTTATGGATTACCTGGTGCCTGACCCGGAGAAAAAGTGGCTGGTTACCAACCCGTCCTCTTCTCCCGAAAATTTTACGGGCAATCCGGGCAACGGGCCTTATTTTGATGAAACTACCGGCAGCATCCTGCCCGGGACTACCATTTGTGCCGGTTCATCTATCGATATGCAAATCATCACCGATCTATTCACCAATTATATACAAGCGGCTGCTTTACTAGGCAAAGATGAGAAATATGCAACCAAAGTTGCAGAAACAAAGGCTCACTTACGCCCTCAACTGGTAGGCAAGGATGGCAGCCTGCAGGAATGGACAGAAGACTGGCCTCAACTCGAAAAAGAGCATCGTCACTCCTCCCCTATGTACGGGCTGTACCCGGGGAATGTGTTTTCAGTAAAAAACACGCCGAACTTTATTGATCCTATAAAACTGATGTTAAACAGGCGCGGTGATGGTAGCAGCGGGTGGTCAAGGGCGTGGAAGACAGCTTTATGGGCAAGATTGCGCGATGGTGATCATGCCAACTTGATTTTGAAAGGATATTTTAAGGAACAGGCTTTTCCGCAGTTATTCGCGAAGGGAGGCAATGTAATGCAGATTGATGCTACCATGGGGATGACAGCTGCCATCAGCGAAATGCTGGTCCAATCAAACAATGGCGTTATCGACTTGCTGCCTGCTTTACCGCACGACTGGAGTGAAGGTGAATTTAAGGGCGTGTGTACTACGGGAGCTTTTGCGGTTGATTTGAAATGGTTGGAGAATAAGCTGGTTTCTGCCAGAATATTATCCAAACAGGGTAATTTATGCAGGGTAATCGCTGTAGGGAAATTCGTTATCACGCAAAATGGCAAAAAGGTTAAGGCGGAAATATTGAAAGATGGCTCGGTGCAATTCGCGACGGCAAAAGGTGGGGTTTACGAGTTACAAGTACCCCGGAAATAGATTTACGAGAGACTTACGAAGTTTTAAAAACTTCGTAAGTCTGATGTAGTAACCCCTCGCAAATTGAGTGCTTTGAAGTCATAGCAAAAGGGGGTTCATCCCGTAATCCTCAAATCCGATAAATCTTAGTTTAGTCATCACCCCCTTCATCCACATTCTTAATAAACTTTATCACCCCTTTCATAAACACCTGCTGGTCATCCCACATTGATAAATGGCTGCCGTTGGGGCAATACAGGTATTTACCTTTCGGAAATTGTTTGCTCATCCACTCCAGATATTTCGGGTCCATGGTATCATATTTAGCGCCTTCGACAAGTATTGGCACTTTAATGTCTTTAAGCTGTTTGCTTACGTCCCAGCTAATTAATCTGCCGCCGGTTTTAAACTCGCTTGGGCCCTGCATCATCACATAAATTTGTTCGTTTACATGCTTAAAAGCCCGCAAAACCGGATCGGGCCACTCGGGTAAGCGGCACAGGTGCTGTTTATAGTATTCTGAGAATACGAGTGCCTGGTATATCGAATCTTTATACATGCCTTTATTTTCATAAGTAGTAAGCGAGTCCACTAACGATTTACGCATCTGGCTGCGCAAGGTACTGTTATACCTCTCGTAAGCCGGCATGCTGGCCATCATATTACAGATAATCAATCCTTTCAGGTTCTTCTGATATTTCAGCGCATATTGCATAGCCAAAATACCGCCCCAGGAGTTACCGAGCAGGTAAAAATTGGTGCTATCCATATTCAAGGCCTGACGCACTTGCTCAACCTCTTCAACAAAACGAGGTGTTGTCCACAAACTGCTGTCGCGGGGCTGATCGCTATAGTAGGAGCCGAGCTGATCATACTCTACCATTTCAAAACCCTCTTTCGGGAAAAAGCTTTCGAAGCACTCCATATATTCGTGAGTCATTGCCGGGCCGCCGTGCAGCAGCAATACTTTTATGCGGGGATTGTTACCAAAACGCTTCGTCCAAACCTTAAACTTACCTACCGCTGTTTGAATGGATACCATTTTTATACCGGCCACCTGCACACCCGAGTCAACCGGGGCATAATATTGCGACAGTGTAAATTTGTTAGTTCTTGAACAGGAAGCGAATGCGGCCGATAATACTACCAGGGCAAATAAAAGCTTTTTCATTTATGAAGGGGATTGTGAAATTTAAAGGTATGGAAATTTGATTGAATCCGTACCGCTAACACCTATCCAAAGCCATGTCTGAAAATTTGGCTAAAGCCACTATTCATTTTCCAATTAACTCTACCGTATGCCCACAAGTTTTCAGCACCATATTTCTATGCCCCATTAGGGGCTACCGCTTTGTAGCCCATACGAGAAAGAGATTTTTGCCCCATCGGGGCTACCCTTAGCTTGTATGCAGAACTGTTGTGAGCAAGAATATCTGGTGGATGAGTAGCCGCTACGCGGCACAAATCATATTGTTATCTTATCTACAAAGAGGTAGCACCTACGGCGCATTGTCTTTTTCGCAAGGTAAAACTTGTTGGTACACGGTAGGTTTTAACCGACGGTATAAGAATTTCCTCAAAGTGGCTTTGACCAAAATCGGCGATTAAAAGTAATTCGGGTGCATAAACCTTACATCAACTCGTTATCCTTCTTCTCGTGATAAGTTTTGTAGGCGAGGTAATAAAAACAGAAAGACATTATGAAATTCAGGATGATGCGGCCGTAGGTGACCGTGGTGTTGGTGGCCACTAACTGGTATATGGCCAGGCCAAGCGCAAGCGTGGCTGCAATAATATAAAGGACTAGATATTTAGGATTCATAGTTCAGTGCTGTTACCTGGTTAAACCGGCCCGAAACCATTATGTTTTGAGCGCAATAAAGGTCGCTAAATAAAAACAGCTTTCAAATAACAAACATCGCCTGTTACATGAAAGCTGACTACGCCCAACTGCCCACTACTCTTTACAATCCCCCCGGGGCTGCAGTTTTTTATCTTGCCGGCTGTTTTTCAGGCGGGCAAGTTTTATATGCCAGGTAAAAGAAAATCATATCCGGAATAGCTATCAGTAAAACCCGGCCCGGGTTGATATCACGATAGCCGATAAACGAATCAAACGCGAGGAAAGCTAGTCCCGCAAAAGCAATCATTAAGTACAGTGTGAAATATTTAGCATTCATAATAGTAAATTTTAAAACCGTTCAATGTCAATCTTTTACGCAGCCTGATAAAAAAAGTTAGCAAAAGAACCTACTCATTATTAACAACTTATCAACATTTTTAAAATAGCAGATTTTTTATAAACAGGTAAAAAAAACGGCTTTCAATAAACATATTCTTGTTTATTGAAAGCCGTTAAGCTTAAATATTTTTTAAAGTGCGGGGCTATTTAATACGATTTTACCTTGCTGGTTTTAATGCTTGCCCCTTCTTCAACAGGGTAAGTTCTGTAGGCCAGGAAAAATATCACCATATCGGGCAAAGCAACTAACAAGGCCCTAAGCGGGTCTATCTCAGGAAGGGTCACTATCGTATCGTAAATAAGGAAAAAAAATCCTGCGAAGCCAATTAACAAATAAAGCAAGCGATATTTAGGATTCATGATATGGGTGATCTGTTTTAAAAAATCAATAACGCTTTTACGTCCACCATCTGTAAAAGGTTCGGGGTAAACTACTTAGAGACAGGCATCACTCCGCTTTAATTAATTGAACCACAGCTTCCTATAAATATACGCAACCTATTCTGACAAAAGAAATAACTATTTGCTTTATTTTTTCAATTCATACTTTGGCGGCACCATTGGTAATTTTTTGAATACTGCAGCTGCCAAAGGCGATACTGTTATAGTAATAGAATTGTCGCGCCCATGCCAGTTAATCTCTTCTGAAGCAAATTGACCTTCGTTTTCAACGCCGCTGCCCCAATAGGTTTTAGCATCCGAGTTAAATATCTCGGTCCATTTGCCTTTTGCCGGCACACCGACCCTGAAACTATGGTGTGTAATCGGCGTCATGTTCAAAACCACAACCAAATCGTTGGCTGCATCGTGGCCTTTACGGTTATAAATCAGTATCGAGTCATTTGCATTACCGCCGTCAACCCATTCAAAAGTACTCCATTCGAATCCCTTCTCATACAGCGCAGGTTCGTTGCGGTATAAATGGTTCAGCGCTTTTACCGTTTCTTTTATGCCCTGGTGGTTCGGGTATTCCATCAGGTACCAGTCTAACGAACGTTCAAAGTTCCATTCTGTTCCCTGTCCAAATTCAGAACCCATAAACAATAGTTTGGTGCCGGGATGGGTAAACATATAGCTGTACAGCAAGCGTAGATTGGCAAATTGCTGCCACTCGTCGCCAGGCATTTTACGCAGCATCGAGCCTTTGCCATAAACCACCTCATCGTGCGAGAATGGCAGCATAAAGTTTTCGGTAAAGGCGTATATCAGGCTGAACGTTATTTGGTTATGGTGATATTTGCGATAGATAGGGTCCTGCTGGAAATATTTTATCGAGTCGTGCATCCAGCCCATCATCCATTTCATACCAAAGCCAAGGCCACCGGCGTAAACAGGGCGGCTAACCCCTGTAAATGAGGTGGACTCCTCCGCAATGGTCTGCACATCGGGGAACATATTGTAAACGGCCTGGTTAAACTCTTTCAGGAATGCAATGGCCTCGAGATTTTCGTTTCCGCCATACATATTAGGCTCCCATTCGCCATGATTACGCGAGTAATCCAGGTAAAGCATAGATGCTACCGCGTCAACGCGCAAGCCATCAGCATGATATCTGTCTAACCAGAAAATGGCATTACTGATTAAAAATGACTGTACCTCGTTGCGGCTATAATTAAATATGTATGATTTCCAATCCGGATGAAAGCCTTTACGCACATCTTCATGTTCATACAGGTGTGTGCCGTCGAATTTGTAAAGCCCATGCGCATCACCAGGGAAGTGCGAAGGAACCCAATCCAGTATCACGCCGATTCCGGCTTCGTGCAATTGCTCAATCAGGTACATCAATTGCTGGGGCGTTCCGTAGCGGGACGATGCAGCAAAAAAACCGGTAATCTGGTAGCCCCAGCTAGGATAATAAGGGTGCTCCATTATCGGCATAAACTCCACGTGCGTAAAGCCCATTTCCTTAACATAAGGCACAAGTTTATCAGCAAGCTGATCATAAGTCAAAAATTCTTCCGGACTTTCCCAGTTACGCGCCCACGAGCCAATATGCATCTCATATACCGAAAATGGTTTATTTAATCCATTATGGTCTTTACGGTTGGTCATCCAGCCGATATCTTTCCACTCATAATAAGTGTCGGCAACAATAGAGGCCGTTCTTGGAGCAACCTCCCAGCGCAAAGCGAACGGGTCGCTTTTCTCCAAATCCTCGCCGGTAGAGGATGTGATATAATATTTATAAGTCTCACCGACACCTACATTCGCAATAAAGCCTTCCCAAATACCCGAACCATCCCAGCGCGAATACAAAGCATGCGAGCCACGGTTCCAGCTGTTAAAGTTGCCGATAACAGAAAGGTACTGCGCATTCGGCGCCCATACAGCAAAATAAGTTCCCACTACCGCGTTATGTTCTAACACATGCGAACCCAATTTTTCGTAAAGCTTAAAATGCTTGCCCGATTTAAATAAGGAAATATCAAAGTCTGTAAAGCGGCTATAAACTTCAACGGCTTTTAAAACCGGAGGCTCAGCAACAACAATATTCTTTACCGTTGGCTTGGGTTTTGCCAGAGTTTTTGGCTTTGCCACGGCTTTTTCTTCTGCCGGCTTTGCAGCAGCTTTAACTTTAGGTGCAACTGTTTCCTTTTTTGCCTTTGCAGACTTAGGTGCAGCAGTTTTCTTAGCCGATGCAGGCTTAGCAGCAGGTGTTACAGGTTCCGTGGTATCGTGTTTTTTTGCCATAGTGCAGAGGGGCCGTAATAGCCGTTGGTAGAAATTGGTTTATAACAAATATAATGATTAAAGGTTGCCGATTACCTTTTTGATGGAGTAAAACTTACGAAGTTTTAAAAACTTCGTAAGTTTCCTATGATTCCAAATTCTGTGCATTCAACTAATCTCTGAACGCTAACCTCTGCTCCCTACTTAACAATCTCTATCTGCTTAAAGTTTTTGGTGAACTTAAACTCAACGCATTTATTGTCGTCAACGCTGTAGGGTACATCTTTGCCGTCGGCTAATATTTTTGATGGCTTAAATGGCAGGCCTATAACGTTAAAGTAATAGGCTTCGTAACGCGGCGTGTAGAGCCCTTCCATTGTTTGCTGGATGGTTAACACCGTATTTTTGCCATTCACTACAAATTTCTTTTCCAGGTAAATGTCCTGCTCGTAAGCAAATGTTTCACCGTAATCTTCAAACAGGAAGGAGTTCACTTCATAATTGCTGAAATAAACATTCAGCTTAACTTCTTCTATTTCCTTCTCCCCTACGTATTGCATTACAGGATATTCCGGGATAACCGACCCCGCTTTTACAAAAATCGGGATAGTTTCCAATGGCGTCGGCACCACTACTTCCTGCCCGCCGTCAACCAGCTCCAGGGTCCAGTAGTTAAACCACTTGCCTTTTGGCAGGTAAACCTTGCGCGCCTGCTGGCCGGGCTCCATTACCGGGCAAACCAAAATCTTATCACCATAAGTAAACTCGTCCTGGCGGAAGTGGTTACTTATTTCTTCCTGTTCCTGCATCGCTATCGGCCTCAGGATTGGGAAGCCATAACGGTGATGCTCCCAGAAAGTAGAATATAAATAAGGTAACAACCTGTATCTTAACTCAATAAATTTACGGTTGATGTCGGTAAACGGCGCGCCAAAGCTCCATGGCTCCCGCTCTTTGGTATCGCCGGCAGAGTGTGCACGCATAAAAGGTGAGAACGTCCCCATTTGTATCCAGCGGGTAAACAGCTCACCATCAGGCTCGCCGCTAAATCCGCCTATATCAGTACCGCAGAATGGTATACCCGAGGTTGATAAGCGCTGCATTTGAATATTGCCTAATTTAAGGTGCTCCCATGATGCCACGTTATCACCCGTCCAAACCGATGAATAACGCTGCACGCCTGAATACCCGGCTCTTGTGATGGTAAACGGACGTTTGTTCTTTAGCAACTTGCGCAAACCTTCATAAGTAGCGCGTACCATCTGCATGCCGTAAACATTGTGCGCCTTACGGTGTGAGCCACGGAAACCGTCATACTGATGGCGAACATCGTCGGGGAAAGTACCAGCACCGAACACAGCGGGTTCGTTCATATCATTCCAAACACCTGCTACGCCAAGTTGTACTAACTCATCAAACAAACCGCCCCACCATTCACGCACTTCGGGATTGGTAAAGTCAGGAAACTGGCAGCGGCCAGGCCACACGTGGCCTTCCATAAAGTAATCATCGCAGCGGCGGCAGAAATATCGTTTTTCCTTACCCTCTTTAAATACCGAGTAGTTATCGTCCACACGTATGCCCGGGTCAATAATCACAACCGTTTTAAAGCCATCCGCCGCAAGTTCCTTAATCATTTTCTTTGGATCAGGGAAATATTTGCGGTTCCAGGTAAAACAACGGTAGCCATCCATGTAGTCTATATCGAGGTAGATACCATCACATGGAATTTTATTCTCGCGGAAACCGTTTGCTATCTTCTTCACCTTGCTCTCCGGGTAATAGCTCCAGCGGCATTGGTGGTAACCCAGCGCCCAAAGAGGCGGCATAGGGTGTGTTCCGGTTAATGAATGATAGCTTTTTACCACGTCCATCATGTGCGGACCATGGATATAATAGTATTGTAACTCGCCCCCATCAGCCCAAAAGCTGGTTTTTGTAGCGTCTTCGGCGCCAAAATCAAAATGCGCTTTAAATGTATTATCGAAAAATATACCGTGCGCAATACCTTCGTTTAAGCTTATGTAAAAAGGAATGCTGCGGTACAACGGGTCCTGGTTCCAGGCGAACGAATAAGCGTCGGTATTCCAGTTTTTCAGCCTTTTACCGCGCAGGTTTAGTTCGGTAGGTTTATCACCAAGTCCAAAAAAGCTTTCCTGTTCATGGCATTGCTTGGTGCAGTATACATAGTAGCCCCCAAACTTTACATTCTCCTCCCAGTGCATAGGCACGGCATCGGCGCTGGTAATATGGTTTTGGCTGTCAGAGAAAGAAATAAAAAAGTCTTCTTTGCGGATATGACAGGTAACTACGTTTGTTGATACCCGGAATTCGGTTGCATCCTCGTGAAGGGCAAAAACAGTCGCCTTTTGCTCCAATTTTGGCACTGCGTACGAAAACTCCTCTAAAAACACCCCATGCGGGGCCAGGCGTACACGAATAATTTCATCGGCTACAACTGTAACCTCAACCTTTGCATCGCCATCCGAAAAATAAAATTTATTACCCTGCTGATTTACATTATTAGGAACGCCCAGGTATTTCTTTATGATTGGCTTTATTCCGTCGGCAGGGTTATTCAAGTGGTGGAACTCTTCTTCCTCTTCTTCAATTAAGCTGTTCGCTATCAGTTCCTCGTTAAGTATATTCTCTTCCATCAAAAAAATTAGTCTCTATCTGCTATAAAGTACAATGTGTAAGTAGTACGCAATATAACAATTGATGTTACAAAACATATAATAAATGTTCAAAACACATTATTAGTTTGCTGCTACTCGTGCTCTTTTATCAGCAAAGTTAAAATTGCTGCCAAAATCATCAAACCGCCGCCAAGTTCAACAGCCAATAAACGGTCGTTGTGCAAAACGTGTTCCATTATTTTGCCGAAGAACAAAGAAGCCAGAATTTCGGGTAGTACGATGAAGAAGTTAAAAATGCCCATATAAATACCGATTTTATCCTCAGGCAGGCAGCCGCCCAGCATGGCATAAGGCATGGAAAGTATACTGGCCCAGGCAATTCCGACGCCCGTCATAGACGCATAAAGAAAATATTTATCGTGGATAAAGCCAACAGAAATAAGCCCTGCAGCACCACAAAGCAGGCACAGCATGTGTGTATACTTTCTACCCATTTTGTTGGCAATCATGGGTATAAAAAATGCAAAAATAAAAGTGACCACATTATAGAACGATAGCGTTAGTCCGGCAAATTCAATGCCTTTCCCGTATAATGGGTCGGTTGTGCCGGTAGCGCCGAATACATTACGGGCAACCGCGGGGGCATAATAAAACCACATTAAAAACAAGCCCGGCCAGGTAAAAAACTGCACCAGCGCCAGCTTGCGCATGCGTTTAGGCATGTCGCCTATGGCTTTAAATATTTCACCAACACCTGTTAAAAATCCTTTTTTTGCCTCCTTCGATTTTCTAAACTCCTCCATATCCACCGGCGGATATTCTGTAGAAGTAAATATGGTGTACAATACAGCGCCCATAAAAGCTACCGCTCCTATGTAAAAAGAATATCTTACGGCGGGCAATATCTCGCCCGGTAATACCTTGCTGCTTACGCCAAACCAATGCCCCATCATCCATGGCAAAGCAGATGCTACCACCGAGCCTAAGCCAATAAACAAACTTTGCATTGCAAATCCACGGGTGCGCTGGTCGTCGTGCAGGTTGTCGGTGATGAACGCCCGGAATGGCTCCATACTTACATTGATGGAAGTATCCAGTATCCATAAAACACCTGCAGCCATCCATAGGGTTGACGACTGCGGCATCAGGATTAAGCATATCGTACTCAAAATTGCCCCTACAAGGAAGAACGGGCGGCGGCGGCCCAGCGTAGGGTGCCAGGTACGGTCGCTTAAATAGCCTACTATTGGTTGAACGATAAGGCCGGTAAGCGGTGCGGCCAAAAACAACATCGGGATGGTTTCAGGTTTTGCACCGAGATATTCATAAATGGCGCCCATATTGGCCATTTGTAATCCCCAGCCAAACTGGATACCTAAAAAGCCAAAGCTCATGTTCCATATCTGCCAAAAACCAAGGGTTGGTTTTTGCGTGGTGCTCAATGTTGTCATAATCTATAATTAGTTAATCAGGTCGCTCATTTTGTCTGAACCCGAATTTATAGAATTTACGAATTTTCAGAATTCAGGTAATTCTTTAATTCAAAAAATTCAGGTTCAGAATTCCAGCAACATACCGCTTGAAGGAGGCAGCTTTAT
>JAZJZL010000078.1:0-42397 GCA_040389845.1 Bacteroidota bacterium
CAGTAAAATGTGGGAGAGTAGGTCGGTGCCAAATCTTATCAAGAAGCCTGTGTTCAGATGAACACGGGCTTTCTTGTTTTCTATTCCGAACGGAGGAGTTAAGCCCGCCAGTACCGGTGGTATTGTCCGCTGGCTAGCGGATGGGAGCTAGGCCGATGCCAAATTTTATCGTTTACAAGGTTTTGATAAAGACTTTAGTTGATTAACAGATAATTTGTTTTAGAGATTACCCGGATCTTTATTTTCCTTCTTCGTTGCAGTGTGAATAATGTGTTGCCTGGCGACATTGTCGATGTAGGCCTTGATCCCTGGGTTACGAAGATTTTCCAACATACCTTTTTCTAATGATAGTGTATTCTTTTTAATAATTAAGCCGGTAACTTCACAGCTTCCGTGTCTATAATGGATTTTCCTGTTATTTGGATAAAAACCGCTTGACCTGATTGTTTCCAGGATCTGATTTTTGTATTTGCTGAAATCATATTTTGAAGAAAAAGTTAAGTCGTCTACGAAAGCTGTAAAAGTGATTTTTTTTTCAGTAGAAAATTCCGCCAGTTTCCTGGCAGTCGGAGCAAATACAATATTGGCTAAAACGCTGGAGGTAGGCGCACCTTGAGGCAAGCACCTGTTAACGGTACACAATTTAGTTATAATTCTGGCATCGTCCCATGAAATTCCATTTTCACGGAGAGCCCTGTTTACTTGATTGTTGTTAATGTTACTAAAAAAGTCCTTCAAGTCTATTGTAAAAAAGTAGCGGGCGTTTTCGTGTTGCAGTGTATTTTGTATGCTGTTTTTATTTTTGACCCCTCCGTACAAACATGATGGTAATTCTATTTTTTGCAGGTATTTGACTAATTCTCTTTGTTTAAACTTAAGGAATGCGACCGGGGCTTTTGTGTGTCTGTATTTCGGCGTGCCGTCCTCATTTACCTGTTCTCGCCCGAATTTCTTTTTTGGCCAATCTTTATAATGATAAAAACTGTTTGGGTCTGCAAGTAGCTTATTGATAAATGAGATTGATATTTTTAACTCTGTGATGATTTGCGCGGACATATCGTAAGTGAAATAAACCGGGTCTGGAACCAGTAGATCCAATGCCTATTATCAGTTTTAATAATTTGAAACACATCAGCAGCAACTGAGCTATGCTTCTCATATGCATTTTGGTAATAAGTAATCTTAAGAGTAACCGTTCCGTTCTCGAAAGTTGTTTGCGATTCTTTGCATACAGCTTCTTTAATTTTTTTCGAAGATGCTTTCGCTTTTTCATGGTTTAAATAACGTTAGTTCCGGAATATCCCGGCCGCAACGAACCATGTCCGTTACCATGGCGACTTCAAAAACTTCGACCCGATATTTTATAATTATTAAGTTTCGCTGACTTGCCGCAAGGCAGCGTATGTTATGCCAAAAGGCACATTAAGAATTAGTAACGGAAGCAAAAAATCAAAGAACTAATCTAATGTTTGTAAACACTGTCGCTTCCACGGATACTGTTGATAATTAAAGTAATTAACATTTTGAGAGCGGTTAAGGCCCCCTTTGAAATTAGCCTAAAAACAAGAAGCGCTCTCTGATGGGCAGGAGCGCGTTCTTAACCAATTATAAACCTAAATTATGAGAAGAGCTGTAAATATGGAATCGAACCATCTCGGGAACGTACCCGCCGCCGCCATCCGGCCTCTTACATTTTATGATGCAAATATACATGTTTAAACTACAGTTGCAAAGTGTTTAATGAATTTACCGGTTTATTATTATATATTTAACATTTTGATTACTTTAATGAGCTTTTTGTAAGTATTGTCGAAGTGACAATAATAAGATTATTTGGCACGCCGCTATTTAGGGAGTATTTTATTTTGTAATCACTGGTAAATGCAGTTTATCGGTCAACCCAAGCATAAATCATTTGCATCATAAACTTTACAATTCTGTGAGCGCAGCCTTTGAAACAAATGTTAAATAACACCGTTTTTTATAGTAATTTGCAAGTGATTAGCGTTTTTTAACTTTCAGCCACCTTAATGCGCAGTTCCGAAACCGGCTTAGCGCCGCACAATTATTCTGGCCCTAAGACTTTTGTCAGCTATAAACCAATATGGTTGGCTATTTTTTTGCTATCGCTATTTTTTGGCAGTGCGCGTGCTGCCGCTTTCCAGGAACCTGTAATTCATAAAAACCATCTTGCTGATTCCGTTTCTGATCGCATAAAAGACAGCCTGAAAGTTGAGCTGCTGCATGCCAAAACGAATGACCCGGCGACGGCGCGCAAATACCTGAGCAATCTTTTACAAGACGAACAGCCCGGCGCTGCTGTTAAACCCAAAAAGCATGGACAAAAATTTTATTATCGCCTGGCTGTGGCGTTTACGCGCTTGCGGCTCTATTCCCTGGCGATGAAGTGTTATTTTAAAACACTCACTATCGAGAATAAAATCGATACCCTGAAATCTGCTCCCCTGGTAACCGCCTCCGTTGACGGCCACACACTTGTAGCCGATAATATCAGGCACCAGATGGACTCGCTGACAATTGCGGATAGCATTACTACAGCCATTATGAGTATTCATAATGCTGACATCAAGCTTATTAACCGCGACAGCACCGCCTATAACGGGGATGCTGAAATTAAATCACCCTTGATGTCGGCCAATGAAATATTAAACCCATTTGACGATGGTAAAAAGGCCGCTGCTTATGCTATCATAATTCATGTGCGGCAGCCGGTGTCCGGTAAGCGCAGGGTTTATGTGTTGAATAATGTGGGCCACACTTTTATCACGCTGATAAAATATAATGCCGATAGCAGCATCGTTAGCCGCTCGTTCGGATTTTATCCCAAAAAGAATTTCCCGCTTGCAGCGACGCCGCTATTCCCATCATCGCCGTCAACGTTTAAAAACGATTCGCTTCATAGCTGGGATGAAATATCCGGCACCTTTATTTCAAAGAAAAGGTTTAACCGAATGCTGGCCGTAGTTCAAAAGTACGACCATAAAAAATACCAGCTAAGCCGTACCAACTGTACCGATTTCGGTATCGAGATGGCTGCGGAAGCCGGTATTTTTGTAAGTGACAGTCAGGGTAAATGGCCGCTCGGCCACGGCAATAATCCGGCTTGTTTTGGCCAAAGCATGCTTGAAGGTAAAATAACCGCCAGTAACGACACCTATGCCGGCAAACTTTTAGTGGTTGATGACCTGGTGAATACCAAAACCACTATGCATTACCATAAATAGGTTTTAGGCAAGAATCAAGAGCCAAGAGTCAAGAACCAAGACAAAAAAGTGCTTATTTATCCTCCATTGTATCTCGTTCAACCAGTTGCATACCGCATTTAGGGCATACGCCCACCGTGTCCGAGGTTACCGACGGATGCATAGTACAAACATATTTGCCCTTTTTTGTTTCGCCCTTTGCGTCAATAGCCTTACCATTATGCTGACCACAGGATGAAGCGGCTGCCAGTAAGCCGCCCAACGCGATTATTATCAATAGCTTTTTCATATTCATTTATTCTTTAAAAAAGAGGCAAACCCCAGTAAAGAGACCACCAATACGCCAAGAGCTGCTGTTATGCTCACTATATCCCGCACATCCTTGCCCGCCCAGCTCATGTAGAAAAACTTATGCAGGAAGATAAACGAAAAACCCTCCGTGCGGTCAAGTCCGTCAACTTTGGTGGCGAGTTTGGCAGTTGTGGTTTCAATATACCAGTTTTCACCGCCGGGATAACTCACTTGCTGCACGGGCAGGCGCTTATTTATAAAACCGTATTCGTTGGTAAACTGGCGTATTTGCGTTACTGTTACCTTGCCTTTAACAGGAGCCTGGCGGTAATAATTGCTCAAGTAAGTTGCAAAAACCTGGTCGCCGTCTTTTAACTCAGTACCGTCGACTGCATCGAAATATAGAATCTTTTTGCGTGTTGTGCTTACCTGGTAATAGGCCTTATTATCAATTTTGGCGAGACCTATCTTTTTGATGGTGCTGTCAGGAACAGGTAATTGCAGATTAAAAAGTTTTATATCGGCGCGGTTAAATAACTGCGCAAACTGGGGTTTTTCCGACGCATTATTACGCAGCTTCACAAAAAGGTGAAAGCCGGCGCTCGTAAAAAAGGTCAGCATTACAAACGATACATATAAGCCAATTTGGCGATGGTAACGATGCAAAAAACGCTTATCATTTTTATTTCCTGTCCGCCGGTTTTTCGCTGCAGCTTTAAACTTCTTCCAAAGTAAGCCATAAATGGTAAGGCCTGTAACCAGTGAACAAAACATCACCACAACAATACAAAGCAGAAAGACGTTCCGTACAGTATCACCGGCAGCTTTGGCCAAAAAATCCCAGGTATGCAGCTGTTCAAAAAAACATAGCATCCACTTGCGGGTATCGTTGTTAAATGTACCCATGCGACTTTGCCCGGTCTCGATGTAAACATCCATGCCATCAGTTCGGTTCAAGCTCACTTTCCAAACCGGTAGCAGGTGGTTTATGGGTTGATATTGGCCATCAAACTTTTTTTGCAGGGTAATAGCTTTTATAGCCGAAACCGAATCGCGGGTAAAATATCGCGCCAGCCATTCGGCATATTGCTGATCGCCGTTAAGGATCGGCTTACCGTCGGTGGCGTTATAATAATTGTAAACGCTATCGGTGCCTAAAACCTGGTAGTAGGTTATGTCTTTAAAGCTAACCAATCTAAAATTGCGAAGCTGTACCACATGATTGGTATCCAATACCTGTTGAATGGATAGCTTCACCCTTAGCTGACTCTGAGCGGGCTCCTTATAAACCTCCACAGGAATATAAGGCCTGAACCAGTTGGACATAAACGGGTGAGACATCCCGCTGATTGTCCAGCAAATCACCGGTACCAGGGCGATGAGCCCCAGTATCCGATGCCATTTATAAAATTTTGCGTTCATATCAATATTTTGAAAATGCGTAGCTAATTCCTAAAGTGTAAACACGTGGCGGCGCAGCGTTGTAGGTATCGCCGTACTGGTTGCTGGTCACTGTGGTAGCGTAAAGCTTATTGGTTACATTAAGCACATTAAACCAAACACCCAAGCCCTTAACAGATTGCTTCAAATCATACCCCAGGCGCAGGTTATAAATGTCATAGCCGGGATAAACCTTGGTATTGGCCGGGTCGGTAAAATACCTGTTGATGTGCTGCCATTCGGGCGCTATCATGAAGCCGGGGATAAACAAAGGTTTGTAACTAATTTCACCGGTGGCAATCCAGGCCGGGGCATTGTTCATGCGCTTGCCGTTGTAGCTGGTTACCGTATTTTGACCAGTGGCAAAATTAGTGGACACTTCGCTATAATCTACATACGTATGGCGTGCATTTGTGCCGCTGAACCTGAAGGTAAGCTCATGCACCGGCGCATAAGTAACGGAATATTCAATACCGCGATGCCTTGTCGCGCCTGCATTTTCGTTTTGGGTAGTATTATCAGGCTGTAGCTGGCTGATAATTTCATTTCGGCCTTCCAGGTCGTACAAGCTTATTTCAGCATACAGTTTTTTATCAAATGCCGTGAACCATCCGCCCACTTCATAATTATAAAACGTTGCCTGTTTTAATGGAACTAATTGGCGCGAGCTGTACAAATCTGTAGTCTCCGGCGGCTGGAAGCCTACGCTATAGTTGGCGTACAGGCCCGTATTGCCACCCAGGTCGTACGTCAAACCGAGCTTTGGAGCAACTATGTTGAAGTTGTTGGTCTCCTGTTGCTTGTATTTGGACTGCGCGGGCGGCAGGCCGTTTTCAAAATCATAATGCACGCGGTCATATCTCAAACCCATCACAATGCGCAAGGGCTCCGCCGGTTTTATCTCGTATTGCGTATAGACAGCGGTGTTGAATAATCTTATCCGGTATTGGTCTATATAACGCCCGGTATTGGTAAAGCTGGTGTAATAATTATTGGCCAGATCCTTCTGTATATCCAAAAATTGCGCGTAATACGAGCTTGGGCTGTCATCTGCATAAACGCCCACAATCAGCCTCGAATGTAAGAAGTCAAAATCTGCCCGGTGTTGCGCAAGCAGGCCGTAGCTATTAAACTTCTGGTCGTTCACCTGCCCGTTCGAGCTTAGGTAATTGCCGGCTCCATCGCGTACATCGGATATAAAATAGCTGGGCAGTTGCGCGGTAGAATTGTAGCGGTAAAACAGCGTTACAAATGTGGCGTTTTTATCGTTCCAGGTATGGTCGAGCCGGGAGCTTGCCCTGAAAGAGTTTACCTTACGATAGGTAAAACGCTGGTTGCTGCCGTAGCTTTTATTGTAAAAGTGGGCGCTATCTAAACTGCCCGGCGTTTGCGTGTTGAGGTAGTTATATGATGCAGCGGTTGTAAGTTTTGTATTGTTATCGAAGTCATAAACCGTTTTTAAATTGCCGGAGTATTTATCAAAATTCGAATAATCCTGCCAGCTATCGGTCTGATGCGCAATATAGCCGCCGGCGTACATACCAAAATTGCCGCTGGTAAAGCCGCCATTGGCATCTACCCGTTTGTAATGATAATTATCGCCCTGGATTGAAACGTCGCCTGCATAACCTGTCGGCGGGCCCTGCGTGATGAAATTCACAGCGCCTCCAATAGAATTACTGCCATAGAGTGATGAGGCTGGGCCCTTGATCACTTCGATGTCCTTCACGCCCGACATGTTAATCTCATAAAGTGAATTATGGTTAAAAATGCCGGTAGGACGGATGGGCAACCCGTCTTCCATATATAAATACAAAGCATTATAGGTGATAGGTTGCCGGATGGCCATGGTGTGCTGCTCGTTACCCAAATTCACCATATAAACGCCGGGCACTTTGTTCAGTAACTGGTAAAGGGCGGTGGCTTTTGTCTCTTTTATTTGGGTTGAATTAAGCTGCGTTATGGCAATAGGAGCCTCACGGCGCTGTTGTTTCTCGCGACTGGCAGTAACAATAACCGGCTGCAAATCTACAGTAGAGGGTTCCATTGTTACATTGATAGTAAGCTTGTCGCCATTTGTGTTGTTTTTTACGATGCGCGGTGTATAACCTATCATGCTAAAACGCAGCAATTGATTTTGAGTCGATGAAATATCAAAACGGCCTGCCTGGTTAGTTTTACCTAAGACGGTGTTGGTGCTGCCGCTGTCGGCAACGCTGATTACTACGCCCGAAAGCGCTTCGTGTGTAAATGCATCGGTTACCGTACCGCTAATGGTTGTTTGAGCGGTCGCCATTGATGCCATGGAAAATAAAAATATAAGCAGAATGAAATATCTTTTCATAAAAAACAATTCGGGCATTACGTGCAGCAACGTAAATAGACTATCTGCAAGCGCAATACAGCATCCGCGGATGACAATTAATTGCACAGCAATGCCCAGTAAGAAATCGGATTGATTGTAAAGCTTAAATGCAGCGCAGTTATAGCTGGAATGCAGCGATAACGATATTACTAAGCTTAAAAGATATTTATGCTATTCGCGGAGGGCGGAACAAGGTCCCGTTAAATTGTTTAAGGTTGCCGGGAGCGTAGGGCGTACTGATAACCTGTAATAAAGTGCTTTGAAATTTAATTGGATTGGCTTCAGAAATTGAAGCTTCCTGAAAAAGATTGCGTTGTGACTGGCGCTCGCTATTGCGGTCATTGTCCTGGGCCTGCTTTAGCTTTTTCATGAAATAGCACTTGCCATTACAGTGCATCCATGGCTTATCGCGGTTTTCGCAAAGCTTGGTAGCAATGTAGTTCTTGTTCAGCTCAAATCCCGCGAAAATAAAAAAACGCGAAAAATGTGCCGAGAGCATCGAAACTATCAAAAAATATGCTGTTACCTTTCTGAGCATGCCGCGGCAAAGTTACGGTTGCGGCCCGAACCTATCAAGCCTTTTTTTAAATAGGTACGGATGGCACATCAACCGGGTTGTTTAGCCCCGAATTTAAATTTCACCCAGCCGCGTATACCGATACAAACCGGCAGCAATAAAATCAGCGCTACTATCGCCAAAAAGTTAAGCGTGCTCAGGTAGTCTTTAAATAAAGGAACGATAGGCAACCCTAACCCTGAGTAAACTAAAATGCGTGCAACCGGGCCTATAAAGGCCCTGTCTTCTTCCTCTTCCAGCATTATTTTGGTGAGTGCCGTTATCGACCATACAATTATGGCCAGCGATATGCAAAACATCCAATGCAGCTGCAGCGGTAATCCTGCCGCAACCTCCGCTAAAAAAACTTTCAGGCAGGCGCCGACAACGGATAATGAAGCCAATAACGGAAAGTGCAGGAAACACAGCAGCAATAAGTAGTTATATCCTTTTTTTGTTTCCTGTTCGCTCGTCATGTCAAAATAAAGGCACCACAGCAAAAAAGCTATCAAAATAGCCAGCAATACAACCAGCCACTCAATCAGCTGTTTATCTTTTACTTCTGCAAAACCTGTAACCGTACCCAGTATACTTTCAGCAAGTACAATGATTGTAAATAAGCCAAAACGTTCTACCAATGCCGCTGATGCGCTAAACACCTGTCCGCGTTCCTTTAAGATAGTCACGATAGTTTTGGCGCCGGTTAAGGGTGGCAAAAGGTTAAGTATCAAAACTACAATCCATAAGATTGTCGCTGTTTGCTGACCGGTGAAATAAGAAGCGCCGAGAAGCAGGCTAGAAGTGACGTAATTTGTCGTGTAGAACTTATTAAATACCCGGTGCGAAGGGTCATAAAAACCGACGCTCCACCACAAATAGGTTATCAGAACCTGAAGCGCCAGAAAAGCCAGCGTAAAATTTTGATGCTGACCTTTAAATGTTTCGGGTATGGTTATGGCTACCGCAGCCACGGCAAGCATTTGCCAAAAGGTAAGCAGGCGGGTACGTATGCCCTCGCCGCCGTGTAAATCGTAATACTGGCTGCCGTTTATCCACGACCAAAATATCATACTGAACAGCAACAGCGAAAAACCCATTGTATCCCAGGTTGGGCTAACGGCAATCTGGTGAGTTATCTGGCCGATGCAGGCTACATACACTAAATCGTAAAACAACTCTAACCAGCTGATTTTTCGCTCGTATTTGCGTTCGTCAAAATTTTGCGGCGGGCCCCACCATAAGCCGGGTGTTTTCATCGTTTATTAAATTGTGATTCGAGCGCAAAATGTTGCGTCTCTATATCTAAGATAATTGGTTTTTGGTACATACGTAAACTTTCGCCCTGCGAATTTTTTCAATAAAAAAATGCCGAACTTTGTGAGTCAGCGCTTTACGGAGAAGCGCGAGGGAAAGAGTTAGAAATTATGAGTAAATTCACCGTACCGGATAAAGTGCTGTATATATGTACAGGAAGCAAGTGTGGCAAGCGCGGCGGGAAAGATATGTATAAAATGCTGGAGAAAATGTTCAAGCACTCTGGTCAAAATATAGAGGTGGTACGAACCGAATGTACCGACCGGTGTGACTATGCACCGGTATGCGCCTTGCAGCCCGGCAATAAATGGCTGAAAGAATATCGGCCGAAGGATGTGCTGCGATTGTTGCAGGAAGAGGAGAGCTGAATTCATCATGTCGGTGACAACGCCGACATGGGCGGGAAGTGACGAAAGAAGAAACCCGTAGATAGAATGTATATTCAACCTACGGGTTTCTTCTTTGATACGCCTGATTAATTCTTATGAATGTCCAGTTCGCTGATCAAATTATCAGCATGGCCCAAAATATCCATACACCAAAGCACATAGCGTACATCTACGCAAATGGTTCGCTTATAATCTTTATTGAATGCAATTTCGCCGCTCATTGCTTCCCAGTTGCTATCAAATGCCAGGCCTATCAGCTCACCGTCGCCGTTAATTACCGGGGAGCCTGAGTTTCCACCGGTTATATCATTATTGGTGATAAAGTCGACGGGCAGCGTGCCGTGGTCGGCATACTGGCCAAAATTCTTTTGTTTGTAGGCATCCAGCCAGGCTGTAGGCAGGTCGAACTCGCTGTCGCCTGGCTTGTATTTTTTCATGGCACCTTCGGCATCGGTTTGAAGCTCGAAGTGTTTGCCTTTAGCGGTATAGTCCTGCACATTACCGTAAGTGATGCGCATGGTAGAGTTGGCATCAGGCGACATTAGCTTATCCTTGTTTTTCTCCAGCAGGGCTTGCAGGTATAGGCGGTCAAGCTTTTCTTTCTGGGCGTCAAAATCGGATAGCTTGGTTCCAAAAACGCTCTTTTTATAGGCACTTGGGTTAAGGCTGATAACAAAGGGCGTTAAAACATCCTCGCGAATCTTATCCACAGAGCGCTCAGGTATAAATGCTTTAAGCTTTGTTGTATCTATCATATTGCTGTTTTGCCATAGGTAATCGGCAAACCTGGAAAACGCTGTTTGCGGGTCGCCCGGCGCAAGTTTGGTAACCACATCTTCTAAAAAAGCAGGGTGCTGGTCTTTGGGTATATCGGTATACCACGAGGCCATGAGTTGGGTAAATATTTTTTTGTCGGCAACAAGGTTATACGATTTGACGTAGTCGTCATTTATCTTCTTCAACTCATCCCTTATCTCTGCTTTCTCTTTAGCATCGCGTTTGGAGCTCTCGAGTGCCAATTGCCCGAAACAATTATTGAGTGCTTCATCTACGAAGCCCGGCGCGAGCAGGCCTTCATTAATGTATGTTTTGTGGATGGCATAAGGCTCGTAAGTGGCGTACAGTTTTTGATAATCGCTCATCAAATTCGCATATTGGGGCTTATCTGCAGCCCATTTCGTAAACTCGGCTTCTTCCTTGTTTTTTTGGCCATAAATATCCAGCCCTTTCAATTGCTCTGTTTGACCGATGAAATATTTCCAGTAGTTGGATACCTTATTGTACTCTGACGAAAGCTTGAGACGGGTATCTGTGCTTTTGTTCATTTCTTCCTTCCAAGCTTTCAGGCGGATATCGCGCAGCTTCACGATAATCGGGTTAGTTTCTTCTGCAGCCAGCCGCACGCCGTTAGAGGTCAGGTAACGATCGGTACTTCCTGGGTAACCGAACACCATCGCAAAATCGCCATTCTTTACGCCTTTTAATGAGATTGGCAAGAATCTTTTAGGCTTATAAGGAACATTATCGGTCGAATAGGCAGCCGGATTCCCGTCTTTATCTGAATAAATGCGGAATATAGAAAAGTCGCCGGTGTGACGGGGCCATTCCCAGTTATCGGTATCGCCGCCAAACTTACCAATTGATTGTGGCGGAGCGCCCACCAAACGGATATCAGTAAACTTATCGTACAGGTAAAGAAAATATTGGTTGCCTTTGAAGAACGAGCTTACTGCACCCCGGTACCGGGTATTTTTGGTAGCCTTTTCAATAAGCTTATTGCTGATTTTTTCCAGCTTTTCAGCCCTGTCTGCATCATCAACTCCTTTAAGCGCAGCCATCACTTCCGGAGTAACATCAGCGATACTCACAAGGAATTCTACATACAGGCCTTTTATGGGTTTTTCATCAGCATAGCTCTTAGCGTAAAAGCCATTATCCAGGATATTGTTTTGTGGTGTTGAATTGGACGAGACGGCATCAAAACCGCAATGGTGATTAGTAAACAGCAGGCCTTTGGCAGATACCACTTCGCCGGTGCAAAAGCCGCCACTCAGCGAAACAATGGCATCTTTAATGCTGGCTTTATTGATGCTATACAAATCTTCGGCTGTTAGCCTGAAGCCTTGCTTTTTCATCTGGTCATAGTTTTTACCGATGAGCATGGGTATCCACATGCCTTCATCAGCATGTGCAAGGCCGGTTATAAAAAAGTTAAAGAGCAATACCAAGGACAGGAGTTTAAATCTGTTCATAAACTAAATTATAATTGTGTTAGGTTAAATTATCCGATAAAAATAAGTGTACCATATTGGTACGGAAGATAAAGAAAATTCCCATTATAGCTTGCGGCATAAAACAAAAAAGTCTTTAGCTAAAACTAAAGACTTTTTTGTTTTATGCAGTCTAAGACCATGATGCTTTGTGCCGGATTACGCCTGTGGATACTTGATCTCACCAACATGTTTGTCAATCTGCCAGCGGCCGGTACCTTCTTCGCCGATAACTTCGAATAATTCGAGAGCGCGGCGGGCTTTGTATTCTTCTTCACGCTGCTCTTTCAAAAACCAGTTCAGGAATTCCATGGTTAAAAAATCCTGCGATTTAAGGCAGCGGCCATAAATGTTATTGATGGATTGGGTAACAGCAATTTCCTGGTCAAGAGCTTCCTCAAACACTTCGCGGAAAGAGTTGTACTCCTGCTTGATATCGGTAACTTCCGGCGATACGGCGTTGCCTCCCATATCCAGTATGTATTTGTAGAATTTAAGCTGGTGCTGGCGTTCTTCTTCGGCCTGCTTGAAAAAATAGTCGGAAGAGAAGTCGTAGCCATTACGGTTACACCACGATGCCATTGATAAATATACCGAGGAAGACATGGCTTCCATTTTAACCTGCCTGTTCAAAAGCGTCTCAATTTCGCTCGAAATGAGGGTTTTTATGCGGATAAGATCTTTCATAGCTCTTAAATTATTGTCAATTATATAACAATAATAATGCTATAAGTTTACAGAACGATGTAAATTATTAATATGTAATGAGTCTAAATCAGGCAGGGACGCGGTAAAGCTTATCGTGGATGATGTTATTGAGCTCCAGCATAACGAAGGCTCCCTGCAGGATTTCCTTCAGGGCGATGATTTGCATGAGCGTCAGCACATAGCAATGGTCGCAGGCGCAGAGGAAGATAATCTCAACATCCGGAGATTTCGAGCTATCGAGTAAAATACCTTCGATATCTACATTGTAAACAGCTTTGCGCAATTTTAGCAGGTTGCGATAATCAAAT
The DNA here is from genome assembly GCA_040389845.1 of Bacteroidota bacterium. Taxonomy (GTDB): domain Bacteria; phylum Bacteroidota; class Bacteroidia; order Sphingobacteriales; family Sphingobacteriaceae; genus Mucilaginibacter. Next base: position 12,866 of record JAZJZL010000078.1, read on the forward strand.
TTGGCCATTTTGCCGGCGAAATCAACAAACCAGCATCTTTCAGCATCGAATTGATAAATGCCGCCAACTTTGGTTTTAAAAACCTCGGTCATGGTTTGTGGCTCACGTGTTATTACTTCCTGCATTGATGATGCAAATCTGCACTTTATTTATAATTAATCCAAATAATAATAAGAGATTTTTAATACGCAGGATACTGGAGGATGGTTTCCTATCCGTTATAAATAAGAGAAGCAAGAGAGTTTGTTTATACGGTTCACATCGATAATGTATTACGTTTTTGATTAGTCATCATTTTTACGTAGTTTAACTTGCTATGAAACTGATAATCGATTTTGATAAAATTAAAGACCCTTCAAAGGAAGAGTGGTTAATTAGTTCACTGAAATTAATGAATATTAGCTTCCAGATAAAAGAAAGGCCGCAGGCTGTCGCTCTTTATAACAAGGATCTTGAAAAAGGGAATAATGAAATTGAAAGTGGTGAATTCATAACTGCCACCTATTTAAAAGTCGATGCAGATAAATGGTAGTGGTTGGAAAAACATAACCGCATAGTGTAATTGTAGTAGCATGATACTTTGCGCTCATCGCAATATTTTCTATTTTTAGCCAAATAAACCAATCAACCATCATGAAATTTAAACCTTTAGCTTTATTGTCACTATCTGTGGCTGTTTTTGCAATGGCCTGCCAGGCTCCTGAGAAAAAAGAGGAGAAAGCAGTTGCTAACCCAATTATCGGTACCTGGAGACTGGTAGCGGGCGTTACCATCGCCAGCGGCAAAACCGAGCAGAACAGTTATCCCAAAGATCAGCAGATGATAAAAATCATCAACGACACGCACTTCGCCTTTTTAAATCATATTGTAAATACTCCGAAAGACTCAACCAACAAATTTGACGCAGGCGGCGGCGCATACACCCTTAAAGGCGACCAATACACCGAGCACCTGGATTACTATAAAGACAAAGCCTGGGAAGGCAAGCCATTTAATTTCACCATTACTTTTAGCGGTGACACTTTGATACAAAAAGGCCTCGAAAAAGTTGAAGGCACGAATATCGACAGAACGATTATTGAGAAATACCTGAGGGTAAAGTAGGCTAATCAAACAGTCCGCTACTCAAATATTTCATTCCTGAATCTACGGCTACGGTCACTACTGTGTGGCCGGGCCCAAGTTCTTTGGCAATTTGTAGGGCGGCGACAACATTCATCCCGGTTGAAGTTCCGGCAAATATGCCTTCTTTTTCGGCAAGCAATTTCACCATGGTGCGGGCCTCGGCTTCGTCGATAGCCCTTACTTCGTTGTACAGCTTTTTGTCTAAGAATGGCGGCACAAAGCCTACGCCTATGCCATCAACAGTATGGCTGCCTTTCTTCCCTTTGGACAATAACGGCGCTGAAGCCGGTTCGAGTATGACAACCTTCATGGATGGGTTTGCTTCTTTTAATACCCTGGATACCCCCATGGCCATACCCGCACTGCCAACTGCTCCGCAGAATACATCTACAGGCATATCCAGCTTATCCAATATCTCAGCAGCCATTTTGCTGTAGCCGTCCAGCACGTCAGGATTTTTAAATTGGTCGGCAAGGTAATTGCCGGGAGCTGCGCCAATTTCGTTTGCCCGCGCTATCATTTTCGGTATCAGGTCGGGCGTAATTTTCCCGCCTTCACTCGGCATAATTTCCAGATCAGCTCCAAAAATACGCATGGATTGCAACTTCTCTTTGGCAAACGCATCGGATGATATCACATGAAATTTATAACCCTTGACTCCGCATACCAAAGCGAGCGAAACGCCGGTACTGCCGCCGGTACATTCTACTATGGTCGCTCCTGGTTTTATATCGCCACGGCGTTCTCCATTCTCTATTATTGAAAGGGCCATCCGGTCTTTGTAAGAGCCGGTCGGGTTAAAATACTCCAGTTTGATATATACATTTGCACTATCATCAGGCACAATATTGTTCAATTTGACTAGGGGAGTGTTACCGATAGCGATAGTTATATCGTCGGCGCGGGATTTTAATTTAAAGGGAATAACAACTGCGCCGTCTTCATCATCTAAAATTTCATCATCAGTATCGTCGTCAATATCCAATTGATCCTTTACATATTCAATGTAAGCTTCATTTTTAAAAACATACCATTGTTCCAGCAGGTCGGGATAATAATTAAGCAGGTTTTTAAAATTAGCAAAGGGTTTTTTGCGGGAAAGCGCATCGATAAACTTGTTATGCGTTGGAATGTGGTCTATCTGCCCGACAAAATTTTCCATTACCCTGAATGATTGGTTACCACGCATCGGCTCAAATTCCAGGTAGTCGTCCAGGTTTTCTGATACTTTATCCATCACCTCTTCCCATAGTTCCTCATCAAACCCCGGATTGCTATTTTCATCAGGATAGGATTCAAGCTCGCCGGTGGTTTTGTGATAGAAGCAAAGAAAACCGCAGTCGAGCTCGTCAACAATTCGCTTTATTATTTCGGGTTTAATTTTGATGGCCATGTTGAAATTGCAATGATTTTCAAATGTAATACACATCTTACAGACTTAGTATTTCTTTTTCTGTAACTTCATAATTCTTTAATTCCGTGTTTAACCCAGTTTACCTATTAACAATACATCTATGGAAGAATCACGCCGCAAATTTATTAAACAGGCTGCCCTGGCAGGTGCAGGTGTAATGCTCGCTAAAACAGGCTTCAGTGCAAAAAGCTACAAACGTATTATTGGCGCGAACGACCGCGTTCGCGTTGGTGTCGTTGGCTTTTCCGACAGGCACCGCAGCTCGCACCTGCCCAGCTTTATGAACCATTATAAGGAACTGAATTTCGAGATAGTTGCTGTATCCGATATCTGGAAACGCCGCCGCGAGGAAGGCGCTGCTATCTGGAAAGATAAAATGCAGAATGATGTAAAAGCCTTTCGGAATAATGAGGAGCTGTACGACAGCAAAGCCGTGGATGCTGTATTTATCAGCACTGCTGATTTTCAGCATGCCCGTCATGCCATCGAGGCGGTAAAAGCCGGTTGCGATGCATACGTTGAAAAACCTTTTGCTGAAACGATGGAGGATAACAAGCTTGCGTTGAAAGCGATAAAAGAATCGGGCAAGATTGTGCAGATAGGTTCGCAGCGCAGGAGTGGGGCCAACTACCATGCTGCTAACGATTATATCCGCTCGGGCAAATTCGGGCCGATTACGATGGTTGAGCTCACCTGGAATGTAAACCAACCCGGCCGCTGGCGCAGACCTGGATTATTAAAAGTCTTAAAGGAAGAAGATACAGACTGGAAACGCTTTATTATGAATCGCCCTTACGAGGCTTTTAATCCGCGAATTTATTTGGAATACCGCCTGTTCTGGCCGTATTCTTCGGGACTGCCGGGCCAATGGATGAGCCACCAGATTGATACGGTGCACTGGTTTAGCGGGCTCAAACATCCACGCAGCGTAACGGCCAATGGCGGCATTTATATGTGGAAAGATGGTAGGCGTAACTGGGATACCATTATGGCCGCGTTTGATTACGGTCCGCTGGATGACCCATCTACCGGCTTCCAGGTAACATTCGCCTCGCGTATGCATAATGGCGATGAGCACCCTACCGAAATTTACTACTCAAACGGCGGCGAGCTGAACCTCGATACCAATAAAGTTTCACCAACCGGCGGCCTCACGCAAAATATGGCCGCCGCCATGGGCATGCAGGCCAACTTATTACCGGAGTTGGATTTAGCCAATACCGAAAAGGTGGTGGCCTCGGCCAATACCGGCGGGGATGTACTTACCTCCAACCACGTGCGCAACTGGATGGAATGTGTGCGCAGCCGCAAAGAACCAAATGCCCCGGTTGAAGCGGGCTATAGCCACTCGATAGCCAATATTATGACTAATGCCGCTGTGCATACCGGCTATAAGGCTACCTTCGATGAGAAAACGCAAGAGGTAATGGCTAATGGCAAAATATTCAAATATTAGCCGATGGGAGCGATTGCAAAAATTTTAACCGGCGCTGTGATAGTAGCGGCGCCGGTAATTACGGCTGCGCAAAAAAGTCAGCCTGTTAAACTCGTTGCTTCTGCTAATGAGCATAAAATTGATGTGCTGATTGGCGGCAGGCTGTTTACGCAGTTTCTTTACCCGGATACTCTGGAAAAGCCGGTGTTATTCCCCCTTATCGCTGCAAACGGGACCACCGTTACCCGCGGCTTTCCGCTTGCGCCAAGGGATGGCGAACCTAACGACCATCCGCATCACATTGGCCTGTGGTTTAATTTTGAGAATTTGAATGGCCTGGATTTTTGGAATAATTCCTACGCCATTGCAAAAGATAAAAAGTCGCAATACGGCTGGATACGCACCGACAAAATTATAAAAACCAGCAGCGGCAAAACAGGCGAGCTGGTTTATCACGCTAACTGGACAAACCAGCGGGGAAAGGTTATACTTGAGGAAACTACCCGCTTTGAATTTAGTGGCGACGACAATCACCGCACTATCGACCGTATTACCACCCTGAAAGCCGATACCGATGCATTATTTAAAGATGCTAAGGATGGAATGCTCGGCCTGCGCCTGGCACACGAACTGCAGATGCCGACCACTGAAGACCAAAAGTTTACCGACAACAAAGGCAATGTAACCGTAGTTAAGGGCGGTACCGACCATATAGCCAATGGTAACTATCTTACCAGCGCAGGCAAAACCGGCAACGATGCCTGGAGCACGCGTGGCGTATGGTGCAAAGTTTACGCAAAAATGGGCGCCGACTCGGTAAGCATCGCCATTATCGACCATCCAAAAAATCCCAATTACCCCACCTTTTGGCACGCCCGCGGCTATGGCTTATTTGCCGCCAACCCGCTTGGAGAGAAGGTATTTACCAATGGGAAATCGGAAAAGAATTTGCGCTTGAAAAAGGGGGAGTCTGTAACCTTCAGGTATCGGATTGTGATTGGCAACGGCAAGAGGACAGTGAGTGTGAATGAACTGAATGCCGAGGCGAAGGCGTTTGGTGAGAATAATCAATAAACCAGGATTAATGATTTTGTATGATTCGATTATGTGCTAACCGAATCATACAAATATCAATACCGGGATATTCACAATCCTCTTTATCCTTATCTATTTACCTTATCCAATATCGGCTTTTCAATAGCTGATATCGTTTTATGCGGCTTTAATTGTTCGAATACCACAATCTCGTTGCCCTTTTTCTTTAGCCATTCAACGGGCACGTATACGGTTTGCTGTGGCCCTACCTGCCAATAGCGGCCAAGATTATGCCCGTTAATCCAAACTACGCCTTTACCCCAATCCTGCATATCCAGGTAGGTATCGCCTACTTTTTCCAGGTCAAAATGGCCCTTTAGCACTACGGGTTGATTGGTTTTGTTTGATGCGGTTGAATATTTTAAGGTCTGTATGTTGTCGAAGGGTAGTCCATAAGTGCTCCAATGCTGCAATTCAGTGCCTGCAAATAACACCTTACCGGTAAGGCCTTTTTTGTTTTGCAGCAGGTATTTGCCGAAGTTGATGCGTCCCAGGTTTTCGACGAGGATATCCAATGTTACCGAGCCTTTTGGCAAGGTAACTGTCAAACTATCCTGGTTCAACCTGCGGTCAAGCGTACCGACACGGTTTCCGTTTACCATTACCACGGCAAAGTCCCGAAGTCCGTTTAACCGGAGCGTTCCCGTTTTGCCGCCCTGAACTTTTGTACGATAGAGCACAAATCCATAAGGCTGATGCAAGTCCTCAAACGTAAGCGGGTTAAGGCTGTTTTTTGGGGCGGGAAGATTACTTAAAACCGGCAGCGAACTTGTCAGCTTAATGTTCGGAATGCTGATGGCAGGCTTTTTAGCAGGGATGGCCGGTAATGTCTGCCCGGCCGGCAAATTCTTTTTAATAACATCGCGGAAAGCCAAAAACTTGGCGGTTGCGTTGCCGGCTTCATCTAATGGCGCATCATAATCATAGCTGCTGATTTGTGGCTCGTAAGGATTTTTGTCGTTATAATTGGCCCCATTCATGAAGCCGCGTGTGGTGCCGCCATGAAACATATACATATTGATAGATATCCCGGCGTGAAGTACTGAATCCAGGCGCCCGGTATATTGCGCTGCCGGAACGGTGTGATGTTGCGTTCCCCACCAATCAAACCAGGCCGGGTACCATTCAGCAATGTAAAACGGACCTTTGCCATCGTGATGCTTCCTGATAATGTCTTTCACCTTTGCCGGGTTATCAATGCCATTAACGGCAGGCAGCAGGCCGGGCAGGTAGCCATTGGCCAGGTCGGGTGCAGGATCGCAGGTATAAAGCAGGCCATCGAAGCCGGCCTCTTTGAACATTTTTTGGTTGATGGCCAGGTATTCTTTGTCGGCGCCGTATGAGCCGTATTCATTCTCAATCTGTACCATCAAAATATTGCCGCCATGGTTTACCTGTAATGGCGCTAATCTTTTGCCTATTTCCTTGATGTACGCTTCGTACTCTTTTAAGTAATGTGATTCCTTGCTCCGGACTACAAGCCCTTTTTCATTCTGAACCCAGTAAGGGTAACCGCCAAACTCCCATTCGGCGCACACATACGGGCTGGGGCGGAGTATAACCCACAAGCCCTCTTCCTGCGCTATCTTTACAAACTCGGCCACATCAGCATTACCCGAAAAATCAAATTTGCCCTTTTGCGGCTCCTGTATATTCCAGAACACGTAGGTGCCTATGGTGTTCAGTCCCATCGCTTTGGCCATTTTCATGCGTGCCCGCCAGGCCTCGCGCGGTATGCGGGTATAATGCATTTCCCCGCTAATCATTTGAAGAGGCTTGCCATCGAGCATAAACACGGAGTCGGCCAGTTTAAATGTATGAGTAGCTTTTTGTGCGCTTACTGATAGTACCACCACCATTAACAGCGAGGCAAGTATATATTTGAATTTGTGCATATAGCGTTACGAATTTGTATAGCGATTATTTTACTGAAAGTGAGATTGTCGACGGTTTAAGGCCGTTAGAATTAAATGAAACAGTGATTTTCCCCGGACTCTTTCCCGGCTGGATGTAGGCAATCAACCGGCCGTGAAGCGCCTGCCTGTGGTTAGCCTGGTAGCTTTCGTGACTTACCGTACTGCCGCTCTCCAGCCCCAGCAGCTTTGCATCGCCCGATATATTTACATTGATATCATTTTCGGCAACATATACAGGGTTGCCATCCTTATCGGCAACCTGCAGTTCTACCTGGCAGAGGCCTTTTTCAGATTTTGAAAAGATTGTTTGGTCGGGGGTAGCCTTTATCTGGTCAGGGACTCCAAATGTTTTTATCGAATAGGTTGCCACGAGTTTCCCATCGTTATAGCCTTTTACTGATAGCTCACCCGATTTATAATCAACAGTCCATGCTGGTACCTGCCCTTTGCTGGTATCTCTTAATACTTTCCCTAATGATTTCCCATTCAGGAAAAGCTCGGCTTCTTTGCAGTTAGTAAAACACTCTACCCGCAGCTTGCTTTTATCCGGCCAGTTCCATAGAGACTGCACGTTGCGGTGGCTCCAGATGCCGCCATCTTCTTTTTTGGTGATCTCCTTTACGCCGAGGTAAACCATCGGCTTGCTTGCCCACAGGCTTTGGCGGTAATAATATTCCGGCTTTTTGAATCCCGCAAGGTCAATCAGTCCTGCACCGTTGCTTCTTTGCGGCCATTTGCCGGCCTCGCCCAGGTAATCTATTCCTGTCCATAAATACTGGCCCGATATATATTTATTGCTGTCTACCGCATCCCAGGCCTGCCGGGCCATACCGTTCTCGCTGCCGTAAATTATACGGTTAGGATATAGTTTATGGTCATCGGCATAGCGGTACTCCTCGTAATTATAACCTACAATATCCAGTGCTTCCGGGTAGCCAACCTTGTTCGACATCACCACTCCAGCCAATGCAGCAGTCACGGGTCTGGTGGTGTCAATCATTTTTACGGTTTTAACCAGGTCTCTTGCAATAACTGTTAAATCGGACGCAGGCGGATTTTTTGCAGAATACCCCCGTCCATATATCTGCGGATTCTTTCCGCTGTCAAGCACAGGGTGCGAGTAAGGGTCGTTAGGATAGTCAATCTCATTGCCGATACTCCAAAGAATAACCGATGGATGGTTGCGGTCTCTTTTTATCATCGCCTCTAAATCGCGGTGTGCCCATTCTTTAAAGTACTCGTGGTAGCCGTTTTTAGACGGCGTTCCAACATTCCAGCCCTTCACCCATTTATTTTTGCCGATTTCCCATTCATCAAAAGCCTCGTCCATCACCAGGAAACCCATCTGGTCGCACAGGTCGTACAAATAATCAGCATGCGGATTATGGCTTAAGCGCAAAGCGTTTACACCAGCTTCTTTCAGGATTTTCAATCGTCTTACCCATACTTCGGACGGCACGGCAACCCCTAGCGCCCCGGCATCATCATGAATGCAAACGCCTTTCATTTTCAGGTTTTCTCCGTTCAGGAAAAAGCCGTTGTCTTTATCAAAACGGATGCTCCTGATACCGACCGATAAGCTTTCTTCATCAGTTACTTTGCCGTTTTGTATCACCTGTAATTTTAACCGATATAGGTTCGGGTTATCCACGTTCCATAGTAACGGGTTGGATATCGACTTTTGAAAATGAATGCTATTTACGCCCGGTTTTGCCGATAGCTTTTGTTCATCCTTTGCAGCCACCTTGCCTCTGGCGTCAACCAAAAGCATCTTTAATGAGAGGGATGAAGTTGTCGTGGTACTATTGGTGACTGCAGCATCTACCTGTATCGAAGCTGATTTTGCTGAAACATTTGGCGTAGAGAACGCAATATCAAATGGCTGCACATAAACCGGATTTTTTACAACCACGCGAACATCCCGGTAAATTCCCGAACCGGTATACCAGCGTGAATCAGCAAATTCGGAATGGTCTGCTTTTACGGTGATGAGGTTCTTTTTGCCATTGAAATTAAGATAAGGCGTAAGCTCATATTCAAATGGAACAAACCCATTTGGCCTTTTACCCAGGTAATGCCCGTTTATCCAGACTTCGCTGTTTTTGTATACGCCGTCGAAACAAATAAACACTTTTTTGTTCTGCCAGCCAGCAGGCGCTGTAAAAGTTTTTTTATACCAGCCGATACCACCCGGCAAGTAGCCGGTAGCGCTTGCCCACTCTTCGCTAAAAGGACCTTCTATACTCCAGTCGTGCGGCAGTTGAACGCTACGCCACCCCTGGCTCGTTGTGCCGCCGTTTTCGCCGCCGGTAACATCCCCTTTGTGAAAAAACCACCCATCGTTGAACAGGTAGTTTTTGTTTGGTTGTGCAAAAGTCAGGCTGGTTAAAAGCAGCGAAAGCAAAAGGCAGGACAGGGCCGATATCTTAAATCTCATGTAAATAAATTAACAACATTGCCTACCGGCCATGTCAGCCTTTTAATCGAGCAACGAGATTGCTAATCTCACAGTAAATTACAAAAACAAAGAGGGAGTAGGTCGTACAATAACAGGGGTAAATTCGTAAATTTTGCTGTAAAACGCATTTTACCTGTGAAAAGGTTAAAGCATTTTAACCTCACCCGGCGTTAAACCTGTGTACGATTTAAATTCTTTAATAAAATGCGCCTGGTCGTAATAGCCGCATTCAAAGGCGATGGAGGTGAGTGATTCTTCGGAAGAACGTACCAGTTCAAGACTTTTATTAAACCGCCGTACGGCAAAATATTTCTGCGGAGTTATGCCCACCCAATGGCTGAAAAGTTTCTGAATATAGCGCTCCGAAAACCCGAAGCGGGAGGATAAATTCCTGATATCAAAAAAGTCATTTCTATCATAAACATGCTTACACAAAGTCTCCACTAGATTTAATTGTTGCTCGCTTTTCCTGTTTATAACTAATCGTTCAACCAGGAACTTTTCAAGAAAGGCGATTTTTTGCGGCAGTGAACCCTGTTCCATCAGCCGTTCATAAAAGTTATGCGAGTGCTTGTTGAAGATATCACATAAATCGACGGATTCATTGGTGAAATCAGAAGCCGGGTTTGGGAAAAATAGCGATGCCGCGTGCGGATGAAACCGTGTAATGAGGCAGGTATTACCTTTTGCGATTGCCGCTTTGGTGGGGATTGTCCAATGGCCCAACAATTCCAGCCTGGGCACCTGCATCGATTGGTTACCCCGGTGCCTTACAGTATTGCCATCCGAAATGTCAATGCAAAGCTCGATAGACCCGCTCGGATACATTACCTCCAGCACATCGTCGGGATGGCGACATGTCCAGTAGCATTGCACAAAGGGCTTCAGCCTTTCCGATGGAAAAAATACCTGGTCTCTCACACTCAAATATAATGATATTGTACTGTTCCGCGGAACGGAGGTGTACAGTTGGAACAGTTGGAACACTTTTGTACTGGAATAGGTTTACACCCGGGCCGGTGTTTCGCTGTACTGTTCCGCGGAACGGATGTGTACAGGTGGAACACTTGGAACACTTTTGCCTGGAATGGGTTTACAATCATTCACTATAGCGATGGGTTTTAAACCCATCGCTATGAAAAAGCCGGCAACGGGTTATTCGCGTAAAAACATCCACCTGTTCGTTTTTATACAATTCAGCAGGCGTTATGAAGCATAATTTTGTTCAAAAAATAAATAACACTCAAAAAATGAAAACAAAAAAATTCCTTATCGTATGTGTATTAGCCATAATTTCTGCCTTTTACATCAACCAAAGTAGTGCACAAACCAAATCCGGTTTAGCAGAAGCCCAAAAAGCAATTGTAGCCAGCAACGGTATTTATTTCTCGTCGTTTATAAAAAACGACGCCAACATTTTTGCCGACCGTTATGCTGAGGATTGTATCATCCTGGCCCCAAACTCACAATCATTTAAAGGGCGTAAAGGCGCACTCGAGTTTTTTAAGCTGGGTTATGACGCAGGCCTGCGCAATGGCAAATTTATTACCGAAGATGTTTATGGCGATGGCGTTGAGTATGTTACCGAACAGGGCCAATGGCAATCTATCGATGATAAAGGCAAAGTAACCGATGACGGCAAATTCCTGGTGCTGTGGAAAAAGACCGCGAAAGGCTGGAAAATGTTCCGCGATTCATTCAGCAGCAATCATCCGGCGGCTAAGTAGTCCATTAATAGTCGGGTTACAATATCAAATATTTTACATTAGTTTTCAGTAAAAGTCAGGCATCCCGCCTGACTTTTTTATTTCGGTAGAAACGCTTAAAAAATCGCTATACCAATTAACCTTAATCTGCCAACATAAAAACCTAAATCGATTACTCAATATTTAAGCGAAAACCGTATTATTAACAGTTTAAATCTCTGGTGGGAGATTTGTGCCCTAATCCCTAAAAGCCAACGCTATGAGAATTTACCTGGTATTGTTATTTCTTATATTTTTAAACTGCTGTGCTTATGCTTCGCCTAAAACCGATAGCCTGCTGGCTGTATTAAAAAAGGAAATGGCGAACGAAAAGAATTATGACCGCCAAAAAGAAGCCCGGATACAAGGGCTTAAAGACAAGCTTGCAGCCACTCCGCAGGGAAATTACACCAAAGTTTATGAGCTATGCAGCGGTTTATATGAAGAATATAAAGTGTACCAGTTTGACTCCGCTTATATGTACACTAACAAGCTGCTCGACCTTAGCCATCGCTTAAAAGATCAGTCGAAAGAGTATGACAGCAAAATTAAGCTGGGCTTTATTTTATGCTCCGCGGGCATGTTTAAGCAAACTTTTGATTGTTTAAATAACATTAATGCCGCCTCGCTAAACAGCGATATGAAAATTCAATATTATACGCTAAAAGCAAGAGCGTATTTCGACCTGGCAGATTACGACAACGACTCGCATTATTCCCCTTATGAGAATGCTGAATCTGTTAAGTATTTAGATTCTGCAATTATGTTTTGTAAGCCTGATTCATTTGAACTGCTGATGCAGCTGGGAACCAAACAAATGAAAGAGGGCGATACAAAAAGTCCGTCGAAATATCTAACCAGGTTGCTTTATAATTTTAATTTGACAACACATCAGCGGGCCAGGGTTGCAAATGCCCTGAGTGCGTTTTATAATAGTGGTACCCAGGGGGATGAACGGATACAGCTATTAACCATCAGTGCTATTAACGACATAAGAGGCTGTATTAAAGAAACTGTAGCAGCATTTTCATTGGGTCAGGAGCTATACGGCAAGGGTGACCTGGCTAATGCCTACACTTTTATACAAGAGGGCATGAATAATGCAGAATACTATGGCGCAAGGCTTCGCAAAATAAAAATAGGCTCGGTGCTGCCCACTGTTGCTGCGCAGAAGCTGATATTAATGGAGAAAGAGAAAAACAAGGTTACTGTTTACCTGCTGTCTATAACCGCAGTTTCGGCGCTGGTGTTGCTGGTGTTTTTTATCATATTTATTCAGCTTAAACGACTGAAAGCAAAGGAGAAAATAATTGAAGATAAGAATGTACAGCTTGAAAGTATTAATGAAAGGCTTAACGAGGACACGAAAATTAAGGAAGAGTATATCGGTTATTTTTTCAATGTAATATCCGGCTATATTTTAAAGCTCGAAAAGCTGAAAAGGAGTATCGACCGTAAGTTGGTTACTAAGAAGTATGACGATATACAGGTTGCAATTGATGAGATAAATATCAAAAAAGAACGGGAGGCACTGTTTTATACCTTCGACCACACCTTCCTGAAAATATTCCCCAATTTTATTAAAACCTTTAACGCATTATTTAAAGAAGACGACCAGATTTGGCCGAAAGACAATGAAGTATTGAATACCGACCTGCGCATCTTCGCGTTAAACCGGCTTGGAATAAGTGACAATGAAACTATTGCCGGCATCCTGGAATATTCAGCAAAAACCATCTATGTGTACAAGATGAGGATAAGAGCTAAATCAATTTATCCGGCCGAAAAATTTGACCAGATGCTGATGGCGTCGAAAGCGTTTGACGCGTCGGGAAAACCATAAGAAATCCATTATCAGGATCGGAGATTGCCCTATAATTAATTCTTAAAAGCTTAAAAAACATTTAAATTTTTGAGCGGTAAAACTGTGTTTTTTATTTTCAATATTCTATAAATCAATAATTTATAAAAAAAATAATTTAAATTTTTTTAAATTATAAGTAAATAAATAGGTTTTTGCTTAATCATACTATTACTTTGTTAAGTAGTGGTTAAATGGGGTGCCCCTCCCGCTACAGTACTCATAAACCAATAAAAAACAATTTTCCAGGTAAACGGTTTTGATTCTTGAGGATTGCACAAGACAGAACGGTTTATTTTAGACCGGCGCATCGATTTCGATTTTGTGTGAGCGCGTTCATGCGTTGTTAAGTTAATTTTTTGTTCCCTATGCCTATGAAGAAAAATTACTACTCACCACCTTAAGAAAAAAACCTGCTTTTCGTCAGATAACGTCGATGGGCGAACAAATCGCTACAGCTATTTGCGTTTGGCAACTACAGCACACACACAACCAACTAACCAATAACTAACCTTAAATTTATGAAGCTAAAAAATCTACTTAAAGTAAGCTTTTTCGCGCTTTTTTGCTTTTTTGTCTTGCCGGCCATGGCCCAGAACAAAACTGTAACCGGTAAAGTTACCGACGCGAAAGACGGTTCGCCTTTGCCCGGGGTAACCATTACCCTTAAAGGCACCACGCAGGGTACAAACACTGATGTGAACGGCGCGTTTAGCCTGTCTGTACCATCTTCCGGAGCAACCCTGGTTGCAACATTCTTAGGTTACACCACACAGGAGGTAGCTGCCGGCGACAGTCCGTTAAACATTAAGCTGATGACCAGCGCAACTAACCTTAACGAAGTTGTGGTTGTAGGCGTAGGTTACGGCACGCAGCGTAAAAAGGATGTTACCGGCGCTGTTGAAAGCATCGGTTCAAAAGATTTTAACCAGGGGGCCATTGTCAACCCGCTCGATCAGATACAGGGCAAGGTTGCCGGTTTAACTATTACCCAACAGGGCGGCGACCCTAACGAGGAAGGTGCCCGTATTGCTATCCGTGGACAAACGTCTATCAGCGGCGACCAATCTCCATTGTTCGTGATTGACGGAGTGGCAACTTCAACAGCATCGCAGTTTCAAAACCTGTCACCAAACGATATCGAATCATACGACGTTCTGAAAGATGCCTCGGCGACAGCTATCTACGGCTCACGCGGTGCCAACGGCGTAATCATCGTGACCACTAAAAAGGGCCGCGAAGGCAGGGCCACGATCGACTACAACGCTTACGTGGGCGAATCGAAACAGGCAAAGTATTTTCATTTGCTTAATGCATCGGAATATTCAAAAGCTATCGAAGCAATTCCAGGCGTAACCCCATCAACTTACGAATTGGGCGGAAACACCGACTGGCAAAAGGCCGTGACCCGCACCGCGCTTACCCATAGCAATAACGTTGCAATATCGGGCGGCGCAAAAGGTTTCAGCTATCGTGGTTCCGTTAACTACGAGAACGAGGAAGGTATCGTTTTAAATACCGGGAAAAAGCAACTCGGCCTAAGATTTAACGGCGAGCAAAAAGCGCTCGACGATAAGCTGGATATAACGCTGAATGTATCGAACACTACTGTTTACCACGATTTGCTGACTGATGGTAACGTGTTCAATTATTTTATATTTAATGCGCCGCCTACTTACCCGGTTTACAAACCCGATGGCTCCTATTACCAGTTTACAGACTATAACCTGGCTAACCCTGTGCAGCACCTGAATGAAATATACAATAAATCGACAAGCTACCAGACGCTTGCCAATGCGACAGCTAATTATAGTATCTTCCCAAGCTTAAAAGTTGGCGTAACGGGTATAAATATTCATGACAATACACTACAACATCAGTTTACCCCTAACTTTCCGCTTGAAGGTAACATAAACAGGGCTGAACAGGATAGCTATAACGTGAATACCTACGAAGCTAACGCGCACATCAATTTTGATAAATCGTACGGCAAGCATACTATTTCTGCCGTCGGCGTTTACGAGTTCAACGAGTTTAACACAGAATACTTTAAAGCCAGGGCTGATAACCTTACTGTGCCAGACTTGCTGGATAACGTTCTTCAATCCGGAGACCCATCTAAAAACTATGTTGAATCAGGAAAGGATCAGTACAAGATTATCTCTTTCCTGGCCAGGGTGAATTATAATTACGATAACAGGTTCTACGTTACTGCATCTATCCGCCGCGACGGTTCCGATAAATTCGGCGCCAAGCACCAATGGGGTACTTTTCCATCGGTGAACGTTGCCTATCGCTTTAAAAAAGATCTGCTGAACAATGTAGCGTGGATTGATGACATGAAGCTTCGTATTGGCTATGGTATTGTGGGTAACTCAAGCGCCTTGAATCCTTATCAAAACATCGCATTATACGGTGCTTCAACCAGGTATTACGATGGTGCTACACAGACTTATCCGTCAAGCTACACTTACACCCAGAACGCGAATCCCGACTTACAATGGGAGCAACGTAAAGGAAAGAATATAGGGCTGGATTTTTCGCTGTTCAATAACAGGTTATCAGGCGATATTAATTATTATAGCGATAAGACCGATCACATGCTGTATTCGTACAGTGTACCTACACCTCCGTTTTTTGTTAATACCATATTTGCCAACGTTGGCAGCATGACTAATAAAGGTTTGGAGCTATCGCTGACAGGGCAGGTAATAAGAGGATCTGGTATTAACTGGAACGTAAGCGGGCAAATTACCTTTAACAAAACCAAGGTTGTCAATCTTTCAGGTACATATGCAGGCTTTCCTGTGGTATCTGACCAGATTATTACCGGTTATGCCAACGGACGCGGCTTAAGTTCATACCCTATTACGTTCATCAAACCCGGGCAGCCGTTAAATGTGTTTTACCTGCCTCACTTCACCGGCGTCGACGCAAACGGTAACGAACAGTTTGATGGTAAAACATTAACTGAGAATCCAAATCCGCAAAAATATTATATCGATCCTAACCCTAAGTTCAGCTACGGCATCAACAACGGTTTTTCCTATCAAAACTGGAGTCTGAACTTCTTCCTTAGGGGTGTTTCCGGCGGCAAAGCATTTAACAATGCCCTGCTCGACTTTGAGACCGCCACAAGGCTGCCCAGCGCAAACACAACACGCGAAGCCCTTACCAATGGCATAAAAGATGGTTTGCAGGTATCGGATCATTGGCTACAGAGCACCTCATTCCTTCGCCTTGATAACGCATCGTTAGGCTATAGTTTTAAAAATGTTAAAGGCTTTTCAAATCTTAGGGTATATATAGCAGGCAACAATTTATTTGTGATAACAAAATACAAAGGACTGGATCCTGAAGTAAGCCCCTCTAACCACTACATAGACGTAAACGTTTATCCAACAATCAGATCGTTTGTATTGGGTACCAATATCACATTTAAATAAAAATTAATATTGATAAAGATGAAAAAGAACTTATTATATATACTGTCATTGCTGCTGATAGCGGTGATGATTATGCCCGGATGTACCAAGCTAGATAGTAAGGTATATAACCAGGTTACTCCCGGTAACTTTTTTAAAACGCCGGCCCAGGTGAACGCCTTCCTGGCACAGGCCTACACGCCAATGACCAATATACCGTTTGGCGCCAGCTTCAACCTGAATGAAGTATCGAGCGATGAGCTGGTAGTGCCAACCCGTGGTAACGACTGGTACGATGGCGGCAAATGGCAAAATCTGTGGAAACACACCTTTAATTACGATATGGACGATATCAATAATGCATGGAATGACCTGAGCAGCGGTATTGGTAAATGTAATTTCGTATTGAGTTCGGTCGCCACAATACCTGCAGCAAATAAACCTGCAAATATTGACCAGATAATAGCTGAGATAAAGGTTTTGCGCGCGTTCTATTACATGAAATTTATGGACCTATATGGCAGTGTGCCGCTGGTTACCGACTATAACACGGATCCATCCAAATTGGGCTCGACACCAAGAAAAGACATTTATACGTTCCTTGAGTCGGACCTGACCGCTAATGTGCCTTTGCTGGCTGATAAATCGGCCGCCAACTATGGACACATGACTAAATGGGGTGGCTATATGGTGCTGGCACATTTATACCTTAATGCCCAGGTTTACACCGGAACAGCGCAATGGCAAAAAGCTGCCGACGCTGCCGATATGGTAATTAAATCAGGTGTTTACAGTCTGCAGCCAAACTTCTTCGACAACTTTGCCGTGGAAAATTCAGGTTCTGTTGAAAATATATTTGTTGTTCCTTTTGATTATATCCAGATTGGCGGCAACGGCTTCCAGATGAATACGCTCTATTACAACAACATTTATACTTATAACTTAACCTCGCAGCCTTATAACGGTTTTTCTTCGCCGGAAGCATTTTACCGCACGTTTACCGCAGCAGATAAACGTACAGCCATGTGGGCCGTAGGCCAGCAATACAGTTCGGCCGGTGCACCGCTTACCGACGTAGCAACTCACCTGCAGGTTATATTGAGCCCTTATATAAACGAACTGAGCAACCCGGCAGACAGCTTTAAATTTGCCGGAGCGCGCAGCATCAAATATCATCCACAGGCAGGCACTGCAGGCCAGATGAGCAACGATGGCGTCGTTTATCGTTTGGCGGAGGCTTACCTGGTAAAAGCCGAGGCTGAGATACGCGCCGGTACTCCGGGCGATGCATTAACGCTGGTAAATGATTTAAGAGCCCGTGCCGGCGTGCCGGCCTGGTCGGCAAGTGATTTAACGTTGCCTAATTTGTTAGCAGAACGTGGCCGCGAAATGGCTTGGGAAGGTTACCGTCGTACCGATTTAATAAGGTTTGAAGTTGCTGACGGTATTCCTTATTATTCGGCTGCACGCAAACCCGGCAAATCAGTGGATGCAACTACAGATGCCCGGCTTTTCCCGGTTCCGCAGGCACAGTTGATCAGTAACCCTAAATTGACTCAAAACCCTGGCTATCCAAGCAAATAATCAGGATTAAAATTTACATTTACGCATTGTGAGGTTTGAAATTTAGCCTCGCAATGCGTTTTTAATTGTTACCCCCATTAACCACGCCGCCTTCTTTAATGAAAACAAGGACAATTGTTATTGTAGTATTATTGGCTGCTTTTATCAGCGGCTTTATTCCGGTAACAAAGTCTGATAGGTTTAAAATCAATGCCCCATACGACAATGTTTACCACCAGTTTACTTCACCAAAAAACTGGCTGAACTGGCAACCCGACTTAAAGTGGATATCAAAATCAAACACGATTAAAATCGACAGCAGCAAAACCGGTTTTCAAATTACGGCGCCGTCGATAGCTGTTAATTTACAAAACCTGGGGCTGGGCAATTTTGTGGTTACGCAAACCCAAAACAATAAGCTTTATAATTACAGCTGCATACTTACCCCTGAAAGCACTAGCAATAAAACCCTTGCCACGATTATCAGTGAAATACATTTATTTGGCTATATAAGTAGTTTTATTATAAAAGATGATAAGCAGCCTCCTATCGCCGGATTAAAAAGCTATTTGGAAGATACCCGGCTGTATTATGGTTTTATGATAAGAAAGGAACTTACTACAGAAAAGCTGATCGCCGTAAAAAGAGGTTCTTTTATAAACTCCGGTCTTTACCAACAAACAGGTAAAATGCTAAACCAGTTAAATGGCTACTTATTAAAAAATAAGTTGAAAATTGTATCTCCATTACAGCTGCAATATGTTACAATAACTAAAGACTCGGTACAGGTAATGCTTGGCTTTCCGGTTGATAAAAAAGCAGCAGCCGCTAACGATATAGAATATATGGCCATGCCAAAAGGTAAAATACTGGTTGGTTATTTTAACGATTATTACAAAAATAAGGAGAAGTTATACAATGCAATGCGGCAGTATATGAGGGGTAATTACATCCACCCCATGATACAGCCGTTTGAGCGTTTTGATAATAATAAGTTACCTGCCGGTGATAGCAGCTTAGTAAATATGCAATTGATAGTTCCATACATGTAATGAGTAGTTACAGATTATGATAAGATACTTTAAATTTCGCCTATTGATTGTATTTGCTGTTTTGGGCGTTGCTGCATCATCATGCCAGAAGAGTAAGCCCTCCGAGCCTCCGCCTCTTTTCCAATCCCTACCATCCTCCCAAACCAATATTCACTTCATCAACCGCATTAGCGATAACGAAAAGCCCGGCATACTTGATTACCTGTATTACTACAACGGCGGCGGCGTAGCCATTGGCGACATTAACAACGACGGCCTGCCGGATATTTTTTTTACTGCCAATCAAAAAGGCGGCAACAAGCTGTACCTGAATAAAGGCAAATATCAATTTGAAGACATTACCGCCAAAGCTGGCGTTGCCGGTACCAACGACTGGAGCACCGGCGTTACCATGGCCGATGTAAATAACGACGGTTACCTTGACATTTACGTGTGCGCTGTTGCCGGTAAGCTCGGCTTAAAAGGCCATAACCTGTTATACATTAATAACCGCGACGGAACGTTTAGCGAGCGCTCAACTGAATACGGACTTGATTTCTCGGGCTTCTCAACGCAGGCCGCATTTTTTGACTATAACCACGATGGCCTGCTGGATTGTTTCCTGCTTAACCAGTCGGATCACTCGGTTGAAATGTATGGCGATACATCCGGGCGGCGAACAGTTAACAAACAAGCGGGTAGTAAGCTTTTCCTTAATCAAAAAGGCCATTTTACAGATGCAACTACCGGTTCAGGAATTTACAGCAGCGCTCTGGGTTATGGTCTTGGTTTGGCCGTGGGTGATATTAATAACGATGGCTGGGAGGATATTTATGTAGGAAACGATTTTCATGAAAATGACTATTACTACATCAACAACCATAACGGCACCTTTACCGAATCGGGTGCAAAACATTTTAACCATTACAGCCGCTTCAGCATGGGTAATGATTTGGCCGATTTTAATAACGATGGTCAGCTGGATATCATCACGGTCGACATGTTGCCGGCTGATGAGAAAACGCTGAAAAGCTATGGCGCCGATGAATCGTACGACCAATACCGGTTCAAAATCAGTAAAAATGGTTTTCAAAATCAATACTCGCGCAATAGCCTGCAAAAAAACATGGGCAATGGTGAGGGATTCAGCGAGGTTGGCTTGATGAATGGCATAGCAGCCACCGATTGGAGCTGGAGCCCGCTAATGGCCGATTTTGACAACGACGGGGTTAAAGATCTATTTATAGCCAACGGCATCAAACGCCGTGCATTGGATATGGATTATGTATCCTTCATATCAAACGACCAGGTGCAAGCCATGCTCACCAGTGGCAATGGTGCCGACAGCGCCGTGCTCGAAAAAATGCCGCCGGGCAGCGTGCACAGCTACATCTACAAAGGTAGCAAAAACGAAAAGTTCGAGGATAAAAGCGAAGAATGGGGCTTTACCGAGCCTGGT
This sequence comes from Bacteroidota bacterium, assembly GCA_040389845.1. Classification (GTDB taxonomy): domain Bacteria; phylum Bacteroidota; class Bacteroidia; order Sphingobacteriales; family Sphingobacteriaceae; genus Mucilaginibacter. The sequence goes on from JAZJZL010000078.1 coordinate 33,393, forward strand.
CTGGCCAATGGTGCCGCGTATGCAGATTTAAATAACGATGGACATCTTTCCCTAATAGTTAACAATGTAAATCACGAAGCAGGTATTTATAAAAATGTGTCGAAGAACAGCAACTACACCACCCTAACGTTTACCGGTAGGCAGGACAATCATTTTGGCGTAGGTGCTAAAGCCTATGTGTTTTGCGGTAAAGAAATGCAATACGAGCAGTTGATGCTTACGCGCGGCTTTCAATCATCTGTGGATACACGGCTGCATTTCGGCCTGGGTAGCGCTAATAAAATCGACAGCATATTGGTAGTTTGGCCTAACCAAACTTACGAAGTTGTAAAGGATGTTAAGAGCAACAGTATGCTAAACATTGACCAGGCAAAAGCGAAAGGCAAGTTTTCATACCAGGTATTCTTCCCATCGCCCAAAGCTTTGTTTAGGGAAATAACTAACGAGACCGGCCTGAACTGGAAGCATAAAGAAGATAATTTTGTCGATTTTAACCAGCAGCCGCTAATCCCCCACATGTTATCAGCAGAAGGTCCGCGCATGGCTGTTGCCGATGTAAACCATGACGGTCTCGAAGATTTTTATGTATGCGGAGCAAAGAACCAGCCGGGAGTATTGTTTATCCAAACAGCGGGAGGGGCATTTAAACAATCTACCCAGCCGGCATTTGTTGCTGATAGCCTGAGCGAAGATGTTGATGCCGTCTTCGCCGATGTAAATAACGATGGCGCGCCCGACCTGTATGTTGTAAGCGGAGGTAATGAAGATATGAACGGCTCCTCCCAATTAGCCGACAGGCTATATATAAACGATGGCAAAGGAAATTTCAGGAAGTCAGCCGGCATACCCGATATGCGGGTAAATAAAGCCGCTGTAGCTGTTGCCGACGTTAATCATGATGGTTATCCGGACTTTTTTGTTGCCGGCGCACCCGAGGCCGGTAAGTTTGGCGGAATACCCGAATCATATTTGTTAATGAACGATGGCAAAGGAAATTATCAAAAAGCGGCTATCCCCGAAGAGTTAAAGCATGCCGGCATGATACGCTCCGCCGCCTTTGCCGATTTGGATAACGACGGCTGGCCGGATTTAGTCGTTGCCGGAGAATGGATGCCGGTGAAGGTCTTCATGAATAGAAAAGGGAAGCTGGTTGAAAGCCGTCAGCCCGGAATGGAAAAACTGTCCGGATGGTGGCAGCGAATTGTTTTAGCTGATGTAGATGGCGACGGAAAGACAGACATCATTGCAGGGAATTATGGACTAAACTCCAAACTAAAGCCAACGGAAACAAACCCGGTAAAGCTTTTCCTGTCAGATATTGACGCAAATGGCACTGTCGACCCAATCCTCACTCACAGTATCGATCAGCAGGACTATACTTTTTTAGGCAAAGGCGAAGTTGAAAAACAAGTACCAATCATCAAAAAGAAATACCTGTATTACCACGACTTTGCCGGTAAGCCCGTAACCGAAATTTTTGGCGATTCGCTGAAAAAGGACAAATATTTGAAAGCTAATTCATTTGCCTCGGGTGTGTTTTTTAATAAAGGCAACGGGCAATTTGAATTTAAACCGCTGCCGGCATCCGCCCAGGTATCGCCGCTGTTCGCGTTCGATACCTTTAGCCAGCCGAACAGTACAGGAATATTAGCCGGCGGCAATTTTAGCGGTGTAATACCCTACGAAGGAATTTATGATGCCGATTGGGGAGATATTTTAGCAGTGGATAAGCAAGGGGCGCTGAAGAGTATCGCCTCTGCTTCGGGTGGTTTTTTACTGCATGGAGAGGTGAGGGATATCAAAACGATAAAAACAGCGCACGGCCTAATCTATGCGGTTGCATTTAATAACAACGGGATCAGGTTTTTTAAACAGGTTAATTAGAGAACCAGGAATCAAGAGACAAGAATTAGGAGTCAAGAATTAAGATCCAAGATGAGAATATCGATTTTTTTCACAGCCGCTATTTGTATTATACTGTCATCCTGTAAAAAAAAGGATTACGAAAAAGCTATGAGTAACCCCGCGCTTTATAGTGATGCAGTGCATGAGTTGAACCGCGTGGTGATGGGTAATAATTTTAGTCCGGTTGTTGCGTCGCGCAATTACGCCTACGCCAATGTTGCCGCTTATGAAGTTATTGCAGCCGGCGACTCGCAGCATTACCGATCGCTTAGCGGCCAGCTTAACGGTTTAACAACTGTGGCAAAGCCAGCGCCCGGGGCAAAAATTGATTTCCACCTGGCCTCTATTCTTGCCTTTTGCAAAGTAGGGGAGGCCGTTACCTTCCCGGCGGGCAGTATGAAAGAATACGTTGCAGACTTAAAGGCAAAAGCCCTTAACAGCGGCATGCCCGATGATGTGCTGAAAGGTTCGGAAGATTTTGCCGATGCTGTTTTTAAGTCTATTATAGCCTGGAGTAAAAAGGACAACTACGCCAAAACCCGCAGCGCCTCCAAATACGCCATCAACGACGAGGAAGGCCGCTGGGTACCAACTCCCCCAATGTACGCGGAGGCGGTTGAGCCGCATTGGGCCGAGATACGGACCATGGTAATGAAAGACGGCAATCAGTACAGTGTTGTGCCGCCGCCAATATTTAATGTTAAAGACAAAAGCAGCAAGTACTACCAGGAAGTTATTGCCATAAAAAACAGGCGCGACAGCCTGACCGATGAGCAGGCACACGTAGCCGATTTTTGGGATGATAACCCCAATAAGCTAAGTGTGGCCGGGCACCTGATGTTCATTAAAAAGAAGTTCTCGCCGGCCGGGCATTGGATGAGCATTACCGGTATAGGCGCCAAACAAACCAACGCCGACTTTAACACCACTGTATGCGCCTACGCAAAAACAGCAATTGCTTTATTCGATGCATTTATTGAATGCTGGGCAGCCAAATTTACCTATAATACCGCTCGGCCCGAAACGGTTATCGATAAATACGTCGACCCAACATGGCGACCGCATTTGCAAACCCCGCCTTTTCCGGAATATACCTGCGGCCATTGCACTATATCTGCCTCGGCGGCAAAGGCTTTGACCAGCGTGTTTGGCGATAATGTGGCTTATACCGATACTTCCGAGCTGGAATTCGGCATAAGAAACAGGAGCTTTAAATCATTTAACCAGGCTGCTGAAGAAACGGCAATGTCGCGTTTCTATGGGGGTATTCATTTCCGTAATTCGTGCATAGTATCCAGCGGCTACGGGCAAAAAGTTGGCGATGAGGTGGTTAAAAAGCTGGTGATGAAAAAATAAAAGCTAAAATTCCGTTAAATAACGATTAATTTTTTAGAGGCCAATTGTTTTGTAAATTATTAATAAACAGAATTTTAAAATTTAAAATAGTAGATTTTGGTTAAATTTTTCGGCTACGAATAGGTTTTGTTTTTACAACTTTTTTTATTTGTGTAGCCGATATGAATCAAACGCATAATTAAATGCGCTTGCCGATACCCTGCATCTTGTTCAATACCTATGACGAACGATATTACCTTATGGTCCATATAAATATTGCATTCATTTTTTGCGGGCGATATATCGCCGGTAAGTGCTGTGCTGATGGAGTTACAGGTAAATAACCTTTGAGTAATGAGTTGATTGGTTTGAGGTAGCCGGGGAGCCGGCTACCTTTTTGATTTATTACTACTTTGTATTTATAAATCCTTTAAGACAACGGCTAACATATCTGTATAAGGCAAAAAGACCATCTTATTCAGATGGTCTTTTTGCTGTCAAAAACTATAACTAAATTCTTTATCTTAAAGCAAAGCCCCTGATGGGCAGGGGCTTTTGCTAACCAATTATAAACCTAAATTATGAGAAGAGCTGTAGGAGAAGGAGTCGAACCTTCACGAAGTGGTTATTCTTATTGCTAAGAGTTTCCCATTATTCTTCGCCACCGCGACAAGGAGGTGTGTCTGCCAAAAATTTCACCATCCTACATTCTGTACTCGGTTTTAAGATTTTTCACTTAAAACTTAAGTGCTGTTGGGGAAGGGGTCGAACCTTCACGAAGTGGTTATTCTTATTGCTAAGAGTTTCCCATATTCTTCGCCACCGGGACAAGGAGGTGTGTCTGCCAAAAATTTCACCACCCAACAATGTTTTATTATTTAAAAGAGCAATCAGCAATTGTCATTTGCTTAATACAAATCTAATAGACACATCAATTTGTTGCAAATTTTTCAATGAAATATTTGTATTTTTATCAGATTTAAATTATTCTTGTATAATAATAAAGATTTTCAAATTTATGTCCCACAGAAAACCCCAAAATTTAGAAATTGATAATCTCGACATCCAGATTTTGTCGATATTGATGAAAAATGCGACCACTCCCTACACCGAAATCGCCAAAGAATTGATAGTTTCCGGCGGAACCATCCATGTCAGGATGAAAAAATTGGAAGAAATGGGTGTGATTAAAGGCGCCAGTTTGGAGGTCGATCCGCAGAAATTAGGCTACGATATCACCGCATTCCTGGGTATATTCCTGGAAAAAGGATCACAATACAACGAGGCTGTTAAACAGCTGAAAGCCGTAAAGGAGATTGTAGAGCTGCATTACACCACCGGCGCATGGAGTATTTTTGCGAAAATTGTTTGTCATGATACAACGCATTTGCGTGAGATATTGAACGAACAAATTCAAAGCGTAAAAGGCATTCAGCGCACGGAAACCTTTATATCATTGGAAGAGAGCATTAAAAGACAGATTACTTTGGAGTAACTTTTACATTATTATATGGGATGGAATAGACTTACGAAGTTCTTAAAACTTCGTAAGTCTGGAAGTCAGCCTATCCTTGCCTATTTAAACCTATCCTTCAAAGCCGCCAGCTTCAAAGCCATATCCGTTTCAGGCTCCTGCCTTTTCTGGGGCAAAGGCTTTTGAAAATTACGATTGTTGTTACTATTATTATTCCCCTGCTCGCGACGCTCTCGTTGTACTGGCTTAGGCTCATTTTCCTTCATCGATAACGAGATACGCTTGCGGTTTACGTCAACCTCGGTTACCGTTACTTCCACTTTTTGCTGAACCTTTAGCACCTCATTGGCATCTTTTATAAAGCGGTTGGTTATCTGGCTTAAATGTACCAGCCCGTCCTGGTGAACGCCGATATCTACAAAGGCGCCGAAGTTGGTAATATTGGTTACGATTCCCGGCAGCTTCATGCCCGCTTTCAGGTCATTAATGGAATTCACACCTTCAGTAAAGCTGAACGCTTCGAACTGCTCACGCGGATCGCGGCCGGGTTTAGCCAATTCAGCCATAATGTCGTTGAGTGTTGGTAAACCTGCATCGCTTGTAACATATTTTTGCAGCGGGACGCTTTTACGCAGCTTATCATCCTTCATCAAATCCTTCACCGTGCAATTTGAGTCTTTGGCCATTTGCTCAACAAGCTCATATCTTTCAGGATGTACGGCGCTGGTGTCCAAAGGATGCTTAGCATCGTGGATACGTAAGAAACCTGCCGCTTGTTCAAACGCTTTATCGCCAAGGCGCGGCACTTTTTTCAATTCACTGCGGCTTTTAAAGGCGCCGTTGGTATCGCGGTAGGTCACAATGTTTTGCGCCAGCTGCGGACCGAGACCAGATACATACGCCAGTATTTGCTTCGATGCCGTATTCAATTCAACGCCTACGGCGTTCACGCAGCTGATAACGGTATCATCCAGCGATGTTTGCAGCTTGGTTTGGTCCACGTCGTGCTGGTATTGCCCAACGCCTATTGATTTCGGGTCGATTTTTACCAGCTCTGCCAGCGGGTCCATCAGCCTGCGGCCAATCGATACAGCGCCACGAACAGTTACATCTTTATCCGGGAATTCCTCGCGGGCCACTTCTGATGCAGAATAAATTGATGCCCCGCTTTCGTTAACCATTACAATAGCAGCACCCGGTAGATTAAGATTACGTACAAACACCTCGGTCTCACGCCCAGCCGTACCATTACCTATAGCAATTGCCTCAATATTATATTTCTTAAATAAAAATTCTACAGTCTTCTCTGCTTCTTTAGCCTGGCCAGCCCCGGTATGAGGGAAAATAGCGGTGTATTCCAGCAGCTTTCCTTGCTCATCCAGGCAAACCAGCTTACAGCCGGTACGGAAGCCCGGGTCAATAGCCATGGTGCGTTTCTGACCAAGCGGGGCGCTCAACAACAGCTGGCGGGCATTCTCCGCAAAAACACGGATAGCCTCATCGTCAGCTGCCTTTTTGGTAAACAACCTGACTTCAGTTTCCATGGACGGCTTCAGCAAACGCTTGTAGCCATCGGTTATGGCTTGCTTAACCTGGTCAGAAGCGGCGTTATTGCCGGTAATGAAGGCGTCCTCCAGCAAGTTAATGGCATCATCCTCTTCCGGTTTAATATCGAGCCATAAAATTTCTTCTTTCTCGCCGCGGCGCATGGCCAAAACACGGTGAGATGGCGCAGTCTTCACCGACTCTGTCCAATCGAAATAATCCTTATACTTTATGCCCGCTTCTTCTTTACCTTCCGCAACTTTCGATTGAAATGTTCCTTTTTCAATAAACAGGTTTCGCATGCGGGCGCGCACCTCTGCGTTTTCGCTTATAGTCTCGGCAATAATATCGCGCGCGCCTGCCAAAGCATCTTCAAAGGTTTTTACGCCTTTCTCTTCATCTATAAATTTGGCCGCCTCAACTTCGGTATCTATGCGCTTTTGCTCCAGCAGCAAATCGGCAAGTGGCTGTAAGTCTTTCTCGCGGGCTGCGGTTGCGCGTGTTTTTCTTTTTGGGCGATAAGGCAGATAGATGTCCTCTAAGGCTACCATTGTTTCAGCCTCATTTATTTGCAATTCCAGTTCAGGCGTAAGCTTGCCCATCTCTGTAAGCGATTTCAGGATAGCCTCGCGGCGTTTATCCAAATCGCGCAGTTGCTGTATACGGTCACGCACGGCTGCTACCTGTACTTCGTCGAGCGTACCGGTCACTTCCTTACGGTAACGCGAAATAAACGGAACAGTTGCCCCTTCATCAAGTAAGTCGACAGTTGCGCTAACCTGTTTTTGGCTAATTGAAAGCTCGGTAGCTATTTTTTTGTAGTGTGATTCCACAGATTTTAATTTTGATTACACCGATTATTTTTTTTGAGATTTCACAGATTTGAAAATGATTGCACCGATTATTTTTTGGGGATTTCACAGATTTGAAAATGATTGCACCGATTGTATTAGGCGATTTTACCGATTTAATCGCGGCAATCAATTTTTTAAATCGGTGAAATCACTCAATAATCCGTGAAATCCCAAAAAATGCGAAGTTGGGCAGAATAAAGGGGATTTTCAAGGATGGGTTTTCAACACGTAAATAATAAAAAAGGGTAGTATCTCAGTTTGGATTTGACTTGGCTTTTCCATTATCGAGCAGGTTTTCTATTAACATATCAATTTCGATGAACTTGTTGGCAATCTCTAAAATATCTTCGATAGGAGAATCTAAATTAACTATTTTCCATCCCTGCATCAAAGTTTGCGGCCCGAATTTCGTGCTGACGTTTGGCCAATTGTGTTCAGTGCTTTTAAATTGTCCTCTAAAGTCGTCAGCGAATTTTCTACTGGTTATAGCATAGCCATTAAGCTTTCTTAACTTTAGTGCATGGATGTTGTAAAATAATTTTTGCGCTTTGATATCTGCATTGCCAATCCATATAGAAAAAAAAATCCCGGGGCCTGTTTGCGGTCTTGCCTCCGGGTTATTTGCCCAATGCTGTTTCTGTAATCTTAAAACGACAGAATCTAACCAAACGCCCGTTTCCACTTGAAGCTGCTTTTGATTCAATAGTTTTTTGTCAAGTTTATCAACAGCCGCCTGAAATAATGATAAATAAAATGCGGTATCCATGCCGGACTAAATTGAAATGTTATAATACGTCAAAAATAAGTTTAATTCAAACTACGACACTACCAAAAAAAGCATAACCCGGTTTGGATTATGCTTGCATATTTTATTTGCCGAGGCGGTTGAGAGGTAGTTTAACCCACGTGATTTAATGATTTAACCGCATTGGTTACATGTGCCAAATGATGCTTGCTGTGCCATGCGTACAGGGCAAGCGCTTTTTTTAATTGCAGAATATCACCTGATGCCGGGTGCAAAAATGTGCGCGCCCATTCGTTTTCGGTGAAACTTTCCAATAGCACACCCCAATGCTGGTGCAGGCCTTCAAGGATTTTTAAGGACGACTCAACCGGCATACGATAATCGGGAAGTAAGGCCCAGTCAGCTTCCTCGTAGGGTTTGATGGTTGGGTTTTCTTCAGTTAGCGCCAACTTGAAACGCACCATGCAGTTCATGTGGCTGTCGGCACAATGGTGCACTACTTGCCGGATGGTCCAACCTCCGGGACGGTATTGGGTATCCAGCTGTTTTTCGTTAAGATTGATAATAGCATGGCGCAGCTTACCCGGAAATTCTTTAATGGTTTTGGTCCATTTGCGTAAGTCTTCTTGCGTATAGGATACCGGCGGCACAAACTTCCCAACCGGGAATCTTAATTTATCGTCTGTCATGTTAGTTTATATTTTTGATCTCACCGATTAAAGTGATTTCATTGATTGGTATGGCAAAATATCGATTTCCGGCGAATAATTCCGGAATAAATTTAAGGTTCCACAAGGTTTTGGGTTAATTTAGCGTTTTGTAAGTGTTATTTACACCCCGATGATAAAAAGATTACTGCTCTTCATACTTATAACCTATAGTTTTATAACAGATGCACAAACAATTAAAACCGATGTATTGGTTGTTGGTGGTAGCGCCAGCGGGGTTGCTGCCGCGGTTCAGTGTGCACGGAGCAAAGTTAAAACGGTACTGGCTACGGATGGCTTCAAAATGAGCGGCGCTACTGCGGGAGAACAAATGGTAACGCTGGAAATGAATAGCAATATACCCTCGGGTATTTGGGGCGAGTTCAGAAAGCGGGTACGCGAAGTTTATGCCGGAACCGCCGGTTATGATACCACGCAAA
>JAZJZL010000079.1:0-6656 GCA_040389845.1 Bacteroidota bacterium
TTCCATTTGCATAGCTTGTCTGCCAATAGCAATAACTTTGTTGGTTGTACGGTCGAAAGCTACTATTGACGGTTCGTCAACAACAACTTTGTCATTATGTATGATGAGGGTATTTGCGGTACCTAAATCGATGGCGATTTCCTGTGTGAAAAAATTAAATAGACCCATTTGGTATTATTTCAAAAATTAGGTGCAAAATTAAGTATTAAGTAAACCAATTTCACGAATGTAAGCTAATTAAAACGAATTAATCGACGCCTTTTCAGTTAGTAGATGAATATTTTTCAATTCATCAAAACCGGTAAAATTCGTGCTTTAGGTTTTGATTCTTAGTGTTTAAAATGGCGCACTCCCGTTGTAACCATCGCAATGTTTTTTTCATTGCACATTTCAACAGAAAGCTTGTCATTTATTGAGCCGCCAGGTTGTAAAACTGCTACAATTCCTGCTTCTGCGGCCAATTCAACGCAATCAGGGAAAGGGAAGAAGGCATCGGAAGCCATCACCGCGCCGTTCAAATCAAAACCGAAGCTGTGCGCTTTTATAACGGCCTGTTTCAATGAGTCGACCCTTGAAGTTTGGCCTACACCACTTGCCATCAATTGGTTATTTTTAGCAAAAACGATGGTGTTCGATTTGGTATGTTTTACAATCTTGTTTGCAAAAAACAAGTCGCGCAGCTCATGTTCCGTAGGTTTCCTGTTAGTTACTGGCGTCATTTGTTCCGGCCCTTCAATTACTTCGTCCTTATCCTGTTCAATAATGCCATTCAATAAAGTTTTGAAATGCTTTGCAGGCAATTCAACTTTCTGGCGAATCAGTATAATACGGTTCTTTTTCTCTTTTAGTATCTCAACAGCCTCGTCAGTGAAAGCCGGCGCTATCAATACCTCGTAAAATATCTTGCTGATTTCGGTTGCCGTTTCGGCGTCGATTTCATCATTAGCAATGATCACACCGCCGAATGCCGAAACCGGGTCGCAGGCTAATGCGTCTATCCAGGCTTCCTTGATGTGACTGCGCGACGCAATACCACATGCATTGGTATGTTTTAGAATAGCGATGGTAGGTTCGGTAAACTCATCAATCAAAGCAACCGCGGCATCAACGTCCACAAGGTTGTTGTATGAAAGTTCTTTGCCGTGCAGTTTGGTAAACATGCGGTCCAGCTCGCCGTAAAATACACCGCGCTGGTGCGGGTTCTCGCCGTAACGTAAAACCTGGCTGGTTTGTATGCTTTCCTTAAATACCTGCAGGGGTTCTTCCTGGTTAAAATATTTAAAGATTGCGGTGTCGTAGTTTGATGAAATATTGAAGGCACGCTGTGCAAACGAACGGCGCTGGTCGATAGTGGTTGCACCTCCCTGTGTTTTCAGGATTTCTTCCAATTCACTGTAATCTTTTTTCGACGCAATTATTGTTACGTCCTTAAAGTTTTTAGCGGCTGCACGTATCAAAGAAATACCGCCGATATCAATTTTTTCAATTATCTCATCTTCTTCGGCGTTTGATTGTACGGTTTCCTCAAAAGGGTACAAATCAACCATCACCAAATCAATTTCCGGAATCTCATATTGTGCAAGCTGCTGCTCGTCGCCGGCAAAGTTTCTGCGGGCCAAAATTCCGCCGAAAACTTTGGGATGCAATGTTTTAACACGGCCACCCAGGATGGATGGGTAAGAAGTAAGGTCTTCTACCGGTATAACGCTAACGCCCAAATTGCGGATAAATGTTTCCGTTCCGCCGGTTGAATATATGTTTACGCCAAGGCGGCTTAACTCATGAATTATAGGCTCTAAATTATCTTTATAATAAACAGAAATTAAAGCATTTTTTATTTGCACTGACTCGCTCATTTACAGGGACTTTTTTGAGCCGCAAAGGTAGGGATTAGTGGTTAGAGATTAGAGGTTGGAAGTCAGTTTTTTTTAAATAATTTTCACTGAAGGAAAATGGCGTTGCTGGACGTTGCAAGTAGTCCTCCTTAATGACTGAAAATGGTATTCGTTAGCTTTGTAGCGTTCTGGTGATTGGGTACGTAATTATTAAAAAAGTCATTATGAAAAAGTCAACCCTTTTCCTGGTAATATTGCTTGCCGCCGTCTTTTTTGCGACCTGCAAAAAAGACAGTCACACCGCCAACACTACTTTAACCGGAAAATGGAAACTAACGGAAAGCTTAGCCGACCCAGGCGATGGCAGCGGAAAATGGCGGCCCGTACCAACCAGCGCCGTAGTTTATATTCAATTTGAAAGTAATGGGAAATTGGAAGGTACCGCTTTCCCTGAATATGTAAGCTACGCGATTAAAGACTCTGTTACGCTTACTTTTACATCAAAAGATAATACGCTACAAAATTATCGCTATGCTATTAAAAATGACACGATAAGCATGAGCCCTGATGGGCCGATTAGGTGCTTTGAGGCTTGCGGGGCGAGGTATGTGAAGGTGAAATAAATAAGACCAGCTAATCTCTAATTAACTAACCCTTAGCTTTTCATCTTTTTCAGTAAACTCTCAATCACCCTTGGAAAATGCTGATGCTCCAGTTGTTGGCCTTTAAATTTTATTACTTCCAGGTTATCGCCCGGCTCAATTTTAAAGCGCGACTGGTGTATTACCTCACCGTCATCATACTGGTCGCTTACAAAATGGATGGTAATACCCGATTCATCGTCACCGTCGGCAAGAACTGCCTTATGTACGTTGTCGCCATACATGCCTTTGCCACCATGCTTAGGTAGCAGGGCCGGATGAAGGTTGATGATTTTATTAGGGAATGCTTTCAGTAACGTTCCCGGCACCAGCCACAGAAAACCCGCCAGCACAATAATATCTACCTGCAGGTTTTTTAAAAGTGCAATAACATCGTCAGAGTCGTAAAATTCATGACGCGTAAAAACATGCGAAGGGATCTCAAAATTATCGGCGCGTTGTAAAACGTAAGCCTGTGGATTATTGGTGAGTATCAATACTACTTCGGCTTCTGTATTGCGTTTAAAATGCTCCATAATTTTTTGAGCATTTGACCCCGAACCGGAAGCAAAAATGGCAATTCTCTTTTTCATTCAATCGTATCCTATAAAGTGGTAAAGGTATTGTACCTGCGTTACAACAGCATCAAATCATTTTTGAAAGGTAACATTTTAGTTACAATAAAATGTGCAACGCATCAAATATAAGCGTTTCGAAGTAATAGTTATTGATTGAACAGTAAATTAAGCTGTTATTAAATTATTAATTAATCTGGAGCGATACCTTTAATTAAATAGGCTGGGGTACTATTCAACTATTTTTACAACGCTTTAATCGCTTTATCAATGCTTACCGGATGGCAGCGGCGTCTCCAAACCGGCAATGGTAAAGCTTTTATTAACAAGTATCACCCCCTGGGATTTCTTTAATCGAATAATCGGGGATATTTTCGGTAACTACATTCAATTAGTCGCCGGTCATTTGTTTTTGAGCTAAAGATATCGTTCTTATCGATAAGGAATTGATACGGCAGCTGTCAAATTCGCTGTTGCAGTATTACTGTGCGCCCGCGGAGGTTTGCCGGACGAACCCGTACACCACTATAGTACGCGGCTGAGTTAAAGAGTAATTGGGCGCGATGTCGCCGGTCTCAAGCACCATAGAATACTGGCCCAGCGTTTTTATATGTGCATTATTGAATGGGTTAACGGTAGTATCCGGTTTGGCTTTTAGCGGTATATCAGCATACAGGTATAATTGGTTTTTTGCCAGTGTCCATGTGCCGCTGGTGGTCTGGGTTACACAACTAAAATTAGTATAGGTGCAGGAGTTGTCCGTTTTGAAAGTGAAAAACTGCGAGCAAGTGTCGTTGATAGAAGTATCTGACAATTGCTGATTGCCGATATAGTTTTTTGTTTCAATTGAAGCCAGTTTCCAGGTGCCGCCGGTAAATAAAGTGGCTATAGCGTTTTGTCCTGTTTTTTTGCAGGAGTTAACGATTAAGCCTATAGCGATAAGTAGCAGGAGTAACGGATATCTTTTTTTCATGAAAACTCTGGCGGCAAAAGTAAAAAATAGACCACAGATTATTTGGATTAAACAGATTTAGCAGATTATTATTGTTAAACTGATCTACATATAGAACCTAAAGTCCGGAAAACCAAAAGCTCAAAAGAAAAAGTTTATTAGTTTTGATACGTTCCGAAGCCATGTTTAACCAACCCAATATGCGAATTCCATTTAATACCCTTCAAGCCGAATTTAAAAGAGTGCTGCTTTCTTTAAATTTTACTGAGGAGAAGGCAAATCTTTGCGCCACTATTTTTACCGAAAACAGCCGCGATGGGGTCTCTTCTCACGGATTAAACCGCTTTCCTGTTTTTGTTGAATTTGTTAAAGAAGGTTTGATTGATCGTGATGCTGAACCAACGAAGGAAAACGGATTTGGTGCGCTGGAGCAATGGGATGGAAATTTAGGACCAGGTATGCTGAACGCTCGCTTTTGCATGGACAGGGCTATAGAACTTGCGGAGCATCACGGCATAGGCTGCGTAGCCTTAAAGAATACTAACCACTGGATGCGGGCCGGCGCTTATGGCTGGCAAGCTGCCGAAGCAGGAATGATTGGTATATGCTTTACCAACACCATAGCCAACCTGCCGCCATGGGGAGGGACGGAGCCGCGGTTAGGTAACAATCCATTAGTTATTGCCGTACCGCGCGACGGTGGGCATGTGGTATTGGATATGGCTATTTCGCAATATTCCGTTGGGAAGCTGAACCAGTATAAAAATAACAACGAACAACTGCCCATAGCCGGGGGGTACAATTCAGCAGGTGAGCTGAGCACCGACCCAGCCGAAATTTTGGAATCGAAAAGGTTATTACCCGTGGGTTTCTGGAAAGGTTCCGGACTATCCATGATGCTGGATTTGCTGGCTACCGTACTTAGCGAGGGAAACTCGACCGCTAAAATCACCGAAAGCGGAAAAGAAGCCAGCAATTGCCAGGTATTCATCTGTATAAAACCGGGAAATAACCCATCCACACAACAAGCTATTGATGAGGTTATTGAATATACCAAAACAAGCCCGGCAACGGATGGTGGCTTTATTGCTTACCCTGGCGAAAATACATTGCGAACCAGGGAACGAAGCCTGAAAGAAGGTGTTTTGGTGGATGAACGGATTTGGGAGAAGGTGAGGGGACTGTGATAAATAATGAAATGTGGTTAAAATCACTCGAAAATTTACCCGTTCCTGGACCGTTTACTGACGAAGAATGGGACGACCTAATGCAGCAAATAGCAAACGATAGATAATATATTTCCTTGATGACGATATCGCCCAATTGAGCAATCCACCTTATCCATTAAAAATACTTCTCATCTCATTTAAATAATTTTCAGTCCGCGTAATTTATCCGGTAGTTAGTTTAAGAAAACCAATTTCAAACTAAAACTAACCGATGAAAAAAGTAATCATGGCAACGATGCTCCTGGTGTCAGCCGCCCATATCACAGCAAACGCCAGTCAATCCATAGATACCAACAAATCCAAAACCGACGCTATTTTATTTGCGCCCGGTGATATTCCCGTAACTACCAATCGCGTAGCAGCGCCGGCTTTTGCGCCGGATGGTAAATCGGTGTATTTTGGGCAATCGAATGATAAGGGTATTAATATTGTGGTATCCTATAAAAAAGGTGGTAAATGGATGGCGCCGTTAGCCGCTCCTTTCAGCGGCGATTTTCCTAACCTGGAGCCGGCATTTGCGCCTAACGGCAAGTATATCGTATTCGCCTCAAGCCGCCCGATAACCGAAGGTGGCAAAAACATTGATGGCTCATGGGGTAAACAAACTTATCCCGGTAAAGGCGGCAATTTGTGGAAGGTTGAACTAACCAAAAAAGTCTGGGGAGAGCCGAAGCGATTGCCTGATGTTATTAATCAAAACACTTCCATATTTAGCCCGGCGGTTACGGCTGATGGCAGCATATATTTTATGAAGCCCGATACGACCGGTCGCTTTCATACTTACCGCTCACAGTATCGCAATGGCAAATATGAGCAGCCAACACCTTCATCATTTAGCTTACCCGGCTATGGCGATGTTGACCCTGCGGTAGCACCTGATGAATCGTTCCTGGTATTTTCGTCAGGCCGCCCGCCTGCGATATCGCGCAGGGCAGACTTGTTTATTGTTTTTCGTACGCCAAACGGATGGAGTGATCCAATTGATTTGAGATTGGCGCTATCGTGTGATAAAGTTTTCGGCGTAGAGGCACGTTTATCGCCCGATTTAAAGACTCTTTATTTCTGCAACCAACAGAATGCGGCTGGTGTAACCGTACCGACCGAGCAATATATATGGCAGGTGGATATTAGTAAGGTGCTGAAGGAGCACGGGATAAAATAGATTATTCACTAACCATCAGTCCCTCAAACCGCTCCCAAAAACCATCGCGTGGGGTAGCTGCTATAATTACAATGGGCTCTTTTTTGATAGGATGTACAAATTCCAGCCGGCGGGCATGCAGGCAGATGCTTTTGCGTAAGCTGCCGCGGGGATAGCCATATTTATTATCGCCAACAATCGGGCAGCCAAGGGTTGAAAGCTGTACGCGTATCTGGTGCGGGCGGCCGGTTATCGGGTCTACCTCTATTACGTAATAACCATC
>JAZJZL010000080.1:0-1944 GCA_040389845.1 Bacteroidota bacterium
ATGCTGAAAAGTAGCATCATTACGGTTATGGAAGATTACCTCGGTGGTTAAGCCGATGGAAAACAGATCTGTGCGAGGGTCTACGTAAAAGCCGCCCTGCTTATCTAAAGCTTTTCTAAAATTGGCGTAATCGCCAAACTCATGGCTATAGGCCATTTCCACCCCGATAAACCTGAAATCGACATTACCGTCTGTTACAAATGCATTTGCCGAAAACCGGCCGCCGACCGCACCGAAAAACAAATCGTTCTGACTATTATTGGTCTTATTTTTATCGCCGGAATCTTTCTGATAATCACCCAACGACAGGAAACCTCCATAAGCAATGTTAAAATTATCAAAAACATGGCCCCGGCTTAAATTAAGCTGACCGCTTATGAGGAAATCGTTATAATTTGTATTTGTATTGCCCCCCACGCCTGCCGACACATAGGTGCGGGATTTTACGGTATCGAATGAGGCTGGTTTTGGCTGATAAGCAATATCCTGGTGGTAAAGCGCAGGCGTATACACATGCGAGCAGGATGCCACGAACAGGCTGATTGCCAGTAAAGGTAAAAGTATTTTTATCTTCATATAAGGGTTTAAGACGACCTAATATACATTAATTACAACTACTAACGGAACCAGCGGGCATTTCGAAACACCTGTTTAAAATACCGAGTCGTTTTTCTTTAACCGATTTGTGATTTAACCGCCTCATCTTCAAAATCTTTTGCAAAGCACAGTACATTTTGAAGGTAGTCAAATTCATGCTGCTCGTGCGTCGTAGTGAGTACCACCGCTTTCATACCTGCATTAGCCGCCGCCTCTACCCCTTTCGGCACATCTTCAAATACAATGCAATCTGTAGCTGTAACGCCTAATTGTTCGGCTGCTTTTAAATAAGTTTCCGGGTGAGGTTTGCTCAACACCACATCATCGGCGCTTACTATCACTTTAAAATAATGGCGGATATTGAGGTTATCCAGCACAAAATCGATATTAAACGGAATAGCTGCGGAGCCGATAGCCATCGGTATGCCTTGTTGATATGCTTTTTCAAGAAACTTACTCAAACCGGGCAACAATGCCAGGTGCGGGAGAAACTCAACCTGGTATTTCCTTTCTTTTTCCAGGGATAGCCGGTTCATTTCATCCAGCGTAAAACGGTCAGGGCCAAACATTCTTACCAGTACCTCCGGGTTTTTGCCGTACATCTGCGGTTTTACCTCTTCCCAGGTAAAATTGCCGCCAAGCTCATCGTTTAAAAGTGTTTGCCATGCTTTGGTATGATAGGTCATATCGTCAATCATGGTGCCGTTAAGGTCGAAAATAAAAGCCTTCATCTATAAGTATTACTAACGCATGACTAAAACGCGTAGTCCGGCGGCAAAAATAGAATAATAAACCATCGAACGCTAAATCCGAAACGTGTTTTTGAACGTATCTTATAGTATAAATCACAACTTAGAAAACAGACAAAGTGAGACAGATATGTGCGTTATATTTAAGATGTGGCTAAATAATTAAGGATTGCGCGTTGGGGCGATTAGTGTGATTAATTTAATATTTAGCAAAGTCCGTTTGGTGGTTGCCGAACGGGCTTTTTTATTTTTTGGGGATTTCATCGATTTGGGTATGATTTCACCGATTGCGATGTACCTTATGCCCAGGCACTCACCCAGGGAAATCGTTTTAAAAAGTCACTTATCAATACGCACTTCCGGGTAAAAAAAAACGAGCCGGCTCGATTTCCACAGGCATTTACCAATAAAAGCCTGATTTGCCGATTATTATGTCTACCTTGCGCCTTTTATTAAATAAAATAATGCAAAAAGAAGGAACAGTTAAATTTTTTAATGAAAGCAAAGGCTTCGGCTTTATCGTTGACCGTGAAAGTGGACAAGAAATATTTGTTCACGTAACAGCATTAGGTGGTATTCATTTACGCCAAGATGACAA
>JAZJZL010000080.1:1954-5694 GCA_040389845.1 Bacteroidota bacterium
AGGTACAGTAAAATTTTTTAATGAAACAAAAGGTTTTGGTTTTATTACACCTGCAGCAGGTGGCCAGGACGTATTTGTTCATTCAACAGGCCTTATCGACCAAATTCGCGAAAATGACAGCGTGCAATTTGAAGTTGAAAACGGAAAAAAAGGCGTAAACGCGATAAATGTAAAAGTTATTTAAGTATAATATATCATTAAACGTACAAGGTGTTCATGAAAATGGACGCCTTTTTTTGTTTTAATATTGGCGAATTGAGGCTTTAATCCTGCAAAGGATAATTTGAATACCTAACTAAAAACTTAAAGTTTTTTCAATTTTTCACAAACAAAAACCTGTTATCTTTATTGTATTAGTGAATCCATCTAAATTCAAAACATATGAAAGACCAGACAAAAGTTATAGCAGCGTTATTGATAGGCGCAGCAGCTGGGGCAGCTTTAGGATTATTGTTGGCCCCTGAGAAAGGCGAAAAAACAAGAGAAGACATCGCCGATTACATAAACGATTTAATTGAAGATGCTAAAGACAAAGCTCAATCAGCCGGCGGCAGCATTCGCGAATATGGTAACAGCCTTTATGGTAAGGCCCGCTCAAGGTTTTCGGGCGCCGTAGATACAGCAGAAGATTACAGGGACACAGCCGTGGCTACCGCCAGGGAAAAGGCCGAAGATTTGAAAGACAAGGCTCAAGACAAATTTGAAAACGCCAAAGCAAAAGCCAAAAGCGACATCAATGATTTGAACCATTCTGTTCAGAATTCTTAAAAATCAATAAGTTTATAAACAAAGAAACCCGGCCAAAAACCGGGTTTTCTTGTTTATAAATAGGTACAATTGGTTCTACTTTTTCCAGTCTTTGGTGGCGGAGACATTTGTGCCGTCCCATTTATTGTTGCTTTCGTCGGCATCCATAAAAATACCGCCGTCGAGTACGGCTGATTTTATGGTTTTGCCGGTTTTTATATTAACGTTAGCCAGCTTCTCATTTTTGTGCCAAACTTCGGGTGTCTGGTGGAAAGTAGCAGTAGTACCGTCAGTATAGGTCACATTAACATCAAACGGTATAGCAAAGCCGCCTATATTTTTAACGTCCATGGTGTAGCTGCCATTTGCTTTGGTCAGCTTTTGCACGGCGATGTCGATATAATTTGTGGTAAAAAACCAGTTATTGAAAAACCAGTTCAGGTTTTTTCCCGAGCCGCTGTTCATCGAATTAAAATAATCCCATGGAATAGGGTGCTTGCCGTGCCAATTGTCCATATAGGTATGCAGCGCTTTCTTGAATAAATCGTCGCCCAACATATCTTTCAAAGCAAAATAGCTTAATGATGGCTTGCCGTAAGCATTATTGCCAAAGCCGCCTCGCAGTTCACTGGTAGGCACAATAATTGGCAAGTCTTCTGCTTGCGAAGGGTCGGTGATATAGCCCTCAATACGGAAAGCTTTGTACAGTTTGTCAGCAGCTTCTTTGCCAACTTCGGCAGTACCAATCAGGCGTTCGAATGTGGTCGCCCAGCCTTCATCCATAAATGAATAGCGGCTTTCGTTAATACCCATGTAGAAAGGAAAATAAGTATGCGCTATCTCGTGGTCTTGCACAAATTGCGCAAACTGCAAATCGTCCTGGTGGCTGTCATTCACCATCATCGGGTATTCCATATCGGCAAAACCCTGGAACGCCGTCATCTTTGGGAACGGATAAGGTACGCCCGGCCAGTTGTTTGATAACCAGCTTAACGAATTACGGCCAAACTGCACGGAATGATGAAAATCAGCCGCGCTGTCCTGGAATGCAGCTTGCATACTTGCGCGGCGACCGGTTTTACTATCAACAATAGCGCTGGCAGCGTCCCAGTCGTAATGGTCGCTTAAACCAACGGCTACATCGCTGATATTGGTGGCTGTCCATATCCAGGTATTGGTTTCGTTTTGGGCAGTGATCTGTTTTTTGGCGAGGTCTTCTTTAGTGGCTACATGTATGGTAGAATCGCTGGTGAAGGATTGCGCTAAACGTTTAGCATATTCAGGCTGTAGCACCTGCTTAGTATTCTGCAAAGTGCCGGTGGCCCAAACCAAATAGTTTTTAGGGACGGTTACGCTCAGGTTATAGTCGTTAAAATCGTTATAAAATTCCTGGGCATCCAAAAACGGAAGTCTGTCCCAGCCGTTATAATCATCAAACACGGCAACGCGCGGATAAAAATAGGCCAGGTAGTAACTGGTCTCATCAATCATACCTTCGCGACCGCTTTCTTTTGATATGGTATAATGCCAGGTGATATCGAGCTTAACCGAATCATGTGGCGCCAATGGTTTTGGCAATTTAAAGCGTTGGTCGGTATTAACCGCCCGCTCGTTATTCCAGGGAATACTGGTACCATTCGCTGTAAACGAATCGATTTGTACACCGGTAGTGAGATAATCCGGATTTGCTGTACCGAAACGAGCAACTCCAGGGCGGTGGATGTTCAATATCAGCTTCATATTTGGCGCTTTCAGCGTGTCGGGACTGTTATTGGTATAAACAATCTGTTCAACTCCTTTCACTGTTCTGTCCGGCGGCAAAGCAGTAACTGATATAGTGTACCGGCCATGGTTTTGCCAGTAATTTTTTCCGGGTTTGCCGTCCATCGATCGTGTGCCTTTTTTATAGGCTTGCTGAACATCGCGCGGCACGTAAAGGTCTTGCCCCTGGGCCTGGAGCAAAACCATACTGCAAATAGCAGCTGCAATAATTGGTTTAAACATTCTTAGTAAAATTTTTGCAAAAAGTAAACAGTTTAAGGCTGACAGGATATGTCAATCACACCTATCTTTAGATTTATATAAGGGTAAGACGTCATTGCAATGAAATAATTACAGCTGGCTGTGAAAAAAAATTAACTAACTATTTGCAGTGCAATAAATATTTCTTTAATTTGCAACAGTTATTTTAATAGGGGTATTAAATAACTAATTTCTAACCATCTGCCTTTAGGCGGGTGGTTTTTTATTTTATGGGATTTCACCGATTATTTTTTGCGATTACACCGATTGGAGAATGATTACGCCGTTTTTTAAAATTGATTAGATTGAATGGGGATGATTCCACTGATTGAAGTGCAAGCATTTTTGCTACCTATGCATGTCAACCAATCTGCAAACTCAAATCAATTCAATCTGTATAATCTTTAAATCGTGTTCTATCGGTGAAATCATTCTCAAATCTGTGAAATCATAATAAAAAAATCATGGTATATAAGTTAGGCGATTTTGTGCGTTTTGTTGATGAAAAGATGGAGGGCTTTGTAACCCGCATCATCGACGACCAGATGATTGGCGTTACCGGCGAGGACGATTTTGAGATTCCTGTGCTGGCCAGCAAGGTTACCACCGTGCACGGCTATGAAGCGCCGGGCAGCAAAAAAGACGATACCGCTATTGAGCAACCTTTACAAGCGGGTGAGTTTAAAGCCAATGGCGTTTTCATCGGTGCGGTTAATGATGCGAAGGCGAACTCTGTAGTTCATTTTTATTTGATTAATGATACTTCGTTTCAATTGCTGGCATCATTAACTACCGAAAAGCAGCAAATATTTAAAGGTGAATACAGTGGAGTTATTGCTCCAAATACTGCCGCTAAAGTTTACTCCGCACAATTGGCTGACTTACAGCTTTGGCCATCGCTTACCTTTCACGCAGTATACCATACCAAACAAAACGTGCAGCCCCCTGTCCCGTTGGTGTTTACCGAAAAG
>JAZJZL010000080.1:5704-42563 GCA_040389845.1 Bacteroidota bacterium
CCGATCTAAAGGATTTTTCAGGGTCGAAAAAGGTGATACCTGTTTTAAATCAAAACGGATGGTTGTTCAGGCTTGATGAACCGGAAATGGTGATTGATGCGCAGAAGCTAAAAGAAAGCTTTTTTCAGTCGCCCGAGGAAAAAGTGGTGGTTGAAAAGCCCCGGAATGAAGTCGACCTGCATATTGAAAAGCTCCGCGACGACTACCAATTTTTAAACAGCGGCGAAATGCTTAAAATTCAGCTGGACCATTTTCATAAGATGCTGGATGCAGCAATCGTACACCAACTGCCTGAAATTATCTTTATACACGGTGCCGGGAATGGTATTTTACGCCATGAGCTGCACAAACAATTGGGCCGCCACCAGAAGGTGCAGACGTTTATGGATGCGCGGAAAGAGAAGTTTGGGTATGGGGCTACGAAGGTGGTTTTGAAATAATTGGGTATTTCATTGATATTGCACAGGTCGCAGGCCTGCCGGAAAACAACATAATTTCTCTGCGCAATCGTTTGCGTGATTCACACTAGTCAGTGGCATTATCGCTAATTTAGCATTCCGATAATACACTGACTCTCATGAAGAAAATCTTTTACATGGCACTGTTAACCTTTGCCGTTAAAGCATCTGTTGCGCAGCAAATTCCCTACATCTCAAAAAACAACGACTGGGACGCCGACTCGTTAGGCAATCACCGGGTTGTACTAACCTTGCCAAATGCAAATACTTCCGTTGCAAAAGCCACCATCAACTGGCGCAGGGAAGACTTAAAGCCCGAAAGCAAACAGCTTTTTGTGGTCGACTCTGCAAGCAATAAACGGTTGATGAATGTATCGGTAGCGGCCATGAATCGCGAAGCCTGCGTGTTGTATTTTGAACCCGTTGCCGGGCATAAAAGGTATTTTGTGTATTACATGCCTTACCACGTCGACAGGAAATCGAACTATCCAAATGTTAAGTACCTGAAAGCAGCACCGATAGCCGAAAGTGGCTGGCTGCAATCCATAGCCGGTAACACGAATCTGGAGGGCGCGAAGGTTGAAAGCATTCAATCGTTAAACGCCCTGAACAGCTTTTACCCGATGGAGGTAATTGCTACGGAAACGGAAACAAAGAACCTAATCCAGCAAAATGCCGGCAAGAGCTACCTCGTATTCCCGGAGGACAGGCTGCACATCATCAAGATGAAGCATGATTTACCCCAGCGCTGGATAGAGAAGCCTGTGAAGGATATGTTTAGCGGCGAAGCTAAACGGGGAGAAAATTATGCTTATCAACTAGGCGTTTACCCGGTAACCAAAGATTTATCAGGCGTAAAAATTACTTTTTCAGATTTAAAGGGCAAGTCGGGCGATGTTATTTCATCCAAACTGATTTCGTGTATTAATACCAGCGGCACCGATTATCGCGGAAAGTCATTTAACAAAACTGTAGATATAACTAAAGGCGATGTACAGGCGATGTGGTGTTTGGTCAATATTCCGGCAAGTGTGGCTGCAGGCACTTATGAGGGTACAATCATCATATCCGCCAAAAATGCGGAAAGCACCAAAATCGGCATCAGTATAAAGGTTGATGCGGCAGTCGCTACCAACGGAAACATTAATGAGCCATGGAAAGAAACCCGGCTTACGTGGCTAAACTCTACGCTGGCGCAGAGCAATGACGTGATTAAGCCATATACGCCGCTCATGGTAAATCAAAACACAATTGGTTTACTTGGTCGTAAGGTTATACTGGATAAAACGGGCTTCCCGGCAAAAATAGAGACCTTCTTTACGCCTGAAATGACGTCGATAGCCGCAAAAGCCAAAGAAGTTATTGCATCGCCTATAAAGCTGGTGGCGGAAAACGAAAATGGCCAGGAAACCTGGCAAGCCAAAGGTGTAAAATTCACAACCAAACAAGCCGGGACTGTGGGCTGGACGGCCATCAATACATCTGCCAACCTGAAAATGGATGTTACCGGCAATATCGAGTTTGACGGCTTTGCCATGTACACGGTTAAGGTAACTGCTTTGCATGACGTTAACCTAAGAGACATCCGCATGGAAATCCCTTTTAATAAAAAGGCATCTAAATATATCATTGGCCTGAATCTTAAGGGCGAAAGCCGGCCGGAGAAATATGAGTGGAAATGGGACGTAGCCCATAAAAACCAGGATGGTGCATGGCTGGGCGATGTAAACGCCGGTTTGCAATACTCGCTGCGCGATGAAAATTATGTTCGTCCGCTGAATACTAATTTTTACTTACAGAAACCCTTATTACTGCCAACCTCATGGGGTAACGATAATAAAGGCGGCATTAACATCAGCGAGGCAGGCAGCCAGGTTTTGGTAAATAACTACAGCGGTGCGCGCAGTATGAAAAAGGGCGATGTACTATATTACAATTTCACCTTGTTGATTACGCCCTTCCACCCTATCAATACCGATTTTCAATGGGCTACCCGGTTTTACCACAGGTATAACAACCTCGACAGTATAAAAACCACCGGCGCTACGGTAGTTAATATACATCACGGCACGCCGATAAACCCATATATCAATTATCCGTTTATCCGCTGGAAGCAAATGAAAAGCTATATCGATTCGGCGCACCAGCTTGGGTTGAAAGTGAAGATTTATAATACTGTCCGCGAGCTATCCAACAGCGCTTACGAGACTTTCCCGATGCGGAGCCTTGGGCACGAAATTTATTCGCCGGGCAAGGGTGGTGGGTATTCCTGGCTGCAGGAGCACGTAGCGGATGATTACATCGCTGCATGGTATGTTCCTGAATACAAGGATGCCGCCTTAATAAACAGCGGGATGAGCCGCTGGCATAACTACTACGTGGAGGGCATGAACTGGCTGGTACAAAACGTAGGTATAGATGGTATTTACCTGGATGATGTGGCCTTCGACCGCGTTACCATGAAACGCGTAAAACGTGTATTAACAAAAGATGGTCACCCCGGCATTATAGATTTGCACTCTGCCAATCAGTACAACAAAAGCGACGGCTTTAACAACAGCGCCAACCTGTATATGGAGCATTTCCCCTACCTGAACAGGCTTTGGTTTGGTGAATATTTTGACTATGAGAAAAACTCGCCTGATTTCTTTTTAACCGAGGTATCAGGTATTCCGTTCGGCCTGATGGGCGAAATGCTGCAGGGTGGCGGCAACCCATGGCGCGGCATGATTTACGGCATGACCAACCGCATGCCATGGAGCGACAACGCCGACCCGCGCCCGATCTGGAAGGTTTGGGATAACTTCGGCATGCAGGGCACTAAAATGATTGGCTATTGGGTAGAGAACAACCCGGTTAAAACCAATAACCCCGAAGTGCTGGCTACCATCTACAAAAAAGAGCACAAGGTTTTGGTATCAATAGCCAGCTGGGCAAATGATGATGTAAACGTAAAGCTTAAAATAAACTGGAAAGATTTAGGTATCAATCCTGCAACTGCTACCATAACAGCACCTGCGATAAAGAACTTCCAGCCCGCCACACAGTTTAAAGATGGGCAGGATATAAAGGTGGAAAAGGGTAAAGGATGGTTGTTGGTGATAAAGGATGGTAAATAAGGACGATTAATAAATCAACCGGGATTGAACGTAGAGACGTGAAGCATCACGTCTCTACAAGGGATAATAAAACGTAACTTAAATAATGAAGATAAATAAATTGGCAACTGCCGCACTATTTTTAGCAATAACTGCTTCCGCAGGATTTGCAAACGGCCGTCATTCAAAAAATATAATAAACAAGGCATCCGATACATTAATTACCCTCCCTGCCGGTGGCAACTCATGGCGGATTGGTAAAGATACAAGCGGCGGCACGGTAACCAACGATGGCATTGTGGGTTGGACAAAAACCACCACTAAATTTGTCTTCTATTTCCGGGTGCAACGTACCGGAAACTTCAAGCTTTGGCTAAATCTTAAAGCGGATGGTAATAGCAAAATAGCGGTATCTGCCTTAAAAAACACCAAACAGGTAAGCGTTGCCGGCAGCGATTTTAAGGATTTTTATATGGGTGAATGGGCAGCGAAAGATACCGGCTATATCGCTGTGACTTTAAGCGGCATCGCTAAAACAGGCAAGCAATTTGCCGATGTGAGTAGCATGAAGCTATCCGGTACGGCAATTACTGCCAAAACGGCCTACGTACCCAACAATGAAGGTAGTTACTTTCACTGGGGTCGTCGCGGGCCATCGGTGCATTTGGCTTACGATGCGCCGAAAATTAATGCCGAATGGTTTTATAATGAGGTGACCGTGCCGGTTGGCAATGATGTAATTGGCTCCTATTTTATGGCAGATGGCTTTAATGTGGGCTATTTTGGTATGCAGGTAAATTCGCCCACCGAGCGGCATATCCTGTTTTCTGTGTGGAGTCCGTTTAGTACGGATGACCCTAAGGCAATTCCCGATAGTCAAAAAATTGCAATGTTAAAAAAAGGCGCAAACGTACACACGGGTGAGTTTGGCAACGAAGGTTCCGGCGGACAAAGCTATATGCTTTATAACTGGAAAGCAGGCAACACTTATCGTTTTTTGATACACGCCAAACCGGGGGATAGAAACCATACAGCATTCACAGCCTGGTTCTTTGCGCCTGAGCTTGGTAAATGGCAGCTATTGGCTAGTTTTAACAGGCCGCAAACACATGCTTACCTGGTTGGCCTGCATTCGTTCCTCGAAAATTTTGAGCCGGAGGAAGGAACGGTAACCCGACAGGTAAAGTTCAGCAACGGCTGGGTTGCCGATGATAAAGGCCAGTGGACGGAAGTCACCAAAGCCAAATTTACCAACGATGCTACCGCGCAAAAGGGTTACCGTATGGATTATGCTGGTGGCGTCGATGGAGTGTCCTTCTTCCTAAAAAATTGCGGCTTCTTTAATAATTATACCACACGCGGGGTAATATTGGAAAGGGCGTCGAAAGGCAAGGCGCCGGTAATTGAATTTGATAAGCTGCCGTAAATAGTATTATTCGAGACCTGTCCTCATTACGCATGGCGATGCCCTGCGCTGACGGATGGAACCCTTACAGGGTTCTTTTGATTCCGTTCATTCTGAATTAATACCCTGTAAGGGTTACGTCCGTCAGCGATGGGTAACACCCATCGCGAAAACGGTAAAATCCCATGTAATAAGTTTTATTTATTCAACTTATCCACCTTATCGTAAAATTCATTTTGCAGCTGGATGGTTTTGGTATCAGCCTTTACTTCCTGTAATGCCTTTATAAATGATGCTATTTCATGGTCGGTGATGAATTTACCGAACTCTGCAGTTGCTTTATCCCCTTCGCCTGCGTAGTGGTTAGGGTATGATGAATACCACCAGATGGGCGTATATAATCCCGACAGCTCGCTGCGTTTTTGGTCGGCGCCGCTTTGGCTGGCTGCACGGTCCATGCGCATCAGGTCGGGGCGATAATACATTAATACAGAGGTTTCCGACTCGCCGGCATGCTGATCGCCCCCTATTGGCGATTTGTGCATGGCGCGATATTGTTTATTATAGTCAGCATCCTGTCCGCCGCCGGTGTATAAATACACCGCGTAATTGTGCCGTTTATTTAGCAGCGACTGCATAAAGAAGCGTAAAAACTCGGGATTACCGCCGTGACCATTCAGGATAACAATCTTATCGAAACCATTGCGGGCAATCTCGTCACAGGTTTCTTCAAGCAGTTCATATATCAGCTTGCTCGGCAAAGCAAATGTGCCTGGCTGCTGCCGGGCTTCGTTTATCTGCCCATAAAAATAATCAGGAAATACTACGGCATATTCCGTTTTTACCGCATGTGCAGCCCATTCGCGTACGTGAATTAGATCGGTGCCTATGGGAGAATGTGGACCGTGTTTTTCTAATATGCCGATTGGCAGGATGCAGGTTTTTGATGATTTTTCGAGCGCCTTTGGGAAATCGCTGGCAACAAGCTCGTCCCAGCGTGCGGGCAATTCTTGCGCAAAACTTACGGCAGACAACAGCAGGGCTGCAAGCAGTGATAAACAGGTTTTCATGATATCGAGGTTTTAATACAGGATTATGCGGATGAAATTACAAAGTAATCCGGGAATTTTACCGATGCACTTCAAATTGTTACGTTGTTGGCTGCTGGCGCCGGGTTGAAACCCGGCGCTACAACATTGGCCGAGCCTATGGCTCTTTGAGAAATCTGTGGAGAAGAGAACTTTTAAATGCACCCGAATTCAAGAGCCATCGGCTCGATTCATTTTGTAGCGCTGGGTTTAAACCCAGCGCGAATTAGCGATAATTCGATTTGCACGCATTTTACCACGGGCGATGTAATATCTCTAAAATATCCCGCCCTACTGTTCCAATATAAACGTAATGTTTATCCAGTTTGAGGCCACCGCGGGGCTGTGCAGGGTCTGCTTAATTGTCCAGCCTTCTTCAAGATACTTGTTTACGTAAGCAATTTCGTAAGCCGAATGCCTGTTATTGGTGGACTGCTCGTAAACATTAATATTTACAGTTACTACTTTTTGCGCCATGTTGTTTTATTTTAGGAGTTTCAAAGGTATATATTTATAAAGCTATTATACCGTTTTTGTGAATGTGGAGAAACATGATATTTTAAGGAAGGCGTTATCGGGAAACCTGAGCGTGACCGACGAACAATGGGCGACCATTGCCGCACGCTTTAAACCCCTTACAACCAAACGCAACGAAATTCTACTGGAGAAGGGAATGGTAAGCCAGTACCTTTATTTTATTATCAAAGGTTGTCTGCGTATCGTACTGATTGATGATGCAGGGCAGGAAGCCACGAGGTTCCTTGTATTCGAAGGCCGAATGGGCACGGCGTTTCCAAGCTTTATATTGAGACAACCTTCTGCAGCAGCTATTCAAAGCATTGAACCGTCTGAACTGCTGATAATTAGCCATAGCGACTACCAGCGATTAATGGACGATGTGCCGGGCTGGGAACGGATGGCCCGCCTTGACATCGAACTTGACTATATCGACGCAATTCAGCGGATTGAAAGCCTGATAACAATGGACGCACGCGAGCGGTATGATATTTTACTGAAACAAAACCCGCGGATTGTGCAGCGGCTTCCTAATAAAATTGTGGCCGATTATTTGGGTATATCGCAGGAAACACTGAGCAGGTTGAAGTCTAAAAAGTGATCGCAGATAGTAACTGATTACGCTGATGACGCAGATAAAAAGAGAAAAACCAGATAGCCTACTGATTTAATTGATAATATAGCGAATTTGCAATTATCAGCGTCATCTGTACATCTGCAAACATCAGCAATTTATTTTTTATTTTTTTGCGATTTCATCGATTAAACGGATCAAAAAAATCTGTTTAATCCGTTAAATCTTTAAACATCCGTGATCTAAATATGAAACCAACCGATATTGCCCGTTTACGTCTTTTCAACCAACACCTTGCGGCACAATCTTTTAAAAAACCAGCTGAAATTGTAGCGCATTTGGGTGCGGTGCAGGCGCAGGATTATGCCGGTGCTAAATGGGCTGTGGGCGTGCGGCTGCAAAAAAGTGAAGATTCGGCTATCGATAAGGCCCTGAACGATGGCAGTATTATCCGAACACATGTATTGCGGCCAACCTGGCATTTTGTGGCGCCTGCTGATGCCCGGTGGATGATTGAGCTAACAGCACCGCGCATTGCTATGCTGGCGGCAGGCCGTCACAGGCAACTCAAACTGGACACTAATATTTTTAAGATAAGCAACGACGCTTTTGCAAAGGCGCTGGAGGGCGACAGGCAGCTTAGCCGCCCGGATATGGCGGTCGTGCTGCATAATGTAGGCGTTGATACCAACGAAGAGCGTTTCTCGCACATATTGATGCAAGCTGAACTCGACCGGATCATTTGCAGCGGCGGGCGGCAAGGTAAACAATTTGCCTATGCCCTTTTTGACGACCGGGTACCACCAGGCCCGGGCTTTATACATGAAGCAGCAGTTGCAGCCTTAGCCAAACGCTATTTTATAAGCCGGGGTCCGGCAACCACCCATGATTTTACCTGGTGGAGCGGCCTGACCGTTGCG
Source organism: Bacteroidota bacterium (assembly GCA_040389845.1). Classification (GTDB taxonomy): domain Bacteria; phylum Bacteroidota; class Bacteroidia; order Sphingobacteriales; family Sphingobacteriaceae; genus Mucilaginibacter. The sequence continues at coordinate 13,764 of JAZJZL010000080.1, forward strand.
GATGCGAGAGCCGGTATAGAAGCAAATAAAGACGACTTGACCGAAGTCATTGCAGATGGTACAACGTACTGGAGGAATAAGCATCAGCCTGAAATAAACGGCAGGGCGCCCCTCGCCTACCTGCTGCCGGCTTATGATGAATATGCAGTTGCCTACAGCGATCGCAGTGTGGCTATCAACAAAAAATACAAGGAACAAACGCAGCATATAATTTTTGCACCATCCGTTTTGGTTGATGGCAAAGTTGCCGGTACATGGCATCGCACTATAAAAGGAAAAGAGACAAAGGTGGAATTAAGCCTGTTTGGCAAGTTGAACCAGGCCCAGGACAAGGCAGTGGAGAAGGTGATTGCCCGTTATGAAAAATTTATAAAAGGCTAAGGAAAAATTGTCCATCAACAAGCGTACATCATCCATTTTGCAGCAAGCGCGGTCATTGCACATTTGTATCGTCAATAACGACAAAACAAATTATAAATAAAATGACACGTTTAAAAGCTATCAACCCCGAAGAAGCCACCGGCAAAACCAAAGAATTATTTGATGCCATACAAAGTAAATTAGGCGTAGTGCCAAACATGATGCGCACCATGGGGCATTCGCCTGCACTGCTCGAAGGATATCTGACATTGAACAGCCTGCTTAGCCATGGTAAATTAGGTGCTAAAACCGGTGAGCTGCTTGCCCTGGCCATTGGCGAAACCAACGGTTGTGATTACTGTTTATCGGCCCATTCGTATATCGGCGAAAAGCTGGTACATATCGATGCCAATACTTTGCAAAATGCCCGTAACGGTAATTCAGCAGATGCAAAGACTGAGGCAATTTTAAAGTTCGCCAATATATTACTCGATAAAAGAGGCCGGGTAAGTGATGCCGATGTTGATGCGGTAAAAGCCGCTGGCTTAACAGACGGCGAAATAGGCGAAGTTGTAGGCCATGTTGGGCTAAACATTTTAACCAACTACTTTAACAATACTGCGGATACGGCTATCGATTTCCCGGCTGTTCACGCAGGTCAGCCAGCGTAAGCCTGGGGCATTTCAAATCTCATTAAACCGTAAAAGTTGGGGATGACTTCCCGGCTTTTATGGTTTTAACTAATTTTATAAAAAAATCCGATGGAAGAAAAACGATACCCCCTGCCCCCATTTAATATGGAGACAGCCCTGCAAAAAGTACAAGCCGCTGAAGACGCATGGAATACCAAAGACCCCGAAAAAATTTGCCTCGCCTATACCATCGATACAGAATGGCGTAACCGTACCGAATTTATTAACGGCCGCGACGAAGTGAAGCAGTTTTTGAAACGCAAGTGGGAAAAGGAGTTGGATTATAAGCTAAAAAAAGAACTTTGGGGCTTTAAAGAAAATCGCATGGCGGTACGGTTTGAATATGAATGGCACGATGCGGCCGGCCAATGGTTCCGCAGCTATGGCAACGAGCTTTGGGAATTTGACGAAAATGGATTAATGCGCAAACGCTTTGCCAGCATTAATGATTTGGCAATTAATGAATCTGACCGCTATCTATAAATGTCGAACCAAACAAATTTCACTTTAGTAAATCCGCAAACAGGCAACCTGGCATTCCGCCTGTTTGCGTTTGATGACAACAGTCATTTTTGTCATTTGCAACGCCATAATTTTTATACGGTTATATGGGTTACAAAAGGCAGCGGAAAGATAAAATCGAATTTTGCGGAATATGATTTCGAGGACGGGTCATTATTTGCATTCGCTATTTATCAGCCTTTCATGCTGGTTACCAATGGGCCAATGGAAGGTTTCACTTTAAATTTTCACCCGGACTTTTTCTGCATTCATACGCATGATAAAGAGGTGGCCTGTAACGGCGTGCTGTTCAACAATATTTATGAGCCGCCTTTTGTAAAGGTTGACGAACCGTCGGCCGCTATCTTAAAAATGGTAATAGGGCAAATAGCAACCGAAATGCAAAACCAGGCGGTCGCGCAGTATGAGCTCCTGATGTCGTACCTGAAAATATTTTTGATAACTGCCGTACGCCTTAAAACAGAACAGCAACCCGCCACAAACAAAGTGTTGTTATCGCGCAAAGAACCTTTCATCCTGCAAAATCTGAAAGATGCTATAGAAACGCACTATAAACAAAAACATTCAGCAAGCGAATACGCGGATATGCTGAATATTTCGGCAAAGGCACTGGCTAAAATGGCCAAACAGCATTTTAACCGTACGCTTACTGATATGATTGCCGAGCGTATTGTTGTTGAGGCAAAGCGCGAGCTGTACCTCACCAATAAACCGGTTAAAGAAATTGCCTTTGAGCTGGGTTACAATGATGAATATTATTTCAGCAGGTTTTTTAAGGCCAATGCCGACGTATCGCCGCAAATTTATCGAGATACTGTTGGATCGGGCCGGGCAGAGGGTGGGAGAACTTTGAAAAATTAAAAAAGTTCCGGATATATCAGCTTCTTTAATTACTTTCATAACCAGTATGCGCTGTTATTTTTTGAGGCTGATTAAATACACCCTGATTTTTTTATTGCTGATTATTGCCGCAGCGGTGAAAGCTGCGCAACCCACCGTGCATGTATCCGCTAAACCGGGCTGGCTAAGCGTTTGCAAGCCTTATAATCAAAAGCCATCTCTGCGCACCGTTGAAGACGGCTATTACTTTTCGATTGTTGAGCACCAGGTGCATGTTGAAAAGCAGGCAGATTACCGGCATTATATCCGAGAGATCGTATCGGAAACCGGTATTCAAAACGGCTCGCAAATATCCGTAAGCTTTGATCCTACCTATGAGCGCCTCGATTTTCACGACATTACCGTTTGGCGCGATGGAAAGCCGCAAAACAGGCTGAAAGTATCGGCATTCAAAGTGATTGCCGATGAAAAAGACTTGTCGAATTTTATTTACCAGGGCACCTATTCCGCGCTTTGTATCCTTAGCGATATCCGTAAAGGCGACAGGATAGCGTATTCATATACAATAACCGGCAGGAACCCTATCTTTAATAACAAGTATTGCTCCTTTCTTTACCTGCAATATTATCAAACGGTAGCCCATCAATATACCTCTATCGTTTCCTCCTCAACGCATAAAATCAACATGAAGCTTTTTAACGATGCGGCGAAACCCGTTATCAGCGAAGTGAATGGTCTGAAAAGATATGAGTGGGAAAGCTTCCAGATAAAACCGGCGGTTTATGATGAAAATGAGCCGTCGTGGTACGACGCGAGGCAATTTGTACAGCTCAGCGATTTTGACAATTGGGCCGAAGTAGCCAGCTGGGCAATGGGCATCAATCCGCCTCAAACTGTTTTAACGGGCGAACTGGCACAGGAAGTGGCGAAGCTAAAAACGGCAGCAGGCAGTAATAAAGAAAAATACTTCCGTGATGCGGTAAAGCTGGTGCAGGATGAAGTGCGATATATGGGTATTGAACTGGGGCAGTATTCGCATCGCGCCAATAATCCATCGAAAGTATTTAACCAACGCTATGGCGATTGCAAGGATAAGTCGCTCCTGCTGGTAAGTATCCTGCGTGCAGGGGGGATAGATGCCGATATGGTATTGATCAACTCCGGCGGCGACAACCTGGACCAATACCTGCCCGCCCATAACTTATTCGATCATGCTACAGTAGTTGCAACAGTGAACGGTAAGCAGGTTTGGGTAGATGCGACTATTGGCTACCAGCGCGGCACCGGCATAAACATCTATTTCCCTGACTATGGTAAAGGACTAATTTTAAAGGCAGGAAATACAGGGCTTACCAAGATACCTGCACCAAAATTGGGCAAGGTAGTTACGGTTGACAACTTCACCGTAAAAAATGGGCATTCGCCGGTAAAGCTGGAAGTAAAAACAACGTACACCCTTAACCAGGCCGACCGGCAACGCGACAGGCTGGCAAGTTCCGGCATGGCGGAAACGGAAAAGAACTACCTTAAGTATTACGCCGACATCTACAATAAGATAGAGGCTAAAGATTCTGTAGTGGTGATAGACAATGAAGATAAAAATGAGCTTACTACAATCGAAAAATATGAGATAACGGATTACTTTAGAAAGGACTCGACATCCGGCGCATATTTGGCCAGCTTTTATGCATCATGCATAAACGATGAGTTTCCGAAAGTATCCAGCCAAACCAAAACACCGGTTTACGTTAGCCGCACTTTTAACCAGGACTACACAGTTAACATGTACCTGCCATCTGGATGGGACATACCACCTGCGCAGGACAGCCTTATCCGGGACGCCTATCATTTTCGCTCCAAGTATTCTGCATCGGGTAAAATGCTCACCTTATCATACAGCTTTCAATTCTTAAAAGGCTCCATTCCTTTAGATAAACTAGCTGAGTTTAAACAGGACTTAAAGCTCCTCAGCGACAAAAAGCTTTATTATGGTATCAGCTACAATCCAACCGACATCATCATCCGAGCCTGTAATAAACCAATGGATGCTAAACCTGGCGCTTTTTATTGTTTTGATAGCAGGATTTGGAGGTTTCATGATATACCGGAAAGAAACGCCGGGCATTGTGTTCTCATACGGCGCTACCTTTGAGCCATTGGGTGGCTGGCTGATTTTATTGCTTATCGGGCTTTTCTTCACGCCTGTAATCGCTATAATTAATTTATTTGACACCAGGTATCTCACCATAGCAGCCTGGCATAACGCGGGAAAATATAGTTATGCTAACGCCTTAAAGGCACATATTATATTTAAGGTTTGTGGCATGGTAATTATAGGCTGCTACGCGATATTCTGCCTGGTGCTATTTTTAACCCGGCGCGACATTACGCCCAAATATATGATAGGGTACCTGGCATTTAACCTGATTTTTCACGTTGCAGATTACATTATCATATCGTCGGTGAGTCGTATGGCGATATCGCCTGATTTTGTGCGGGATATTATATCCTCACTAATTGCAGCGGCTATTTGGATACCGTATTTCCTTAAGTCGGTAAGGGTGCAGCAAACCTTCATTGTGCCTTACCCACCATATAATTACTCCTACGAGAACCCTGAAGGCCACAACCATTAAGCGCAATTTTGTACGATTTTGACTAAATTGCTTAAATTAAACAATTAAATTGTTGTAATTAGCAGGTGGCAACATGGCTTACTGGCATAGCCAGCGCTTAGCCTTATAAACCTTTATATAGCTTGTTATATGAGAAATAAAATCATCATCCGCCTGGCTTTATTATTTATTTCGATATCCGCAGCAACTTCGTCAATTGCGCAGATAAAACCGCAGCAGCAAATTACCTGGCCTAATAACAAAAAAGCAGTAATAGTGCTTACTTATGACGATGCGCTCGACTCCCAGTTAAAAAACGCCATTCCCGAGTTGAACAAGCTGAAACTGAAGGGAACGTTCTTTCTAACCGGGCTGGGCAGGGATGCTACACCGCTATGGCGCGCGGTGAGCCGTAAAGGCCACGAGCTGGCAAACCATACGCTTTATCACCCGTGCCTGAGCGCTACTATGCCGGATAACCCCGTAAATGCCTCAGAACATTACACCATTTATGGCATTTTAAGGGAAATTGATATGCAGAATAATTTCCTGTTTGCTGTGGATGGTAAATCAACCCGCACTTATGCCTATCCATGTACAGAAACAGAAGTGGGCGGGCGCAGCTATGTGGATTCGCTCAGAAAAGCCGGCCTGGTTAAGTATGCCCGCATAGGCGGCGATGTGGATGCCGTTATTACCGATTTTAAAAAGCTCGATCCGCTGCTGGTGCCATCATACGGCCTGGACGACGACACGCCTGCAGATAAGCTGATTGCTTTTGTAAAGGATGCAAAGCGAAAGGGCGGCATGGGCATTTTTATGTTTCACGGCATAGGGGGCGACTATATCACCACATCCGTACAAGCCCACAAAGCCTTGCTCGAATATCTTGCAAAAAATGAGAAAGACATCTGGGTAACTACCTTCCAGGAAGCGATGGATTATGTAAATAAAGCAAATAAGGGCTGAACCAAATCACGATATGTTTAAGAAAATAACGGGCATTGCCAAAGGCGCAGGATTGGTGTTGGACTACATGTATGACAATGTTCACCGCATTATCAAAGGCCTGCCGCGTTTAAACCGTTCGCAAATTACGGCAGACCTGTTTTTAGGCAGTCAGTATAATTTGTTGGGCCTGAAAAAGCTTAAGACCATGGGCGTTACTGCCATTGTAAATATGCGTATGCATACCGACTATGATGATGCAGCACACGAGGGCATTAAATACCTGCACCTGCCAACAGTTGACAATACACCTCCGCTCCTCGAAGTATTGATTAATGGTGCTGAATTTATCGATACGGAAATAAAAATTAACGGTAAAGTATATGTGCACTGCCGGCAAGGCCTTGGCCGGGGGCCGACAATGGCCATGGCCTACCTGATAAAAACCGGCCTCACCTATGAACAAGCGTATGCAATGATAAGGCGTGTGCGGATATTCATCAACCCCAGGCCGGGACAAATTGAAATGCTGAAAAAATTGGAAAAATATTATAAAGAGAGCCATTGAGGCAATTGGTCTTAAGCCGGAGGCCAAAAGTGATTTTCCTGAGAAGCTGTTTAAGTTTAGTCTACGGCTTTTAATATATTGCCGTTCGGCTTTAGCCAACGGTTAAAATTGACAAGGTGACAGCGGCTTTAGCCAAACATTTTATGATTTTTTGGCTAAAGCCGAATGATTGAATCTCTTATTATCCGTTGGCTAAAGCCGAACGGCAATGATCTTTTATTAATTACAAAAATCGATTTTGTTTTTAGACAGCTTCTGAGAGAGCCGGTAAAACTCCGTTGGTTATAAACGTTTATGAATAAATTTCGGCAATATCCAGAATAGGAAACCTATGAGCCGCCAGCGTTTGGTTACATAAACTACATCCCTTTTGTGTTCAATTGCTTTATATATTTGAGAAGCTGCTTTTTCAACTGATGCAATCCAAAAAAGGTTTTCGCCGGCAGCCATGGCCGTATCTACAAAGCCGGGGCGGATATCGGTTATATAAATCGGAAGCCTGGTATGTTTTGCTTTTTGTCTTAGTCCTTCAAGGTAGCTTATTTGGTAGGCCTTGGAGGCAAAATAGGACGGCGCCTGCCTGCTGCCGCGGATACCGGCAATTGAGGTTATCGCCGCAAAATGTCCGAATGCCTGCTTCTGAAAAAAGTCAAAAGCCCAACCGGCTATCGCGGAAAAGCCCGCAACGTTTAAGGCATTGGTGTCCTGTTCAATCTTTGCATCAAGCGCCTCATTAACTTTCCCGGTACCGGAGCTTAGTACCAATAAATCAAGGCCGCCGAGTTCTTTCGAAAGCTGGCTAAGATATTGGGGGATATTTTCAACATCAGTAGCATCAAAAACGGAAACGACAAATTGTTCGGGGTTAGTCGATTGAAGATTCAACAGCAATTGGTCTCTCCTACCGGTGATGCCGACTTTATAGCCATTCGCTGCCAGCAATATAGCAAGCTGGTGGCCTATACCAGACGATGCACCAACAACAATTGCCTTTTTCATTTTGGTTGATATTATTCTTCCGAATATACACTTCCCACCCTGTCCCGCAAATTATACGATGAGGCCATTACCTCGCCATAAGCGCCGGCCGTGCGTATCGCAATCAAATCACCGCGGAATGATTCAGGCATTTCAACGTCTTTTTGGAAGCAATCCGTACTCTCACAAATAGGGCCTACAACATCGTATTTGTAGATTTGAGATTTGAAATTTGAAATTTGAGATTCCTCGCTTTCGGACTTTCCGACTTCCGGACTTTCGGACTCCCTGCTCAAATTCTCTATTTGGTGATAAGCCTGGTAAAGCATCGGCCTTATCAGCTCAGTCATGCCGGCATCCAAAACAAGGAAGTTCTTCTTTTGGCCGTTTTTCACATACAGTACACGTGAAATCAGCGAAGCACAATGGCCAACCAGCGCCCTGCCCAGTTCAAAGTGAACTTCCTGACCGGGTTTTACATTCAAAAATTGCTTGAATACATTAAAATATCCCTCAAAATCGCTGATATCGCTATCGGGATTGTAATAATTTATGCCGAGGCCACCGCCGGTGTTCAGTACTTTTACTGGAAAGCCCTGGCCTTCAAACCAGTCCTGCATCTCGTTGATGCGTATACAAAGATTCCGGTAAACCTCTAAATCGGTAATTTGTGAGCCGATGTGAAAGTGGATGCCTAAAAATTCGAGGTTAGGACATTTACGAAGCGTATCGGCCACTTCCGGCAATTGCCAGGTATTTACGCCGAATTTATTCTCGTCCAGCCCGGTGGTTATAAAATGGTGGGTGTGCGCGTCAACATTAGGGTTTATGCGGATAGCGACTTTAGCGGTTTTGTTTTTGGCGCGCGCCAGCTCATCTATCACCAGCAATTCCTGTACCGACTCCACATTAAAGCAGAAAATATCAGCATCCAATGCGAGGTTTATCTCTTTGTCAGATTTTCCTACGCCTGCAAAAACAACATTCTCCCTGCCAAAACCACGTTCGATAGCAGCCTTTACCTCGTTACCACTCACACAATCGGCGCCGAAACCGTAATCCTTTATCATCTCCAACACCTTTGGGTTAAAATTAGCCTTCATAGCGTAATGCACATGAAAACCGTATTTTGAAGATGCGGCTTTGCAAGCCTCAAGGGTACGGCGCAATACATCGAGGTGATAATAGTAAAACGGTGTTTCTAATTGCTGAAAGCGGGTGACGGCGTTTGTGTTGAACATGTTTGATTGTTTGAATCCTGACGGATTCTAAAATTTAAAAGCCCGGTTTATAACCGACCTGTATAATATGATTTTAAGCCGGCAAAAATAGGGTTTTAAACACGTTCAGCCAAAGCGATACAGAATAAAGTTTGGATTGAGCCGCTATAAATCAATATCGACCAAAGAAAATATCGTTTAATATTGGGGGCATCCGTTTTCGGCGGCTTACTATTAAGGATAAACCACATCGAACCAATTTCTTTCAGATTTGCATTTAATGTCCGGTATCATCTCAAAACCGGCCTATTTTAAGTTCTTTGTTAACCAACAACCCGTCTGTAACTTTAAGGTTGAACGTAACCTTGCGTTTTGCTCTGAATTTCAATATAAAAAGATCGGCATCCCCGTTCAGTGTTTCTTTATCGCCCTGGTTCACGAAAGTGGGATAAAGCACTTTCTCGCCGTTTGTATGCAGCCTGTCGTACGTAAGATTTTCCATCTGTTTTATACCAAGTTGAGTTACTCCCAGGTAGTCATAATCCTGCGGATCATAAGGCAAGGAAAAACTTAATGCATTTATTGAGCGCATTTGTTTGCCGCTTACTTTAACCTGAACGATCTCGTCCTTGTCATAGTTCTGTTTTTCGGGGCTTACATTGATCTTACCTGATACCCGATCGGTATCAATACCATTCAAAGGAACCCCGTCAGCAAGTTTTGTGCCCACAGCGGAAACATCATACGCATCAATGATACCATTTTGATTAAGGTCTCCCCGGCTTATATACCCTTCAAAGTCGGCGTCACCTTTACGCAGGCCAATGTAATTCATATATGATGTCCAATCGTTTTCATCGATCAAATGATCATTATTGATATCTCCGGGTAAAATGCTTTCTGTTCCCGGAACTTTAAATACATACAATTCCCGCCCGGCTCCGGCATCGCCTGTTCCGGCGGTTATGTTAATCTTTATGTATCTTGCCGAAGGTTTATTTTTAAAAATAAAAGCTTTTGCCTCGTCGCTGTTGCTCCACTCCAATGGACCGGCGGAAATCCAGCTTTCCTTGTCATAACTATAGAACACCTCTCCACTGAGTAAAGTCCCGATTGCGTTTCCCTTTGTCGTATGTGGGGGCAGGTATTGGAATTTATCCAATTGAACGATCGAATTCAGATCTAAAATTATAGCGAATGGAACTGCCTTTACGCCGCGTTTGGTTTGCCAAACGGTATTTTCATCCCTGTCAAATAATTTATCGATTCCATGTCCGCGCTGTGATTCAAGTGTTGCCTGGGCCGTAATGCTTTCTACCGCAAACTTTAACGGATCTGACTTTGTGGTCGCGCTAAAGCTTGTCCAACCTGAATAGCCATTCTTATTTACAGCACGCACCTTAAATTTATAATTGGTTTCTGCAGATAACCCTTCAAATAATAAAGCGGTATCTTTAATGGTGGTGTAATTCATCCCGTCAAAATCTATTTCATAGTAGTCCGCATGGTCAACTTTCTGCCACGTCGGTGTTAAGGTATATGCACCGTCGTTGGCGTCTGTGACCCCGGCACGCATAGGCACCGTGAGGATACCGGACGAGGTACGTTTATTATCCAGTGGCTCGAATTTAAAACCTTTTATCATAACCGAGACCGCGTTTGCAGTGACATCTTCCGCCGAAATTTTTACCAGTATCTGGGGATTCTTTATAATACCGACCTTTTCAAACGCACTTCCTTTTGTAGCAAATCTGTTCAGGTTAGGTGTGCGGTCGTAGAAGTACACGTTCGACTCTTTTGAGAACTCCTCCAAAGAATTAACCTCTGTCGCCTTCACTAACTTGTCCCCTATCTTTATAGAAACGTCTTGAGGTTTCTTTGTTACATTTATTTTAAATTGTGTGATCTTTTGCTTTATAAAGCCATCAAAATCGCCACGGGTGCGGTGGACAGTGATTTTAACATCATTATTTTTATTCACCACAGATTCTATTAACGTAGAAGCACCTCTGCCAACTTTATATTGTACTGTGGAGCCGTCATCGTCATATTCTGTGAAAGAACTTTTTCCAAACGGGTATACCTCGTAAATACGCAGATCTTTCCTGATCTGGGATACATTATTGTTAGGCTCTGTCATAGGAATGATCGCACCGTTTTTTACAAAAACCGGCAATTTCCATATCGGCGCATCAAAATTATTTACAATATTGTTCCCTGTATATTTTTCGCCCGTAAAGTAGTCTATCCAGGTGCCTTCCGGTAAGTATATACCGTTGCGAATATCATTACCCTGCCCATCCATTTTTGTCGACTGGTAAATTGGAGCGATAATAAAATTCGGTCCGTACAAAAACTGGTATTTAGTAGCTGCGCCATAGGTGTACTTATTAGGATATCCCAGGAACATTGCCCTTATTATTGGCAGGCCATCAACAGCAACTTTGGCTATACTGTAACTGTAGGGAATTAATTCTGATTTGAGTTTTAAACAATTACGGTTGATGGATGTAATGGGTTCACCTAAGGCCTGCGGGTATTTTTCGTTGGATCCCCAGCCATCCATGTTCAATTGCATCGGCGTAAAAGTTTTCCATTGAAAATCCCTGGTGTTGACCGCCGGGTTCCTGCCGCCGAATATCCCATCCATATCTGATGTAATATTAGGTAAGCCCGACAGGCCGGCACCTATATAGGTAGGGATGTGGAACCTGATATATTCCCATACCCCGCCGGTTTGGTCGCCGGTCCATACCGTTGCGTACTTTTGTGTACCCGCCCAACCATCCAGCGAAATAATAAATGGCCTTGCATTATTACCGTAGTCGGTCATGATCCGGGCTACATCGCTAATGCCGTTAAGACCGAAAGAGTAGCCATCACCCACCCAGGCGACGTCAGTTTTCAAAACACGCACGCCGGCGTCTTTTACCTCTTTTAAAATATCCCTTTGCAGCAAGGCACTTACCCCCGGTTTGGGATGAAGATCTGATTGTGTCCATAAGCCAATCTGTACACCATTTTTCCGGGCATAATCGCCAAGGCTTTTTAGATTCTTAATATTCCCGTCCAAAGTCTCCGTTTGCCCGTAGCCGGCGCCGTAGCCGTCATTAGGCAGCAGCCAACCGAAGGGCATATCATTGTCCCTATACCGATCGATAACTGCACGAGCAGAAAATTGATAATTGTTTTTTTCGCCGTTCAGGGATTCTTTTACCCCGCCGTTATCCTTCTGACTTTCTTTGTAACGGTTACCGTCTTCAAACAATGTCCCGATTGTATCTTTTTTCCAGTAGTCCCTGTTATAAGCGTTCAGATGTCCTTCATAAAAACCGAACTTAGGCAATAATATGGGGTTACCGGTTAATTGGTAATAGTGATTTAGAAGTGCTGCTGCACCATTGTCTACCATAATAAACACATCCAGGTGGTCTGTTGCGTGCGAAAGCGTAATTGTTCCTGTATTTTTGCTACCGAAATCATATTTCCCTTTTTTGAAGGTATACCACATAAAACCGTATCCTTCGGTTGACCAGTAAAACGGCGTGGGGGAAGCTACCCCTCCGTCTGTCCATCGGTTTTCATTTTCAATTGCGATAGCCTTGCCTTTATGCGAGAACCGCCCGTTTTGCACGCCACCGCCATAAAAATATTCATGTGGCCGTTCTTTAATAGAAAACGTAACTTTATTTTTTTCAAAACCGGTCGGTGCGGCCTGTTCCAAAACAGCTCTGTGCCCGGTTAGGTTAATGATTTTAAGAAGTCCTGTTTGTTTGTCTATCTTAACCGATATTTTAATCGTAGAGACGGTGATGACGCCGCTTCCATCAGTGAGCGTTAGTTTCGGGATCTTGTTCCTTGGGTTTTCAACCAGCATCCTGGCCGAAGGCTGAGCTTCGGGGTCGCTCATAATTCCTTTGGAATTATCCTGAAATAGCCTGAACACCTGCTCATTGTAAAAATCCAGTATCATTCGCTGATTTCCGGAAAGTGTTATTTCAACTACTGTGGGGCTTGTCTTCCGTGCAGCGATAACTTTCTGGATTGATTGCGGATGTTGCTGCGCGTGCGCTATAGTTTGCATCGCCGCCAGCTTTTGGCTTATTAATAAAGGAAGAATAAAAACAAGCAGCTTTCCTGTATAAAATTTTGTACGACGGGATATTCTCATAATGATCAACTTTGTGTTAAACGCAATAGCATCAGTTATCACCAATTGCCGGATATTGTCACCGTTAACAAGCCTGTCCATTTTCGTTTAGTTTATAATTGCCGGTTACCTGTTCTTAAATCAAGTTAAAAAGCACTAACCTTATTTATTTGAGAGGTGAATTTAGAAAAATAACAAAAAGAGAATCAATTCTTTTCAGCGCAAACGTTTGTTTATTAGACGGATTTCAATAATATAGCCATATGCAATCCGCGGTGCTGCTTACAAAGCAAATTCCTTTTATCCAATCCCACAATTATTCTGTTTAATCCTAATTATTCTGCCTGATCCCGCTTGAACCGGCGAGAGCGTGCGTTAAAAATAAGATCTAAATAAAAAAGTCCGACATTTCTGTCAGACTTTCGTGATCTCAACTATACATATATCGGATCATTTCGTTTCAAACTTGAAACTTCACGCCGGGCAGTTTGCCGGTCTTCGCCTGCGCAGGTGTTGGCAAAAGCCGGCACCGGTATATGGTTTTCGGCAGGGCCACAAAGCCATGTGCGTAACATAAAAAGCAACACTTGCCTAAATGCAAGCGTTGCTTTTTTATAATAAATAACCAATGGTATTATTTATCCCAGAATACATGTGTATCAAGGTCGTCCGAGCCGCCAATATCCGCAACAGCGGCTTTATAGTTTGCGGCATTCACCGATGACTCCAGCGTTGGGTAGATAAAGCGGTGTACAAAATCGCCTTTAATCTGCCTGCCGGGATAGGTATTCGGGCTTAGCGCCGGATAGCCGCTTCTTCTGAAATTTGCCCACGCCTCTGCACCGTTGCCAAATGAAGCAATCCAGTATTGTGTATTAATCAGTTTAAGTGCGTCAGCGCTGTTGTACGCAATAGCCAGGCTGGCTAAATAAGCATTTTCTGCGGAAGATGGAATAACTGCGGAAGCATCATAACTGGCAAACCGGTCCATATCGGCCATTACGCCGTTGTTGTAATAGGTGGCTGCGTTGCCCGAAATCCAGCCACGGCTGGCAGCTTCGGCCAACAGCAATTCGGTTTGCGCATAAGTTACAAAATATTGCGGCGCAGTTATTTTACCAAATACGCTATAATTTACCTGCGAGTAATTAAAACCCGATCCTACAGCGCCCCGGTAGCCAGGTGCAGACGGAAGTGTGCCGCTGTCATACCCAATTGGCAGCCCAAATTGGTTGGCTGACGTTGTATCGCCCACAAGCGTAGGTGCTTTTCCGGGATCGCTGTATTTGGCTGCAATGTATTTAAGCCGCGGATCGCCGGTATTTTTCAACTGCGTTACAAATGGTTCAGCCAGGTAATACGTATTGGTTAACGTTTGGATATTTGTGCTCACCGGATTATTGTAGGTGCTGTTATATTTTAGATAGCAATTATCGCTATTCGATTGCATAACCCCCGCGGCAAATGCAGCCTGTACAATGGCCTGTGCCTTTGTTGGGTCAACTTTTGAATACCGCATGCCTATCCGTAGCAATAATGAATGCCCGAGCCTTTTCCATTGATCAACATTTCCGCTATAAAACGCGTCAGCAGTCACGATGTCCTTTGTAGGGTCCAGCGCTGCGGTAGCGGCGGTTAATTCATTAACCAGGTCAGTATAAATATCCTGTTGTTTATCATATTTAGGGAAATACGTATTGTTCAGATAAGCAAGGCCTGCGTCGCTATAAGGTACATCGCCATAAGAATCTGCTAACACCATAAATTGATAGGCCCTCCAAATCCTGGCCTCATTATACAGGTTTGTTCTGCCGGGCGCCCCTTTTACCTGGCTTAACACCTGGGCAAGTAATTTCACCGAATTTGGATAGGCATTATTCCAGCGTGCCCCGGTGAAGGTTTGGTTGGACACATTAAAGTTAAATGCTGATGTAATACCACCGAATGGGTTGATAAATTGCTGAACAATTGTCGGTTCATTTTCCATAGTTGCCGAAAACGTTAGGAATTCAGCATTGGTAAACAAAAATGCAGCGTCGAGACTGGTTGGGTTATTGGGGTTGATATTAAGGTCCTTGAAGCCTTTGTCGCAACTGGTTATCGCTACCAGGCAAACGACTATTAGCGTATTTAAAATAAGGTTCTTCATGTTCTTTCTTATTAAAATTTAACATTTAGATTTAAGCCGAATGTGCGGGTAGTAGGTAACGCGGCCTGCTCATAGCCGGCCAAATTATCTCCGCTTGATTGTATCGCTTCCGGATCGAGGTTCGGTACGTATTTCTTGATGATCAGCACATTGTGGCACACTGCCGACATTACAAGGCCTTTGACATATTTCGATTTTAGCAAATTTGTAAAATCATACGTTAACGCCACATTTCTCAATTTGATAAAAGAAGAGCTGTAAACGAAAGGCGTAATTACGTTTTGCGAACGATAACTTGCATAAAAGTCTTCGGCATTTACTGCAGTGGTATTGGGGTCGCCGGTTGCGGTAACTCCTTTGAATACAACGCCGCCTTCCCTGCCAACTAACGACGGCTTTGATAATCCTTCCCTTAACCAGTTTAGGTTTGAACTGGATAACATTTTTCCGCCCGCCTTGTAATCAATCTGGGCGAAAAGCGAAAAGCGTTTGTATTTAAAAGTATTCATCCAGCCCCCGGTTGCCGTAGGCAGGGCGCTGCCAAACAGTGTATTGGTGCCGGTAACAACTTTTCCGGCTGCCAGTACATAATTTCCGTTAGCGTCTTTTTTATAGTCGCTACCCTGTATCTGGTTTAATGGCTTACCCACCTGGTCAACAATAGCGCCAAAGAACTCGCCGGTACCAACTGTTAGCTGTTGCTGTCCGCTAGCCAGTGCAAGCACTTTTGAATGGTTAGTAGCTGTATTAAAATCCGTGATCCATGTAAACTTGCTTGTTTTTACGGGGATAAGTTCTAAATTAAACTCAAGTCCACGGTTTTGCAGGCTTCCCAGGTTAAATACGCTGCCGGTATATCCTGACGCGTTTGAAATTACAACACTCAGTATTTGATTGGTTGTCTGTTTTTCATATGCAGCTACATCAACGTTAACACGATTGTTAAACATATGCAATTCAAGGCCGATTTCTTTTTCCTTTACGCTGTAAGGTTTTAATGCTGCATTTGGCGTTGTGGTGTTATTTATGCTCCCGAGTGGTGCGCCATTAAAGGTGCTTGGAGCCAGCGCGAAAGTGAGTGAATTTGCATACGCACCTATACCGTTTGCGCTGCCTACATTTGCGTATGACGCCCTGATTTTACCGAAATTAAGCCATCCCGGCGGGTTTTTTAAAAACTCTGAAAAAACAAAACTGCCGCTTACTGACGGGTAGAAATAATGGTTATGTTCAGGGCTTAGCACCGAAAACCAATCATTACGGCCGGTTAGGTTTAAAAACAAATAAGTTTTGTAGCCAAACTCTGCGGTTCCGTACAATGAATTTATAGTTGATTTTGAAATAGTATATGATGAAGTGTTTGTAGTAACCCCGTTACCTATAGTATATAAATCCCTTACATAAAAGTTTGTTACGGCTTCGCTAAAGTTTTGGAAATAAGATGGGAAAGTGTTGCCGCCGAAAGTAGCGTCGAAAGAAAAATTGCCCCATTTATGCCCGCCGCCCAGCAAAAAATCCATGTTCATTTGGCGGCTTGTTGAGTTGCTTACGTTATAGTTACCGTTAAACTGCCCCGAAGGAGCAGGACTTACCGCCGCTGTACCCGTAGGGGTGTTCTGCTCAAAAGGCGTAACCAGGTAATCCATATTAACGCGGCCCTGCAAATACAGCCAATCGAAAAACTGGTAACGCATAGCTGCTGTACCCAGCAGGTGATCTTTTGTTTGGCGGGTAAACTGCTTTGCAATCATCCAATAGGGGTTGGTTACCGTGCTGAAACGGGATGTAGGCGTTTCGTTGCCGCTTGAATTTACCGCGCCCGCTTTCAGTACATTAAAATCAATTGAATTGGCGAAGCGGTAAACCGCAGCAGGTATTGATTGCGCCTGGATACCCACTATCGGCGGATTATTGTTAAATTCATGATCATAATTTGCATACACCTGCGCCGATAGTTTAGGCGTTAGGTTATAATTGAGGCCTACGTTGAAAATTCGTTTATGATAACTGTTGTTAGGCACTATGCCTTGCGCATACTGATCGGAATAGGAAACCCTGAAACTGCCTTTTTGACCTCCTCCGGAAAGCGCCAGTGTATTGGTTGAGTTTTTTGCTAGCCTGAAGAAAGTGCTTACCCTGCTTTTTGCCGGCGAGTATGGCCGTTGAACGCCATCGAATTGATAGGTAGGCTGTCCATCAAATTTTTCGCCGAAACTCCACGCACCTGAGCTTTGAGCCTGGCCCTGGGATGCGGGACGAACATTGTTTTCGCCTTGTCCGTATACTTTTTGAAAATCAGTATAATCCAACGCCTGGTCAACCGTAAAGTTCGACGTGAACTCGACGCCGATCCCCTCATTTTTGTTACCCGTTTTTGTAGTAATAATGATTGCGCCGTTACTTGCCCTTGAACCATAAAGTGCTGCGGCAGTTGCGCCTTTTAAAACAGTCATCGACTCTATGTCGTCCGGGTTAATTTGCTGAATATTATCGCCCTGATCTGTTGTTTGTGTATAGCTGTTCGCGCTGCTTGCCCCCTGCGATAAAGGGAGACCGTTTAAAACGATCAGGGGTGAGTTATCGCCCTGGAAAGATGATTGGCCACGCAGGCGTATCTTTGTGCTCCCCCCGGGGCCTGCTGATGGAGGTGTAATATCGAGACCTGCAACTTTGCCCTCCAGGGCATTGGCCATATTAGTAGTACGGTTTGTTGATATTTCATCAACCTTTACCTTTTCTGCGGCATAGCCTAATTTTTTGGCTTCGCGCTTTATGCCCAGGGCTGTTACAATAATCTCGCCCAGTTGCGTGTTTTTTGGCTCAAGCGAAACGTCAACAACACTGCGGCCATTAACAGGCTCAAGTTTTGTATTGTAGCCAATATAGCTAAATATCAATACTGCATCATCAGAAGAAACGCTGATAGTATAAGCTCCTTTGGTGTCGGTTATCGAGCTGCTCCTGGCACCCTGTTCCGTAACGCTTACCTGTTACAGGCTTAACTATAACTTTTACTGTTGAATAAAATAGATTGCCTGACCGAACAAGCTTATTGGCGCTTGCACCGCCCCCGGGGCTTGCGGCCCGGGCCGCCGAAACGCACAAAAATGTTACAACATTTGCAAGGGCGAGAAACATGAATGCCCTTGCTAGTAGTTTTTTTTTCATAATTTTGGTTTTAGTTTAATGGTTTAACCTTTGAATTAGCCTCTTCCATGATTTTGCCGGTTTGGGAGAGGAGTACAGGCAGGCAGTGGTTAAAACCGCTGCTGCTTTTTTATTGTTCCGCTATTGTATTTTTCTCTTCATACTTTTTGGTTTTTGTTTTTAATTGGTTTCGAAAGCTTTTTTTTATACTGATTTATTCATAGGATATAATTGAGGGACAGTACACCGATAAGGCCAATAACAGATACCAGGCTCTCCATAACCGTCCATGAACGGAAGGTATCTTTCATTGATAAGTTGAAATACTCTTTGCAAAGCCAGAACGCGGTATCATTTACATGCGAGCCGAATAGGCTTCCTGCTCCAATGGCAAGCACCAGTAAATTGGGGTTTACCTGCATATGGATAGTAGCCGGAAACAGTACGCCTGCCGCTGTTAACCCGGCAACCGTTGCCGAACCGAGGCACAGCCGCAAACCGGCAGTAACCACCCAGGCCAACATTAAAGGCTGCAATGCGCAATCGGCCAGCAATCCGGTAATTTCGGCGCTGGCTCCGCCGTCAATAAATATTTGCTTTAAGGCGCCGGCGCTGCCAATTATCAAAAGTATCATGGCAATGTCCTTCACGGCATCTGTATAATAGCCCATTATTTGTACTATTGGCCTGCGCATACCTAAGCCAAGCGTGCAGGTAGCAATAATTATAGTAAACACCATGGCAATTACCGGTTCGCCTAAAAAACGAGCAAGTTTGAGTAATCCCCCGTTTTGAGGCCATATTGCCGGAATGATGTACGCAAGCGTTACCAGGAGTACCGGCAGCAGCGATGAAGCAAAGCTGTTAAAAACGCCCGGCAATTTACCTTCGGGTATCCCTGCAACATCGTTGATAATTGCCCCGTTTGAATTGATTTTTTTGACGGTTACGGCAAAAACCGGCCCCGCTATAATGATGGCGGGGACGGCCAAAACCAACCCGTAAAAAAAAGTTTTGATCACATCCGCATGAAATACTTTCACCAATGTCATTGGCGATGGATGCGGGGGAAGGAAGCCATGCATCACCGAAAGGGCTGCCAACATAGGCAAACCAACATACAGCGGCGGGAGGCGGTAACTTTGCGCAACCGAAAAAACGATAGGTATAAGCAATATAAAACCAGTATTGTAATAAAGGGGTATCCCCACGATGACACCGGTAAGGGCCATCGCATAGCTAACTAAAGATGGACCGAAAATATTCCTCATTGATTGCGCTATTTGATGGGCGGCACCGCTTTTTGCCACCAGGTTGCCCAACATGGCCCCTAATACGATGATGATAACAACTGATCCAAGCGTATCGCCGATTCCCTTATTTATGGAAGCGACGACCCCTGTAAATGGCATTTTGAACAACAAGCCGGCAGCTAACGATACCACGGTGAAAGCCAAAAAAGCGTTAACTTTTGCCCAGGTAATTAATACCACCAGTAACAGGATACAGAGGATAAGTATAGTTATCGTCATTTCTGATTTTATATATTTTTTAGTGTGAATCCCGCGTAACAGCAGATCCTGAGCTGCCGACCAGGATATCCAAATCTGCCCCCTTATCTGCCTGTTGAACGTGCCTTTGGTACAATGCTACATATCCTCTAACTGCATGAGCTGCAGGCTGCTGCCATGCAGCTCTTCTTTCTGCCAGCTCAGCATCGCTTACCAGCAAATCGATGCGCCGGGCGGGTACATCAAGAGAAATAATATCCCCGTTCATTACGAGTGCCAGGTTGCCGCCGATGGCTGCCTCGGGCGACACGTGCAGCACAACCGTACCGTATGCGGTACCGCTCATCCGTCCGTCCGATATTCTTACCATATCGGTAACTCCTTTATCAAGCAATTTCTTCGGGAGCACCATATTGCCAACCTCGGGCATACCCGGATAGCCGACAGGACCAACATTTTTTAAAACCATCACACAGGTTTCGTCAATATCCAGGTCCGGGTCGTCAACCCTGGCATGATAGTCTTCTATAGTATCAAATACCACAGCGCGCCCGCTGTGCTGCATCAATGCCGGCGTGGCGGCCGAAGGCTTAATTACTGCACCATTAATTGCAAGGTTGCCTTTAAGCACCGCTATTCCTGCCTCATCAATCAGCGGGCTGTTGTATTCCGAAATAACTTCGCTGTTATAACAAGTAGATGTTTCCCTGATATTTTCCCGGTGCGTTCTCCCGGAAACGGTAATAACATCCAAATCAATCTGTCCACGCAATTCGTTTAATATTACCGGCAAACCGCCCGCATAATAAAAATCCTCCATCAGGTATTTACCTGATGGCATGAGGTTAAGCAACAGCGGGATTTTACTGCCCA
The DNA here is from genome assembly GCA_040389845.1 of Bacteroidota bacterium. Taxonomy (GTDB): domain Bacteria; phylum Bacteroidota; class Bacteroidia; order Sphingobacteriales; family Sphingobacteriaceae; genus Mucilaginibacter. The sequence goes on from JAZJZL010000080.1 coordinate 34,337, forward strand.
GCCGGTCAAAATCATCCAGGTTAAGGTCAACGCCAATGCGCCCGGCAATAGCAGTAAGGTGGATGATAAAGTTTGACGAACCGCCTATGGCCGCATTTACCTTAATTGCGTTTTCAAAGGCTGCGCGGGTTAATATTTTTGAAATTTTAAGGTCTTCTTTTACCATTTCGACGATGCGCCTGCCTGATAGCTGCGCGATGACTTTTTTCCGGGAATCTACTGCGGGTGTTGCAGCGCCCTGTGACAGGCACATCCCAAGCGATTCAACCATGCACGCCATGGTTGATGCTGTTCCCATTGTCATGCAATGGCCCGCGCTTCTTGACATGCAGCTTTCGGCGCCGAGGTATTCGTCATAGCTAATTTTGTTTGTTTTTAAATCGTCTGTAAGCTTCCAAACCGCCGTACCCGAACCGATGTCTTTACCCCTGTATTTCCCGTTCAGCATCGGGCCACCCGGAATTACAATAGTTGGCAGGTCCACACTGGCTGCACCCATTAAGGTAGCAGGTGTGGTTTTATCGCAGCCGGTTAGCAATACCACACCATCAATCGGATTACCGCGTATCGATTCTTCCGCGTCCATACTTGCCAGGTTCCTGAAAAGCATGGCGGTGGGTTTAAGTAATGTTTCGCCCAAAGACATGATTGGAAACTCAAGCGGAAACCCGCCTGCTTCGTATACGCCCCGTTTTACCGACTCCGCTAAATCTCTTAAATGCGCATTGCAAGGTGTTAGCTCTGACCAAGTATTGCAAATGCCGATAACCGGCCGGCCGTCGAACAAATCGGGAGGAAATCCCTGGTTTTTCATCCAGCTTCGGTATAAAAAACCCATTTTCCCTTTTTTTCCGAACCAATCTGCGCTTCTGAATTTTGACATATTTCTTTTATCCTGTTAGTTATATATTGATTAGGTGTATTTTTTATAAGTACACTGCATCAGCCTGCAACCTCATTAATTATTGTACCGATGCCCGCAATGGAAATGGTGATAACATCTTCGTAATTAAGCGTAAAACTATCGGGAGGAACGATTCCGGTTCCGGTCATCAGGTAAGCGCCATTTGGAAACGACATCTCCCTAAAAAGATATTCCGCAAGTTCGCAATGCGATCTCTTCATCCTGTCAATAGAAATTTCATCAGCGAAAACGGTTTTACCAGTCCTTGATATTTTGATACTGATTCGTGCTTTTGAATCTATTGGCCCTTGCGGTACATACAAACACGGGCCAAGTGCGGCTGCACCATCGTAGCATTTGGCTTGTGGCAGGTAAAGCGGGTTCTCCCCTTCTATATCCCTCGACGACATGTCGTTTCCGATGGTATAGCCTTCAATTGTTCCCGCACTGCAAATAAATAAGGTAAGTTCTGGCTCGGGCACGTTCCAACCCGAATCTTTCCTTATCCTTACCTTTTCACCGTGCCCAACTACCCGGTGCCCTGCTGATTTAAAAAATAGTTCGGGCCGTATGGCGTCATAAACTTTGGCGTAGAAATCGCCTCCCCCAGCATCTTTCGACTCCTCCATCCGTGCTTCTCGGCTCCGCAGGTAAGTAACTCCTGAAGCCCATATTTCCTGGCTGTTTACAGGAGCCTTTACTGCCTGGATGGCCTCTTCCAATGAATCGTCGGGCTCAATGGTCTTTAAATCAAACAATACCTGTTGATGAAGCCCTTTCCTGTTAATGAAGGCATCCCAACTCCAATTTGGCGAGCAGAACAATTTGTCTTCGTATTTTACAATAACTTTTTGTTCTGTTTTAAAAATGTGCATAGCGATAGAATTTACTTCCTGATAAAGGCCTTCCGGTTTTATTTTTCAGAAATTGCGGTAACGGTTATAGTTGTTTATTCAACAAGTATTAAAAACATCATAAAGTTGATTTTTAACCAATCAGATTAAAGGAATCAACGCTTTATCGCCTTAATTACAGGTTGGAGTATAATTGTATAACCACAAATAATGGCAAAAAAAACAGGGCAATCTTCCAATAAACTTCAGCGACGGTTTTTGTACAAACTTTAATAGGGGCTTTAAGAAAAGGTGTTTTTGTCTGATATTGCCTTACGCGAAAAAAGGCACGCCAGGGGTGGCATATTTTTTAAGGCCTTCCTCGTTTATTTCAACCCCAACGCCTGGTTTGTCTGACAGAACGAGGAAACCGTTTTCAATAAAAGGCTTATCGTAGTGTACAATTTCCTTCCATTTGGGCTCCGTATCGCTTAAGGTTTGCCATTCAAGAATATGGAAGTTTGGAACAGATGCGCATACATGCGCTGTTGCCATAGCGCCAAGGTACGACCCAACCATATGGGGCGAGAAAGGGACATAATATAAATTAGCCAGGTTGGCTATCCGCTGGCCTTCACCCAAACCGCCGCATTTTTGCAGGTCGGGCATTACAATGTCAATTCCGGCTTCAGACAAAAGGCGTGTGTAACCATACGCCAGGTAAAAGTTTTCGCCCGCGCAAATAGGTGTAGAAGTCTCCTGGGTTATTGTTTTATAAACGTCAATATTATCTGCCGGTACGGGTTCCTCCAGCCACATCAAATTTAGCGGCTCCATCATTTTAGCTACTTTACGCCCGGTGGTGGCGTCGTAACGACCGTGCATGTCAACACAAATGTCAATTTTAGTCCCCACCTCCTGTCGCACCGCCGCTATTGCGTTATACATTCTGTCCAACTCGGCATTACTGGCTGTCCAGTTATACCGGTCGAATTTATTGGGGTCTCTTGCATCGTCTATATCAAATTTAACAGCAGTATAGCCTCGGTTAACAGCGCCGCGTGCTGCCGTGGCATAGTCCTGGGGTTTTGGATTTGTTGCGGTGTATAGTTCAGTATCACAATATACACGGCATTTATCGCGAAATTTGCCGCCAAGCAATTGATAAACAGGCAGGCCAAGTGCTTTACCCGTAAGGTCCCAAAGTGCTGCCTCAATTGCTGTAAGTACTGCAACAAACATACCCGACTGCGCGCCGCCGAAAAAATTAGCTTTCCTTATTTCTTCGGCAATCCTGTTCGGGTTTAAGGGGCTTCGTCCTTTTAACATCCATTCTATGCGTTTAACAACATAATAAGTGCCGCCCACGGCATCAACGCCTTCACCCGAACCCCAAATACCCTGGTTGGTATATATCTTAACAAAAAGCCCGCCGCCGGAGTAGGCACACTTAACTTCCGTAATTTTAAGGTCAGACGGTGCGGAGGCCTGCGGCGTACGTTCTTTGGCATCCATCAATCCTTGTCCAAATGTTTTAGTTAGCGGCGCCGCCACCATTGCCGCGCTAATCCACGAAGCTTTTGACAGGAAATTACGCCTGCTTTGATCTTTTAACATATCGGTATATTATTAAAGTTTATACTATTTACCAGGTACGACCCTTCAAAATATTTTGAATTTGTTCTTTCGGAACGGGGAGTTCATTAATATGGTCATTGAGCCATTTTGAAAAATCCTTTTCAATATCTTCGCTCCAGCGCGCGTCTATTTGGCCGGCTGTATATTTACCTTCTTTAAGGCGCAGGTGGCCGAACATGTCTCTTAGGCGTACAATTTCAGATGTGGCAACCACCTTTTCGGCCAAATGCGGAGGGATAAAAATTACCACACCATTTTCACCTAGCACAACATCGCCTGGCATAACCGTAACCTGCCTTATTCGGGTTGGCTGATTTATGCCAATAATCATGGTATTTAAATCGCCCGGCGGATTATGGTATGATGGATCATAGCTGGTTACAAATGATGTGAAGCCTCCAATCTCTTTAAGGCCGCGGATATCTCTCACGGCGCCGTCGTAAACTATGCCGTTCCCGGTTTTTGCATAAATGGCGTTGCCAACATTGTCGCCGATGGTCGGCCCGTTTCTGTGCGCGCCAAATTGGTCGGCAACATAAACATCACCTTTTACCAAAAGGTCAACGGGCCATGTATTCTGGCCTTTCCTCCCCTGCTTCTTGCCCCTGTCATCAATGGCTTTCCACACATCCGGGCGGGCGGGCATAAAAGTTGCCGTTACCGCCCGGCCAACCAACACACTGTCGGGATTAATAACCAACCAGTTTTCGGCAACTTGATAGCCATATCCCGCATTTTTCAGCACGGCCCAGGCTTCCTCAATGCTCACCTTTTTCATCCTCGCCAAAATGTAATCAGTTACTTTTGGCCGCCTGTCATCAAACCGGTCACCTTTCCACTCCGGGGTCAAAAAAATCAATTCTTCTTTTGAAATTTGTTGCGCCCCTGCCTTGAAAACCGACAGAAAAGCGGTGAGCAATCCAACAAATAAAGCACTCGAATAAAGACGCCATTTTTCCATATCATGAAAGGTTACAACGGAATAAAACATCAAGACCCGGAAGCCTGTACTTTCTACCCGCATTTATTAATGTTTTGGTGGTTATAATTCAAACCAAGTTGGCACAATAAAAAACCAGGAACTACCATTAAAAAACAGCGATGGTTTTTGTACAAATATTAATTTGATATTGTGTAATCTTGCCTATGGTACGGGTGTTTTATAAAAACCGTTCAACCGTTAGGGTAAGCACTGCCAACCCCTTAACACCAATTATTTATTCTGAATGATTCAATTGATACTTCAGCAGGGTGTATCGAAGGAACTTGTGAACTTTCCACATATCCTGGAATTTGCCTGCAAAAAAAACAGCACCATACAACTCAATTCCTTTAGCAGTAAAGTAACGGGATGTATTTGCCTGTACTATATTTTGGATGGAAAATTCAACTGGATAATAGACTCCCAGCCATACACATTATTTCCGGGCGACTTTGCTGTAATACTGCCCGGCCAAAGCGTTGGCGGCGAAAGTAATGTGCTTAACATCGGTACGCTATACTATATTAAAATAGCCATTGACGAAGGCGGAAAATTATTAATTGGAAAATGGAGCGGACTAAGTAAAAATGAAAAACTATCGGTACATCAAATTTTATTGGTAAACAAGGCACAGCTTGTTTTGAAATTAAAAGAAGCGCAAATTTTGATGCAAAGCCTGCAGGCCGAACTCCGGAACGAGGAGGTTGGTTTCTTTACCCGGGTAAATCAACTGCTTGACGAACTTTTTATTTTAATAAGCAGGCAGCTTATCCGTCAAAACAGCTCGAGGCGCGATTTTCCCCAGGCATTTTTGAAATTGGAACAAACCCTGCGCCAGGACCTGGAACATCAATGGACAGTTGAGGAAATGGCAGCGCTAACCGGAATGGGCACCACTGCCTTTACCGAAAAGGTGAAAAATTACTCTGGTTTTTCGCCTTTGAATTACCTGATAAATATCAGGATAACAGAGGCCATTAAATTACTAAAACGCGGGGAGGTTAATGTAACCGATATCGCTTTGAATACCGGCTTTTATTCGTCGCAGCATTTTGCAACAACATTTAAACGGTTTACGGGCTACACCCCAAGCGAATTCAGAAAAAATAACAGATCAAAAGGTTAAAGGTTATGGATTGTATAATTACAATTGAGTTAGGAACTAATGCGGCGCGGGTTTTCGCATTTGATTTATCCGGAAATGTGATAGGTTTTGCGAAGGGGCATTACCCAACTTTTCATGCGCGTCCTGATCACAGCGAACAGGACCCCGAGCAGATGTTTATAACCATGCTATATGTATTGAAGAACTTGCTGAATGATAAAGTGTATCCGAAAAAATACGTGGTAAGCTGTATTTGTTTCAGCGCTTCAATGCACAGCCTTTTGGGGGTTGATAAAGACGAGGTGCCGCTGGGCAATTCAATTACCTGGTCTGACAATCGGGGCAAAAAAGAAGCTGCCGATTTAAAGAATTCAAAATTAGGCACAGCCATCTATTCGGCTACAGGTACACCGGTACACCCTATGTCGTCACTGGTGAAAATAGCCTGGATGAAGAATAATGAACGCGATAAATTTAGCCGCACAAGCAAATTTATGCCTATCAAAAGTTATATCATTCAGCAGCTTACGGGCGCTTGCATTATTGATTACAGCATAGCATCGGCTACCGGGCTGATGGATATCCGTAAACTGACCTGGGACGCGGATGCATTGGACTTTGCCGGCATTACACCCGAAAAATTACCTGACCTGGTGCCTGTATTCTACTCAGGCATTACGCTGAAAAAAGAATACCAGAAAGCATTACGAATGTCGCCATCGGTAAAAATACTGGTGGGATCGAGCGACGGCTGCCTGGCTACCTTAGGGGCAGGTGTATGGCAAAACGAAAAGGCAACGATTACGATTGAAGATAGCGGGGCGTTCAGGGTGATTGGTAAAGAAATAATTGACGATCCCAAACAACAGATATTCAACTATGTACTGACTGAAAAATACTTTGTAAGCGGTGGCCCAACCAGCAATGGCGGTGTAATATTTGAGTGGTTCACCAAGCAATTTGGAGATTTCAAAAACGCGTTTGACATTGATTATGCTATGGATGCATTGATCAGGGAAGCTTCGGAAGTGCATCCCGGGTCTGATGGCCTGCTGTTTTTGCCCTATCTTCATGGTGAACGCGCGCCGATCTGGAACCCTAACGCAAGAGGATGTTATTTTGGCGTCAATATCAGGCATGAGCGCAAGCATTTCATCAGGGCTACTATAGAAGGAATTTTATATGAGATGTACAGCATAGGGAAAACACTTGAAAAACACAGGCAAATAAACAGCCTTTCTATTAATGGCAGTTTTGCTTCCATTCCCTTATGTACGCAAATAATTGCTGATATTTTTAATAAACCGGTTAGTACTTTAACCCATGGCGATAGTATCGGTGTTGGAGCATTCCTGTTAAGCGCAACTGAAATGGGGATGTTTCCGGGTTTGGAAGAAGCTTCGGGGATGGTAAAGATGCATCATACTTTTTTGCCTAAAACTTCCGATCATGAGGTTTATAGTAACTATTTTAAGGTTTTTGAAAGCCTTATCACAAAAATCGGCGACGAATTTGACAACATTTCTGATTTACAGGAGAAATACAGTAAATAATACAAACGCGTAAACGGTTATCTTAAATTGTTTATTACATGATGTTATAAGCTTCGAAGGTATTAACAATATTATTTTGCAACGAAGACGGCCCATCCGGGCCGTCTTCGCAATTATGATAAGCAGAAAATAAAGGTTATTAATAACCGGGGTTCTGAACCAGTTTTGGGTTTTGGGCAATAACCGGTTGAGGTATTGGATTTAAATACATCTTTTGTTTGAACAGATGCGGATGATTCAGCGGAATAACTTCATATTGCCAAACTCCCTTATTATCGCTTGGCGAGCTGTTGGTGATTTTCATCGCATGTTTGTCGGCATTCATTACATCAAAGGCCGTCTTCCAGCGCACAATATCATAAAAACGCTTGCCTTCAAAGCACAATTCTACCCTTCTTTCCCTAATGATCGCATCCCGCATCTGGCTTTGACTTAAGCCACCACTAAGGTTAGGTAGGTTTGACCTGGTCCTGATTTTATTGATGGCATCGTAAACAGTTGCGTCGGGACCGGTAGCCTCATTCTGTGCTTCGGCGTAGCCCAGCAACACTTCCGCGTAACGCATGTAGATATAATTAGCCGCACTTACAGTACCACCACCCGGCCTTACTAATGGATTAAGTTTCTTTTTGAAGTAATAACCTGTATTGCCCACGTCGTCGTTGCCAAAGTCAATCTGGTTTTTAGACGGATGAACTTTGTCAATGCGGGTATAAATGGTATCTTCCCTGGGCATCCAATCCATTTTGTACGGAGCGCCGTCATAAACAATCCAATCGTAAAAGCGTTTTTCGCGGTTCACATAGGGTTGTTGCGGGTTATAGCCAGATGTGGGGTCGGTAATTGGTTTTCCGTTAGCCATGCTGAACTGGTCAACCAGTTCCTGGGTTGGATCATAATTACCCCAGGTATAGTAGGCGCCAAGTATCCATACAGGGCCGCCATATTGCTCAAATGATGAGCCAATAACGCTTGATACGGCCTGCCTGTCGAAAATAACTTCAGGATTATATTTATTGGCCTCGTACCAAAGCGTGGCCGTGTTATTAAAGAGGTTGTAGGGTTGACCGTTGCCATATTTATCAATAAACGATTTGAAGGTGGCCGCAGCCGTCTTCCACCGGTCAGCGTTGTAACTGCCAAATCCGGCAATTTTATGCGGGTCTGCGCCGGCTGCGGGTTCCGAAGCATTAAAGGCAGGGCTGGCCGCAT
>JAZJZL010000080.1:42573-43015 GCA_040389845.1 Bacteroidota bacterium
AAGTTCAAGCCAGCCTTTTAGGGCAAGCGATGCACCGAGCGTTACCCTGCCCGCGTTAGCATCGCCGGCATTGTATTTTGTGGCCAGGAAGCCGTCATTAGCTACAGTACCGAGTTCAGACGTCAGAAAATTAAACGTTTCTTCAAACGTATTACGTGCCTTATATAATTCTGAACTGTCCTGTGTCCGGCTTTGCACTTCTGTTATGATAGGCACACCGCCAATGTGCATCCAAAGCCGGCTATAATAATATGCCCTTAGGAACCTGGCCTCATCCAAACGCTTATTGTACCAAGCGTCGGTAAAGTTGGTTTTGTGGTCCTTTATCTCCTGGATGAAGGTATTACATTTGCGGATCGTTTTGTATGCATCAGACCAGTTTAGCCGGTCCAGATCGGCCGGGCCGGCGGCGCCTCCCCAAATACCATAATTAGTTGATGAA
>JAZJZL010000080.1:43025-58695 GCA_040389845.1 Bacteroidota bacterium
GTTTCCTTGCTTGAAATTCCACGAACCGTAGTAGAAACCGGCGTCGTTGTCGTCTGTGAAATTATCCAGGTTTTCAGGCGAATTATAATAGTTAGGGAGGTTATTGTAGATATCATTTAAAAAGATATCAGCATTTGATTCACCAGCCCATTGAGTTGTTTCATTCAGCCTGGTTTTGTCCGTATTTTCCAAAATATCTTTTTTACATCCCTGGAAAGATAACAGGGCGCCGGCTATAAACATTACAGCAGCGGTATATTTAAATTTACTTTTCATACACTAAAATTTATTAAGTTAAAAGGACGCGTTAAGCCCTACTACATATACCTTTTGGTTCGGATAAGCTACTTCGTTGGGCTGCCCGTTATTACGGTTGTAACCTATTTCCGGATCTTCAAATTTCAATTTACTGATTGTGAATACGTTTTGTCCTGACGCGTAAATTCTAAGTTTCCTCATGCCGAATTTTTTGGTTAGGGTTGCCGGCAGCGTATACCCCAGCATCGCAGTCTTTAATCGAAGATAATTGGTGTTAACAATCCAGAAATCTGATCCCTGTGTATTGTTAGAAGATGGCGACTGATTGGCGCGTGGATATTTGGCATTTTGGTTTGAAGGTGTCCAGCGGTTATTGTAATATTCGTAGGCGGAGTTACTATTGTTATTTAAGAAGGGCACTGTCTGAAAGCCCTGGATATTATAGCTCGCCAGCGCTGCTCCCTGGAAAAATAAGCTAAGGTCAATGCCTTTCCAGGTGACGGTTGGCGTAAAGCCATAGGTTATTGCCGGTGTCATTGGGTGGCCGATAACCGTTTCGTCGTACGAATCTATTTTGCCATCCGGAACTCCTTGCGGACCACTGAGATCTGCGTAACGTATATCGCCGGGGTGCAATGTTCCAAATTGAGTAACGTTATAGCCGTCGGCGGCATCAATTACACCGTCGCCATTCTTATCGTCACTGGTTTTGAATATCCCCAGGGCGTGGTAGCCAAACATTGTATTTAACGGACGGCCCGTTCTGCTCCTGTTGGGCGAATTCCTGGTAACGCTGGTTTCGAATACCTGCACCATTTTGTTCTGGGCATAGCTGAAGTTTCCGGTAAGTGCAACTACGAGGTCATTTGAAAACTGGTGCGATGTACCGGCCGAAATCTCGAAGCCATGGTTTTTCATGACACCTGCATTTTCCTGTGCAAGGTCCAATCCGTATTCCTGCGGAACAGTTATCGCAGGAGGTAACAACATCCCGGTTCTTTTTTCCATAAAAACATCACCTTCTAATCTAAGCAAGCCTTTCCAAAGCGTTGCCTCGAAGCCGATGTCAGCTTTAGTGGATACTTCCCAGGTGATATTGGGGTTCGCTTCCTGCGGTAAGTAAGACCCCTGTACAAGTGCCGCATTGCCGAAAGCATACGCATTTCCATAAAGGTTATATGCGTTCAGATATTGAAATGCGCTGCCTGCAAGGTTACCAGACTTGCCCCATGAACCTCTCAACTTTAGATAGTTAACGGTTTTATTGCCGGCCAGGAAATTTTCATTTGATAATACCCAACCCGCTGAAACAGCCGGAAAGTAACCCCACCTTTTACCGGGAGCAAAATAGTAGTGACCGTCATAACGCCCTGATGCCTCTAAAAGGTACTTGTTATCATAGGCGTAGTTTACACGATATACATACCCAATTTGGCTGCCGGTTGATGAAGCGCCACTATTGTCAAAGTCTTTTTTATCAGAACTGCCAAGGCTTAGCTCATCAATGGCAATCGCAAAATTGTTCCTGGTCGCCCCGAAATTAAATTGGTTGTTGTTCTTTTCTTCGGCAACTATCAATCCGGTAATATCATGTTTACCAAATGTGTGATGGTAATTCAAATAGGCCTGATACGTGAAGCTGTTATTCTGATAATAATTCTGGCTTAGCCATGTATACGGCGCAGCATTTCCTTCTGCTGTTGAAATTTGTTTGGTATACGTATAAGGCGTTGTGGTCAAATCAACTGAATAATAATAATAAGGGGTGTGCCAGTTTTTGTCTACTGTGTTGTAGGGGTCGTAGCTGAAGGCTCCTTTAATGCTTAATCCCTCAATGAAAGGAAGTTTTTGCTCAATCGAGATGGTACTGAGCATATTGGTAGTAATATGATGCGCATAGCCGGCATTAAGTATGCCAATAGGTGCGTTTCCTGCAAATTCACCCGGAAGACCGTTTGAAAAGGTTAGGGCTGCAATTGGCACGAACTTATAAATCCCCCTGAATAAATTGTCGGCGTTGGTTGCACCATCAACATTGTTGGTATTTTGCGTCGAACCGGCTAACGACAATGAGATATTGGTAGTCGGGGTTGCATTCACGTCCAGGTTTAAATTGTAATTGTACCTTTTGTAGCTAACCGGGTCGAATAAGCCTGACTGGTTAATGTACCCCACCCCTGCAAAATATTTTACGTCTTTTGTTCCGCCGCTTAATTGCAGGTTAACTTCCTGCATCGGGGAGTTTTTCTTAGGAACCTGGGTTTTTGCGTCGCTGATGGGATACCTGTCGGGGTCTTTGGCGTGCAGGCTCGCGTAATTATTTATCAGGTCTGTAGCAAACGGAATGGTGGTACTGCCGGGGTTTTCATTCAGGTATGCCTCATCTCTAAGACGCATGTAATCCTGGGCATTTAACGTGTTTGGGCGATACGTTGGAGATTGGACACCGTAATATGAATTCAGCGAAAGTACCGGAGCACCGGTGGTGCCTCGTTTGGTAGTGATGAGGATTACACCGTTGGCGCCGCCTAAACCATACGGGGCCACAGCTGCCGCGTCTTTGAGGACGGTAACCGATGCGATGACATTTGGGTCTACCTCATTTATATTATTCCGTATTACACCGTCAACAACAATTAAAGGTGCATTATTACCGGTGGTTGCAATGCCCCTGATATGGATATCCGGATCGTCGTCCCCCGGGCGGCCGCTAGCCGGGCGCATGCTAACGCCGGCAACATTCCCGGCCAGCGCATTGGAAATGTTGGGTACCGGCGACTTGGTAATTATATCGCCTTTTACTGCCGACGCCGCAACCGTTGCTGATGATTTTTTCTGGCTTCCATAACCTACTACAATCACTTCGCTCAGTTTTGACATGGCAGATGCCATAGTGATTACTAAATTGGCGCTGCTGGTAACTTGTACTTCCTGCACATCGTAGCCAATGTAGGAAACCTGTAATATAGCGCCAATTTTAGCAACGCTAATTGTAAAGGCTCCGTCAACATTAGTTACTGTTGAATTGGTGGTTCCTTTTTCGGTGATCGTTGCACCTGTAAGCGGCTTTTTATTTTCATCATATACGACACCATTTACTTTAATGGCTGCGGGTTCTACATAAGCTATATTGAGTTCTTTTTTTATAGTTAATGCTGATGCCGGGTGTTCACTCGCATTTGAATTCTGGCAAACGATTAAAATAAGCATTACCAGGGATGTTATAAAAGCTAATCGGCGTACCTGCTTGTGATGGCCGGGAGCCTGGGATAGAGTAATTTTTTTTTTCATATTCTTTATCGGTTTTGTGATTTCAATTGGTTTTATAGTTTGTTTGCAACTAGTGGTTTGGTTTGGCTTTTCTTCATCGCCTCCTTTCTTTTTTTGTTTGGCGCAGCCGATTGGTACGGGTTGATTGCATGGTTAATCCCCCCTTAATTTTTTAGCCGGGTAACCCGTTTTGGTTTGTTGCAGTTGCAACTGTTCCGGCTTATTATTCCAGGGAAACTGACAACACGGTGCATCCAATAATTAACCTGGAGGCAACACCTTTTTTCGCGCTAATTTTTTATTACTGTCTATATTTGGTTTCCGCTATCGGCTGGATTCGGGAAAGTGCAATCGATTGCACAATGGAATCAACGAATAAGGATTGGAGTAAATTTATTGGAACTGAAGGCCTTTTTTAGCCAATAGAATGGCAAATTAATGCAACGTCTGTTCAAATAATCCTCCTTTTTTCGAAAATAAGGGCATATTGCCTCGCTGCGCGATATTTCCCGGAACATTTTATGCGATCAGAGAGGCACTTTCAAAAGCGTTTTTTGCGGTTGCCAAATGTTACATAACGCGGCAAGTTCCGGGCTTAAAAAAGCGGTGCTGTAAAGTGAGATTTGAATTTGGCATTTTCTTTAAATGCCTGTTTTCTTAACTATAAAGTTTTCCAGAACCAACACGTCGATACCAGTGTTTAAAAAGCAGGCCACTGCGTCGGATGGCGAGCATACGATAGGTTCGTCCATGCGATTGAACGATGTGTTTATAACCATAGGGCAACCGGTGAGATGATAAAAGGCGCTTATCAGCTTATAAAAATCGGGATGTTGTATTGCATTTACAGTTTGCAGCCTTGATGAATAATCTATGTGGGTTACCGCCGGGACCACCGAGCGCCGCTGATTCAGGCGCACAATGGGATCCCCGGCAATTATAGCCGATTTAGTATCGATCCGCTTTTCTTTGCGTACGTGTGCTACCAGGAGCATATAAGGACTAGGGGCCTCCATGTCGAAATATACAGCAGCACGTTCCTCAAGCACTGCGGGGGCAAATGGCCTGAAAGATTCGCGGAACTTAATCTTATGGTTCAATATCGCCTGCATTTCCGCGATTCGCGAGTCTGCCAGAATGCTGCGCGCCCCAAGCGCCCTGGGCCCGTATTCCATGCGTCCTTTAAAATATCCTACCACTCTTCCTGCAACCATTTCTGTAGCAATAACAGCGTGAAGGCGCTCAGTGGGTAATTGTTCGTAACGCAAGCCGTGGGCGGTTAAAGCGCTTTTGATTTCATTATCTTCATAAGCCGGCCCGCAAAGCGAGCTTTGCATTCCGTCTGTTCCCGCTGTAACGGCCCGGGCATTGTCCAGGTGCCCGTAGTACACCGCCAGGGCGGCGCCTAAAGCCCCCCCGGCATCGCCCGCAGCAGGCTGTATCCAGATATTTTTAAACCCCGATTGCTTCAGTATCGTACCGTTTACCACGCAATTGAGCGCCACACCGCCTGCCAGGCAAAGGTTATCCCAATGGTATTGGTGGTACAGAGCGGTTGTTATCTTCAGCATCACATATTCCGTTACCTTTTGTATAGAGGCAGCCACATCCATGTGGAAAGTACTGAACTGTTCGCCTTGTTTGCGCACCTGGTTATTAAAAAGTTTTTCGAATTTGCCGCCGGTCATGGTCAGACCGGTGGCATAATCGAAATACTCCATATTTAGCCGAAAAGAGCCATCGGGTTTTACGTCGATCAAGGTTTGTAAAATCAGGTCGCAATAAACAGGATCTCCATATGGCGCAAGTCCCATCACCTTATATTCATCACAATTTACCTTGAACCCCAGGTAATAGGTGAATGCTGAATATAATAAGCCGATAGAGTGCGGAAAATTGATGTGGCTAACAGGGTTAATGCGGTTGCTTTCGCCTAAACTAACCGATGTTGTTTCCCACTCGCCAACTCCGTCTGCCGTGAGTATAACCGCTTTCTGAAAGGGTGAAGGATAGAAAGCCGATGCCGCGTGAGATTGATGGTGCCCGGCAAAAAGCAAATTATCGTTTTGGTTTTTCCAGCCCGGGTCAATCAGTTTGAGGGCCCGTACCAGCATCCGCCTGAAGTACAGCTTCTCCTTTAGCCATAGCGGCATAGACCTTAAAAAAGCCCTGATTCCAAAAGGTGCGAATGCCAGGTGAGTTTCCAGTAAGCGTTCAAATTTTAGAAACGGCTTTTCGTAATACACAATATGGTCAACCCTGCTCAGTGTTATCTGTGCATATTCAAGACAGTACCTAATACTGTTTTCAGGAAAAGCTGCATCATTCTTTACTCGGGTAAAGCGTTCTTCCTGTACGGCGGCCAGTATTACACCATCGCTGATGAGGCATGCGGCACTGTCGTGGTAATAAGCCGATATTCCCAGGATATAGACAGGCACTGCTTAAAATAAAGAGTAAATAAACGGTCCCAGCGCCGAGCTCTGGGCAATCACCAAAAACGTGGCGAGCAGCACCAGTATGATGAACAGCGGCCATAGCCAATACCTTTTGCGCTGTATTAAAAACCTGAAAAACTCTGCCATTATCTCCATATCATTTAAAATTGGTTGTTCATCCCCGATCGGGTTATTGGACTGGTATTTTCCCAATAGGTATTTAGTTTATTGCGTTTCAATTTCAATATATCCTTGCCAAACAGGCGCATGGCCATGCTTAACGGCGTAAGTACCAGGAAGTATACTAACGTGAGCAAAATATAGGTATTGACTACACCCAGTATATGGCCAAACTTTTCCCACAGCCACCGTATCTGCGTAAGCCACTGCGGTGCCAGCACGGTTAAAAGCAGCAGGATTACACCGCTACCCGGCAACAAATAACCGTATCGGTGCTTAAATAATATCCTGATCACGGCCAATGCCATCAATGAAACGCTCACTAAATAGCCGAATTTTTTGTTCTGTTTTATGGTTTCAAGGCTGCTCATTTCATATCTTTGTTTACGAGGCTATCAGGGATACCCAGCAACTTGTAGCTGGCCATGATACGGCCGGCAGCCTGCTTATTGTCCGGTTGAGACTTCAGCAGTTGTTTATCGGCCATAATATTTTTTAGTATATCAGCAACATGCGCTTGCTGTACCTGCGGAAGGTATTTTACATTTGCCAGGGCCTTTTCCGGCTTACCGCTCCTTAAATATAGCTTAATTACGCGTGGCACAACTTGTTTTGCCGTGTCTATAGCCTGCAGCTTTTTATAATAAAGGGCTGCCATTTCGTAATGGTGGAGGCCTGCATTTAAACTGGCCGCCAGTCCACAAAACTGCTCACTTTGCGGGTATTCCAATGTCATGGCTTCCACTATTTTCAGGGAGCCTTCATCGTTATGCGTTTGCTTGTTACGCTCAAACAGTTCTTCCATAGCATCCTTCCACTGCAGTTTTCCGAAGGCTACCAACTTCGCCAGCGAGTCTTGAAAATTTGTATT
The DNA here is from genome assembly GCA_040389845.1 of Bacteroidota bacterium. Lineage (GTDB taxonomy): Bacteria > Bacteroidota > Bacteroidia > Sphingobacteriales > Sphingobacteriaceae > Mucilaginibacter. The sequence continues at coordinate 50,043 of JAZJZL010000080.1, forward strand.
AAGCCCGAAAGTTTTAGGCAAGGGCTGATTAAAAGGCCAGCCTGATTTAAGCATCATTACCTGGTATTGACCGTTCAGCGAGTCTAACCCAACCAGGGGCATCTCTTTTCGCAGTTCGTCAAATGTTAATATTCTTTCCGGTGTGCCGGTAACCAGGTGCTGTTGTTCAAAGGCCTGGTAAAATGCTTCAGACATGATCGCATATCCGTACAAATTAGGGTGTACATGTTCGAGCAGCGTCTCGCTACCGAGTATGCCATACGATGAATGTTCCTGGAATAGCTTTTTGGTATCAACCAAATGTACATTTGCATATTTTCCGGCTATCTTCCTGATGACCGAATTGATGTCTTCAGGCGCGCGGAAACGGAGTTCGTCCAGGTCTTTTGCTTTTACAAAATTTTCCCGGGCCAATTCGATATCGCCTTTGGCATATTCCTCCCGGCCGGTTTTATAATGATACGCCGCGGACGCCGGCCCGCTGCCATTACTTATAAATGGCGGCAGGTCTTTTTCGTTACTAACGATGGTGCTTAGAAACACAGGTATCTTTTTGGCATTAAACAGGCCGCATACCTCGTTTATGTTTTTATCAAACTGTTCAATCCCGGTCTTATAATCTGTAGAACCGTAAGGTATTTGCTGACGGGCTGCCATCCGCTTCATCAATGTTTCGCGCGTATCTATTTGGTTTTTCCGGAATGCACCTGTTACTTTATTGATAGTATTGTTCAGCAATTGCACTAGTTTCAGCCCCCGCAATTTCAGCAATGTGCCGATCAGGAAAGGGTTACTGCCCACATAACTTGTTGAGCCAATGCCAAGTGCTCCATAATACTCGTTATGCCCCGTGTAAATCATGACTGCATCGGGTTGATATTGCGTAAGCTGCCTGCCGAAATCAAGCACTGTAAAAGAGTTAACAGCAGTGATAGATGTGTTGATGATCTCAAAATTCTTATCCGGGTACATTTGCATTAACCGGTAATACAACCATCGGTGAAAGGCCCCGTTATGGAAATAAGGGTAACCAATAGTGGTCGATTCGCCAAGGACAAATATCCTGAAAGTGTCAGGCGCTTTTTTTATTGCGAAAATTTCACTGCTGCCCCTGGTTGCGTTGATCGTATCACTAAAAAAGCGTTCTGATGCATAGGGGTTCATCTGCATAAAACGCCCATCCTTCGTGTATTTTATAAACAGATCGGTATTGTGACCGTAATCGGCCAAACGCAAGGCAAGTTCCAGTAATAACAGCAAAACGAACGGAAACAGGAAAGACAAAACTCTGAATAGCGCGAGTTTTTTTCCTTTGGGCAGTTGGTTTTTTTCTGTCATCTCCTCATACCAGGCTTGCAAATCAACAATTGGTTATTGAAATAAAAGTGGTAAAATTCATGCGCTGCCGATATAACAAATAACTTGTTTTATACAACTATTGAGCAATGATGTATTAACAGAAGTTCAACCGTCTTTGGGATTGATAGAAATTAACATGTTTATAATCAGTATATTTTAAAGCGTTCGGGGTGTTGCGCACTAAACTCGTTTTTTCAAGTTTCTTACACTTTTGAATCTCAGCAACGCCCGAAAGCTATGGGAACAATTATTGTGCTGAATACCGACCAAACGGTTTTAGAAATGCTGATTGCGGCATTGGAAACGGACAACTTTGAGGTCTATCCCCTGCCCTCCCGCAAAAATGGTGCAAGCGCATCTAAACCGTACGAAGTGGCCCGGCCTTTGGCGAGTTTGCAGCAAATCAGCCTTAATGAAATACAAGTGCACTTTTTACTCACAAAAGTTTGTAAAAGTGTTTGGAATAAGCCGGGCAAAAGCTGAACTTTGTTGTGGTTATTCCCGCAATTCATCTGCTGTTTCACCCACTAAACTGGAAAAAGATGAGCTATGAAATCGTGTTGTCCCGGAACGGATGTAAGCAAGTTTTGCAAATCATTGCTGATACGTTTAAAAATCTAAAAGTCTGGAAAGTCAGCTTCCAGGATGGCAAAGAAGCCGTATTATTTAAATGCGGAACAGAATGGTTCCAAAGGAACGAAGATAGTCTTGATCGATGGCTGCTCAAAGAAATTGGTCAAAACATTGACCACATTAATCTCGGTATCACGCTTTCCTGAAAAAAGGCCGGCTGTTAGCGGTAATTTGATTTCTTCACCAGCAGCTTGATGTCTTTTATCCAGATCTTCCGGCCATCGGTTTCCACAAGACCCTCCGCTTTAAATTCCTTTAAAAGGCGGATAACGTTTTCCTGCGCAATACCCGCCATACTGGCCAGGTCCATTCGGGAGATATTCAAAACAATATCTTTTTCAGCCGTCCCTTCTTCTTTATATTTTTCCCGGAGCACGATCAAGGTAATGGCTAGCCGTTCAGCCGCTGTCCGCTGGGCGATCACAGAGATGCTGTTGACCAAAACGGTAAATTCATGGCTCAGCGTTTTTAGTAATCGGGAATTAAATGCGGGTGAGCGGTGCAGGGTATGAATAAAATCATCCTGGGGTATAAAGCTGATGACACTATTTTCGATGGCGGCGGCTGAATCCGGATACCTTTCTCCGGAAAGTACCGCGTGATATCCGATCAATTCTCCCGGCCCCGCCACGTAAATGATCTGTTCCCTGGGTAACTGATCCATTTTGTACTTTTTGACCTTGCCGCTCCGAATCAGGAAAATACCAGATGGCACGGTGCCTTCCCTAAAGATCACTTCGCCCTTTTTATATTTAAGCTCGCTTTGGTGCAACAGCAGGTCAGCATACTCGGTTTCAGAAAGCACGTTCAATATAGATTGCGTGGTAAAACTCCACCGGTCAATTGGGAAAATTCCGGACAGGCTCATGACTGTAAAGGTACGCATTTTAAAAACTGATAAATATCAGCTTTTATACTGACCTGCTTCGGTAAATCCCTTTCGCCGACCGGGTAAATTTGAGGTGATGAAAGTTTACCATTTTTCTCCTTTCCCGCCTCAGCCGGATAACCAGAATGCGGGGTTAGCAAAAAGGTTAAAAAGGGCAGATCTGAATGCGTCTCTGTTCAGCAGTGATGCCGCTTTCGACCGGATGTACCCGGAACATTTTCGACTGCTGTCGCTGAAACACTGGACACCGTTGGCCATCGCCAGGAAAGCCGCGGCGTTCCTGGCGGAACCGGGAGCACGGGTATTGGACATTGGCAGCGGTATCGGTAAGTTTTGCCTGGCCGCGGGATATGAGTTCCCCGAAACCGACTTCTACGGGGTGGAACAGCGCCATCAATTAGTTTACCACGCCGAGGGTGTAAAGGTGTATACCGGGTTGCGCAACGTGAATTTATCTATGCTAATATCACCCAGGTCAACTTTAAGGAATTTGACCATTTCTATTTTTACAATTCTTTTTATGAAAATATTGGGCCGGATAACCCCATCGACGACACCATCGAAATTTCCGAAAGCCTCTATCATTATTATACTCAATATTTATTCAAGGCGCTGGAGGAAAAACCATCCGGTACCCGCCTGGCGACCTTCCATATTTTAGAGGAAGAGGTGCCTTTAAGTTATAAACTGGCAGATGTTTCTCACTATACGCCGCTAAAAATGTGGATCAAAGCCTGACGAAATGGAAATTTTACGGTATTTATATAATACATTTCAAAACCTGCAAACCCGCGGCACAACACCAACTATGCTTAACGACACAATTAATCCCGCGCTTTTTTATAAAGATGTAATTTTTGACGACCAGTTCCCGAAGCATATCCAAAACATGTCTCAAATGCATTGGACACCCGTGGATATTGCACGGAAAGCGGGCAATTTTTTAGCCATCCCCGGCGCCAGGGTGTTGGATATTGGCAGCGGAGTAGGGAAATTCTGCATTACGGCAGGTTTTTTTCACCCGGAGACCACCTTTTACGGGATCGAACAGCGAGAGGAGCTCTACACCTTTGCAAAAATTGCCAGGGATGAGCTCAGTTTACCTAACGTCCATTTTATACAAGGCAACCTGACCGAACTGGATTTTAACGGCTTTGATCATTTTTATTTTTACAATCCCTTTTACGAAAATATCGAACCCGGCAGCCGGATAGATTACGCGGTAAAGGTTTCGTTTGAACTCTATTATCGCTACAGCCGGCTCATTTATGAAATGCTGGATAAAAAACCGCCGGAAACCAGGCTGGTAACTTTTCATGCAACCGATAGCCAGGTACCGCCGGGCTACCAATTGGTGAATAATTCCTATAGCCGGGTATTGAAAATGTGGATCAAGGAATAGTGATGGTGAACTCATACCCGGCTACAGGAACTATAGTACATACGTCAATCAATGTTATCATTTAATTGAAACAGGATGGTAAAAACAGAAAAATCATGGGCCATGCTCCACGCCAAATGCCCTCGTTGCCGGAGGGGAAATATGTTTGAGGGACAGACGTACCACCTCGGCTCAAACGGCATCAATCTGAATTGCCCGCATTGCGGGATGGTTTTTGAAATAGAACCAGGCTATTTTTATGCGGCGATGTACGTCAGCTATGCCATGAATGTTGCTGAAGGGGGATTTTTATGGGTGGCGACTTTCCTGATCACCGGCAATAATGACTCGCCCTGGCTGTATCTCGCTACTATCCTGGGCGGCTTGTTTATCCTTTCCCCGCTCAATTTCCGGTACGCTCGTGTAGTATTACTCCACTGGCTGTCACCAAAGATACATTATCAACCTTCGCTGGATACTGATACGCCTGCCGGCGAACATAAAAATAAATCGCTTCCGTCATGAGCAATTTGACAGATTTATTCAGGCCAAAGCTGATCGATACCTTAAAAAACTATCCCAAAGCGCAGTTTTATAAAGATGTAATTGCCGGAATCATTGTGGGCGTGGTCGCCCTGCCTTTAGCCATCGCGTTTGCGATTGCCTCCGGCGTTTCCCCCGAAAAGGGGATTTTCACAGCAATCATTGCGGGACTTGTCATTTCTGCTCTAGGTGGCAGCCGGGTCCAGATCGGCGGCCCTACCGGCGCTTTTATCGTAGTAGTTTATGGTATCGTGCAACAATTCGGGATTAGCGGGCTGATCGTTGCCACCTTTATATCAGGCATATTGCTGATCGTTATGGGCCTGACCAAATTGGGCAATGCAATCAAATACATTCCTTATCCCCTGGTCATTGGTTTTACTACAGGGATTGCGGTTATTATTTTTTCCTCCGAAGTCAAGGACTTCCTCGGCCTGAAGATGGGCAGCGTACCCGCAGATTTTATCAGTAAATGGCTGGCTTACGGGCAGCATTTGGCTTCCGTTAATCTTTACGCAGTGGTCACCGGCATTTTTACTTTATTGATGGTGCAGCTATGGCCCAAAATCACCCACAAGGTGCCGGGTTCGCTGGTGGCCATCGTTGTTACTACATTTATGGTCAGCTTTTTCCATTTGCCCGTTGAAACCATCGGCAGCCGGTTCGGGTCCATTCCTTCATCGTTGCCCAAACCGGTTATTCCAGGAGTCAGCTTCGCCGTTATCCAGCAACTCATCCGGCCGGCGATTACAATTGCGCTGCTGGGCAGTATCGAGTCCTTGTTATCCGCGGTGGTAGCAGACGGGATGACTGGCGGCAGTCACCGTTCCGGTACTGAATTGATTGCCCAGGGTCTGGCCAATATCTGCTCTTCCATTTTCGGGGGCATTCCGGCTACAGGCGCTATTGCAAGAACGGCTACCAATATCAAAAACGGCGGCAGAACACCCGTTGCAGGCATAGTTCACGCACTGACCCTGCTAATCATCATGCTTTTTGCGGGCAAATGGGCGGCACTGATCCCAATGGCCACGCTTGCGGGGATACTGATTGTGGTTGCCTGGAACATGAGCGAACCGGGAAATTTTATAAGTGTATTTAAAGCGTCCAAAAGCGACGCCGCGGTTTTAATAACCACTTTTGGTCTCACCATATTGGTTGACCTTACTGTAGCTATTGAGATCGGGATGATCCTGGCGGCTTTCCTGTTTATGCGAAAAATGATGCAGGTCACTTCAGTCGAACAGGCTATTTTTACTGCGAATCACATTTCAGACGACCTGTTTGATCCACAGGTTATTCCCGAGGGGGTTGATGTCTTTGAGATCAACGGCCCCCTTTTCTTTGGGGCAGCTTATAAATTCAAGGATGCCATGAAAATGTTGGAAAAGCCTGCGCGGGTACTGATCATACGTATGCGGAACGTACCCGTTATTGATGCCACCGGCATTAGGGTACTGAAAGAGGTAAATACAGCCCTAAAAAAGCAGGGAACAAAACTGATCCTTACCGAAGTAAATAGTTTACAAGTAACGGGGGAGTTAAAAAAAACACGATTGCTATTTCAGATTGGTAAGGGAAACGTCAGGGATACCTTTGAAGATGCGTTAAAGCGCGCAGATGCCCTATTACATCATACACCTAACGGATAAAAAGCGTCAGTATAAGATTGCGCAATTCACGGATGTTGCTGCAATATTCTCAGGCCTTTTTTACAAATTCCGATTTGAGGGCCATAGCGCCGAACCCGTCAATCTTGCAGTCAATGTTATGGTCACTGTCGACCAGGCGGATGTTTTTGACTTTAGTGCCGGCCTTTATGCTTTGGGAAGAACCTTTTACCGGAAGATTTTTGATAATGACCACCGCATCGCCGTCCTGTAAAATATTACCGTTACAATCTTTTACCAGGAATGGTACATCCCCGGCAGGCTCTTCTTCCGGATTCCACTCATGACCACATTCAGGACAGGCCAGCAAACCATCCATCTCATACGTGAAGCCCGATCTGCACAATGGGCAGGGAGTAATTTTTATCATGTTAAAGTTTTGACAAAGCTAAAATTAATGTTGCAATTTTAGCTATATTGCTTAGTTTGCCCAAAACGGTTAGTCAACGTCTCGCTAACGTTGCCGGGTAATCAACAATTGGCTTCCTGGTGGCGTTATTATAACGGTAATAAATACGCAGCTGTTTCTTATCTCGAATTGTTCAGCCTGATCATATTTAAGATAGCAAACAAATTTTCAACCCGGTTTGGATGTTGAGACTTTTTAGCATGACCCAACATTTGCACGCACTTTGAAAGGACAGGAAAATCAGGGGTAACAAAAAACCTCTTAGAAATAATCTAAGAGGCTTTTTAAATGATGGGAGTTACCGTCCCCGAACCTTGTATATCAATCGGTTGATTATCAATGTAATAACATCGTCCTCTCAATGCTGGTACTCAGATTGGTACTCTGCTTGTTTGATATCCAAATATAGCAAAATGTATGTTTTGAATAAAATAATATCCGAATTATTTTAATGTAAAATGACTTTGTGGTACGTAGGAGAGAGGGATTCGAACTTAAGCTAAAAAAGCCCCTTTCTACGCTCCTACGGTAGTTTTTATTTTACAGGTCTCTTTTAAGACCCTTTCAAATTCGATTAAATTCAGCTAAATCTGATAATTCAAATTTAATGATTTGCTATCAAGTTTGCAATTCTTGTTAAAAATTGCAGTGTATAATAGTTGGAATTCCGAATGCTTCAGAATGATAACAGCTGTGTAGTCGTTAAGGAAACTCCGTTGTATAAAAGATATACGGTTCAACTTCCGCTGGGACTCGAACCGTATATATTTTATGTCACTTATTATCAATAACTTATCTTAAATAAATTCTGTTAGGTTACCTAAAAGTTTACCTGTTTTATTTGCATTCATTTGATTTTGTTTGACGAACAGATAATAACCGAATTTATAAAATCTGTTGTAATTTATCAAGTTTTGGAAATATAGATTATGTTCAAAAAGAGGGTGTGCCAGACCAGCGATTCCGAAAACAAGAAAAGGAATATTTTCAGACCATAGTAAAAACTTTAATATTGTAATTAAAATCGTGCTTTTAACCATCCAAGCGTAAACCAAAACACGGACAAGACCCACTGCCGATCTATAACCGTATAAGACCTTTTTGAGTAGTAATACTGGTATCAGTTTACACCGATATGAGGAAAAGTTCTTTATTGAATTTTTCCTTTTTTTTGTCGGCAATCTATCTTTTTCCAGTTAGTTAAATAACGCAACTATAGTGTTTGATGTTTCTCGGAAAATAATAACAAACAGGTCTGGGGGAAAGCCTTTAGCGGAGCTTGAGCCGCTGCGCTCCTCGCAGCAGCTGTTCGAAAAGCAGTGGATAAATAAACCGGTATTGGCTCATATCAGTCGTTATTTTTTCTGGTAAATGGAGAGGAGCGGCAAATCGAACGCGATCCCGAAATTAAACCTTGCCGGATTCATCTGGTAGCCAAGGATGAGGCTAAGCGGATGCCGGTTGCTCATCCCGTAAGTGACATATAAACCCGGGGCAAATGCTCTGGAAAGACTGGTTACGTCATTCTGGTCGGCACCGTTATTGGCCAGCTGGTAATTGATGATATTGCCGACTTCCAGCACACTCAGCATGAACCCCCAGGATTGGTACCTTTTGGGATCGCCAGACTTGCCAAAAGCATATTCAAACCCAATCGGCGCAAATAAAGCCGGGGCGAACTGCGCATTACCGGAGTAATAGGTCAATGCGGCCCCAGCGTAGGCATTGAGATAAAACGTTTCGTGCGAATTGCGCTTGGTTTTATAACT